>DAHVDE010000070.1 GCA_027313705.1 Actinomycetota bacterium | reverse complement strand
GGCGGGCGACACTCCGGGCCGGTTACGGGCTTTGAGGCGTTCTGTCAGCTTCGCTGCGATCAATGGGTGGTCGCGGCGGGAGGTGGCCGGGCGTGCTGGTGGAGCTGGGTGTCGTGGAGCAGCGGTATCGGGCTGCGCTGGAGGTTCTGGAGGAGGGCGCCACTGTTACTGAGGTGGCGCGGCAGTACGGGGTGGCGCGGCAGACGGTGCATGAGTGGCTGTCGCGGTATGCCAGTGACGGCGGGCTGGCCGGGCTGGCGGACCGCTCCTCGCGGCCGGGGACCTGCCCGCATCAGATGGCCGCGGTGGTCGAGGCGCGGATCGTGGGGATGCGGCGCGATCATCCGGGCTGGGGGCCGTCGCGGATCCGGTGGGAGTTGGAGCGCGCCGGCGTTGATCCGCTGCCGGGCCGCTCCAGTGTCTGCCGGGCGCTGATCCGGCACGGCCTGATCGACCCGAAGCGGCGGAAGCGGCGGCGGGAGGATTACCGGCGGTGGGAGCGGGGCCGGGCGATGGAGCTGAGGCAGATGGACGTGGTCGGCCGGGTCTTCCTCGCGGACGGCACCGAGGTCAAGGTGGTCACCGGGATCGATGACCACTAGCGGTTCGTGGTGTGCGCGAAGGTGGTGGCCCCCAAGTCGACCAGCACCGCCGCCCCGTCTGACTGCCGCCGCAAGATGTTGCCGATACTCGCATCCCCGTGAACCGGCCCCGGCGGCAGCACGAACACCAGCTCGGTGTACCGTTCCCGCAGTTCAACCATTCGTGCCCGCAAGAATGCCTTGTCATCCCCGGTCAGGTCAGCGCCGTCGATCCGGCCTTCTACCCGGCCGAACGGTTCCAACTGCGGGAGCGCGAGCGACGAAGGTGGCATCAGGTCATGCAGCCTGCGTAGCAGCATGCCCAGCTCCCGCACCGTTCCGAACTCAGGCGGGTCGCCCAGCAGTTCCCAGAAGGTCACCGGCCGACCATCGGCCACGACTGGCTGAACGACAGGCCCGGCGTGTCGCAGCGCCGGGAAATCCTCGCTTTCCAGCCATCGGGCAGCCGTGACCTCGGTCTCGACATCCGGCAGGTAGCCGAGAGTGCGCGCGATCCTGGCCACGAGCGGCTTGCCGCGCAGCCGGTAAATCGCGTTCTCGCCCAGCCTCATCAGCTCAGCGCCACCGGCATCCAGCCCGGCCGCAGCGCAGGCGACTTCAAGAGCCCGCCGCGTAGTACCGGCAGAGAAGGCACCGCCGCCATCAGTCGCCACGGGCATGACGCTATCGCCCCGGCAGCTTGCATGACCGAGCAGTCAAGCAAACAAGTCGGCTACATGCTAAATTGCCAGGTCAGCGATTCCGGCTGAGCACGCTCAGCAGCCCGACCACCGATTCGCCATTCCAAATCTGACCAGACGCGATCAACCCAGGCACCGACGCCAGCGGCACCCATTCAGTCCGCTCGGATACGTCCAGACTCACCGGCTCACCGACCAGAACCGGCTCAGAGCCCATGAAGACGACCCGCTCACCGTCGACGACCTCAGCCGCAGGCTGAAACGTGATCACCGGCTCAAGGCTGCCAGCCCGGTAACCCGTCTGATCTTCGAGTTCGCGGGCAGCCGCATCGCTGTCGTTCTCGTCCTCGTCGACCTGGCCGCCAGGCAGCTCCCAGCCCCACCGCTCAACTGCGAACCGGTACCGCCGCACGAGCAACGCGGCGCCGTGCTCATTCAGCAGCGCCACCCCGACCGATCGAGGCAACCGCACTACCGAAAGCCAGACGCGCTCTCCCGTCGGCAGCCCGACATCAACCTCGCCTAAGCAAACCTCCGGACCTTCATGCACGACACGCACACCAAATGTCCGCCACAGAACTGGCTCGCCGCCGACAGTCTCAGCCACGCCGAGAACACTAGTGCAACCTGGGACATAACGCAGCGACCGCCGGTCCGCGTCAACATCAGCGAACGGCGAACGGCGGTGTTGCCGAATTGAGCCATATCTGAATCAAGGCGGCGTGCAAGGGCGCTGCAGGCCGACGCCAGCGCCCCGGCCTATGCCTTGACGGCCCGGCCGGACGCGCGTCGGCCAACGCGCGTGAGCAAGTCGCCAGAACTATGGCCCAGATCATCGCGCTTCGCCTTTGTCCGTTTGTCGCTGTCCGGCGTGCAGCTATAGCCGTAGCGACAGTGCGGGCGGGTGGCCTTCACCCGGCGCGGAAGTATCAGCCTTCCACGTGACCCGTCAAGGGTTTCAAGATCCTTTGGCCGCGCCAGTCCTGTCTCATTGCAACGTGAAGTTGGTCGAGGTTGCTGACGGCCAAAGCATCGTGAAAGTCCCTTCGGGACCAGGCCCTTGACTGGTCACGCTCCAGGCGGTGATCGGCGCCTATCGGGTGAAGCCCACCAGGTGGGACGCCACGAGGCCAGGAGACGCCATGACCGCCAGCTCCGCACAGCCCACCCCCGAACAAGCCGACTATCCTCCCGCTGGAAACGCTGTCAATGAGGACTTGACGTCAAAAGGCACGAAGCCGGCCATCGAGAACTCCGAGTACGCCGCTTTCGCGCGCCGCATCCTGCGGGCTTACAGCCGTCGCGTCGCTGTCGGTGACATCGAAGCGCTCGCTGATCTGATCTGCCTGTCAGAAGACATCGATGACGCTGTGCGCCGAGCTGTCGGCGGGCTTCGCGTCGCCGGTTACTCCTGGGCAGAGATCGGAGCCCGGCTCGGTATTAGCCGCCAAGCCGCACAACAACGCTGGGGACACTCTTCCTAAGGAGCGACGAGTCAGCAGCCAGGACGTAACACACCGTCGTGCAGCCATGACCTGTAGGGCCATAACTGCAACAACGAGCGCCACCGTCCCGACCCGCCGTGTCTTCCATGAGTTGCACGGTCTCGCTAGATCAGCCCCTTGTACCGGGCCGCAGCTTGGAGGTCGGATTTGAAACGGTGGAGAGTTGAGACGGTATACATGCCGTCGATTTCTCCGTTAACCCAGAGCGTATGGATTTTGCGCAAGTCGTTCGCCCGGCTCAGCCAGCCGACGCCATCGATGGCAGCCATGACGCTCTGATTGCCCTTGCGGACCTCAGCCATCTCCTCGACCTCGCGTACCGCGTCGGTCAGCTTTGAACCCGTTGAGTCGAATGCTTTAGCCGCGACGACGATCTGTGCCGCTGCACCGCCCGCTGGAATCGCCAAGTCGCATGGTGCCGTCCTGCCGAAACGTCCTTCAAAGCGAGTACGGGTCTGATAGGTCAGCCCGAGCTCGACCGCTATTGCCTCAATTCGATCTTCGAGCACGCGCCCAGAGGTCGACGCGGACACTGCGGTTACCCGCGTCCCGGCCCGGGCCACGAGCACGTCACCGAAGCTATAAGCGCGACCAACCTGCGCCTTCAGGCTTTCCACGAGGCCGAATTTAGTGTCGAGCATTGCGACTATTTCGCCTGGTCGCTCTTTAGCCGCCACTACCCAGCCCGACGTCCCGATGTGCTGCCGCAAGGCATTCTTTAGCTTCTCTTGCGACAAGCCTACCGTGAGGCCAAGAACTGGAACGTCCTGGGGGTGATCTCTAGTCCATTGCTCCAAGGTGCCCAAGTCGATCGATTGCAGGGCGGACAGGGAATCAGCAGCCATCTTTATTGCGGTGGTCTCTGCGGTCGGATTAGTTGGGTCAACGTGTTCAGTGAGGCGGCTAAGAGTCGCGATGTATTCGTTGTATGAGGGGACTGGCACGACTACCGCGCGATGAAGATGTACTCGTCGACGGACCGGCGTGAGGCAGTCTGGTGCGTTCCGTAGTGGTAAGTGTGCGGAATGGCCCGCACTTCAACGTTCCGTTTCACTTCTAGAAGCAAGTTCGTGATCATTTCTTTGTCGGGAAGCGCGTTAGACCCATATGACAAGACGATCGTTTTGGAATCCATGAAACGCTTGAATGTGTCGCGGAACGCTTCGGCGATCGTTCGCTTATTGCTGTAACCGGTGATGGGTTTCGGTAGCTTCTTGGTGAGCGTGTTCATCATCAGCGTGTCGCCGTCCCAGTAACGCGACAAACCTTCGAGAAAATGAAACCGCTTGATATAACAGTTGTCATCGGTCGGCGGGGCGTACGGGGGGTCAAGATAAACGAGGTCGTACGGTCGTGTTTCCATTTGCGATGCTTCTTGCCGGGTAATTTGTGCCGGTTGGCCAGAGAACACCGCGCGATTGTAATCCTCGACGTGCTCCACGAAATGATCTCGCATGGGCAAATGAAGATCGCGCCTGCCGTCGTCGTAGTTGCTTAGGTCGCCCGAGATAGTGAAGACGCCGCGAGGTTGTTTCCGGGCAGCCGACAGGATAAGAGCGCTTATCGCAAGCGCCCGCTTGTCTCCGTTCATGGCGGAGATATGCGACCACGCCGAGTCGAGGAACTCGAGGTCGTCCGGTGTGAAGAAGACGCCCGTGAACGTTTGACGGACAAAGTCGCGGTCATCGACCGCCGGTCCAGTAATGCGCGCCACGTCAGCCGCCGTGAGTTGTGTCGAGTTGTTAGCCACCGTCGCCGATGCCAACACGCCAGGGAAACCTAGCATGTCGTTAGCCGTGACGGTGAACCCCTGCCGCTTCAGCAGGTAGGACACCACTCCGGAACCCGAGAATGCGTCCAGCGCGGTCTGTCCGCCTACTTCAGCGAAGACCTCGGCGAGATGAGGCAGCAGCTTGTACTTGCTGCCCATGTACCGGATGCGTGGGTAGAGCGCGGCCGTCTGTGCCGCAGCGTCGAGGTGCTGTCCGAACAACGGCAGCATCGCCGGTTCCACAGTAGGCATGGTCTGCAAACCTCCCGCTACTGGCCTTCAGGCAACGCTAGCGGCTGCCTCTGACTATCTGCGGCAACTTCCAACCCGGAGATCATCGTGCCGGAGGAAGTGACGACGAGATCAGTCGGTCGCGGCTGTGGTGGGACAGGTGACTAGCGGCGCTGCCCCGGATGCTCCTGGCCACCCGCAAATATGACTTGCCCGGGCCACGGCAGTTCAGGAGCCTCCAAGCTGGTGTTCCTCGGGTCGATCAACATGGTCGGGATGGCGGGATTCGGACCCGCGCGGCCTCCTGCTCCCAAAGCAGGCGCGCTACCAAGCTGCGCTACATCCCGCAAGCATTTGAAGCTTCTAACCGGCATACATGCGCCGAGAGTCGTTAGCCATCATCCTTATGCACGATGCTGACTAGTTCGCGGACTATGACCGTGTGATCCTCGTTCAAGGCCATGGCCAGGCGCGATGCGATGTGAGGCAAGCAACGTGCGGACGGCAGGTTTTCTAGTTTGTTCACAGTCCGGGTGCTCACCTTGGCACGGTCAGCCAATGTCTTCTGCGATAGTCCGAGGCTGCATCGCAGCTTGCGCAACATGTCGCCGTCGACGACAGCGAGCCATGGCTTGGGCAGCTTGGCTTGGCGCGCGGCCAGTGTAAGCGGGCTGACCGTGTGTGCCTCAGCCACGGTTATCGCCCACATCGACCGGCAGCGATCCGGGCGCACGGCCTCTGCCCTCGCACTCAGCGCAATCGCGCCGCGTTGCCGACACGTGTCCGCGCATCAGCGTGCCGATCACCAGTGCGCGGCGAGACCGGATCAGCTTCGATCCCCGGCCACGGCACGCCGGGCAGGCATCGGTGTCGCTGTCATGTACAACCATGGCAGCTACCATCGGCCATGCCCCGCGCCGATCCCATCCCACGCGGATCTATCCACTTGATATACCTGGCGGCGACTACGAGGCAGAAGCCGATGACCGGCCCGGCTTGACCGACCTCCTAGCAGTAGGCGGCATGCTCTCGTGGCCCTGGACGGTCATACAAAGCGCCAGGTCAGCGGCTCATGTTGTAAACGAATCTGTAAACCGAACACGGTGAGACTGGCCGAGACGGCAGAGACGCACATGCACTTAGCGACGCACTGGCCAGGCGTCTGCCGAGGTAGACCGCTACTCGGCAGACGGCCCGAGACGGGGGAGACGTGAGTCGTTCGGCTCATAACCCAGAGGTCGCAGGTTCAAATCCTGCCCCCGCTACCACCAAGGTCAGACCCGGTTCTCGAACAGAGAGCCGGGTCTTTGGCTTGTATTTGTGCACGGATGGCACCTAGCCACGGTCGGCGTGCTCGCTTGCTATCGTTCCATAGAGGAAACTAGTCTTTCCTCTATGGAAAACAACCCGTCCTGGCTGCTGCCCTTGCTGCCGTCACGGGCCACTGGGGCTCTGCTGGCATTGCTGTACCTGCATCCGGACAGGGACTACACCCTGACGGAGGCGGGCCGGTTGATCGGTGCCAGCCCCAAGATTATGCATACCGAGGCAGACCGGCTGGTCACGGCGGGGCTGGTGCGCGAGGTGAGGCGGGGACGTGCGCGACTGCTCAGCGCGGAGACCGCCGGTCCGGTGAGTCGTCCGCTTACCGACCTGCTCGCGGTCACCTATGGCCCGCTTCCCGTCCTTACGGATGTGTTGTCTGTAGTCGAGGGGGTGCGACAGGCATACATTTACGGATCTTGGGCGGCGCGGTACCTAGGCGAGCCTGGTCCCGTTCCCAAAGATGTGGACGTGCTCGCCGTGGGTACCGCGAGCGACGATGACCTATATGAGGCAGCACGCCAGGCGGAGGCCCGCCTCGAGCGTGAAGTGAATATCAGTGGCGTCCGCCCACAGTACTGGGAGGCACCGGACCCGGCTGATTCGTTCATGCGGCACATCAAGGAGCGTCCCCTGGTCAAGCTGGAGCTGTTGCCATGAGGTGGAATCAAGGCCGTTCCCAGGTCGACAGGCTGATCGCCGACGGAGAACTGCAACGTGTTCCGGCTAACCGCGAACACGCCGACCAACTCCTCGTGCAAGCACGCAAGGATCTAGCCAGCGCGGAGCTGCTGCTCGATGCCAACCCGAAACGAGCCTACGAGAGTATCTATGACGCTGCTCGTATGGCACTGACTGCCGTCTTGGAGAACGAGGGTTTGCGCCCTACCAGTCGTGGCGGCCACATCGCGCCGTATGCGGCCGTCTCAGCCCAACTTGACCCGCCTATGGGCGCAACACTGAGGCCGTTCGACCGCATGCGACGAACGCGGAACAGGTCCGAGTACCCGTCGTTTACCACGCCTGATGTCACACCAGAAAACGTCCGCGCAGACCTTCCAGTTGCTACGTCGATCGTGGAGGTATGTGAGGGAGTACTCGACCAGATGTCGCCCTTCTAGCCGCAGGACCAAGCATGCAGTCGTGGCCGACAACTAAATATCCAGTCCCGAAGACAGCGCGTTGCAGAGTACCGCTTAGTACTTCTATCAAGGCGGCGGCGCAAGCGCCGCCGCGCCCGCACCGGGCGTACGGCCTTGGCGGCCGACCCACCGCGACGCGCCGGGCTTTCGACACTCCCGGCCAGGTGAATCACAGATCGACCCGGCGCGCTGTGCATCCGCCCCGCTTGCGTCACGATGAGTGCATGAAAGGTCAATGGGACACGGGCAGGTTCGCGGAAGTCGGCGACCTTAACCACGTGGGCAGCCGACTAGAAGCGGCCGAGGTCGTGCGACGGATGCTGGAGGACCTGCTTGCTCACCCGGATGAATGGGAGAACGCGACGCTGGACAGGTTCCTTGACGCCCTGGCGGCGTCACTGGAGTCCATCCCTGGCGTCTACGGTCATCGCGGCGAGCAGTTCCCTGATGAGCCGACATGGAAGATCTTCGCCGAGGCGCTTGTTGTCAACGGCCAGTGGCTACGAGTGACAGAGTTAAAATATGCTGCCGCGCCGCTTCCGGTGCTCACACGCTGCGCATCCTGCGCTCCGGGTCGGCTTGCCCCCGACTATGTTCCGGTGCTCGCCGCGGGTAGCTCCGAGGTCAGCGCGACCGCTGGAGACCGGGTGAAACGCAAGAGACGCCCGTCGTACTGCTCATAACCCAGAGGTCGCAGGTTCAAATCCTGCCTCCGCTACCAAGGTCAAGGGGCCGAATCCGAACAAGGATTCGGCCCCTTCCCTGTTCGTTGTGCACGGATTTGTGTACGGCATCGTTCTTGACGCGTTCTATGACCGGTCTTGACATCGTCGGCCTCTTGCCACTGTGGCGTGCTCGCGGGCTGTCGGATGTGGCAGATGGAGCAGGTATGGCGGACTATGCCGAGCGCAACGCGCTGATCCCGAAGTGACTTCTAGCACCCACAGCGCGAAGAACCGGTCATGCCGTGCATGCATCAGGAAGGTTCTGAGCTGCCCGACGTTCCAGGTCTTGCGCTTCCTCCTCGGTACGCGTGGAGGGTGCGGTCGTCCTCTTCGTGCTGACGGTGGCATCTGGTGTTCTCGTAGCGGTGCGGACGACAGGGGAGCACTCTTCCATCCGTGGGCAGCCGCCTGGTGTGGACCGGGGTTTCGGTAGGCCCCCGTTTAGCCCTGGCCTTGACGCGCCCTTCGGCCAGCAGCTTGGAGTACAGCGCGGCACAGATTTCCCCGTTGATGTCGCGCACGCCTCGCTCGCCGATGTACGGAATGACGTAGTGCCTGGCATAGTCTCGCCAGTTCTGGGCCATCGATGGCTTGATCGAATGCTCGATCCTGGTCAGCCAGTCCTCCAAGGCCGCCGCCACTTTGCGTTTGGTCGTGTCGATGACCTGTCCGCGCTCGTGATCGGCTATGGCCTTGCGGCACTGCTTCCACGCCTCCTTCTCGGTCGGGAAGCCGCTGCCATTGACTTGCCGGCGCTTGCCGGTGAGCGGGTCTGGCTCGGCGTCGAACCTGTAGTACCAGACGTTGCCACGCTTGTAGACGCGACCTTTCACGCTGCCTCATCCTCGCTCTGGATGAAGTCCCGCAGCTTGGCTGAGACGACGTAGACACGGCGGCCAAGGCGCTTGGTCGGAAGCTGGCCCGCACTCTCGAAGCGGTAGGCCGCTGCGCGGCTGATGCCAAGCAGCCTGGCTGCCTGCGGAACGGGTATCAGTAGCGGGAGTCCTGCTAGCGGATCCTCTAGACGGATCTCCGACTGCTCGGCCATGCCGTCTCCCGTACTCTCGGGTGCTCCCGACAGATCGGCCGTGTCGGCGTACCTGTTGCTGGCTGTTGAGCCATGGCGCTGCCTCCTCGGCGCGGGAGCCGGTATCTATCTAACGGTGATGCAGAGCACCGTTAGATGATCTGGCGCCCTTCTGCTGAGCGAGTCGGTTGGATGTTGTAACAGCGGTGCTGGCTTGCGGCTGGCAGCTAGATCAAGAGCCGAGTGATGCTCAATCGGGGGCGGCCAGGTCCGAGCGGCGGGTCAGCCCCGCTCGGACGACTCGGCGGCGTCTTATGGCGACGACTGGGACGGGCTGCCTGCCGTCTGAAGGTCAGGGAGTGCGAACAGATCATCGCCATGACGCAGGTGGTTCAGCAGGAACTCGGCCAGGGCATCGGGCTTGAGGTTGATCGATTCCACGGCCTGGGTGGTCAGCGGGACGACGCGCAGCTGGTAGTCGCCGCGAGTGGGGTCGGTGAACTCGGGGCCGCTGCGGTCCTGCGGGCTGGCGGACCATGACCGGGAGCGGGCCAGGTAAATGTACTGGCGGTCGCTGCCTTGCCCGAGGATGTAAAGCAGGCTGTGCACGTCGGCGGTCGCGGCGATCTCCTCCCGCAGCTCTCTCGCGAGCGCCGTCTGATGATCCTCCTCCTCCACTCCGCCGCCTGGCAGGACCGAGTACGGCTCCTGGCCCGGGCGGATCCGCCGGATGGTCAGGATGCCGCCATCGGGCGTGACCAGCAAAGCTCGGACGCGGTCAGTCATGCTGCTCTCCTCGGGCCGGGTCTCCTGGCCACCGTGGCAGAGGCAGCCGCCTGCTGGCAAGGTCGCAGCGGATGCGGGCGGGCATGTCGCGCACCATCCGGGCAGGCTCCAAGCCGGCTGGGTGAGTTCGGCGAGCTTGGTCAGGCAGGCGAGCGCATGAGGACCGCTCAGCCACCCCAGGGGGATCACGCTGAGGATACGGAGCGCGAGGAACGGACGCAGCGTGGCTTCCACGTCGCCGTCGGGTGCCAGGGCGCTTCCGAGGTCGCTGCCGAGGCGGTGCGTGAGTGCGGCGATGGCGGCATGCCGCCCTGCGCCGGCGTGCCAGGTGCAGTCGATCTCGATCCTCCTGTCGGTGACGTGCAGGTCGTCTATGACGGGAGTTGCCGAGGGTCTGGCCGGGAATCGAAGTGTGCTGGCGTACACCGCGGGCTGGTAGATGGGTACCAGCCAGCCGCCCATGCCGAGCAGGTACCACAGGAAGTTCGCCGCGTCGCTGGCGAGAGCGTTGCGCCCGGCATGCTCGAAGTCAAGCCAGCACAGGGGCTGACCGGAGACGGCGAGCTGAAGGGGATCAGCCCAGCTGGCACCGGCGCCAACCGGGAGCCGAAGTACGTCGCGCTCCAGGTCGTCATCGACAAGATGAACGACCTCTTCGGCGCCCAGTCGTTCGCCGAGTCCTAGTACCGGGAGTTCGTGCAGGGCCTCATCGAGCGACTGCTCGCCGACGCTGACCTGGTCAACCAGACCCGCGCGAACTCGAAGAGGCAGTTCATGGAGTCGCAGGACTTCTATGCCGCGGTCACCAAGGCCATCGCCGACAACCAGGCGGCGCACAACACCATGGCCGACTACTTCTTCAGCGACGGGCCTGCGGTCAACGGGGTCATCGTGGCGCTCGCCGATGCGCACTACGAGGCCGCGATCGACCAGGGGCAGGTCGGCGCTGACTAGGAATCAGCGCGATCCGGTGATCGCGTAGGACAGGGTGCGCCAGGTTCCCGAGGGTGCAAAGTGCTCGGAGTATGCGTTGACCTGGCCCTCGCTGCCGAGGTACCGCGTTCTCGTCAGGAGCACTGGCGAGCCCGGTGCAACGCCTAGCAGCTTCGCTGGGTCGGCATCGGCCAGCATGGCTGCGCGTTCTTCGATCACGCGCGCGACCCGACTGCCGGTGGCTTCGGCGATGTAGGCGAGGACTCCGGCGGCAAAGGCTTGCTGTCGGCCAGTCTCGGCGCTTCGGCAGTGATGGCGGCAGGCAGCCAGATAATGGTGGCGCTGACAGGCGATCTGTTTGCGATGCGGATTTCCTGTCGCCGCAGCGCGCGTCGACCGGCCGAGATGCCCAGAGCTTCTGCTACGTCGGCAGGGGCTGCGGTCATCGCGGCTGTGACTCTTACGTCGTGACCGGCCTCTTCCGCCGGCTCGGCGGCAGCGTGCGCGGTGCCTGCCGCGGTCGCGGCGATCCTGGCTGCTGCGCCCGGGGCGACGATGGTGTCGCGGCCGATGCTGGGGATGGCCAGACCCTCGGTCTTCAGCGCGCCGATGACCTTGCTGGCGGTCTGCATGGAGATCTGCCAATGGTGCATCATCTGCCGCTGGGATGGGATGCGCTCGCCTTCGGCCAGCTCGCCTGACGCGATCTGGGCGCGGAGCTGGCGGACGACCTGCATGTAGAGAGGGACCGGTCGCTGCAGCTCGGCAGTCCCCTTCACGCCCGCCCTCCTTAGTCGACTGCATCACTCTGCAGTACAGAACCGTGCAGTTCCCGATAGAGCCTAGGCGTCCGGTCTCTGCGCAGCCAGTGCTATCGGTTCAATAGTGATCTGCATCGGCACGGCGGTTCCGGCGGCTGCTTCCGGCAATTCGGAGGGTGCGGATGAACGGCGTGGGGCAGACGGACTTGTTTCTGGCCGCTGTGCCTGACGGCGTGGCACCGTTTCACGGCAGCTCTGCGAAGACGGCTGCCGACCGGTCACGTCGGCATGATCCTGCGGGCCTCGTGGTGGCTGCGGGGAGCTGCTGCCGTTCTGGGCCTCCTGGCAGCCGCAGCGGCGGCGGTGAGCTGGCAGGCCCAGTACGTGATGGTCGCGGACATCAAGCACGCGCAGGCGATTGCCGCGATCGAGGCAGCGATCCCGGACGCGGGAGCACTTATCTTCGCGGCGCTCGGAGTCGCGCTCGCGCTGCATGGCAGGCGTGCGCTGCGGCCGCGCGTGCTCAACGCGGCTTGCATCGCTATCTCGCTGACGATGAACGCCATGGCGGCCGGGCGCGGCTGGCGGGATCTGGCCATCTGGGTCATGCCGGCGGTCATCTACGCCCTGGCCAGCGACACGCTGATCGGCATGGTCCGCACCCAGGCGGTGGCCAGGCAGCGGGCTGACAGTTCGAGCCTGGACGACGACTCGGCTGACCTGCTGACTGCTCTTGGCGGCGCTGCGCTCTGGCTGCTGCGACTGATCCTGGCAGGCCCGTCGACGTTGCGTGGCTTTCGTACCTGGGTGATCGAGGAATGTCCCGTTGCGCCTGGCCGTAAGGGCGTTGTCCGAGCGGGCAGCGCGTTGCCAGTCGTGAGCGCCAGGCCTGCGCCAGCCGGGCTCCCGGCGCAGGGTCAGCAGCGGCGTCGGAGGGCTGGGCTGCCGACCAGGCGGGACCAGTTGCTCAGCCTCGCCAGTGATCGGCGCGACCTTGTCAGCTTGCCGCTCGGCGAGGTGTCCAGGCTGGCCACGGCCCTGGCGCGGGAGATCGGTTACAGCGCCGGAACCGCCCGGCGCGAGTTGATCCGCCATGTCCGGGAGCTGCAGTCCGGCTCCGCTGTAAGCGGGCCGCCGGAAGGAAAGGACGGCGATGAGTAGGTACCGGGGCAGCAGGTACCGGGGCTACCACCACGACACCGGCATTGCCTGGACCGCCGCTCTAGCAGTCCTGCTCGCCAGCATCCTGCTCGTGCACTGGCTCGTCCAGGTCAGTGTCCTGGAGTTCGCCGGGCTCGGAGCAGGTCTCCTCGTCGCGTTGCTCGCGTCCTGGGTGCTGTTCCCTCCCGGAAGCTGCCACGGCACCGGGTGAGGCACATGCGGCTGCGCGCCAGGCTCCGCCTGCATCCTGGCCACGGGCACGCGACCGTGTTCGAGCTGTGGCTGCGGTGGGGCCGGCTGGCCGCGGCCCGAAGGGCCAAGCGCTCCCGGCCGTCGCTATCCCTGCCGGAACGGCTGACGTGCCCAGCGCAGACCTCGGTGCTGGTCGCCCGGGCGCAGTACAACCATGCCTGCCGCATGCCGGTCGAGGAGCATGTCATCTACATCGCCCCGCCGCGAGCGGGGAAGACCGGCGCGCTCGCCGACGTGATCGCCCATCATCCCGGCGCGGTCGTGGCGACGACGACCCGAGGTGACCTGCATGCGCTGACCGCGCAGATCCGGGCGGCGCGGGGGCCGGTGTACGTGTTCAACCCGCAGCAGCTCGCCGACGTGCCGTCGAACATGCGGTGGGACATGCTCGCTGGCTGCGAGGACCCCGCGACGGCGATCCGCCGGGCGCAGCCGCTGTCGGCGATCGCCGCGTTCAAGGGCGAAAGCGAGGACTTCTGGGCGAGCGCCGCCGCGCTGTGGCTGCAGACGCTGCTGCACGTGGCCGCCTCGCAGGGCGGGACGATGGACACGGTTCACTACTGGGCAGTGCAGCGCACGGCGCACGACTTCCTGCAGTCCATGGCCGGGGCCGGCGGCGAGGCCGAGCGCTGGGGCTCGCTGATCCGTGATCAGATGACGTCGAACGCGACCAGGACCACCGACACGATCAGGTACATGATCGCCGTCAACCTCGGCTTCATGGTCAACCCGGTGTTGCGTCAGGCCGTGACACCCGGACCCGGTATTGCCGTCGCGCTCGAATCGGTCTATGTGCTGTCTCCGGGCCGCAGGCCCAGCGGTAGCGGGCGCAAAATAGAGAACTCGCCGACCAGTCCGCTGCGGACACTCCGCTTGTCCGCTGCCATGCCGACCAGCCGGAGGTGCATGGCCCTTGCCGTCAATGAGCCCGCATGACGGTCATCGTGACTAGCTGGTGGCGGTTGTAATCGCCAACATCGGCGGGTTCGATTAGGATGGCGTTTGTAATCGCCAGTGCGAAGGTGGCTCGTCGCCCAGCGTCTGCGCGATCGGGGGGTCCCTGGCGAGCGGATCGTCCACCTCAACTTCGGCTCGCTTGAGTGGGCATCCTGGCCAATTCGCTCTTGGCCGAGGACCGTACTGACCTATATATAACTGGCTCTAACTCCCGGTTGCTATCGGGCGAGCTGGCTACCTACATAGCCGGCAGGTACGTCTCCATCGAGGTGTGGCCTCTTTCCTTTGGTGAGTACCTGGCGTTCGGTGCCGCATACTCCAAGCGGGACACCAGCCGCACCAGCGAGGAATTCGCGCGATTCCTGCGCTACGGTGGCTTCCCCGGTGTCCACGTGGTGTCGCTTGAGGAGTCCGACGCCCGGTCGATGGTGACCGACATCTACCCTCGACTTTGGTCCGTGACGTCCTTACTCGTCACCATCCGCGACGCCGACATGTTTGAGCGGGTCGCCGCATTCGCAATCGACAACGTCGGTAACCCTTTCTCTGCCCGGCGCGTGGCTGACTTCATGAAGTCCCAACGCCGTAACATTCGGCACGAGACGGTGCTCAACTATCTGGCAGCGCTCGCCGAGGCGTTCGTCATCAGCAGGGTGCCGCGCTACGACATTCGCGGTCGCGCGCTGCTCACGACCGACGAGAAGCACTACGTTGGCGACCACGGCATCGTTCACGCCCTGTTCGGTTACTCCGATCGAAGGCTCCCGGGGTGCTTGAGAACATTGTCTGGCTTGAACTGCGCCGCCGCGGTTACGAGGTCACCGTCGGGAAGGTCGGGACCACCGAGGTCGACTTTGTTGCCCAGCGCCAGGAGGACACGATCTACGTCCAGGTCGCCACGACGATCGCTGCGTCGGCCGAGACACGGCGGCGCGAGTACGCCCCGCTGGAAGCCGTTGCCGACAACTTCCCTAAGTACGTGCTCAGCCTGGACCCGATTGCGGGTGACCGGAGCGCCGGCATTTACCATATGAGGATTCCCGACTTTCTGCTCCTTGGCGCCTATTGACCGCAGATGCCCTCGCGGCCGGCTGAGCACTCAGGCAGAGAAGAAACTCCGGGAGCGGATCGCCGAACTTGACCGGGCGAAGGCCATCCTGGAAGGTCGGCCCCAGCGCGACCGCGAACTCGCCGACGCGAGAGACGCGATGTACGAGTCAGCTCACGACCCGGCTAGCTATGGCAAAGGTGACTGGTAACACCTGCATGAGCGCGCCATGACGCATGCCTGCTTCGCAGGCCTGGTGATCTGCATGCTTCGGCTCTCCGTGCTGACCCGCCCGGCGGTCAGGCAATGCTCTGTGCCGCGCGGGACTTCTCGCGGATTAATGGCGAAGGCGGCGCGAACATTTCCCGACATTTGCTGTGGCTTGCTGGCGGTGTCAACTATATGCTGAGTCACTGGTTACAGGCTGTGGGAGGGCGGGGCGCTATTGTCTCTTCCGGGTAATCCTTTCGGTCACCTTCCTGGTTTTCATCGGCCGGGAACGCTCGACCCGATGTATGACCCCGCTGTGCTGGCCGCGCAAGCGGCCGCGTCCCGGCGGGCGGTCGTCGAGGCGGTCATCGCGGCGCGTCTGCAGCGGATGGCCGGCCGCTGGTTCACGCCCGAGCACATGTGGGTGGCTGTCGACGGGGAGACGGCCACGGTCGGGATCACGGACTATGCCACCGGGATGCTGATGGACATCCTGTACGTGTCGCTGCCCGAGGCCGGGACAACGGTCGCAGCGGGCGAGATATGCGGCGAGGTGGAGGCTTCCCGGGCGGTGAGCGCCATCTACGCTCCCGTGGACGGCACGGTCATCGAGGCCAACGGGTGCCTGGATGCCGAGCCAGACCTGGTCAACGACGATCCCTACGGCGCGGGCTGGATGTTCCGCCTGGCCGTCGGTCCGGACGCCGAAGTCTCGCTGCGGCCGGGCCTGCTTTCCCCTGGCGAGTACGAGGAATTCACCAGGAAGGACGGCTGACGTGACACCGTGCGTGAGCAAGGGCAGCCCGAGGTGAAGCGCGCCGAGAGGGAGCGCCGGGAACGTCAAGTGGAAGATGACCGGCGGGCCGGAGCTGAGCGGCTGGCCCTCAAGGCCCTGCTGGACCGCCGCATCCCGGACAGCGAGCGCCTTGTATGCGACATGAAGCACCCGCACCTGCTCGACGAGTTCGCCGCGCACGGAGAAGGCCCCACTGGGGTCACCCACTCGACCGGCGTAGTCCGGTGCTACGCGCGGGTCATCGCGCAGCACGTCGGCGGAGGCGCGCAAGCCGTTCAGCAGCACTTCACGCAGCTGATCGGGAAGGAGCGAGCCGCCGAACTGGGCATCAACCTGGGCAGGCTCCAGGTGACCAGCCACCCGGCTGCGGGCGGCCGAACTACGCTCGACGTCGAGTTCCGCCGTCAAGACATCGCCGCGATAGCCGGCTACCTCATCTCGCCGGACCACCTCAACCTGGGGAGCCTCCCCCCGAATCCCTTCGGCGGCCCACGGGCCGCAGCCCTCATGGACCGGATGAAGGCGCTATACCACAGGTCGCGGTGGGCGACGGAGAACGTTGACGAGGGGCCGACAGTACACCAACTCCAGTACCAGGCGGAGAAGCTGGCTGCGGCTGTGGCACACGAGATCAGCCGGGCGATGCCGAGCAACCAGGCCCGCTCGGCTGCGCTCAAGGCCATGCGCCTGGATGACTGCCTTGAGACCTACCTGCCGCGGGTAGTCCACCGGACCGGGTGGCAGGACATCCTGGTACACGACCCCGATCCCGCAACCGGCCGGCCGGTACCGGCGACGCGGAAGATCGCCGTCTACGGAATCTCGCCAGGAAAACCAGGCAGTCCGACCAGGTACAGGATCCGAGCGGGTGATGCGCGTCACCATGTGTGCGGGCGGCTCCTGAGCTTCTACGACGCCTAGTAACGGCCCAGAGGCCGAAGCCGCAGCTCGCGGGCTTACGCACGTCCCGCCACCAGGGATCTTCGGCATGATTTCCCGTGGACTACCAGATCCTTGCCCGAGATCACCCGTCCCGCATGAGGTCACCGGGCTGGCGCGCCGCAGATTGGGCTGGGCGGTCGTTTACCAGCCGTTCAGCGCGAACGTGGCGCCGGAGTTGATGGCGCGCAGTACGGCGTGGGTGTATTCGACGGTGTCGGCTGGCGGTCGTGCGGGGTCAGCCCAGACGATGCCGGAGCACTTGGCGGGCTCGTTGTTGACTGGGTCGCCGTGCCATTGCTCGGGTTCGAAGACGAAGAGGACACGATCTACGTCCAGGTCGCCACGACGATCGCTGCGTCGGCCGAGACGCGGCGGCGCGAGTACGCACCGCTGGAAGCCGTCGCCGACAGCTACCCCAAGTACGTGCTCAGCCTGGACCCGATTGCGGGTGAGCGGAGCGCCGGCATTTACCACATGAGGATTCCCGACCCCGCCCGGGCAACGGCATATGGTGATGTCACCCTCAGGCCGCGGCCATCGGCGACGGTGAAGTCGCGGCGCAAGCGGATTACTAGGTACATCCCGTTGGTCAACGGCTCGTCATCGGTGATCATCTGCGTGCCCGCGAACGCACGATACCCGCAGCAAAGCCCCGGCCGCCTCGTCGGCGCCCGGTGGGCACAGAAACCGGAATACTCGCGCGGAGACGTTTTCAGTCGCTGCTAGGACAATTCGAAGGCAGCTGTCACCGATGCGCCACCGGGTCCGGCACCCTCGGTGTACTGGAGCTTCAGGTTCTCCGCGTGACAAGCTCGGCGATTATCTCTTGCGCCTTGACGGGAAACGGTTGCGACGAAGTCCATCCCAGGGACAGCCCGCGACGAGCGCCCGGCGGCAACGTGGCCGGCACGACCCAGTGAAGCGTGAACTTGTGCAGCCCCGGGCCGAGGAGTGGGTGGGTATGGGCGTTTAGCATCGGGTGCAATTCAGGGACACCGTCTGGGCTGGAGGTCATTAGGTTGCCGACGATGCCGAGCCACAGCGCCTTGAAGGTAGCGTGCGCTGGGACGGTTACCTCAACAACCATTGTCAAGTGCGCGCCGGGAGTGACGGCAAAACTAGGCGCCGGTCGTTCTTTTGGAGACACTTTAAACTGGCCATTTACTGCCACCACGACCCACGGCCGGACCAGGCTAGCGGGTGAATCCGCAGGGGGAGGAGCGCTGGTGCCGCTCAAGGCAACGGGAATCGCGACGGCCAGGCAAGCGGTCGCCACCAAGCCCGATACTAGCGCGGTAATTCGCGCTCGCCGTCGACGGATGCGGTCCGCTATGGCATCGGCGGTGAAGGCGGGGGCGCCGGCCTGGTCGGCGACGGTAGTTAGATACTGGCGTAGTTCCCTTTCATCGATAACCATTGGCTTTCTCATCTCCTATCCTTGCTCCGCCAGGTGACAGCCGGCCTGCCAGTCTGGTCAGCGCCTCGCTGAGGTACCGCTTGACCGTTCCTTCACTTACTCCCAGAACTCCCGCGATCTGCGGCACGGGCAGGTCCTCGTAGTAGCGCAACACGATGCATGCACGCTGCCGCGACGACAGAACACTCAGCGCCGATGAAAGAAGTTCACGGTCGACCACGCGCTCGGCGTGGTCGGTGGCTGTCTCGTTGCGGGCCAGCAGTGGGGCCAGCCGATCCCACCGGATCTGCCTGCGTGTCCTGTCGAGGAACAGGCGAACCATGATCACCCGAACGTAGGCCTCCGCAGAGCCCGGCAGGGGAGCGCGCAACGGCCGTCCGAGCGCCCGTACTAGCGCATCCTGCACTAGGTCCTCGGCTTGGCCGTCGTCCTCGCACAGCAAGAATGCCTGGCGCTTCAGCGCCGTGAACCGGTCGCTTGCCAGCTCATCCAGCGTCTGCTTCCAACTCTTCATGCCGTGTCCTGGTCCGTTGATGTCGGTAGTCCTGAACCTAGCCTTCTCGCTTATCTAGACGAACAAGTCGGTCGGAACGTTGGGTACGAGAAACGACGGCCTGCAGCAGGCATGCTGCAGGCCGTGATTGCTTGCCGTGAACCGGTCTCACCCAGGCTATCGCGGCAAAAAGGTGACTCCCCTGAGCTAACCACCCAGCCGGCCGCCTGGTGGCCACCACCGGGCAGAAATCGTGACACCATCGGGCCGTTCTCAATGTCCGTTGACAGAAGGACCGGGTAAGTGGCAATATGACAACAATCGGAAATTGACAACTAGCCCAGCTTCCTTGGCCTGATTCCGTCGTATTTGCAGGGCCATGGCGCAATGATATGTGACGCCCGGTGAAGGGTAGAATATCAATTGATCTTCTATATCCAGTCTCGCAACATGCCCGTGCGGGCGACCAAAATATTTCTGCGAGCCAGCTTGACGCTGGCGATGGCGCTTCTTGCTGAGGCGGCCTTTGGCGTCAGTGCGATTCCAGGCGCATCCGCAGCGCTCACGTGCAGCGTTAGTCCGGATAGTGATCACTGTCATTCAGTATGGGAGAATAACATAGGTCATAATAACGGACTCGCGGGAAGCATATACTTTACGTGCTTGCGCAGCCCCGACGGCTCGGACTTTGTCAATAACGAGATATGGGAAGATTTTTCTTCCACCGCTTATTGGGTAGAGGTGGGCGTAAAAGACGGCATCGCCCATAACTCTAATGATTACACGAGAACGTGGTTCTGGGCGGACAATATACCAAATTCCGGATATTTCGAATATGAGCTCACAGGATTTGCCGAAGCCAACTTCAGCACGTATTATCCGGCCGAGATACAATATGCCGCTGCGGGGAGTTGGAATGTCTACGGTGGAAACAGTGATGTTCTCCTTGATACCGCGCACGACCAGCCGAATAATTCCAACGTCCAGTTTGCGGGCACGGAATTCACCGATCAGACCGGTCTCAGGGACTCCGGTAGCGTCTCCGGTGTTGAGTGGGCAGACGGCAATGGTAATTTTTGGTTCTGGGGACACAATGGAGCACCTGGCCCGTTCAATGCTGATCAGGGCCCGAACAATCACGTAACGTCTAGCTATGACAGTGGCACGGAGACTGTCAGTTGGAGTGATTGCTGATACGTGCCGAGCGTATCCAACACCAATTGTCTTGTCGGCGTTGTCGGGCCGGTTCGCCTGTCTTGCGATAGAGGAGGAAAAATGCCGGTCCGCCAGCATGGTGCCATATCACGGCACCGCAGGATAGTCATATGGGCTTCAGTCGCGATGGCAATAGTGGCGATATCGTCCATCTTCTCGGCGGGGCTTTCGCCAGCAAGTGCTTATTTCAGTACTGCCATCACCAAGCATATTATCGCACGCCTCGGCCCTTACGCACTGGCGGTTGCACGCCAGAACGGTGATCCGAGACCCGCATCGGCTCGGGCAGTCAAAACGACGCAAAAGATGGCCCTGGGCGCCGTGACTCCGTCTAACACCGTACCGCATGCTTCTAGCAGGCCGGTCTATCTAATAGTCATGACGGGCAACTTCACGGTCAACGCGGGCCCGCCAGGAGGCCGAGCCCCGACGGGAAAATACATGTCAATCATAATCGACGCCCAGACATTCAAGGCTATAGGTCTCGGGCTCAGCAACCGTCCGCCGGCTATTTCCCTTCGTCGTCTCGGCGAAGTATCCGTACTCACCCAATATATGACAAATTAAACTAAATCAGTGCGCATTCTCTGGTACGCGCTGGGTCGGTCGTTGATCACCTGCACTGTCACCCTCGATGTGCCCCGTTAGCTGGCCTTGCGCGTGTCTGGCCTAACTGCTAGCCGAACGCCGTCGACGGGACACCCAGTGAGGGGCAGTCGCCGCTTTGCACTTCGCCGTCCCGCGTCGTTGATCTGGGTCGGCTCAGTGGTGCTCGCGGTCATGACTGGCTCCCGGCGATGGCAGGGTCCGGTGTCGGCTGCCCGCTGATGCTACCGGCAGGCTCGCTGGCTGCGCGGCCGCTTGCGAGTTCGGCGCGCGTGAGCCGGTCGAGCTGGTCAGCCGCGTGCTTAATCCGCGATATCTCGGCGGGACTCGGTAGTCGGCCGAGCCAGGTCCCCGCAGCGGGGACTGCTGGCTCTCCGCCGACGAGCGCGCTGGCGATGACTGCCAGGAGGCCGGGAGCGCGGCAGCCGAAGATCCGGTTGCTCGCGGTCCAGACCGCTGCCCGGCGCCGGGCCGGGTCACGCCGGCTGACCGAGGCAAGGATGTCCCCGTCGATGAGGGGGATCAGTCGTGGGTCGGCGGGCCGGGTCTTGTCCGCGGCCTGGCGATCGAGCCGGAACCGCAGTCGTGCGCCGTCAAGCACGACTTCTCGCCACGCCTGCTCGCTAGCGAGTTCCGGCCTTTCCCGATGTCGCATGGTCGTGTGCCGCAACTCGATCAGGTCACCGTGACGCCAGGTCAGCGGGACGGCGCCGCCCAGCCCGTTCCTTTCCAGCACGAGCCGTTCGAACGGCGGGCAGTTGTATTCCAGCGTTCCAGGACTGATCCGGACTGGCTGCAGGCCGCATGCGGCTGCGTACGCCAGCAGTTCAGACCGCTCGGCCAGGATGCCCGGGCGAGTACACGCGCCCGGCTGCGCGAGCAGCACCGTGGCACCCAGCGTGCTGACCTGCGCTGCGGCCCACAAGAACACCCAGGTATGCGCCGCGTACCATGGCGGGTCGGCGGCTACCACCCGCGCTTGCAGGCGCGGCAGGGGACTGACCCGCACCGGCTACCACCAGCCGACCGTTCTGGCGTACCAGGTACAGGCAGCAGTGCTATCTCCGCCAGGTGTCGGTGAATTGCCGGTAATCCTGCGCGTGGGCTGCCTCAGCTACGCCGGTATGGCTAGTCTCGGGTTCAAGGCCCAGAGGCTCCGGCGCTTCTTCGGCCTCGCGGTGTGGCCACGGTGCCAGTTCAGGGTTGCGGACAGCCGTCTTGGCGGACGCGGTAGTCCGGGCGGCGTTGCTGGCTTCGGATGACTTGTCCGCGATGCTAATATGTTTTTATGCGCACTACTATCGACATGCCGGATGCCCTGATGCGAGCGGCCAAGGCGAGGGCGGCCGACCGCGGTGAAAGCCTCAAGGATCTGGTGAATCGGGCGCTGGCGCATGAGCTCGGGATCCCGTCCGCGCCGAAGCGGAAGGCGGGGCGTGTCAGGCTCCCGCTGGTCGCTCGTGACGCGGCGCCTGCGGTCCTCGTCACAAATGATGACATCGCGAGTGCGCTCGAATCCGAAGACATCGAACGGTACTCGTCATCATGATCCTGGTCGACGTTGGAGTCTGGCTCGCGGCCGTCTGGGGGCGGCACGTGCACTACCCGGTTGCGTCCGAGTGGTTCAACCGGCAGGCAGACGACCTGGCCTTCTGCCGGGTCACTCAGATGGGCCTGCTGAGGCTGCTCTGCAATCCCGCCATAATGGACGGCGACGCCGTCGACCGCAGCCAGGCCTGGCGGCTGTTCGATCAGCTCTGGTCGGACGAGCGCGTGCTGTGGGCTGACGAGCCGGAGGGACTGGCAGCGGTCTGGCGGGCGATCTCAGCGCGCGATGACAAGAGCCATAAGTTGTGGACTGACGACTATCTAGCGGCATTCGCTCAGGCAGGCGACCTGACGCTGGCCACTTTGGACCGCAAGCTTCCGGGCCGTTATCCTTCGGTCCGAGTGGAATCCCTGCTGACCTGACGCCAGCCTTGGCAGTACCCTTTCGAGTCCACCCTCGTGCACGGGTTTGTGCACGAGGCTTGGCGGTCGGGCTTCGCAGGCACACTGCGCCGCGAGCGCCTGGACCACATGCCGATCCGCGGCGGGCGGCACTTCCGCAACGTCCTGGCCGAGTACCCCCGGCACTACAACGGCCACACACGGCCTGAGCGGGGGCGTCCCCGAACGGAGGAGACGCCGTGAACGGGTGC
The DNA here is from genome assembly GCA_027313705.1 of Actinomycetota bacterium. Taxonomy (GTDB): domain Bacteria; phylum Actinomycetota; class Actinomycetes; order Streptosporangiales; family Streptosporangiaceae; genus Chersky-822. The sequence goes on along the minus strand of DAHVDE010000070.1, from coordinate 33,012 downwards.
GGTGGCGGTGGTGTTCGCGGCGTGCAACGGCATGGCGCCTTAGTCGGGCGAGCCTCTCTTCCGTGCCAGGGACTCGACTACGATCGTCCGGTACGGGGCAGCGAGCCTGCTGAGGTCATCGGGATCTGCGGTCTGGACCACGTCCCCGCCTGCTTCGAGCGCGACCGCGACAGGGTGTGCGTCTGCGAAGAGAGCGGAAGATGCGCCCGCTTCAGCGAGCAATGCGCCGATCAGCCGGGCCAGCGTCCGATCAGTGTCACGAAGCAGCAGGCCATCTCCTGATTCCCGGGCGAGCAGTGCGTCCAGCGCATGATTGCGTCCGGCGCCGCGGTACAACTCGGCGAGCGTTCCGGTAGCGATCGCGACTTCGCGGTGCAGCCTGCGTGCTGCCTCCATCGCACGCCGTACCTTGCGTTCGGCGGGATGCCGCGGATCAAGCAACGCGTTCACCGCTTCGGCATCGAGCACCAGGCGCATCAGCCGGCCTGCCGCTTGGCGGAATCTTCGGCCACTCCCCCGAGCAGGCGCATATACCGCGCGATCTCTGCCTCGTCTTCTGGCGTGTCCAGCCCGCCTCGCTCGCTTGCCAGGTTGTCGAGAAGATCCGCGAGTGCCTGCTGCCGTTTGCGCCTGGTGAACTCTGCACGCAAAGCCGAGTTCACTTCCGCCGACAGCGTGACGCTGGTGTCAGCTTCCAGCGCCTCGACGAGATCCGCATCGAGGGTGACAGAGACCTTCCGCTTGGCCGAAGTTGTCATACCTTTATCCTGCCCCGATCGCCTTGGCCCGGCCGGCAGAATCCGGGTAGGGACTGTGGTCGACGCCGCGTTCTCACGTCCCGCGATCGCGCGATCCTCGTCAAACGTTCGCGGCGGCAAGCTCGCACCAAGAGGCTGAGTGGCGGGTGGATGGCGCGCAACCCACCCGCCACTCAGCAGTTGTCAGTGCCAGTTGTCAGTGCCGTGCAGCGTTGGCAGCCTTGATGAAGTCCATCTGGGCAGGCGAGGGGCCGCCGTACTGGACCTCGAACTTCGCCGCGTTGTCGGCCTGCATCCGGTACAGCGAGTCCCGGAGACCGTCGTCGCCGCCGTGGAACTGGTCGAGTAGGCCAATCCACTCGGCTGCCAGTCCCTGGGCTTGCGGGCCGGCCGGGTCCGCTCCCGCGTCGATTGCGCTCTGTACCCGGGCGATCAGGTCCGGCCACGCCGCCTGTACGCGGGCGATCGTGTCTTCGCCGAGCTGGGCTCGGCGTTCGGCCAGGTCGGCCAGTTGCTCGTCAGTGAAGTATGCCTTCACGGTCTCGTCCACGGTGATCACCTTTCTGATCAGCTCCAAGAAGTCGGTGACCGAGACCTCCTGACCGCCGCGCATGCCGGCAGCCACGCTGCTCAGCTGCGCCCGGAGGTTCCGGATTGCAACCATCTGGCGGTCGAGGCAAGCGCTGTGGCGTTCGAGCAATGGCCCGATCGCCGACGATCCGTCGAGGAGCTCGCCGATCGCCTCCAGCGGCAGGCCGAGCTGGCGCAAGGCCAACACCGCGTAGAGCCGTTCGACGTCGGACTCGGCGTACAGGCGGTATCCCGACAGCGTGCGGGCAGAGGGCCGGACCAATCCGAGGTGGTCGTAGTGATGCAGCGTTCGTACCGTCACGCCCGTGGAGTTGGCTAGCTGGCCGACTTTCCAAACCTGGCCGCCTTGCGTTCCCATCGCCGGTCATCCCCACTTCTGCCGCCACGGTTTGCGGCGGCAACGACCACGTTAAAGCCTGACGTTACGTCAGGGTCGAGCACCTTCTGAAAACTTCTCCGGCCAAGCATCTGCATGCGCGCCGGATCCCGCACCAATCTGTACAGTTACCTGAATAGTTGTTGCATGACGATCATGCGCGATGTACGTGAGCTGAGTGTTACGGAGGCTGCTCAGCGGGGTGCTCAAGAAGTTGCTCATCCTGCTTGAGTCGCCGGATGCTGGATATCCGCTTGGCGGTGAGCTCACCGGCTTCCGCAAGCTCGTCGTGGGGCGCAACACGTGGCGGATCGTGTAGCAAGCTCGCCGACGTCATCGAGCGCCTCGGCAGGCTGAGCGGTGGCGTTACCGTGCCTGCACCTCCGGCTCGCAAGCCGGTGCCGGACTGGCTGGCGCAGCGACTGATCCGCACCGCGGGCATGATGCCACGCGATGTCGCGGCATTGTGCCTTGAGGACGCGGTGAACCTTTGGGGCGATTTCATGTCCAAGCCGAGGTAGAGCCACCGGGCAAGTTGCCGGCATGCCGGCAGGCGCTCATTTGGGGTCGTACCCGTTCACTACAAGGTCGGCCCGCTCGGCTGGCTGCTGCTCGGCGATATAGGCGTCCTCTTCGGGCATCCAGACGTCCGTCCACTGGGTTCGCATCGCTTCGCCGTCTCGCTGGATGCCGCGGGTCAGGCGGAGGGAGCGCGGCGTGTCTACCCAGATCGTCAGGTCCCAGCAGTCGCCTAGCTCTGTTCTGGAAGCCGACACCCCCTCAATGACGACGACGCTCCCGGCGGGAACGCGATGCCATTCGCCCCCGGAGTCGGTTGGCCAGTCCCAGCGCTGATAGCAGGCGTCATGCTCAGCAAGAAGTGGGCGCAGGACCTGACGGCGAAACCGCTCCTGATCCCAGCCAGGAACCGAAGGCCGGGCGAAGTCATCCAGGCAGATGACGAAGGAGTCGGCTATCTGGCTGGCGATGCTGGCCGAGATCGTGCTCTTGCCAGCCCCTCCCGCACCATCGACCGCCACAAGTACCGTCGTGTGTTTGCCGCGGCGGATCTTCTTGATGCGCTCCACGACCTCGGTCGGGGTCACAAGTTCGGGCATGCATCGAGTATCCCGACCAGCGCAAGCCGTACGGTGAGCAGGAGGTTGCGCCCGCCTCCTCAGTCACGACGTCCAACGCTTCGGCACAGGAGTGGTCGGTGGCAGTCGGGGAGTTCGTCCAGGTGAATGGCGTCCGGCTGTTTGTCCGCCGGTTCGGTGATCCGGTGCTGCCGATGCTCATCGTCGTGCACGGCGGCCCGAGCTGGGACCACAGCTACCTGGTCTCGCCGGTGCGCGAGCTTGCCGATCAGGCTCACGTGGTCCTGTTCGACCTGCGGGGATGCGGCCGCAGTTCACGGACGCCGCCGGCCGGCGATCTTCCCGTCGGCGCGCTGCAGCCCGGCTTCCTGGCCGATGACGTGGCCGCGCTCATCAAGCACTTCGGTGCGGCCCGAGCAGATGTACTCGGCTTCTCCTACGGCGGTGGCATCGCCATGCGGGTAGCCGCCCGGCATCCAGGCCTGGCACGTCGGCTGATCCTGGCCTCGACCACCGCCTACCGGGACTGCGAGACCGACCGCGCCGCATCACGGGACTACCAGGCAAGGTCGCGCCTGTGCCCGCGCATCGCTCGGGATGACCCGGTGCTTACCGGCCCGGACGCCCCGGACGGCGCGCTGAGCCTGGCCATGGCCTACGCGAGCGCACCCCGCGACATCTGGCACCTGGACCGGCTGCACGAATGGCACCGTATCCTCGCCGCCATCAGGTTCAGCAGCGACTGGAACGCCCCCTACACCGCCGGCCAGCTCCAGCCAGGAGTGCCCGACGATGCCGAGCACATCCTCAAAGACTGGGGCGGGCCTGTCCTGATCCTGCACGGCACCCGCGAGATGGCCTTCCCGGCCGTCCTCGCCCGCAAGCTCCACGCCGCGCTCCCGGCCAGCACTCTCGCCGAGATACCCGACGCCTCGCACATGGCCCACTTCGACAACCCCCGACCCTGGCTATCAGCCATCCGCGCCTTCCTCAGCCAGGCGCGGGCTGCTCCCCGGTCGTCGCCAGGTCAAATATGACACCACGCGGCATCACGACTACCAGCCATCCGGCGGTGGCGGCCGAGTTCCGGTACATACTTTGAATATCTGAATTTGGGTCACCATATGCTTGCGGACGGCGATTGGCGACCTGAGCCGGGAGGCACCGAGCATATGCCAGCCGCTCAACAGCCACTCTCGGTTGTGCAAGCGCACGTCGGCCGACTGAACGAGAACTGGGACGCCGCGGTCGCGCTGGAACCTGATGCGCTGGAAGCGGCGCACCAGCTCGCCGCGCAACTGGTCGGCCAGGATGACAACCTTGACGCCTGGCACGCGCTCGGCATGCTGCACATGTACCGGTGCTGGGCACTGATCGACGGCGACTGGCACGACGACGGGCAGGTCATGGCGGAGGCCTTCGCCCGGTGCTTCCTGGCCGGGACCGAGGTTCCGCCTTCCATGGTCCAGACCGCCGCGATGCACGCGGCGGACACCGCACGGGAGATGCAAGCGCAGGCGTTCGGATCGGCCGATCCGACGCTGACCGGCCAGGTGATCGCACTGTGGCAGCGCATCGTCCAGGCGCTTTCTGTAGACAATCCGGCGCGCGCCAGCAGCCTGAGCTGCCTCAGCCTGGCCATGATGCTGCGATTCCAGATCGCAGCCGATCCGGCCGACCTGGATGCCGCCGTCACGATCGGGTGCGAGGCGGCGCAAGCGGCTGCGCAGGACGACGAGGACCTGCCAGGCATCTTGACGAGCACCGGGGACTTGCTGGTCCTGCGGTTCACGCTGTCCGGCCGACCGGCCGACCTCGACGAGGCGATCGGGTTGTTCGGGCGGGCGCTGGCCGCGACACCGGCCGGCAACGCGGACCGGGCAGGCAACCTGGCGAGCGTCAGCGAGGCGATGCGGATCCGGTTCGACCGCGACGGTGACCCGGCCGACCTGGATGAGGCAGTCAGGGCGGGGCTGGCGGCCGTCGAGGAAAGCGGGGCCGAAGAGGACCAGGTCAGGTGGCTGCTGATCGCGGGGAACGCCTTGGCCAGGCGATTCGAGCTGACTGGCCGGACGGCGGACGGCGATGCGGCGATCGCCGCCTTCCGGCGGCTGCTTGACGAGGCACCCGGCGACGACCCTTCGCGCGGCACCTACCTGACCAACCTCGGAGCCATCCTGCGCAACCGCTTCGAGGTCAGCGGGGACCGGTTCGCCCTGGCGGAGGCCATCGCCGTTGGCGCCCAGGCGGTCGCGACCTGTCCCCTGATCATCTCGACTTCGACCTGGCGCAGTCGAACCTGGGTGTCGGGCTGCTGGCGCGGACCCAGCTCACCGGCGATCCAGCCGATGCCGACGCGGCGGTGACGGCGTTCAGGCGGGCGCTGCATGTGCTGACCGAGGGCAACCACTACCGCCCGCTGCTGCTTTCGAACCTGGCTGCCGCGCTTGCGCTCAGGTCCGAGATCCGCGGCAACCTCGATGATCTGCGCGAAGCGGTCGCTCGCGGCAGGGAAGCCATCGGCCTGGCGCCGGACAATTCCCCCGGTCGTGCCATGTACCTGCGCAATCTCTCGGCGGCGCTGCTCTGCTTGCATGAATGGACCGGTGCGCCCGAGCATGCCAGCGAATCGGTCGCCACCGCCCGCCAGGCGCTTCGCCTGCTCGGCGATGACAGCAGGGACCGTGCCGCCTACCTAGCCAATCTCGGCGCCTCGCTGGCGGCGGAATGCGAGGCGAGGCGAGGCGAGACTACGCTGGCCTGGACGAGGCGGTAGCGCGCTGCCAGCAGGCCGTTGACGCCGCGGCCGGGTCCGACCGGAATCAGGCCCTGTACCTGTCACGGCTCGGGGTCGCGCTGAGGGTCATGTTCGGCCAGTCCGGCGACGAGGCGGACCTGGCCCGCGCGATCGGCGTGCTGCGGGAGGCCGTTGTGGTGCAGGATGCCGACGCTGGCGACGCCGGCCTGAGTCAGTTCAACCTGGCGGAGGCCCTGCTTAGTCAATACGAGCTGGCCGACGATCTGACGGCGCTCGACGCGGCTGTTGACGCTTTCTGCGAGGCACTTGAGCTCGCCGGTCCCGGCCATGGCTACCAGGGAATGTATGAGTCCGAGCTCGGCCGGGCGCTGCGGATGCGGATGCGGTTCGAGCGGACCCGAGATCAGGCGGACCTCGACCAGGCCGTCCGCTACGCCAGCCACGCGGTAGAGATCACCCCGTCCGGGCACGCGAACCAGGGCAGGTTCAGGTTCACTCTCGGTGCGGCTCTTGCCAGCGCCAGGTCAGGGGAGGCGGGCGGCAGCGGCGAGGTCGGCAGCGGCGAGGTCGGCAGCGGCGGCCCGGATGGGAGCATGACGCGCACCGGCCTGCTCGGCGCGGTCGCGAGCTGTGTCGAGCGGTTCGGACCCGGCGATCTGGACTGCGTGCTCGCGCCGCAGGCGGTGCGTGCGGCGCAGGCACTGACCGAGATACTGCGCGGCGAACTCGAACCCGATCTGGATGCCTGGTGGCGGGTCGGCATGTTCTGGTATTGCCGTTTCGTCGCGCTTCCAAAGCCAGCCGACGAGACCGAACTTGACCGTGCGGTCGACGCGTCGATCGAGGCGTTCTTGCCCTGCTTCATCGGCGGGGAGACGGTGCCGGAGAAGTTGCTCACGGTGGTGGCCGAGGCGGCCGCCGAGCAGGTCATCGAGATGGACGAACACGCCGAGAAGTTCGGCGACGCGGCCGAGGTGACGCGGGTCATGGCCCTGTGGCAGCGGATCTACGACGCCTACCCTGCCGACGATGCCGACCGCTTCGCTTTCGCCTTCGGCGTGGGCCACTGCCTGCATGTCCGGTCCAGGCGCACCGGAAGCCGGGCGGACTTGGACGAGGGCATCGCCGCCATGCGGGATGCGCTGAGCGGGGCGGTGCCGGGTCACCCGAGCCTGGCACCGTGCCTGCTAGGCCTGGGCAACGCGCTGCAGAACCGGTTCGAGGTCAGCGGGGACGCCACAGACCTTGACCAGGGGCTGGACTGGTGATCAGGCTGACCTGAACGCGGGCGTGGCGGCGAGCCAGCAGGCGGCGGCGACCGTGCCGCCAGGCGACATCCGGCGGCCGACGATCGCGGGAAATCTCAGCGCCGCGATGCTGGCCAGGGTACATGCAGACCGGGAGCACGGCTGATCTGGACGCGGCCATCCGGGCCGGCGCAGAGGCGCTTGAACTGACCCCCGTCGGGAACCCGCAGCTCGCGATCCACCTGGCCAACACCGGGCTGGCGTTGCGAATCAGGTACGAGCGCACCGGCCATGTGCGCACCCTTGACAACGCGATCACGATGAGCAGGCTCGCGTTGCAGGAGACGCCGGCCGGGCACCCGAGCAAGGCGGCTTGCCTGACCAATCTCATCGCGGCGCTGAGCCTCCGGTTCGAGGAGACGGGCAACCTTGCCGACGTCAACGAGGCCACTGAGCTCGGTCGTCAGGCGGTGGCAGGCGCCAGCCAGGCGAAGGAACGGGCGCTGTGCCTGTCAGGTCGCGGCATCGCGCTGCTGACCCGCTTCTGGCAGGTCGGCGACGAGATCGACCTTGCGCAGGCCAGCCATGCGCTGCGACAGGCCATCGAGCTGACCGCCGCCGACGACCCGAACCTGGCCAGGTACCAGACGATGCTTGGCATGGCCGTCGAGGCCAGGTTCGGCCGGACAGCGCTGCGTGCCGACTCCGAAGAGGCGGCGGACTGGTACGCGGCAGCGGCACGGTCGGAGCTGGCGACCGCCTCCGCGCGCATCCAGGCGGCGCGGCGGGCAGCCGCCCTGACGGCGGCAACGACCCCTGGCCTGGCCGCTGACCTGCTTGACCTGGCCGTGCGGTTGCTGCCGCAGGCCGCGCCAAGGCTGCTGCACCGCACCGACCAGCAGTACGCGCTGAGCCAGTTCGCCGGCCTTGCCAGCGACGCAGCCGCGCTCGTGCTCGAGACTGGCGGGCCTGACGCGACCAGCCGTGCGCTCGGGCTGCTTGAGCTTGGCCGGGCCGTGCTGCATGGCCAGGCACTTGACACCAGGATCGACCTGATCGAGCTGCATATCAGCCATCCGGCACTGGCGGCTGAGTTCCTGCGGCTGCGGGATGAGCTTGACGCGCCGCAGGATGCGGTGCTCGATGCCGGGCTGCCTGCCGCGGCCGCGGGGCTAGCTGGAACGGGCAGGGCCGGGCCTGTGCGCCGGGACCGGCGGCGGGCCAGCGAGGAGCTGGCCGCGCTGCTCGGCCGGATCCGCGGACTCGACGGCTTCGGGTCGTTCCTGCTGCCGCCCGCCCCCGATCAGCTGACCGGACAGGCCCACGCCGGGCCGGTCGTGGTGTTCAATATCAGCCGATACCGCAGCGACGCCATCTTGATCACGCGGGATGCGATCGCCAGCATCGGCCTGCCTGAATGCGGCCTGGACGTCTGTCAGCGATCACGAAATTGAGCGGTGAGGGGGAGGTGGCGTTCACGTAATTGAGCAGCCCGATCACGTTATTGACCGCGGTCATGACGTGCGTGTCGGGAGGGCCTGGTCATCGGGAAGCAGGGATCATTCCCCTCGTCCTTGGGGCGGGGGGTCCGATGGCGAGGAGGACGTTCGACGTGGTCGATATCTGCGAGATTTTCACTTACTGGTATGCGGGGCGGAACAAGACCGAGGTCGCTGACAGCCTGGGGCTGACGCGGAACACGGTCCGCAGGTACCTGGCGGCGGCGGAGGCCGCGGGGATGGTGCCGGGCGGGCCGCCGGTGAGCCAGGAGCTGCGGGGGGAGCTGGCGCGGGAGTGGTTCCCGGAGCTGGCTGATGCCCGGCTGCGGCAGGTGACCTGGCCGGCGATCGCCGCGCACCGGGATTACGTCGTGGCCTAGCTGGAGGCCGGGGTGACGATGGCGACGATCCATCAGCGGCTGCGTGATGAGCGGGGCCTGGCGGTGTCGGTGGCCAGCCTGCGGCGGTATGTGGCGGGGAACCTGCCGGAGGAGGCCCGCCGCGGCCAGGTCACGGTGCTGCGGCTGGTCCCGGCTGAGCCGGGGCAGGAAGCCCGGATCGATTACGGGCAGCTGGGCCGCTGGATGGATCCGCGGACCGGGCGCCGGCACGTGGTGAACGCGTTCGCGATGGTGCTGTGCTGCTCGCGGCACATGTTCGTCCGCCCGGTGATCAAGATGGACCAGGCGGCGTGGACCGGATGCCACGTCGAGGCGTTCGCGTTCTTCGGCGGGGTGCCGGCCCGGCTGGTCCCGGACAACCTGAGGACCGGGGTGGAGCAGCCGGACCTTTATGACCCGAAGATCAACCGGTCCTATGCCGGGCTGGCCGCTCATTACGGTGTCCTGATCGACCCCGCGAGATCCCGGAAGCCCCGGGATAAGCCGCAGGTGGAGCGGCCGATGCCGTATATCCGGGACTCGTTCTGGCGGGGCCGGGAGTTCACCTCGCTGGAGCAGATGCGGGCCGGGGCGGAACGCTGGTCCGCGGACGTCGCCGGGCAGCGGGCCTGCCGGCCCCTCGACGGCGCCGCCCCCGCCGCGGTGTTCGCCGCCATCGAGGCGCAGGCGCTGGCGCCGCTGCCGGCGGAGCCGTTCGTCCTCGCGGAATGGTCCCGGTGCAAGGCCGGGCCGGATATCCACGTGAAGGTCGGCCGGAGCCTGTACTCGGTGCCGTGGAAGCACATCGGCAAGACGCTCGACGCCCGCTCCACCGCGACCATGGTCCAGCTGTTCTCCGGCGGGGACCTGGTCAAGACCCACGCCCGCACCACCAGGGGAAAGCAGACCGACCTTGGTGACTACCCGCCGGAGAAGATCGCGTTCCGGATGCGCACCCCCGCCTGGTCCCGGCGGCGGGCCGCCGGGATCGGCCCGGCCTGCACGGCCCTGATCGGCGGGCTGCTGGAGGACAACGCGCTCTGCCGGCTCCGCTCCGCCCAGGGCATCCTCGGCCTGGCCGACAAGCACCAGCCCGGCCGGCTCGAAGCCGCCTGCGCGAAAGCCGCCGCCGCCGGCGACCCGTCCTACCGCACCGTCAAGGGCATCCTCGCCGCCGGCACCGAATCCGGCCCCGCGCCAGCGCCGGCCGGGGACGGCGGAGCCCCGGCGTTCCTCCACGGCCAGCAGGCCCTCTTCGCCACCGGCCCGGCCACGGGGAACGTGGTCCCGCTGCGGCCCGCGGTTCCCGGCGCCGAGGCGGCGTCATGACCACGCTCACCACGGCCGGCGCCACCGCGGCGGCCACGCTCACCACGACACCGCCTCACGGCGAGAACGGAACCGTCATGACCACCACCACGATCGAGGCCGGCGCGCTGGACAAGGCGCTGCGGACCCTGAAGCTGTCCGGGATGCTCGCCACCATCGAGGCCCGCCTGGCCCAGGCCCGCGCCGGGGAACTCGGCCGCACCGGCTTCCTCCAGGTCCTGCGCGAAGACGAGATCACCCGCCGCGAGTCCATGTCCATGACCCGCCGCCTGCGCAGGGCCCGGTTCGAGGAACAGGCCACCCTGGAAGGCTTCGACTTCACCGCCTCACCCAAGCTGCCCGCCGCCCAGATCCGCGACCTCGCCGCCCTGCGCTGGCTCACCGCCGGCGAATCAGTCATCCTGTCCGGACCGGTCGGGGTCGGCAAGAGCCACGTCGCCCAGGCACCCGGCCACCTCGCGATCCGCCACGGCCACGACGTCCGGTTCCTCAAGACCAGCCGGGCACTCGCCCACCTCGCCGGCGGCCACGCCGACCGCACCTGGCACCAGCGCCTCGCCGAGCTCGCCCGCCCCGCCGTCCTGATCCTCGACGACTTCGCGATGCGCGAGCTCACCCCGCCCCAGGCCGACGACCTCTACCAACTGATCACCGAGCGGGCCGGCCGCTCCCTGGTGCTGACCTCGAACAGGGCGCCGGCTGACTGGTATCCGCTGTTCCCCAACCCAGTCGTCGCCGAATCACTCCTGGACCGGCTCATCAACAACAGCCACCAGGCCGTCATGAACGGGCCAAGCTTCCGGCCCAGAAAACGACCCGGCCGGAGTGTCACCACCACACCAGACGACGCGGCCGGATAGAACAGCAACAGGCCAGGCCCTGGTCAATTACCTGAGCAACACCCCTGCTCAAAAACGTGAGCGCCGACAGTGTCCTCGCCCGCCAGATCGGCGCCTTCACCGGCGCGCTGGCAGCGATCGCCGGCAACGCGTCGGATTATCAGCAGCGTATTGACGCCGAGCTGACCCTTGGCGACATCCTGAGGTGGCTGTGGGGCGCGGTCACCGAGCCGGTGCTCCGCCGGCTCGGATTCGATGGCGAGCCGCCGGCGGGCAGAACCTGGCCCCGCGTCTGGTGGATACCCGGCGGCATGCTCAGCCAGCTTCCTTTGCACGCGGCCGGCGACCACCAGGAGCCAGGCCAGGCTGTGCTCGACCGGGTGGTCTCGTCCTACGCGCCCACGATCAGGGCGCTGACACATGCGAGGGGACGTCTCGGCATCGTGCCGCCTCAGCGCAGCCTGGTGGTGGCCATGCCCACCACCCCCGGAGCCTCGCCGCTGCACAATGTCGCCGCCGAGGCTGCCAGCCTGAAGCAGAAGCTGCCCGCGCCCACCATCTTGATCGAGACCAGCGACGTCAGCAGCGACACGACTCCCACGAAGGAAGCCGTCATCGGCCGACTGGCGGAGGCGCACATCGCCCACTTCGCCTGCCACGCCGCCAGCCACCCGAACGATCCGTCGCGCAGCCAGCTATACCTGCACGACCACGAGGAGGACCCGTTCACGGTCGCAACCCTGCTGCCGGTGCGGCTCAGCGGTCCGCAGCTCGCTTATCTGTCCGCCTGCCAGACCTCACGCAACGCCGCCACTGACCTGCTCGACGAGGCGATTCACCTCGCCTCGGCGTTCCAGCTAGCGGGCTACCCGCATGTGATCGGCACCCTGTGGGAAATCAACGACAAAATCGCCGCGGACATCGCCGGTGGGTTCTACACCCACCTCCGCACGCCGAGCGGTGAACTCAAGACAGCCAGCGCGGCGATAGCCCTGCACGAGACGATCCGGGACATCCGTTAGCGCTACCGCGACCGCCCGTCGCTCTGGGCCGCTCATCTCCACGCTGGCGGCTAACCCGCAGCGACCGGTTCTGAACTCGCGTTTCACCCTGCAAGACTGACATTTTTATGACAATAAGTAATTAAGGCGTCAATCTCTTCTTATGGCTCGGCTCGCCGTTTATTGTTGATTCATGAAGATAGCCAACCGGCGCTGCCTAAGCCAGGTGGCCTTGGCGGCACTCACCGTCGTCATGGCATTGGCAACAACCTTGACCCTGACGTCCGCGAGTTCGGTACAGGCGGCCATGGCTGGGACGGCCGCCGCCAAGCCAGTACTTGGCATGGCCGGGCCGGGTATTTCCAGGTCTGACTCGACGCCGTGCTTTACCGATTCTGCGGATTGCACAAGTTCGAGCCCCAGTGTCTCTTTCAGTCTGTACAGCAATGGAGACACCACCGGCTGCACCTTCCAAGCTGACGTGACCTGGGGAGACGGCGCCAGCACCGACATGTCTGTCAGCGGCGGGGCGGACGGCGCGTTCCTGGTGACGTTCGATCACGACTATAAGGCGCTCGGTTCTTTTGACATCGGCTGGTCGGCCTATGTCACCTCTGGGTCAGGCTGCATAAATAACTCGGGCACGCTGCAGTTCACGCTCACTGTTCCCTGCCCTAATGAGGGCGTGGACACCAATATCACCTTGCCGGCGGTCAGCGTGCCGGCGAAGTTCAGCTACAAGCGGGTCAGCATCAGCTACTCAGACCTGCCGCTGTATTTTGGCGTCATTGACCAGAATCCGCTGTGTACCGTGCAGTCGAATGAGGGCAGGCTCAGGGTGTACCTGAACACCGGGCTCGGTTCTGTTCACATCGCCGATAGCGTGACCACCGCCACCGTGGACTTCATTCCCGCCAGCGACCTCCCTGCGAACCTGCCGGTGTGTAATTTCAAGGGACTGCAAGGCATCAAGAGCCCGAACAGCAATCCGACGCTCGCCGATTACACAGAAGCAAGCAACTGCCTCGCTAACACCTCGCGAGCCAGCACGGACCTGTACGCCGAGTGGTACTCACCTGGATTCACCGAGGAGAGCGGCCCGTTCTCGGTGCCGGTCACCAGCGAACTGATCTACTACGTAGACGTCGACACGTTCGCCGGATCGCCGCCAGTGAATTTCCGCGACACCTTGCAGAAGATTGAGACTTACCTGCACACCACGCTGATCGCCAACCTGCCGACGGTTACCAAGGTCGCGCTTGTCCAGGATCCGCCCGCCCAGCTCGAGATCACCGACCCGCTCGGGCGAACGGTAGGTGTCGGAGCCGACAACAAGATCCAGACCTTCCCTGGAGCGGGCTACGCGCAGGTGGGAGACCGGTCGATCGCGTGGTTCCTGGCGCCGGTCCCCGGCACCTACTCGGTAACGGCCAAAGGCAAGGGCGGCAGTTCGTTCCATACGATCTTCAGCGAGCTTCAGTTCCTCGGGCACGGCAGGAAGCCGCTGATGAGCAACGTGCAGTGGAAAGGCAAGATCGGCCGGCACGGCAAGTCGGCCAGGCGGTTCGCCGTTCACGGCGACCCGACCGGAGCCGTTCTCCTGCCGCGCGAGAGTACCCGGCATGCCGTCGTGGGCGGCAAGGTGCGCTTCACGCTCCAGGGCTCGGTGATTCCGTTCGGACCGGTCACGATCGTCTGGTGGTTCGGGGACCGTCGCGATGCCACCGGGCTAACCGTCGCCCACCGCTATTCACGCAAGGGCTCTTACGCACCCACGGTCACGATCACCAACGCTCTTGGCACGAAGATCACCTTGAAGCTCCCGAGGATCAAGGTAGTGAAGTAGCTGGCCCCGGCTGGGCGCGGGTTCTTAGGCAGGGCAGTGGAATGCTGTCGGGTTCGCCGCGGCGGGCAAGCCGCCGGAAGAAGGACAGGATTCCTGCTAGCCCGGCGGCCCAGCCCGCGCTGCTGTGGTTGGGGTCGGCCGGGAAGATGGGGTGTCCGGGAGTGCCTGCGCTGCGCAGCAGTATCTGGACCCCGGCGCGTTCAGCCGCGTCCCAGTAGCGCTCATCTTGAGTGCTGATAGCGAAGTCGATGAGGAAGCTGCCGACCCCGGCGATGCCGCAGCACCGGCCAGGTGTGCTGAGCCTGGGCAGGTAGGCGATGCAGGTGTCGGCTGTGTCGAGGGCCAGGCCGGTCAAGGACGGGTCCGCGAGCACGGTGCCGGCCAGCAGGAGCACGGGCGCGATGCCAGATAGCCCCCGGCACCATGACACGGCTAGCGGCGGCGCGGTGAGCTGCCTGTTCTGCTCGAGCAGCGTGCGGGTACGGTCGGCGAGCTCGCGGGCACGCTCGGCGGCCGCGGTGAGGATGAGGTCGTTGCCGGCTCGGCTGCCGAGGGTGAGCAGGAACTCGGCTGGTCCTGCCAGGCCGTGTGCCCGCCCGACCGCCGGGTCCATGCCAGCCACGGGCGCCGTCTCATCGAGGAAGGGGGAGGCTGGGATGGTGCCGGTGACGATGTCCCTGGCGTAGCGCAAGGCGATGTCGAGGTGGGCGGGATCGCCGGACTGGTGCAGCCACAGATGACCTAGGCCGGTGCCTGATGCCCCGGTGAGGAGGTCGTCGCTTTCCGCTTCCTGCGTCATCCTCGGGGCACTTACGGTGTCCAGCAGCGTGATTCCCCTTGCGGCGGCTTCGTGCAGGAAGATGCTGACGCCGGTGCTGCCCGTGAAGAGACCTTGGGGGAGTTTCGCCTGCTGCGCGGCCCGTTTGCTGAATCTGGCCAGTCCTTCAAGCACGCGTGCGGTCCGTGCGCTGCCGGTGTGATGCAGCAGCTCAAGCCCGACCCCCGAGCTGCCGTCGTAGATGCTGGCGTCGCGCGCTGCCCGCTGGCTGGGCGGGTCATTCAGGAGTTGTTCTGCCTGTTCGAGCAGGTCGTCCAGGAGGTTGCCAGTTATGTCCGCGGTGCTCTGCGGGGTGAGCTCTGGCATGGCAGGCAGCGGTCTGCCTGGACCGCGGCCCGTGCCTGGCTGGCCCGATTTCAGGCAGTCGAACGCCTGCGCCGCGAGCTGCTCGTCGGCGCTGATAAGACAGGCGGCAGTGCCGATGATCGCTGGCGGACGGGCACCGTAACTGGACCGGATCGTCAACAACGCACGGGACCTGGGCAATTCCAGGTCATCACCCGCGCATACGGGATCCAGGCCGGTTGCGGCGAACAAGATGGTCATGCCAAGCGCGAAGTAGTCATCAGCCGGGACCGGGGGTTCACAGCGGTGCTGCCGGCCCGGCGCATACCCAGGGGTGGCGCCGTCAAGGTGCAGCCCGTCGTAGGCGGCGATGCCGAGGTCAACGATGGTGAGGCCAGATTCGCTGACGACGACGTTCTTCGGCGACAGGTCACGGATGATCACGCCGCGACTGTGCGCCTGGCCGATTATGGCGGCCAGTCTCGCCGCGAGCCGGGTGAGGCTGCGCGGGCCGGTATCGTCATCGGCTCGGTAGGTACCGCGGCCAGGCACGTCCCTGGCCAGGCTGACCGGACCGCAGTCGGTGGTCACCAGGAACTCGTCATCGGCGTACCGGAAATGATCCACCAAACGCGGGATCCCGGCGATACCGTCCAGGACACCGAGCACGCGGCGCTCGTTCCGCAGCCGCATCCGCGCGTCGGCGTGATTGCGGTCCTCGCCGACCAGGGCGCGTGCCTGCTTGATGACGACGGCGGTGCCGTCGCGCAGGTCCAGCGCGGTATAGACGTTGCCGCCGGCCGCCTGCTTCAGCCCGCCGGTGATCTGGAAATGTCCCCCTAGCACCTCGGCCTCACCGGAAGGCTCGTCATCGCCGGCCTTTCCGGTGAACGGGTCAATGACCCACAGCGGCTGCCGGTAATCGAGTCCGGCCGATCCGTCGACCTGCTCGCCGCATGGGCCGGTCAGCGTGAGCATCAGCCGCCCGTGCGGGCCCGCTTCCCAGCTCGTGTCGAATGGCCCGTACCTGTAATAGACCGGAGCTCCTGGCATCACCTGCCGGTCACTGAGCACCCGCGGCCCCGGCCGTCCCCTCAGCAGGCTGGCCAGCTTCAGGCCAAGTTCGCGGACCTGCCGCTGGTCAGGGTAGAGCGTAAAAGCTTTGCCCACGCTCGCCGGAGAGGTAATCCCGTCGTTGAGCCTGGCTAAAACCTGCGGTGAGCGGGCCAGCTTGAACGCGCATCCCGCTGCGGCCAGCATCGGCACGACGTCTCGAACCAGATCGGGAAACTCAGCCGCGCGTGAGGAGATATGCAGCTTCCACCCCTGCCGCTCCAAGCGCTGGCCTTCTGGGACTACCACGAGCCAGGTGGCGTCGCCGCCGGTTCCCCAGGCCGAGCCGACACCGTCCCTGACGAGCCGTTCGATCAACTCGTGATCAGCATCTGGACTGCTCATGCTCGAAGCCTGGCGCTGATATTCCGGCAACGGACCCCTTCCCGCAGTGGCGGACGGCCGGTTGAATGGCTGGCCTTGCTCATGGTGAAGCCCGTCACAGTGCCTGTCAAGCAACTGCGGGATTGACAGGCACTAGGCCGCAAATCAGTATAAGAGGTATAGGCGCAATCGGTGAAAAAAGATCATCGTGCACGAAAGCCTCAAGGGAGCCATTGTGGATACGCTGCTCAGCCTGGAACCACGCGTCGCCGGCGAGAACCTGCGCGAACCCCGCGCGGAGTTCGCCGAGAGCGCTGACGGCGAGGGCCGTTGCTTCGACACCACCAACCCCACTTGCTACAAGTGGACCACCGCCTGCATCGAGAACACTATCGTCTGCTAATCGTCCCGCTCCCGGCCCAGGCGGGGCGCGGGCAACGACGGCGCTACCGCATCAGCCTGGCCCGGCAGGCCAACTGCAGGGCCAGGCGCTGGTCCGGCGCCAGCGCGTCGCGATCGCACGACTCGGCCAGGCCGCCCTCCGGCTGCGTGTTCCATCCCCGGTGCCCGCTGGCTATCCGACGCTGCCGCATCGAGGTGCCCGCGCTGAGGCAGGCTGCTCTAGGTCACCTGGTCGCCTGTCACCGCGCCGAGGATGTGCTCGCCGGCGCCGCGATGCCCACTCACCGCAACCGCTGAGGGCCGGCGGCGCGGCGGTGCCTTGGGTGCGGTAAACCGGATTGGCGTGGTGTGCATCAGCTGAGGAGGTGATGGCGATTCCGGCGGAGGTGGTCAGTGATGACAGCACGACTGCGGGCTGTGGTTCTCTTGCGCGCGGCCGCGCTGACAGCGACGGTGGTCACAGTGTGCGCGTTCGGGGTCGGCGGCGACGGCTGGCGCTCGGCCGGTCGGCGGTGAGGTCGACTCGGTTTCCTGTGCCCTCTCAGGCAACTGCGGTGCGATCGGCGTCCTGTACTTCCCGCACACGGTGCGGCCCATGCTGGCCAGCGAGAGCGACGGTGTCTGGGGCAAGGCGGAAACCATCCCCGGCCTGTCAGTGTGCCTGCGCAGGCACTCGTCGTCACCGAGCGGCACGGCGGGTGGCGTCAGGCTGAGGCGATCAAGCTCGCCGCCGCCCTGAATCCAGGCTCTGCCGGCGCTGTTATCGACTACATATCCTGCCCTTCGACCGGCAATTGCACTGCTTTCGGGAAGTACCTGCCCAAAGGTGATCGTCATCGGCGCCTTCCGTGGCTTCGCCGCCAGCCAGAAGAACGGCGTCTGGGGCGCGGTCAGGCCACTCGGCGGAGGCCAGAGCCTCAACTGGAGCCTCACCACCCAGCCCACCTCCTGGGGCGCAGCTCCGCAAGACGCGCCACCGTCCTATCCATAAGGCAGAAACAGACCTGTATCGCCGCTTATATGAATGAATAATGATAATTATGTTATTGCGCCAGGGCAATAACTCATGCGATAGTGAGAGCAGACCGGAGCGTCGGCGGTTCGGGCCAGAGGTAAGGGAGGTGCCGTGAGTGGCACGATGATCCCTGATCCCATCTCGGAGCTGGCCGATCTCCAGCCCCCGCACGACCCATATGCCCTCTACGCGCGATTACGGGACTCCAGCCCCGTGTGCTGGAGCGATCGCATCGGCTCATGGGTGCTGACTCGTTACGAGGATTGCTTAGCTGTGCTGCGTGACCCGGCAAGCTTCGCTTCTGACTGGCGACGGATTGGCGAAAACACACCTGAGCCGCTGCTCAGCATCCAGTCACTTGACCCTCCCGAGCACACCGGAATCCGGCGTTTACTAGTCGACGCCGTTCGGGCGATTGATTACTCCGGGTTAGCGAAGGCGGTTACGGCCGAAGTCGGCCGTCGGCTCGCGAACCTGTCCAGACGGGAATCTTTCGACTACGTTACCGAGTTCGCGGCGCCGCTGGCGCTGAAAACGATCACTACCGTTCTCGGCTGCCCGCCTATCGACCCAGATTGGTTCTTCCCGCTCTCCCAGCGCATCGTCGACGGAATGGACGCGGGGATCTGGCCGGAGACGGACGAACCGGCAGTGTCAGCGCGAGCAGAACTCGCCGACGTGACCGGCACCTGGCTGAGTCGTCGGTGTTCAGAAGGTTTAATCGGGTATGTCACGGCGGCAGCCGCCACCAGCGGGGTAGCCCGGCCAGTACTGCTCAATAGTCTCCGGGCCGTGTTGCACGCCGGTTTCGAATCCGCGGGCAGGTTGCTCGGAATCGGGTTCGCTGCTCTCCTGGCCGAGCCGGACGGCATGGCGAAGCTGGCGACCAGCGCTCCTGGCCTGGCCATGGAAGAGATCGTGCGTTTCGCCGCGCCAGTTCAGGCCGATGGCCGGGCTTGTGTCGCCCAGCGACGATTGGGAGGTCAGCTGATAGCGGCCGGCGATCCAGTCACGATCATGTTCGGCGCCGCCAACCGCGACCCGGCCAGGTTTGCGGCGCCGGACGTGCTGGACTTCACCCGCCGCCCCAATCCTCATCTCGGATTCGGGCGCGGTGCTCACTCCTGCCTCGGGCAGCCGCTGGCCATCTTGCAAGCACGGATCGTCTTCACCACGATCGCGGTCGAGTATCCGCGCGCCCGAACCGTGCGAGAACCCGTCTACCGGCGCAATCTCACGCTGCGCGGGATATCAAGCCACGAGGCCAGTCTCCACTAGCGAAGGATGAGGTGATATCGATGCGGTACCGGCACTAGCGGAATAAAGCAGTACCCGGATGCTGCCGTTGCTCAGTACAAAGGCAACGGCAGCATCCGGTGCCGCAGGAACAAGGATTCAGCGGCCAGCTATTTCGAGTTGCGGTTCACCCGGCGCAGCCACGCCGCCAAGATGACCAGTACGGCTGCGCCGCCCGTCAGGGCGAGCAGGCGCGGGACCAGCACGTCATTGCGTGCTGCCCGAAGGCGTCGACGGTAGGTGGCCCGGTCGTTCTCGCGCGGGAACGGCCTCGCTGGTTGCGGCACGCCGAGAAACGCGCACAGCGGCTCCCATCCGTCCCGCACAGTGTAGACCAGCAGCCGGTCGGCCCGAATTTCCGCTTTGACGTCGGCGATGTGCTTGTTGAATGCCCTGATCGTGCGTTCCCGGTCGCTGAAATCGCCACCGACCTCGCGTTCCAGGATCCGCTCCTGGAACGCGTCGCTCGCCGTGGCGTAGGCCGATGCATGCTTCGCTCGCCGCCAGGTGAGCAGGCGTAACGCGGCAGGTTCTGGTGCGAGAGCCTCGTTCAGCGTGGCGGCGACGCTTTCGTACCAGCCGTCGGCCGGTCTGACCGTCAGAATTACCTTCGCGGAATGAAATTCATCGGCTATTTCCCGCCAGAAGGCGCTAGCCGGGCTGCCTACCGCTGAGTCGAATCCCCGGAAGATGCGCTCCCAGTCAGCGTGCGCGGGATCCCTCTCCGCAGTGAGCCAGTCAACCACGCGATGCGGCTCGGAATTAAGAGTTCTTATGTGATAGCAAGGACCGAAGCCGAGTTCTTCTAAGGCTAAGGTCAGCGAAGTGGTGCCGGTGCGGTTTAAGCCTACGCAGATAACTCGCATATCGGCACTCTAGCGCAGAACTATCCTTAGTGCCATTGCCACCGGAAACGGAGATCACGAGCCTTTCGGCTCGGCGGCGAGCCGTCTGGCCAGCCAGAGCGCGCTCGCACCGGTCACCAGGGCGATGATGCCGAGCAGGATTCTGTAGTCCACGACCAGTGACAGCGCCGCGCCGAGCGCGATCGATATTGTCTGCGGCGTACTCGCCAGGCCCATCGTGGCCGTCAGCGCCCGGCCCTGGAGTTCGGTCGGCGTGCGGCGCTGCACCATAGTCACCATGCCGACTGTCGACCAGCAGACGCCGATGCCGAACAGGAGAGCGGCAATGATCACGGTGACGAGGTAGGGAGCAAGATAGATCAGCGAAGCGAGTGCGATGCCGGCGATGCCGATGGTGACGACGTGTCCGTCGCCGAGCAGTCTGGTGGCTCGTCCGGCCGACAGGCCTGCGATGATCGCGCCGAGTCCTTGCGCGCTGACCAGGACCCCGACAAAGGCCGGCCCGCGGTGCAGTCCGTCGCTGACGATCGCGAAGATCAGGGTCTGGGAAAAGCCGGTAACGAGCAATGCCGCGCCGAGCGCGATCACCATGGCACGAAGGGCCGGTGTCCTTGCCACATGCCGCAGGCCGGCCAGCAGCTCCTCGCGCCAGCTCTCGCGCCCGGAGACCGGTTCGGCCGGCTGGGACCGGCCGGCTTTCGCAAGCCGGTCTTCGGCACCTGGCTGGCGTTCTTCGGCCGGGATACGCATCAGCCAGACGCAGACAGCAGCCACCGCGAACGTGCCGGCGTCGAGGAGCGCGATGTCGTGGCCGCCCACGACCACGAAAAGCGCGGCACCGATCAGGGGTGCCAGCAATTTAACCCCATCGCTCGAGGACTGTAGCAGGCCATTCGCGCTCGCCAGGTCATCGGTTTCTGCGATGCCAGCGACAAGCACCGACTGGATGGGGCTGATGATGATGCCTGAAAATCCATAGCAGAGCGTTATCAAATAGAGCAGCCAGACCTGTCCCGCGCTGTGTACAAGCAGGGTGAGAAGTAGCACCCCAACCATCACGAGATTGGCTGCGATGAAAACCAGGCGTCGCGGCAGGCGATCGATGATGACACCCGCGAACGGCGCGAATAAATATGGCACTACGACAAAGAAGAAGGCTCCGCCGGCGGCGGCGTTGCTGCCGGTCAGCTCCTTAACCCATATCCCGAAGGCAATGATTAGCGCTCGGTCACCAAGGGCGGACAGGGTTTGCCCGAAGAACAGCAAGCGAAAGTTGCGGTTTCTCATCAAGGCGCCAGGCCGCCGGGGTCGGCTGAGAACACCGGTGAGCTTGCCGGCTAGGCGTCCGAGCGGGGCCGACAACGGTTTCATGGCTATTTCCTTATGCGGACGGCTAAGGGCGGTGCTGGGTAGATCCAATCACGGTACTGGCCAAGGTGTCGACCACCACCGGCAGCGGTCCGGTTAGCACTCATTGCGATAAAATCGTCACTAGCCTAGTCTTGAGGTATGTCGCAAATGGTTGGCCTCCCGGCACCGCGCTTATCTCCCTGGCTTGCGTCTCCCTGGCTTGCGTGGTGAACGGGCTAGGTGACGAACTAGCGGACGCGGTGTCCGGTGCCGGCGCCCTGACGCACCTGCACGCACTGCAGCGCATCGCGGACGCGCACGGCGGTAATCGCGCCACCGGCACGGCGGGCTACGCTGCCTGCGTTGAGTACGTCACCGAGGTGCTCGGGGCGGCCGGATATCAGGTGCGTACTCCAGATGTGCCCTGCACCAGGTTCGTCGCGACCTCGGAACGCACTCAGTTGGCGGACGTCGGCTGGCGCCCGCGCACCTTGCTGATGGACGACTCTCCGCCGGTGACCGTCGCCCGAGCGCGGCTGGTCGTCGCCTTCGGAATCGAGGAGGTCGCCGAGGTCCGCCAGGATCTGCGCGGCGCGGTCCTGCTGCTTGCCCGCGTCACCGGTGGTTACGCCAGGCAGGTCAGCGCGGCCAGTGCGGCAGGTGCCCTGGCGGTGCTTTTCTATACCGACACGCCGACGCCGGCGAACATCGACCGGCTGCACTGGTTCGGCGCCGACCCGCCGCCGATCGCGGTGGCGTCGATCTCGCAGGACGACTCCGCGCGGCTCGCTGCCCTCGCCGCCGGGCCGGGGGAGCTTGAGGTGCGGCTTGACTGGGCTGGCGCCGGTCAGCGCATGGTCAGCCAGAACGTGCTCGCCGCCACCAGTGACAGCGGCGCTGGCCAGGTCGTGGTCGGCGCGCATCTGGACAGCGTGCTCGAGGCGCCCGGCATCAATGACAACGGTTCAGGAGTAGCGGCCGTGCTGCAGAGCGCCGTCGCGCTCGCATCGGCCCAAAGGCCGGTCACCAACCAGGTCATCTTCGCGCTGTGGACGGCGGAAGAACTGGTCAACGTGGGATCCAGCTACTACGTCAGCCGGCTCTCCGACGCGGACCGGCGAGCGACCGCGCTTTATCTCAACGCCGAGATGATCGGCTCACCGAACTACGTCCCTTATGTGATGCACGGCCCCGGCACGGTGAGCACGCCATTCGACAGTTACTTTCAGGCCCGCGGGATCGGTTACGAATACGTCGACGCGGCGACGATCGGGTCTGACCACCAGCCGTTCCGTGCCGCCGGGATACCCGTCGGCGGTCTGCATTGCGGGTCTGTGGGGGTCAAGACGCAGGCCGAACAGGAACGTTACGGTGGCATCGCGGGCCAGCTATACGATCCCGGTTATCATCAGCCAGCAGACTCGGTGCGTAATGTCAGCCCGGCGGCGCTCGACCTGACTGTCCGCGCCATGGCCTACGCGGTTGGATGGGCCGCCGAGGAAGTGCGATCGGCATGAAAATGCTTCTTGTCTCTATGCCATGGAATCTGCTGGAGACACCTTCGCTGCCGCTTGGCCTGCTCAGGGCGCGGGCGCGGGCCTGCAAGCGGCCACCGGAGGTCATCGATTACTACGGCAATCTGCGCTGGGCAGAATACCTGCTTGACCGGTCCATGGGCACGATCACTGCACAGGATTACTCTTACGTGGCGAACTGGGGCGTCTGGCATGGCATGGGCGACTGGGTATTCGCCGGAGTGCTGGCCGGCCGCCCGGACTTCCACGCGCACGATTATCCGGGGTACCTGGCCGGCCGCCGCGCAGATCCAGGGAAGTCAGCGGCCATGCGCGACCACGCCGCCGGCTTCATCACGCTGGCCGCGGCGGAGATTCTCGCGCATGAGCCTGACCTGGTCGGATTTAGTTCCACGTTCCAGCAAAATGTCCCCTCGCTGGCGTTGGCCAGGCAACTGAAGGACGCCCAGCCTGACCTGCCGATCTTATTCGGCGGCGGTAACTGTGAGTTCCCGATGGGTCCCGCGCTGCATCGCAACTTCCCGTTCATCGACTACGTGGTGAGCGGCGAGGCGGAGATCGCGTTCGTTGCCCTGCTCGAAGCGTTGTCCGGCGAGCGGGATATCGCTGGCGTTCCCGGGCTGACCTGGCGCGGGGCGGATGGGCGCAGCGTCTGCAATGGGCCGTCCGGCCTGGTGCCCGTCGACCTGATACCCAGCCCCGATTATTCCGGCTGGTTCGGCGCGCTGGGCCGCAGCCAGGTGCGGGATCAGGTGCAGCCCAGATTGCTGTTCGAGGCGGCGCGGGGCTGCTGGTGGGGTGAAAAGCATCAGTGCACATTCTGCGGGCTGAACGGCAGCGCCATGAAGTTCCGGGCGAAGTCCGCCGACGACGTGTGGAGCGCGCTGGCGGACCTGGTTACCCGTCATCAGGTGCTTGACATCGTGATGGTCGAGAACATCATGGACAAGAGCCATGCCAGGGACCTGCTGCCCAGGATCAGAAACGCCGGCTGGGATCTGCGGTTTTACTACGAGGTCAAGGCTAATCTGCGGCGCGATCAGCTCGCCTTGTTCAGCGACGCCGGGGTAAGTCATATTCAGCCAGGGATCGAGAGTCTCAGCAGCCGGGTACTTGCGCTCATGGATAAGGGCGTCCATGCCACGGCAAACGTCCAGGTTCTTCGCGACTGCGAGTGCAATCAGCTAACGGTGGACTGGAATTTTCTCTACGGATTTCCCGGAGAAGACGAGGCCGATTACCTGGCGGTGATCGAGCAAATTCCCGCGCTGGTTCACCTGCAGCCGCCCGCCGGTGCGACCAGGATAATCCTGGAAAGGTTCAGCCCGTACTTCGAGCGACCTGAGCTCGGCTTCACTGAGCGCCATGCGGCCGAGTTCTACCAGTACCTCTACGACCTTCCTGCCAGTGAGATCTTCGATATCGGATACCAGTTCGGCACCTCGGCGCATGGCATTACCGGGGCCACGGAAGAAGCGCTCGCCGCTGGGGTCGCCTGGTGGCGCGACAATTACCTGGGCAGCAGCCTGGTGTACCGGCAGGACGGCGAAGCCTTGCACATCTATGACGCGCGGGCCGGCTGGCCGCGGCGGCGGATTACGATCGACAAGCCGGCGCTTGCGGCTGCCTACCTGCTGCTCATGACGCCGCACACGGTTTCAGGCATGGTCAGGCGCCTGACCGACCAGGGGATGGAGTCCGGCGAGCAGGAAATACGCGACTGGTTGTCCTGGGCGCGAACCGAAGGCCTGATCTTCGAGGACGCCGGCCGTATCGTCGCCCTCGCGACCGACCGGCCGCCAGTGCGCGCACCGCGTCCGCTGCTAGCGCAGGACCACGGTGCCGGTGCGAGCGCCAGATGACGGGTAGCGAAAGCGCGGCTTTCGGCGCTCGGGGCGCTGCGGGCGACCGCGGCGCGGTCAGCATCCGGCTGAGCGAGGCCGAAGCGGCAACCTTCTTCGACGACGTGCCTGCGGGCAGTCTGCGCCGGTCGGGTGTGCATCACGTTGCGGTCACCGATGAGGTGAACCTCTCCGCGAGCCGGGGACTGGCGGTGCTGCGTTTCGTGCGGTTTCTCCGCGACGCGACGTCGGCCGGGGTCTGGGTTAGCTGGTCGGGCAAGGTCGGCAAGGACCTGGATACCGACTCGCTTTGCCATCTGCCGCCGCCGTCATCGCAATCCGAGGGCTCAGGTCCTGGCCCTAGTGCCCGGCCGCAGGCATGGCGGGCAGGCCATCAGACCGGACTGTGCTATTACCGGGCGGGCCCCGGATTTGTCCAGGTAACCGACCGGCGGCCGGGTGCGCTATCGCGCCAGATGGTGCTGAATGCCCGCCCGCAACTTGAGGTATTCACCAGCTATCTCGTGCCGGGACCGGCACCTGTCCCCGGTGACACGCGCACTGCGGCCTGCCTCGGGTTGATCGGTGACCGACTCTTGATGCGGATCGGCGACCATGCGGTTACCCTGCCGCATCGGCTGTTGTGCCGTCCGGTGCCCTGGGACATCCTGTGAGCCTGCGCCGCTGGGGCCATTCCGTCGGCCGCCCAGGTCTTGACGGGCAGGGTGGACATCATCCCCGTGCTCCCACTGACTCAAGGCGAGATCGACGGAATACCGGAGTCCTTCGTCGCCAGGGCACTTGACGGTGGCTTGGCGATGCCGCCAGGGCAAGTGGCGACGACGACCAGGGACGAATATGCCCGGCGATCGACGTCAGGCGGAATGCCGCTGGCACTTCGCCGCCCGCCTGGCGGGTCCCGCTCGCGCTGGTTCAGCAATTACATCGACCTCGTTATCGACAAGGATGTGATGGACATCTGTCGAGTGCGCCAGCGCGAGATGCTGCCTAGGCTGCTTGGCCAGCTTGCCGCCAGGTCTGGCCAGGCTCGCGGATCGTCAAGCACCCGAAGGTCCACATGACCGACTCTGGCGTGATGGCCTGGCTGCTTAATCTCACCCCGCAGAAGATCGCGCAGGCCGCACCGGCGACGCTCACCGAGTACGGGCATCTACTCGAGACCTTCGCGGTCGGTGAAATGCTCAGGCAAGTGAGCTGGTCCGAGGCGCCGGTGGCGGTCGGTTACTTCCGCACGGAGGCCGGCGAGGAGGTGGATCTCGTGCTTGAGCGAGACGACGGCAAGGTAGTCGCCTTCGAGATCAAGGCCGGGACCCGCATCAGTGGCGCCGACCTGCGCGGACTTCGCCTGCTCAAAGACCGCCTTGGCTCGCGCCTGCAAGAAGCTGTCGTCCTGTACACGGGTGAGCATGCATACCGATGCGACGGCTGGATTCCGATCGTGCCGCTCAGCCGGCTCTGGGGTTGACATTCCGGCCACGGCTATCATACTAAAAATGTATATTGCGCGCATCACAGTCTAGCCATTGAGACGGTGAAGTCACCTGTGGATTCGACGAGTTCGGGGCGTGCGCAGCGGGTCCTTATCGTCTCGCTGATGAAGTCTGGCACGCATATCCTCCAGGAAATGATGACCGCGCTCGGTTACGGAATGGCCGGCTCTGGAGTGCGGCTCAGGCCGGAGATCCTGCCTGAATTCAGCGAGGAAACGCGGTGGCAGATCGCCCGGCTGGGGTACGAAGAAGAAGCCATTTCCAGGCTGAAGACGAGCAGCGCTGAACAGTTCACCGAGGCGACGGACCGCGCCTGGGAGGCGCTGGTCTTCTCTTGGGAGAGGAGGCTGGCGCAGCCGCTGGCCAGTTGGTATACCCGGGCCTCGCTTGAGACCGGGTTCGCCGCGCAGGTGCACAGGCAGGCCGTCGGGTCCGATTTCGCGGCCACCCCGCCCGGCGTCTGCTGGGTGATCAACCAGCTTGACATCAAGCAGGTCGACGGCCAGTTCCTGCGCGAGTGGTCACAGACAGGAGAGCCCAGGATCATTTTCAACTACCGCGATCCGCGGGACATGCTGCTGTCATTCGTGAACTTCCTTTGCGGGAAGACCGGCCGCGGCTTCAGTAACTACAATGACCTGCTGCCCATCAGCGAGATCTTGAACTCTAAGGCCACGCTCGAGGACCGGCTGGCTTACGCGCTCGCGGACCGCTCCTTTCCGGGGCTTGGCGATCATCAGCGCATGCTCTGGCTGCTGCACCACCCGAAGGTGTGCAAGACCTCTTTCGAGGAACTGATCGGCCCGAGGGGCGGCGGTTCCGCGCAGGCCCAGGTCCGCGCGCTTAGCCGGGTGTTTGAGTTCCTCGGCGTCACCGACACCGAGCCAGCCGGCGTGGCAGGCAGGCTCTTCAACCCCGACGTCTTCTCGTTCTACCGCGGCCAGATCGGCGGGTGGCGGCAGGCCTTCACGCCGGCGCTCGCGCGCCTCGTGGACGACAGGTTCGGGGAAGTGCTGCAAGCGTACGGATACGAATAGGCCGGCAAGATGAAGCTCAGGATGCACTGGTACCTTCCGACGTCAGGCGACGGGCGCACCATTTCTGACCGGGCCTATCCGTCGCTGGACGGAAAGGCGACCGAGGGTCCGGCGCTTGGCGGTGCTAGCGCAGCGGCGGTCTGGCGGGCGCCGGACATCGAGTACATGGCGCAGATCGCACGGGCGGCCGAGCAACTGGGCTTCTACGGAGTGCTGACGCCTACCGGAGTCTGGTGTGCGGACGCCTGGCTGGTCACGGCCGCGCTGACCAGGGAAACCGAGCGGCTGAAGTACATCGTGGCCTTCCGCCCTGGTATCACGTCGCCGACCCTCGCCGCGCACATGGCTGGCACGCTGCAGGAGCTGTCGCGGGGCAGGCTGCTGCTCAACGTGGTCACCGGCGGTCATTCCGATGAGTTGCGCAGGTTCGGCGATTTCATGCCGCACGACGAGCGGTACGCCAGGTGCGATGAGTTCCTTTCCGTGGTGCGCGGAGCCTGGGGGGCCGAGCCCTTCGATTTCGCCGGCACCTACTACACCGTCGAGGGCGCCACCGTGTTCTCCCGGCCCGACCCGCTCCCCGTGGTCTATTTCGGCGGATCTTCGTCGCCTGCGGTGCAGGTGGCGGCCAGGCACGCGGATGTGTACCTGACCTTCGGCGAAACCCCTGCGCAGGTCGCGGAAAAGATCGGCGTGGTTCGCGGGCTCGCCGAGCAACAGGGCAGGCAGCTACGGTTCGGGATGAGGATTCACGTCATCACCAGGGACCACGCGGAGCAGGCCTGGGCACAGGCGGCGCAACTGATCGGTTTCGCCGGCGATGGCGAAATCGCGAGCGCGCAGCGCACGCTGGCGGTCGGTGAATCGGTTGGCCAGCGGCGGCAGCAGGCGCTGCTCGAGGACTTCAGGCTCAGCGGCGATCCCAGGGACCTGGAGATCTACCCGAACCTATGGGCCGGGGTGGGGCTGCTGCGCGGCGGGGCGGCGACCGCCATGGTTGGCAGCCATGACGAGGTCGCCGACCTGATCGAGGACTATGCGTCCCGCGGGGTGGACGAGTTCATCATGTCCGGGTATCCGCACCTGGAAGAGGCGTACTGGTTCGGAGAGGGAGTGCTGCCCGAGCTACGCAGGAGGGGGAGGCTCTGACCAGGAGCCGCCGGTCAGGGCGCTGAGCAGCCGGGGAGCACGGTTAGCGCCCGCCGCCAGCAGGCAGCGCAGCGCGAGGCCAGGGTCGAACGATGTCAGCTCGAGCGCGTGCCAGGCCCGGCAGATCTCCGGTTCGACCAGACCGGGCGGCAGAGTGCCCCCCGAGCAGGCGGCAGCTTGCACCCAGTCGCGGAACTGGGCGTACGCCGGGCGGGTGAACCCGCTTTCGTAGCGATCTGGCCGGTCCCAGAGCATGAACATCCTGACCACGGCCGGATCCTCTTCGGCCAGGAACTCGTGCGCCCAGATGGCATGGTTGCGGCTGGTAGAGAACTTCAAGCCGTCGAGACGGTAGAAGTCATTGACCACGAGGCCGCTCAGCCAGCCAGGTGGCAGGCCCGCCGCGGCGAACAATGCAGGAAACAGCACGGCGTAGTAAAAGGCGTTGTCGATGCCGAGGAAGTGCCAGCACGCACCTACCCGCCGCCAGGCTGACCGGTAGCTTTGCGGCGTGCTGACGCCGGGGTCGAGCCACCCGGCTATCCCGGCCAGCATGCCTAGCCCCATCTCGGCCCAGACATCGATGCGCTGCCCTGCCGTGCCTGAGGGTATGCCCCAGTCGGTGGGGTACGCCAGCGGCACGTCGGGCAGTCCGGCGGCGAGGTAGCGGCCGAGCACGGCGCGGACCCGCGCCGGGATGATCGCGCGCGACCAGGTTTCCGCCAGTTCGGCGCGGTAGGCCTCGAGCGCCAGCAGCGGGACTCGCGTCTGAAACGGCACCGGCGAGCCGCCGCACCTGGCGCAACGCGGCTCGCCGAGGTTCGCCGCGGTGGTGAAGATGCCGCAGTTCTCACAGGTGCCGCCGCCCGAGCCGGCGTCGCAGCCAGGGCAGCGGCCAGACACATAAGCATGGTGCAGGGTCGAACCGCAGCCGTCACAGCCGAACATGGTCACCTCGGCCATGGCGATGGTTCCGCTGGCCAGGAGGTCGCCGAGCAGCCTGGTCACGGCGTCGCGGTACTTACCGTCGGCCCGCGGATCGGCGAACAGGTCGTAGCTGACGCGGGCAGCCCGCAGGCCCTCCCTGACCAGCCCTTCGTACTGATCGAGAACCGCCTGCGCCGACCGGCCCTGCGCCTCGGCCTTGACCTGCACATAGTTCTGGTGCGCGTCGAGACCGCCCACGGTGAGCACCGGCGAGCCGCAGGCGCGAACGGCCCGCGCCGCCACGTCGGCGGCCACGTACGGGCCGCTCAGGTGGCCCAGGTGCAGCGGGCCGTTAGGCGTAGGCGGCGGGACGGTGATGACGGTAAGCGACGGGGCGTCCTGGTCAGCCGGCATCGGCCTGCCCCGGCGCGCCTGGCTCCCAGTACAGGCTGAGTACTATCAGCGGCTCGTCGGCGGAACGGTTGACCATGACGTGCGGTTCCTGGCTCTCAAGCAGCACCGCGCTGCCGGCCGGCGCGAACCGGCTGTGCTGGCCGCTCTCGACCTCGGCGTCGCCTTGCACTACTACCCACAGTTCGCGCTCGGAATGGCAGTCGAGGTTGCTTCGCCCGCCTGGCGGCACGACGCACCACATCGCGCCGAACGGGGTTTCGCCGACTCCGGCGTACTGTTCCCACCGGCCGATCAAGATATCATGCTCCGACGCCAGCACTGCTGGGTCGGCGGTGAACACCTGCATAAACGTCAGCCCTTCTGCGATTGGGATGGGTATTGCTCGTGGCCGTCGGCTTCGTCAAGGCTGGCCGCGATGGAGCAGGCGATCTCGCCCGCCCGGACCGCGGTGGTGGACAGCAGCGTGGACGACAGCCCGTGGCTGGTCTCCGCCGTTCCCTGGATGTAGAGCCCGCATCGCATCCGCTCGGAAGTGACGACGCGATGATCACGTTCCAGTCGGACCGACTGGCTTGGCTCGATCTTGCAGTAGCTGCCGAGTTCGCCGAGCATGCGCAACGGGCTCCGGGTACGGTAACCGGTGGCATAGACGAGCCAGTCGGCCCGCAGCTGGGTTACCTGGCCATCGGGCAGGTACTTGATGTCGACCTCGAGGGCGGTCTTTGTGTCACGGACGGCCACGACTCGCGACAAGTTGCGCATCGTCAGCCGCTGCTCGCCGGTGACCAGTTCCTGGTACACCCGCCGGTGCAGGTCGGTGATGAGATCCCGGTCCACCACCGAGTAGTTGGTGTTGGCGTGGTAGCCGAGCATCAGGTTCTTGACGTCGTCGGGCGAGCGATAATAGACGTCCACCGTGTCCGGATCGAATATGGCGTTCACGAAGGGCGTGTCATCGGCAGGACTGTAGCCGAACCTGGCGAAGACCGCATGCACCTGCGCCAGGCCGAATTTGCGGTGCAGGTAGTCGACGACCTCGGCGGCGCTCTGGCCCGCCCCCACGACCACGAACGTCTGCGCCCGGTCCGCCGGGATAGCCGCGGTCCGGTCGAGCAGTTCTGAGCTGTGCCAGGCGCGGGGCGATGCGACGGCATCGGGAGGCAGGCAGGGTTCCAGGCCCATGGCGACGACCACGTTGCGGGTACGGCACCTGACCAGGCCGCCGTCGGCGACTCTGCGGGCCACGACGTCGATATACCTGACGTCATCGCCGCGAAGGACAGGCGCGGCACCGAGCACGTCGAGGCCGTAGCCGACTCGGTCCCTGAACCGGGCGGCGGCCCAGCTTAGGTAGCCGTGGAACTCCACCCGGCTCGGGTACACGTCCTTGGTGTTGATGAAGGCCGCCAGGCGGCCCATCTGGTGCAGGTACGCGAGGAAACTGAAATCGCTAGTGGGGTCGCGCATGGTGACCAGGTCCTTGAGGAACGACACCTGCATCGTCGCGCCTTCGATCAGCATGCCCTTATGCCAGCCGAACTGGCCTTGCCTCTCCAGGAAGGCCGCCCGGACGGGCCGAGATCCGGCCTGCCTGCCTGTTCCTTCCTCAAGCGCGATTGCCAGGGCGAGGTTCGAAGGGCCGAACCCGATCCCGAGCACGTCGAGGACGCCGTCCTCCAGGTCTAACCCGATCGCCATCTGCCCCCGCCAGGAAGTACCGCCATGATCATCACCTAATCACGGTATCGGCTAAGGAAATAATCTTTGAAGATTAGTTTTAGATTTATGATATATTGGCAGTATATCGGCAAGAAGCGTTCCTGGCCAGCACCGATGTCGGCGATGGTGCCGAGACGGACAGCGATGGCATATCTACCGTTCTGGGCTAGCTCGTAGTACTCTGGCCTTGTGCCAGCGTGGTGGTTGCTAATGGAGTTCCTGGCAGGCAAGCACGCGCCCGATGAGACCCCGCTGGCGATCCCTTCCTTAACCGCCTTCGGCGAAGGCAATGGCGAGCATCATCGGCGCCTCGCCGGTCCGAGCGGCCCTGGGGCCCCGAGCGGTGAGAGTGCCTCGTGCTGACCCCGTTGTCGTTTGCGCAGCAGCGGTTGTGGTTTTTGTCGCGGCTGGCGGGTGGGGGTGCGGTTTATAACATTCCGCTGGCGGTGCGGTTGCGGGGGCGGGTGGATCGGGTGGCGCTTGGGTTGGCGCTGGGGGATGTGGCGGGGCGGCATGAGAGTTTGCGGACGGTGTTTCCTGAGGTTGGGGGGGTGCCGTGGCAGCGGGTGGTTGGTGGCGGGGAGGGGGTGCCGGTGCTGGAGGTGGCGGGGGTTGGTGCGGGGGGTCTGGCGGGGGCGGTGGCTGGTGCGGCGGGGTACCGGTTTGATCTGACGGCTGAGTTGCCGGTGCGTGCGTGGTTGTTTGTGGTGGGGGAGCTGGAGTGCGTGCTGGTGGTGGTGGTGCATCACATTGCGGGGGATGGGTGGTCGATGGGGCCGCTGGGGCGGGAGCTGGGGCGGGCGTATGGGGCGCGGTGCGCGGGGGGTGCGCCGGCGTGGGTGCCGTTGCCTGTGCAGTATGCGGATTATGCGGTGTGGCAGCGGGAGTTGCTGGGTGTGCCGGGGGACGGGCGGGGTGGTTTGGGGGCGGAGCAGGCGGGGTTCTGGGCTGGGGTGCTTGCGGGGGTGCCGCCTGAGCTGGTGTTGCCGTGTGACCGGCCGCGGCCGGGGGTGGCGTCGTATCGGGGCGGGCGGGTGCGGTTTGCGGTGGGGGCGGGGGTGCACGGGGGGCTGGCGGGGGTGGCGCGGGGTTTTCAGGTGACGTTGTTCATGGTGGTGCAGGCGGCGGTGGCGGTGTTGCTGACGCGGCTGGGGGCGGGGACGGATGTTCCGCTGGGGACGCCGGTGGCGGGCCGGGCGGATGAGGCGCTTGCGGATCTGGTCGGGTTTTTTGTCAATACGCTGGTGCTGCGGACTGATACGTCGGGGGATCCGGGGTTTGGTGAGTTGCTTGGCCGGGTTCGTGAGGTTGACCTGGCGGCGTTCGCTCATTCTGATGTGCCGTTTGAGTGGCTGGTTGAGGTGCTGAATCCGGTCAGGTCGCCGGCCCGTAACCCCCTCTTCCAGACCATGGTCGTCGTGCGCGGTGAGCGCGGGCTGCCGCTTGAGCTGCCAGGGCTGACGTGCGTGCCCGAGCCGGTGGACCTGGACATGGCGAAGTTCGATCTGACGTTTGATGTGGCTGAGTCGCGGGCGGGTGACGGGTCGCCAGGGGGGCTGGCCGGTGAGGTGGAGTATGCGGCTGACTTGTTCGACCGGGGCACGGCGGAGCTGATCGCGGCCCGGCTGGTTCGCGTGCTCGAGGCGGTGGCCGCAGACCCGGCCGTGCG
>DAHVDE010000062.1 GCA_027313705.1 Actinomycetota bacterium | reverse complement strand
TGATGCCCGCCAGCGCGAGATAGCCGACGCTCTCGGCGACCTGGCCGCGAGCGAACTGAAGCGGGCCAAGAGCAAGCGATCGGGCACGCAACGGGCACGCCGACGCAACGAAGCCTCATGAGCCGGAAGGAGACGGGCCGCGACATGGCCGCTGACCTGGGAAAAGAGGGGAGTGGAGCTAAGCGGGCTCGAACCGCTGACCCCCTGCTTGCAAAGCAGGTGCTCTTCCATCTGAGCTATAGCCCCAAGGTGTTGCTAGCCCAAGGGTACGGCACCGCAAGCGCGCCCGTTGGCTGGCGGGCGCGGCGGTGCTGCCGTGGGTTACTCGTCTGAGGTGGTCGCCTCGGTCCACAGGTCTAGCTCGGCGCGATCGGCCTGGACCTTGCGCCAGATAGCGGCCAGTCCGACCGCGATGACGGCCAGGATGATCAGCTTTTTCACAGTTGGTTTCCTCACGTCAACGACTCCGAATGCCGAGTCCACCACCGATCCGGCACTCCTGCAAATCAGTCACGACAGCCTAGCAAGCCAGCCAGTCAGCGCTGGCGGTCTACGCGCTTTGAGTCCCAGAATGGTTCGTCAGTTTCGTACACCTCGCCTGACCCGCGTCGGCACCTTGCCGAACGAGTCGGGCAGCTCGGGCCTGACTTGCGCGAGCTGGTCAGCTGCACGCAGGTCTGCGTGGACAGCGCGGTGCTCGCCCACCGCATGTAACCCCACCCAATAGTCCTTCAGGGAGTATGACGACGCGTGATTTATCCGGCCAGGTAGCCATCGGCCGGCTGCTTGGCGGAGAATAGCCGGGTGGCCGAGGAGAAACCCAGCGAAATTTCCCTGATGCGGATCTCGGACGCCGATCGTGACCGGGTCGCGTCTATCCTCGGCAATGCGCTGGCCGAGGGTCGCCTGTCCCCGGAAGAACACTCGGCGCGCATCGATGCCGTCTTCGCGGCCAAGACGCAGGCCGACCTGCTGCCCGCGGTCAGGGATCTGCCTGGTGCAGTCGGGGCGGTCGCGGCCGGTACCGGCCGGCCCGGTCAGCTTGAGCACGGCCGGCCTGGCCGGATGGTGGCTCTGGTCAGCGTGATCAGGAGGACTGGGGCCTGGCTGGTGCCTGCCAGAGTCCAGGCGGTGTCCGTCTTCGGCGAAGTTCATCTCGACTTGCGGGAGGCGACGCTGCCCGGCGGCGAGATCGAGGTCAAGGCTACCTGCATCGTCGGCGGAGTCGAGATCATCGTCCCGCCTGAGGTTCACGTCATCGACGATGGCCTGGCCCTGATCGGGGGGCGGGAAGTGCCTCCTGACACCGCAGAATCCGCCAAGCCCGACGCGCCAGTGCTGCGAGTCAGCGGCGTCAGCATCATCGGCAGCATCTCCGTGCGCCGCCGCGCCAGGGAGACCCAGCGATAGTCGCAGACGGTGGCAAACCTCTGATACTTACCCCGCTCAGTCAGGTTTAAGCATTAAAGGTATTTAGTCCGCTCCGCCTGTTACGATCCCCGAACGAGCGCGCGCCTCGTAGTCGCGGATACCTGGCGCCGCCACGGCTCAAACCTCTCATCTTCCGCAAAAGGAGCAAGACGGTGAGCGATCCCGGATATGGGCAAGGACGTCCGGACTATGGGATGCCCGGCCAGTCCGACACCTATCCAACGCAGGCTTATCCGAGCTACCAGCAACAGCAAGGACCCGCGTATCAGCAGTCGCCGCAAGGTCCCGCCTACCAGCCGCAAGAACCTGCCTACCAGCAGGGCCCGGCCTATCAGCAGCAGGGGCCCGCTTATCAAGCCCAGCCAGGATTCGGGTCAGGCACTGGTTACGACACCGGGTTTCCTGCCGCGCCGAGCCAGCAGAAGCCGTCCGGTTCCAAGGGATTCTTCGGCTCGCTGTTCGACGTGTCTTTCGACTCGTTCGTGACGCCCTCGATCGTCAAGGTCGTCTACATCCTGGCCATGATCGGCATCGGGTTCTTCACGCTCTGGCTGGCCATCATTGGCTTCACGTACTTCGGGGTCTACGGCTTCTTCTTCCTGATTATCCTCTGCCCGCTGTACTTCCTCTTCAGCCTGCTGCTGACCAGGATCTACATGGAACTGATCATGGTGATCTTCCGGCTGGCCAATGACATCAGGGTCATCCGCGATCGCGGCGGGATGAGCTAGCCGACCCGATCAGACCGTGCCTGCGCAATTGATACAGCCAGCTAGCAGCCACCACCGCCCCGCCGGCCACCGCGATAAGCCGCCTGGTACGGGCGCAGGCCGGTCTTGGCGGGGGGGCCAGGCCGCCAGTGCGAGCGGCGAGCAGGGGAGCCGTTCCAAGCGCAGTCGCCGCCGCGAGGCAGGCGAGCGGGCTTGCCTCGAGCGCGGCGGCCCATTCGCCGTGGGTGAGCGCCACGGTCGCGGTAGTGAAGCCGCAGAACGGGCAGGGTACGCCGGTCATGGTCCGCAGCGGGCAGAACACGCCCCGCCCGCCGGTGAGTTTCATGACTTCCGGATAGACCATGCCAGCGGCGGCGACCACCGCGCTTGCCATGGTCAGCTTCTCAGGCAGTGAGTACGTTCTCCTGATTAGCATGGCTCCTCACTCAGGCACGATCGGCCGGTAGACGGGCTGCCACATCAGGTCCTTGACCTGCGCGGTCAGATCCTCGCCCAGAGTAGCGCGGGCGACACCGTCTTCCCGCGCGGCCCGCGCGACCGCGACCGCGACCGCGACCGAGGTGTCACGCAGTTCC
Source organism: Actinomycetota bacterium (assembly GCA_027313705.1). Taxonomy (GTDB): domain Bacteria; phylum Actinomycetota; class Actinomycetes; order Streptosporangiales; family Streptosporangiaceae; genus Chersky-822. Next base: position 36,719 of record DAHVDE010000062.1, on the reverse strand, counting down.
GCCACCGGCGGCAGCAGCGCCGCGCCCTGGCGCGCCGAGTCAGTCAGGCTGGCCACCGCGTGAGCAGCGGCGGCTAGCATCCCGTCGGTGACTCTCGACGCCTGCGCGGCGATTACGCCAAGTCCGATGCCAGGAAACACCAGCGCGTTGTTCGCCTGGCCGAACACGAAATCTATGTCGCCGTACCGCACCGGGGAAAAGGGGCTGCCGGTGGCCACCAGCGCCCTGCCTTCCGTCCACGCGATCAGGTCGGCAGGGACGGCCTCGGCGAGCTCAGTCGGATTGGACATCGGCAAGATCACCGGCCGCTGCACGTGAGCGGCCATGTCTTTCACTATCGCCTCGGTGAAGGCGCCAGGCATGGTTGAGGTGCCGACCAGGATGGTCGGATGCACCGCCGCGACCACCTCGGCCAGGCCGATCCTGCCGTCCGTCGCGCGCGGCCAGCCGGTAGTCTCTGCCAGCTCCCTCGCGCAGCGCCGCTGCGCTTCGCTGAGCCCGTCCAGGTCGGCGGTGAGCAAGCCGGGCCGGTCGATCGCCCAGAACCTGGCCCTGGCCTCTTGTTCCCGCATCCCGCTCGCCACCATCTCGGCGCGCAGCTGATCGGCGATTCCGGTGCCAGCCGTGCCGGCCCCGAAGACCACTACCCTGTGGTCACGCGGCTGCGTGCCAGTCGCCCTGACCGCGGCGAGCACCGCCGCCAGGTTGACCGCGCCGGTGCCCTGGATGTCGTCGTTGAAGGTGAGCAGGTGATGACGGTACCTGTCGAGCAGGCGCCTGGCGTTGGCCAGCCCGATGTCCTCCCAGTGCAGCATCGCGCGCGGGAACATCCGGTTGACGGCGCTGACGAACGCGTCGAGGAAGCTGTCGTAGTCCGCTGGCGCAACCCTCGGGTGCCGGTTCCCCATGTAGAGGGGATCATCGAGCAGGCTCTGCCGGTCGGTGCCGACGTCGAGCATGACTGGCAGGGTCCGGTCAGGATCGATCCCGCCCGCCGCAGTGTAAACGGCTAGCTTCCCGACCGCTATGTCCATCCCGCCAACACCCCAGTCACCGATGCCGAGGATCGCGCCGGCGTCGGTCGCCACGATCAGGTCGAGATCGTCGCTGTCCAGGCCGGTCGCTCGCAGAGACTCCTCGATCAGCTCGGGCCGGTCCACGGAGAGGTACACGCCCCGCGGCCGGCGGTACTCATGGCTGTAGCTCTTGATCGCCTCGCCGATAGTCGGCGTGTAGACGATCGGAAGCATCTCGGTCAGATGGGTGATCAGCAGCCGGTAGAAGAGCACCTCGTTGCGGTCCTGGATCGCCCTGAGGAAAACGTTCCTCGCCAGGTTGCTTGTCTGCCGCAGGTACTGCGCATGCACGCGGGCCACCTGATGCTCAAGCGTGACGAGGGCTGGCGGGATCAGGCCGGTCAGGCCAAGCGCGTGGCGCTCGGCGTAGGTGAATGCGGTGCCGCGGTTAAGCGGCGGATAGGACAAGATCTCGCGGCCGCGCAGCCTGGTGTGCCATCTGCCTTCCCCGTCCAGCCACAGCGTTCGCGTCATGGTTACATGATCGCGGACTTACCGGCCAGTGCTAGGGCACTATGACTAAGTGACCACCAAGCATGCGACAGCAAGCACGTTCGTCTTCAGCAGGCACGACGGTGCCTGGCAGCTAGGACTGATCCTGCATCCGCTGCTCGGGAAGCTGATGATCCCCGGCGGCCATGTCGAGCCCGACGAGAACGAGGACGAGGCGGCCGGGCGTGAGGTGGCCGAGGAAACCGGGCTCGCCGTCACCTTCGCGATGGCGCCGTCTCGGCTCGCTCCTCCTGAGGTGAGCGCGACGGGGAAACTTGCCGCCGTCCCGTGGTGGATCATCGAGCAGCCGGTACCTACCGACAACCACCTGCCCGGGCCGCACATCCATGTCGATCACCTCTACGTCGCGATAGCGAACGTGCCAGAACCGCTCACCACGCCCGCTCACCCCTTCGGGTGGCATGAGCACGCCGAGCTAGCCAAGCTCAACATGTACGACGACACCAGGCAGTTCGCCGCAGTCCTGTTTCCCGACCTCGACGCCATCGCGGCCGGGCTGGCCCGCCTGCCTGGCTGATCCGGTCACTCGTCACGCCGTCCAGGCCAGAGTGCCTGGACGGCGCCGATGGTGTCGGCTTGCTCTGCCCGCTTGTCCGTGCGGTACCTGAGCACGCGCGCGAACCTGAGGGTGACACCGCCCGGATAGCGAGTGCTCGCCTGCACTCCGTCGAAGGCGATCTCGGCGACGAGTTCCGGTCGCACCCGCACCACGCCATAGGGCCTGGCCTGTTCGGCCGGCCGCTCGACCTGGGGATCGGCGAGCGCGAGCAGGTGCTCGGTCTGCCACCTGAGCATCTCGTCGGTCAGGCCCTTGAAGGTCTTGCCGAGCATCACGAACTGGCCGGTTTCCGGGTCCCTGGCGCCGAGATGCAGGTTGGAAAGCAGGCCGGTGCGCCGCCCGTGTCCCCACTCGACCGCGAGGATGACCAGGTCCAAGGTGGTGCGGGGCTTGACCTTGATCCAGTCGCCGCCCCGGCGGCCGGTCTGATAGGGCGCGTCGGCCGACTTGACCACGACGCCCTCATGCCCGCAGTCGATCGCGTCGGCGAAGAAGGCGCTGGCCTGCTCGAGGTCGGCGGTCACGAGCCTGGGGATCAGCAGCTCCGCCGGAGTGATCGCCGCGAGCCGCGCGAACCGCTGGCCGGCGGGCTCGTCGATCAGGTCACGGCCGTTCAGGTGCAGCAGGTCGAACAGGAAGGCGGTGATCGGCACCGGTGCCCGCGAGTCGCCCGGAGGCGACTGACTGGCGGCTCGGGCTGAGGTCACCTGGAACGGGTAGGGGCGCCGGTCATCGCGCAGCGCGATCGCCTCGCCGTCGACCACGGCAGACTCGGCGTCGAGTGAGAGCGCGATGGACACGAGTTCGGGCACGCGGCTCGTGATGTCGTCCAGGGTCCTGGTGAACACCCAGACGCGCTTACCCTGACGGTGGATCTGAACCCTGATGCCGTCGATTTTCCAGTCCAGCGCCGCCGGGCTGATCTTTGCCAGTGCCGCTTCCATGCTCGGGGCTGAGCCGGCCAGCATTGGCCTGATCGGCTGGCCAACTTCCAGGGTGAAGGCCTCGAGCACGGCGATGACTTCCGCGGTGTCCGCGCCGTCGGCGACCGCGCGCAGCGCCGCCCTGGCGACCTGCGGCAGCGAGCCGCGCAGCTGACTCGCCCTGCGTACCTTGGCGGCAGGCACGCCGGCAGCCAAGGCGACCGCGTCGGCCATGACGCCCTCAAGCGCACCCTGCCTAAGGTCTCCGGCGATCAGCCTGACCAGGAACTGCTGCTCGCTTGCCGTCGCCGCACCGAGCAACTCGGCCAGCTTGGCCCGCCTCGCGGCCTGCGAGCCTGGCCCGAGCATCGCGCCGATCTCCTCGAAAATCTCGTCGGCACGAGTCAGCGTAAGCGCGGGTTCCCTGGCCGGCCCGATCACCCCGGTCACCGCAGAAGGCACAGTCAGATCGGTAAGCGCCGCATAGCCGACGCCGATCTGGCGCTGCGTCAGCTCGCCGGACAAGAACGCGACCGCTGCAGGGACCTCATCGGGCGGCACCTTGGAGAGCAGGCCGCCGATCGCTGCGATCTTGGCCTTGCGTGCGGTCGAGCTGGCCACCTCCGCTGAGGTCGCCACGAGTTCGCGCAGAAGCACATCCCGATTGTGCCTGAAGGTGCCGACAGCCGTCGTCACAGTCGGCGTCATGGCCGGCGCCCGGCGGCCAGCCGCGTGCGGCGGCTAGGCGGCCGGGCACCTGACGGCTGCCGATCCTGGCTGTCAGCGAGTACGCGAGAGGCCGTTCATCTCGGACTCGGACATGGTGCGCTGGTTCCTTGCCTCAGGGTTGAGCACGGTCGCCCGCTGACTTCCGTTGCTGCTCGCTGGCTTGCGCGCAGGCACGGGCCTGGGCATCGCGTGCTGGCGGCTGCGCATCGCCATCGCGGCAGCGGCGGCCGCGCCTGCGGCCAGCAGCACGGCACCGGCAAAGACCTTGGGCCACCGCCGTGACCGCGGCCGCGGCGGGTCGAGACGGCGAGCGGTCGCCGCGAGCATGGCGGAGACCCGAGGGCTCACGCTCTCCTGCACGGAGACGCTGCCCCTGGCGGCCCTGACCGCCATCCACGCCCTGGCCCGGCCCACTGCGGGCTTGGCCCAGACGGCGGCGTTGCCCGCGTTTGCCTTGGCCGTCCTGGCGGCGCGGCGGGTCATCGGGCGAGCCTGATCGGCGAGCTTCGCGGCCTGCATGGCGATCCTTCTGGCTCGCCACTGCATGTCTGCGGTAGGCATGATGGGTTGCTTGGTCATCGTTGCTGGCACTATGTCCTCCCCGTGAATAATCCCTCCGGGGAACTTCCCAGCCAGGCTCGCATCAACCTCGTCTGGGCAGGCTGATGACTCAACAACGCGCATATGCTGGCCGAGAGGTTGCAAAGTGGCCAAGGCCAGGTGGCGCCGCCAACGCGGGCTCCTGGCGTGACAGGATTTCCGACATGACTATCACGCTCACCGCGACGCTGCGGACCAACCAGGGAACGATCGTCGTCAGGCTCTTTCCCGACCAGGCGCCGAAGACGGTGCGAAACTTCGTCGAACTGGCCGAGGGCACGCGGGAATGGACCGATCCGCAAACCCGCCGCAAGACGACGGGCAAACTCTACGACGGCACGATCTTCCACCGGGTCATCCCGAGGTTCATGGTCCAGGGCGGCGACCCGCTCGGCAGCGGTATGGGCGGTCCCGGCTACCAGTTCGCCGACGAGTTCTACCCCGACCTGACGTTCGACCGGCCCTACCTGCTCGCCATGGCCAACGCTGGTCCTGGCACCAACGGATCTCAGTTCTTCATCACCACCGTGCCCACGCCCCACCTCAACCGCAAGCACACGATCTTCGGTGAAGTCATCGAGGGCAGCGAGGTCGTCGAGGCGATCAGCAACGTGCGCACGGGCCGTAACGACCGTCCGGTCAGCGACGTCGTGCTCGAATCGGTTGAGATTCACAGGAACGGCGATTCTCCTGGTTCGGACGGATAGCAGCGATGGCTTACCCCCAAGCCCCTGGTCCTGACGCGACCGACGCTGGCGCGAACGGCTCAGGCATGAACGGCACAGGCCCGGCGGCCACCACCCCGAGGTGCTACCGGCATCCGAACCGCGAGACATACGTTTCCTGCGTTCGCTGCGGCCGGCCGGCCTGCCCGGACTGCCTGCGGTCGGCGGCCGTCGGGCACCAGTGCGTCGATTGCGTCAAAGGCGGGAACAGCGGGGTCAGGCAAGCGACCGGGCGGTTCGGCGGCCAGGTCGCCGGCGGACGCCCGGTCGTCACCTACACGCTGGTGGCGCTGTGCGTGCTCGCCTACCTCGCTGAAATCGCCTACAGCAAGACGCTCGACTACGGCCAGATGGTGGGTGGTGCCTACGATCCGGCCCTGCATGCTCCGATCGGCGTCGCGTTCGGCCAGTGGTATCGCTTGCTCACCAGTGCTTTCCTGCACCTGCCGCCGGAGGGTGGCTTCGGCCTCTTCCACATCGTCTTCGACATGTGGGCCTTGATCGTGGTCGGGCCGCCGGTCGAGCGAATGCTCGGCCGGGTGCGCTTCCTGACGGTTTACCTGGTGAGCGCGCTGGCAGGTTCCGTGCTTTTCTACCTGATCGCCTCGCCGCTCGAGCCGGCCATCGGGGCGTCAGGGGCGATCTTCGGGCTCTTCGGTGCCTACTTCGTCCTGGCGCGGCGAGTGCGGGCCAACGTCAGGCAGATCGTCATCCTGATCGTGCTCAACCTGGCGATCACGTTCACGTTCCACTCGTTCATCGCCTGGCAGGATCACGTCGGCGGCCTGATCGCCGGCTCGGCGCTCACCGCGGCGTTCGTCTACGCGCCGCGACTGCGCCGCAACCTGATCCAGGCCGGAGCGGCGGCCGGGATAGTGGCACTGCTCGTGCTTGGAGTGATCCTGCGCGACCTCAACCTGATTCACCAGGTGCTTTTCAAGTTCTAGTGGTGAGGGCGGCGGTCACCTCCCGGCGACCGTCGCCCCCGGCGCTGTCCTGATCAACGCCACCTGGTCGCGAGCATGACGCCGCCGACGATCAGGGCGAATCCGGCGACCAGGTTCCACTGGTGGAGCGCCGCGATCGGCAGGCTCTCACCGCTGACGTAGAACGTGGCGATCCACGCCAGTCCGACAAGCAGGCACGCGAGCATGGCCGGCACCAGCCAAGGCGGGCTGACCTTGGACTTCGACGAGCGCTGCGGCGGGGTGTAGACCGCCTTTTTCCTGACCTTGGACTTGGGCACGATGGTCTCCTGGGCAAATCTCCGGCGCGCGGCGAGCGTCCGGCACTTGGTGGTAAGGGTAGTGGCTCACCGGATGTAGCCCGGCCCCGATCTGATCACCGCCTGGCCGCCTATTGCCCCCCTTGCGACCCTGGACTCGGCGAGCCACCCGGGCTCGGCGAGTTCGTCGGAGAAGGACTGGAGGAGGGACTAGGCGAGGACGACGGGCTAGCGGTCGGCGATGACCCTGGCACCACGTACAGGTTCACGACCGTGCCCTGCAGCACGAGCTTGTGCGGTCCAGGCGTGGTCTCCCACACCGTGCCTGGTGTAGCTCCGGGCGGGCCAGGCTGGTTGTTGATGACGTTGGGTATCAGGTTCTGTGCCCTGATCGCGGCCTCCGCCGCGCTGAGCTGGTCATAGAGCACGTAGGGCACCTTGGCGCTAGCTCCTGCGATGTTCAGCACGATCGGAGTGCTCAGCGGCTCCTTCGAGCCGGCCGCCGGGGTGGTGCTGACCACATTTCCCGGCTGGACCGTGAGGCTGGGTATCTGGGACGCGCTCTGGTTGACCACGGTGAATCCGGCCGCGTTGAGCCTGGCTGTGGCGGCACCCACGCTCAGGCCAGTCACGCCGGGAATAGCCTTGGCCCCTGGCGGCGCGTTGTAGTTGAGCGTGACCGTGCTGCCCTTGGGCGCCGTCGTGTCGGCCGCCGGGCTGGTGCTCGTCACCTCGTTGTAAGGGCCGGTGCTCGAAGTGTGCGCGGCCGCCTTGACCTTGAAACCGTCCTTCTGCAGCGTCGCCTCGGCCGCGGTGAGCTTGGAGCCGACCACGTTAGGCACGGTCGTGCCCGGCGGCGTGCCATGGCCGTTGATCGCCTCATAGGCCAGCACCAAGGCGATGACCACGACCACCGCCACGGCGGCCGTGATCCACGGCCAGATCGGCCGCTTGCGGCGATTCGCTGCGACCCGGCCGCCGCCGTCATCGGGCGGGCCGTACTGATATGGCGGTATCGAGCCGCTCTGGTTCTGCAGCTGGGTCTGTCCGAGCGGGTCGAGGCGCCGGGTTCCCTGCGGCGGCCCGGCGTAGGCGCTGGTCCTGCGCATCTGGTCGCCAACCGGGTAGCCGGACAGCGCGCGCTGGATGTCGTTGCGCATCTCGCCCGCGGACTGGTAGCGATCGGCCGGGTCCTTCGCCATCGCACGGAGCACGATCGGGTCCGCCCAGCCTGGCAGTTCCGGGTCGACACGGGACGGCGGGATCGGGTTCTCGCGCACATGCTGGTAGGCGATCGCGACCGGGGAATCCCCGGTGAACGGCGGCCTGCCGGTCAGCAGTTCGTACAGCAGGCAGCCGACCGAGTAGAGGTCAGAACGGGCGTCTACCCGCTCACCCCGCGCCTGCTCTGGCGACAGGTACTGCGCCGTGCCGATGACCTGCGCGGTCTGGGTCATCGTGGCCTGGGCATCGGAGGTGGCACGGGCGATGCCGAAGTCCATCACCTTGATCTCGCCCTGCCGGTTAAGCATGACGTTGCCAGGCTTGATGTCACGGTGCACGATGCCATTGCGGTGGCTGTAGTCAAGAGCCCGCAGCACGCCGTCGGTGATCTCAAGCGCGCGTTCAGGCAGCAGCCGGCGATCGTCGCGCAGCAGGTCCCTGATCGTGCGCCCGTCCACGTATTCCATGACGATGAACGGCACTGGCGCAGGCCCGCTGTTGTCCTCGCCGGTGTCGTACACGGCCACGATCGACGGGTGATTCAGCGATGCCGCTGACTGGGCTTCGCGTTTGAACCTGGCCTGGAAGATCTGGTCCCTGGCCAGGTCAGCGCGCAGCGTCTTCACTGCCACCGTGCGGTCGAGGCGAAGGTCGCGTGCCCGGTATACCTCGGCCATCCCGCCGCGCCCGACGACGCCGTCGAGTTCATAACGGCCGCCAAGCAGCCTGGGCTGGGTCATGTCTCGCACTTACGTTACCGTCCTGCGTCGTCTTGGCTCTTTGCGGCCGTCCCGGCGGGAAGAGCCGGGCCTGGCCACTGCGGAAATTATGTCGTCAAATGCCCCCGCCGCGATTCCGCTACGGAAAGTTCGGATTCGCCGCGCGCTCAATGCTGTCCCTCGAACGCCTCGATCATCTTCACCGCGATCGGAGCCGCCGCGTCGGCGCCGAAGCCGCCGCCCTGGACGATCACGCCGACCGCGATCTGCGGGTTGGTTGCCGGGGCGAAACAGGTGAATACCGCGTCGTCGAGGCCCGTATTGTTGGGCCCGTTCTGCGCCGTGCCCGTCTTGCCCGCGATGTCGATGCCGTTCGCTACTGCCGGGCTGGCCGTGCCGTACGCCGTGCCTGCCGGGTTGTGGGTCACGCTGATCATCATCTTCGTGATGTCAGCGGCCACGGTACTTGAGGTGACCCGCCTTATCTCCGCGGGCGCCGTGCTCTGCACGACTTCCTGGTCGGGTGCCCGGATCTGCTGTACCAGGTATGGCCGCATGAGCACGCCGTGGTTGGCGACCGTGGCCGCCATCATGGCTTCCTCAAGCGGAGTGACCGTGTCGCTGAACTGGCCGATGGCCGAGATGGCCGTCTCCGCCGGATCGCTGACCTTCGGGTACATGCTCGGCGATACCGGCATGGGGATGGTCAGGTTCGGGTTGTTGAAGTCGTACAGGTTGGCGTAGCTGCGCAGCGCCGCGCCGCCGAGTCGCGCCCCGAGCTTGCCGAATGCGGTGTTGCACGACTCGGTGAAGGCCAGGATGATCTGCGGGTGCCCGTCGCCGCAGACGGAGTTGCCGTCGTTGGTCAGTACGTGCGTGCTGCCTGGCAGCCGGTAGAACTGCGGAGCGGGAATCGTCGAGGTCTGGTTCGCGACCGTGCCGGTGCCGAACGCGGTGGAACTCGTGACGATCTTGAAGGTCGACCCCGGCGGGTACGTGTCGTTGATGGCCCGGTTGAGCAGCGGCTGGCTGCGGTCATTGAGCAGCGCGTTGTCGTTCTTGGCCACCACGGCGCTCGAGATCGGGGCGAGCAGGTTCGGGTTGAAGGTCGGATAGGAGACAAGCGCGAGTATCGCCCCTGTGCTCGGGTCGATCGCCACCGCAGCCGCGGGCTTGCCGCCGTCGGTCTGGCCCATGCTCACCATGGCCTGGTAAGCCGCCTCCTGAACCCGCGGGTCGATCGTCAGGTAGACGCTGGACCCCTGCTTGGAATGCCCGGTGAAGAGGCCCTTGAAGTTGTAGATGGCCAGCTTGGCGGCACTGCCGTTCAGGTACTTGTTCTCCGAGAGCTCGATGCCCGTGTTGCCGAAGATCGAGTCGTAGCCGGTGACCGGAGCGAAGGTGTAGGGGTCAGGGTAATAGCGTTCGTAGATCCCGCCAGTGGTCAGCTTTGACTCGGCGATCACCTTCTGCGGCCCGCCGCCGTTCGCGATGATCTCGCCCCGCTGGTTCTTGAGCGCCTGGTCAAGGATCCTGATGTTGCCAGGCTCGCCCGCGAGGGAGTTGACGCGGAACACCTGGAGGTAGTTCACCCAGCCGAGCAGGATCACGAACATCACCAGGCAGACGATGGAAAGCCGGCCGATCGCCCGGTTCATGCGGCTCTCACCACCTGGGTCATCCCTTCGTCTTGGATCGGCTGCGGCGCCGGTTTCCTTGCCTGATCGCTGACACGCATGAGCAGCGCGATCACCGCCCAGTTCGCGACCAGTGAGGATCCGCCCTGGGACAGGAAAGGCGTCGTGATCCCGGTAAGCGGGATCAACTGGCTGACACCGCCGACGATGACGAAGATCTGGATTGCCAGCGAGAACGCGAGACCGCCAGCGAGCAGTTTCGCGAACGGATCGCGGACCGCCAGCGAGGCACGCAGGCCTCGCTGCACGATCAGGCCGAAGATCAGCAAGATCGCCATCAGTCCGGTAAGGCCGAGTTCCTCGCCGAATCCGGTCATGATGAAGTCACTTTGCACGAGTGCCGTGCGGAACGGCTCACCTTGGCCGAGTCCGGTACCGAGTATGCCGCCGAACGCCATGCCTTCAAGGCCCTGGGCAAGCTGGCCATACTGATTACCGTTGGCGAACGGATGGAACCAGAGAGTGAAGCGGTCACCGACGTGATGGAACAGGTTAGCCGCGATGTCGGCACCGAGCAAGAACAGCAAGATGCCGATGATCAGCCACGACTTTCGCTGCGTGGCGATGTAGAGCATGGCGAGGAACAAGCCGAAGAACAGCGCCGACGTGCCGATGTCTGACTCGAAGATCAAGACGAGCAAGCTGGCCGCCCAGACGACGAGCACCGGGCCCATATCGCGGGCGCGCGGGAGGTCGATGCCGATAAATCGCTTGCCTGCCAGCGAAAGCACGTCGCGCTTGCTGACCAGGTAGCCGGCGAAGAAGATCGCGAGCAGGATCTTGGCGAACTCGCCTGGCTCGACCGAGAAGCCGCCGAGGATAATCCAGGTCTTCGCGCCGTTGACGCTGCTGAGGCTGCCAGGCAGTATCGCCGGGATGGCCAGCAATACCAGCCCGATCGTGCCGAGCGTGTAGGTGTAACGCGAAAGAACCCTCGGCTCGCGTACCACGGCGAGCACGCCGACAAAGCCGGCTACGCCCACCGCCGTGTACATGAGCTGGGTGAGGGCGGCGTGCGAGGTCAGCGTGCCGATCTGGATGCCAGGGTTGCTGCCGCGGCCGGACTCCTGCAGCCGGTAGATCATGGCGATGCCAAGGCCGTTGAGCATTGCGGCCAGCGGCAGCAGCAGCGGGTCGGCGTAGGGCGCGAGCCACCGCACCGCGATATGAGCGGCAGCCATGAGCACGGCGAAACCGGCCACGTAGAGCGCCAAGCCGGAAGGAATGTGGCCGTTGAGGCCGTATCCCACGTTCACGAAGGCGAAAAGCATGATCGCCACCGCGAAGGCCAGCATCGCCAGTTCGGCGTTGCGCCGGCCGCGCGGCAGCGGCACGGGCACGGCATCGCCGCGAGACAGGCCAGAGCCAGAGAGCGGATCGGAAAGCGCGCTCATCCGGTGACTCCGGTCGACGCCGGGCAATAGGTCGGCATCACCGGCTCTGGCGGGTAAGACGCCTGCTTGACGGTGTTCGTCTTGCCAGAGCCTTTCGACGCTGGCTTCGTGGCCTTGGCCGGGTCCTTATGACCAGAACCCGGCTTCGTGCTCTTCTTCCGGTCGGTGCTGCTTGCCGCGGTGACCCTGGCCTTGGCGTGATGGCTGTGCTTGGCCTTGCTGGTCTTGGACTTGGTCTTATGGATGACCCGTGCGGGCTTCGGGCGGTTAGCTACCCACTTGGCGATGCTCGCCTGGACCACGGCGCAGCGGTAGTCCTGCTTGAACTGCGAGATGATCCGCTGGGCCTGCTTGAGGCTCGACTCAGGCCCGATCGTCGACCTGATCGAGCCCGCCTCGGTCGAGGGGAGCGCGGACAACTTGATGTCGGTGCGCTGCACTACCCGCGACAGGCTAAGTCCGGCCACGGCCTCGCTTACGCCGCGGAACACCACGACCCGGCCGTCGACCGTCCCCACGTAGTACTGATTCTGGGTGAGCCGCCAGCCGTAGTAGCCGGTCGCGCCGATCACGCCGACGAGCAAGATGAGCACGCAACTGACCACCGGCCAGCGGCGGCGCCCGGCCGGTCCCTGGCCATCGTCAGCCGCGTCAGGCTCGCCTTCCCCGGCGGCATCGTCATCGTCGCCGGCCGGTTCCGCCGCGGCGGGGCTCAGCTGGCCTGGCCAGTCCTGTGCTGGTGCCTGCTGGCTGCCCTGAGCTAGCAAATGTGCCCTGGCGGCGGGATTGTCGCTGCGAATGACCTCCGCGCTCTCGTCAGCGTCGCCCACGAGTTCGCCGACGATGATCTGCTGCTCGCTGGCTTGCGCGCCGGTATCCGTGTCGACCACGTCAGCAAGCACGCAGGTGATGTTGTCAGGTCCGCCGCTGCGGATGGCCAGGTCAATGAGTTGCTCGACGGCCGCGTCCAGGTCGGTGAGCTCGCTGAGCGTCATCCGCAAGGTCTCGTCGCTGACCACGTCGGTCAGCCCGTCCGAGCAGAGCAGGTACCTGTCGCCCGTCCTCGCCTTGCGCATCGTGAGATCCGGTTCGGCCGGAATGCTGCTCTGCAGCGCGCGCATGACCAGCGAGCGCTGCGGGTGTGATGCGGCCGCTTCTGGCGTAAGCCTGCCCTCGTCGACTAGCGACTGCACCAGCGTGTGATCATGCGTGATCTGCTCGAGCATTCCGTCACGCAGGAGATAGGCGCGGGAATCTCCGACGTGGCACAGCGCGATCTCGTCGCCGCGCCACAACAGCGCCGTCAGGGTCGTGCCCATGCCCTCGGTCGCCGGATGCGCGATCGTGATCTCGCGCAAGGTGCCATTCGCCGTCACGATCGCGTCGCTGAGCACCTGCAGCATGTCGACGCCGCTGGTGTCGGTGTCAAGCGGCACCAAGGTGGAGATGGCAACGGCGCTCGCGACTTCGCCTGCGGCATGACCTCCCATGCCGTCCGCGATGGCGAGCAGGTATGGCCCGGCATAGGCGGCATCCTCGTTGCCTTCACGGAGCAGGCCCACGTCTGAGCGGACGGTGTAGCGCAGTGCGATGGTCATCTGCGCAGCTCCAAGACGGTCTTGCCGATGCGGACGGGAACGCCGACCGGGACCTGCATCGGTTGCGTCACTTTCTGCCTGTCCAGGTACGTGCCGTTCGTCGACCCGAGGTCTTCGACGATCCACTCACCGTTCTGCGGGTACAGCCTGGCGTGCCGGGTAGAGGCGTAGTCGTCGGTAAGCACCAGCGTGGCGTCGGGCGCCCGGCCGATAGTGATCTGTTGGTCAGCGAGCGTAATCGTGGTTCCGGTCAGGCTGCCACCCGTTACTACAAGCTGCCTGGCAGATCCGCGCCTGCTCGGCGCGGACCTGGCGGGCATGGCTGGCGCGGGCGGTGCAGGCGCTCGCCTGGCGCCGTGTGATGCGCGGCGCTGCTTGCGGGCTGAGGTCGGCTGATCGAACAGGTCGGTACGCACGACACCAACCGCCGCGATGACGAAAAGCCAGAGCACAGCGAGAAACGCCAGCTTGATCAAGTCGAGGGTAAGCGGATTCATTCGGGTCATGCGTCCTTAGGTTGCCGAGCGCTGGCGTGGCGCCGTCTCCTGCGCACACCGCTAGCTTCGGTGTCAGGAACTGCCTGGTGGATGCTGATCGTCAGTACGTACCGTCCCTACGGAAAACCAAAGTAGTGCGGCCAAGGGTAACGCGCGTGCCGTCTGTGAGCGATATCCGCCGGATCGGCTGCCCGTTTACGAAAGTACCGTTCGTTGACCCAAGGTCAACGAGAACCACATCACCGTCTTCGACCCTGATCTCCGCGTGGTGCCGCGACACACCCTGGTCCACGAGCCGCAGGTCACAGTCAGTGCCACGGCCAAGAATCGTCAGCGGAGAAGTAAGCGGGAAAGTGCGCTGGGTCGGCGGCCCCGAACTCGGATCGGCGGTCGAGACCAGCAGCCTCGGCGAGCCGGGGAAACCTTCCTGCGGACGCGCCAGATCGCTAGTCGGCCTGCGGATCTCACCATCTTCGACCGTGGTGCCCCTGATCACACCCGAGCGGATACGGAAAGTTCCGATCGTGAGGTCGGGAACGCCATCGAACCTGATGCGCACGGGACCGACAAACGAGTACCCCTGCTCCCTGGCATGATCCCTGGCCAAGGTGGCCAGTTCGATGCCAAGGTTGTCAGCGAAGACCTCAAGCCGGTCGAAGTCGGCCTGCGCGATCTCAGCGACAAAATCGTTTGGCACCAGGATCCGTCCCTGCGCCACGATGGCCGCACGGTCATCCATCTCGCGTTGTACGGCTCCGGCAATCTCGGTCGGTTGCAGGTCGGACTTGAACGCGCGGGCGAAGCCGCCGTCGTACATGCCCTGGAGCCGGTGCTCGAAGCGCTGCAGCACTCCCACCATGCACCTCCTCTCCCGTTCGCATTCGATGGTATCGGCGGCTTGCCATAGCTCGTGGCGTGCTAACCTGTCTGACGCACTCAGGGCGAGTGGCGGAATGGCAGACGCGCACGGTTCAGGTCCGTGTGTTCGAAAGGACGTGAGGGTTCAAATCCCTCCTCGCCCACGCATGCTTGCCGCGCTTGGCGCGGCTGCGCCTGGGGGTGATATTGCCCGGGGGCCGAGCCCCCGGAGCCCCTGCGGAAAATCCTGGGGGCCGGTCTTGGGGGGCTGGGGCGGGGGGCATGCTCTTGGCCTTCGGCTGGTGGGGCGGACGTCGGATAGCGGACGTGGCACTTGTGGTGGCGAGGCAGAATTACTATTGTGCCGGAGCTTCCTGAGGTGGAGTCGCTTGCGGCCGACTTGCGTGAACGGGCTGTCGGCCGGGTGGTCGAGCGAGCGGATGTGGCCGAATTTTCCGTGCTCAAGACCTACGATCCGCCGCTGACCGCGCTGCGCGGGGCGAGAATCGCAGGGGCGGCGCGATTCGGGAAATTCCTTGACCTGGCTTGCACGACAAGCGATGGCGGGACGTTGCACCTCATCACGCACCTGGCCAAGGCCGGCTGGCTGCGGTGGCGCGATCAACTGCCTGATGCGCCGCCTAAACCGGGCAAGGGACCGCTCGCATTCCGGCTGCGGTGGCAGGACGGCGCTGGGTTCGACCTGACCGAGGCAGGAACACGCAAGCGGCTGGCGGTTTACCTGGTGACCGAACCGCTCGCGGTGCCTGGCATCGCCTCGCTTGGCCCTGATCCGTTGTCGCCAGGCTTCACCGCTGATGTGCTCGCCGGCTTGCTGGCGGGCAGGAGAACCCAGATCAAGGGCGTGCTGAGAGACCAGAAGATCATCGCTGGCATCGGCAACGCTTACTCAGATGAGGTGCTGCACGCCGCCAGGATGTCACCGTTCCGGCTGGCGTCCAGCCTGACGCCCGACGACGTCAGCGAGTTGCACCAGGTGATCATCGAGACGCTGCGGTCGGCCGTCGAGCGGTCAGCGGGCCTGGCCGCCGCCGAGTTGAAGAAGGAAAAGAAGGCCGGCCTGGCCGTGCATGGCCGAGCCGGCCAGCAGTGCCCGGTCTGCGGTGATGTCGTGCGCGAGGTTTCCTTCGCCGACTCGGCTTTGCAGTACTGCGCTACCTGTCAGACCGGGGGCAAGCCGCTGGCCGACCGGCGCCTGTCCCGCCTGCTCAAGTAGCGGTGGCTCAGTAGAAGGTTCTCTTCAGGCTGTCGAACATGCCGATGTCGCATCCGCCGTCGACGATCACCCGATTGACGTTCTGGCCGAACCAGGTGCCGGTTATCTCGATCTGCTCTGAGCTGGCCAGGATCATCGGGCAGATCTTGAGCTTGCTGACGGGGGCAAACGGCCGCTTGACGCCAAGAAGTGCCCGGCACGCGGCGGCGGGGTCTGGGCTGGTGCCGCCGGCCGGCTCGCACTGCAAGGTCCAGTGCCTTGACCCGGAACCCTTGCCGTTGATGATCTTCACGTTGAGCGAGATCTTGGCACTCTTGCTCGTGCCGTTCGTGCTGCTCGTGCCTTTTGTACCGCTGTTGTGGCTAGTCTTCGTGCCAGGGGCAGCGGCGGTGCCGCAAGCCGCGACAATCCCCGCCACCACGACCAGGCCGGTCATGACGAGGAGGAACCGGCCGCGTCGGCCGGCCGGGGATGATGCCCTGACCGGGTGCGGCGATTCCTGGGCATGGGAACCAGAGCCATGCAGTGCCCTACTTCTGTGGTTAATCACGACCATTGGACGCCTGCTCCGGCGCGATGGTTCCCTGGCCGGGAACCGGCGGAACGCCAGCTAACCTGCGCGGGGTTCGGCGGGAACTGCGTACGCTGCGCTTTTCTAGTGCGACCATAGGGACGTGCGGCGCAGGATGGCGATGAAGGCGAAGCCGGACCAGGCGCGCCTCGATTCGGCGGCCCGCGCGGTGATCGAATGCGCGGGCGCTCCGATCATCGCACTTGGCAAGGACAGGACCGTCTGCGTGTGGAACCGCGCCGCCGAGCGCATGTTCGGCTGGTCCGCTGGTGAAGTGCTCGGCCTAGAGCCGCCGATCGTCCCGAGGGAACTGCGGGCCGAGTACAACGCGGTGCTAGAAAGAGTCGCGGGCGGCGGCCAGGTCTCGCTGGCCACCAGGCGGCTGTGCAAGGCGGGCGAGATGCTCGACCTGCGAATCGACACCAGCGAGCTGGTCAACGCCGCCGGCGAGCGTCTCGGCTGGATCAGCGTCTGTCATCCGAGTAACACCGACACCACCGTGCGGCAGTACATGGCCGAGCGGGCACGCCTGGTCAGGCGGCTAGGTGATGTGGTCGCCGACATGAACTCCGAGCTTGACCTGGAAGCGGTGCTCGACCGGATCGCAGCCAGCCTGCGGGAGCTGACCAGGGCTGACGCCGGGGGGTTCGTGCTCATCGAAGGTGACCGGTTGCGGCTGGTGTCGATGGACGGCCTGCCTGCGACGCTACGCGGCCGCACCGCCGACCTGCCGAGCAGCCTGGTTGGCGAACTTATGCGCTCAGGCAACACCGTGCTGCTGCGGACCGGCGAGTCCGGTGAGTTCGACGACCTTATCTGGTCGGCACTCGACGGGCTGCACACGATCTCGCTCACCTTGTCCCACATCGGCGGCAAGCCTTACGGCGCGCTCTACGCCCTCTACAGCAGGCGGCAGGTCGGCCACATCGAGCTTGAGTTGCTTGAGCTTCTTGCCGGTCACGCGAGCGTGGCGCTGTCCAATGCGACCGCGTTCTCCGAGGTGGTGAGCCAGCGCGCCCACGAGCGCGCGGTGATCGACGGCAGTGCGGACGGCATCGCCGTGCTTGACAGCACTGGCCTGGTCAGGCAGTGGAACCGGGCCGCTCATGCGCTGACCGGCGTGTCGGCCGCCCAGGTCACGGGCAACCCGCCGCCTTTCCCGCTGCCTGAGCCAGGTGCCACGCTCAGCCACAAGCTGCCGAACAGCCGCTGGATAGACGTGCTCTGCACCAAGCTCGACGACCGCGACGAACAGGTCATCGACTTCCGCGACGTCACCGCGGCCAAGGAACTCGAAGAGGCCAAGGACCTCTTCCTCGCCACCACGAGCCATGAGTTGCGCACGCCGATCACGGTGGTGCAGGGTTTCGCGAGCACGCTGGCCAACCGGTGGGACAAGATGCTCGACACCGACAGGCATGCGGCGGTGCGGACCATCGCCGAGCGGGCAGAATCGCTCGGGCGGCTCGTCGATCAGTTGCTGCTCGGCTCGCGCGCCGGCGCGAACAGGCTCACGGTCAAGGAAGAGCCCTTTGATCTCGCCGCGCTGCTGACCGATACCGCCCGGGTCTTCCAGCCATTGTCAGACAAGCACCTGCTGGTCACCGACATCCCGGCCGACCTGCCGCGAGCGCAAGGCGATCCGGCGGCCACCGACAGCATCGTCGGCCAGCTACTCGAGAACGCCTACAAGTACTCGCCAGACGGCGGAACCGTCACCATCAGCGCCAGGACCATCTTGGCCGGCACAGGCGAGGAGCAGATCGAGGTCACCGTGTCGGACGAGGGCATCGGCATCGCCGAAGCTGATCTCGAGCGGGTTTTCGAGCGCTTCGTCCAGGGCGAGGCGGGCGACCGCAGGCGGTTCGGCGGCATCGGCCTCGGTCTATACATCGTGCGGCAGCTTGCCCGTGCCCAGGGCGGAGAAGTAACGGCGGCGCGCGGACAAGGCGGCGGCACTGTCATGCGGTTCGTGCTCCGCCGTGCCGCCTGCGACGGGCCAGACCACGGTGATGTGCCGAGCCAGGATGACGTGCCGAGTCAGTCAGCCGCCCAGGCGGCTAGGCGCTGGCAGGCTCAGGTGCGCTTATCCGCTTGCGGGTGACCGGATCCCTGGCAACCTTCTCGCCGCCCGAGGCGTCGATGTACCTGTCGATGATGCCTATGACGTCCTCGCCCTGCTCGATGATCTTCCCTGCGTCCAGCCAGATCACCCGGTTGCAGGTGTCCTCGACTTCCTCGAGGTCGTGCGCGACCAGGAAGACCGTGCCCGCCTTGTCGCGGAGTTGCTCGATCCGCTCGTGGCTCTTGACCCTGAACTCGGCGTCGCCCGTTGCCAGGGCCTCGTCGATCAGCAAGATCTCGTAGTCCTTGGCCGCGGCGATAGCGAATCTCAGCCTCGAGCCCATGCCTGAGGAGTAAGTCTTCATCGGCAGGTTGATGAATTCCCCGACACCGGAGAAGTCCACGATCGAGGAGTACTTCTCCTTGATTTCCTTCTTGGTCATCCCCATCGCGAGACAGCCGAGCACCACGTTCCGCTCGCCGGTGAGATCTTCGAGCAGCGCAGCGTTGACGCCGAGCAGCGATGCGTCGCAGATCGTGTAGACCGTGCCCTTCTCGGCGGGCAGCAGCCCGGCGATGGCCCGGAGCAAGGTCGACTTGCCTGAGCCGTTCCGCCCGATGATGCCGATGGCGTCACCCCGGTAGGCGACGAAGGACATGCCCTTGATCGCGTGCACTTCGCGGATGGCCGGCCTGGTCTTGCGGCCGATGATACGGAAGAGCGCGGTCGATGCGGTTCCCCTGTCGCCGCCGGCGCCGTAGACGCGGTACACGACCTCGAGGCTGTCGACGATGACGGTGGGCTCAGCCACGGCCGTAGAACACCTCCTTGCGCCAGAAGAACCAGAACCCGAAGAGCAGCGCGACCACGGCCCAGCCCGCCCCGATCTCCCACAGGTGCCCGGAAACGAATGTCGGGTGGCAGTAGGCGCTGCCGTACTGGCTGAGTGGGTACCTGGTGGTCGGGGGCTGGTGCTTGACCAGGTAACTGGCGTGCGCCCAGGCCGCCGCGGTGACCCCGGCAGGCTTGACAGGCTGCCCGGCCCAGGCAGCGCAGTAGGCCGCGTTGTAAGGCCTTGCCCCGAAGGCGCTCAGGCGCTGGGACGTCAGCAGCGCGTTACGCACCATCGTGATGTAGATCGCGGCCGGGTTGACCTCGATCAGGGTCGTCGCCCAGCCGTAATGCTGGTTGTGGTCGGCGACGAACTGCTGCACGCTGTAGATCACGCCAGAGATGTAGAGCCAGGTCCGCATGAGGAAAGGCAGCAACTGGGCGAAGTCGTTGACCCTGGCGCCAGTCCTGGCGGCGAACAGGCCGATGCCGGCGTTGAACATGGTCAGCATGATCAGCGCAGGGATGGCGAGCAGCCAGTACCACGTCAGCGGCTCGCGCTCGAGCAGCACGAGCACGAAGAGCACGACCATGGAAAGCAGCATCTGCTGCAACTCGATCATCGCGTAAGCGAGCGGCAGCGATGCCCTGGGGAACTTGAGCGCCCTGATCAGCGGCAAGCTGTCGGTGATCACCTTCGACGTCGAGATGAACGTGCGCTGGGTGAAGCTGAACACAAAGACCCCGGTCACCAGGAAGGCGAGGTAATCGGGTACGCCGCGGCTGACGTTCCTGATGATCAGGCCGAAGATGAGGAAGTAGACGCCCGCGTTGAGCAGTGGCGCGAGCACCTGCCAAAGCTGGCCAAGCTTGGCCTCCGTATACATGGCGATATTGCGCGCGGTGGCAAAGCCCATGATGAAGCTCCACCGGTGCGCAAGTTCGCGCAGGTAAATGCCGATCGGTGCCCGCTGCGCGCTTGGTGTCAGGCCATATTGCGCGGCGAGTGCGGCCAGCGAAGGATCCCGCTGATCAGGCTCGGCCCCGGCCGCGATAGGCCCGGCTGATCCTTCGAGCAACTGGCCAGGCGAACTGATTCTGGTTGATTTCATTTCGGCAGAACCGGTTTGCGCTGGCGGCATAGGCGGGCGAACATCACGGCGCCGACTGTACCCGAGGAACGGTCATGGCGGCCTGAGAGCCGCACGGCCCGCCGGGCGGCTCATAACGATTTGATAACCAGCCTGGTCAGGTAAGTGGCTGGTCAATCATGCGCAAACCCCTGGCCGGCTTGATGTTAACGCTCTCACCGTCATCCGGCCGTCCTCGGACCGCCAGCTGGCGGGAGATCTCCTGATCGCGGGCCGGTTTCCGGTGCTGCCAGCCTGGGCATCTCAACGTCCGCAGCAAAGAACGCAGCCGTGAAGGCAGCGAAGAACGCCGGCTGGCGTGTGTCAGGGGAAGGTGCCCGGGAGGTGAGGACGTCGAGCGTGGTGCACTTGCCTTGTGCGCCGGCGAGCGTGGCGTCCGCCCGCCGAGCCCTGTCTGACGATCTCAGGGCAGCGGGGGTACTTGACCAGGCGATCAGCGATGCCGCCCTGGTAATCAGCGAACTGATCAGCAACGCGATCCTGCATGCCTATCCGCTGCCAGGCGAGCGGCTCAAGGTGGCGTGGGCCATGGACGACGGCTGGGTCGAGGTCGCGGTGAGTGACGGCGGCAGCGCTACGGTGCCGCAGGCTGGTCACCCCACGGCTTCGTCGGTCAGCGGCCGGGGACTGGCCATCGTGACGCACCTGTGCCAGACCTGGGGAGTGCGTGCGGACGAGGTTGGCCTTACCGTGTGGGCCATCTTGCCTGCTCCTGGCCAGTCCGCTCTCGGCACCTCGGCCGGCCAGGACCGGCTAGCTCGCGCGGCCAGGCCCTGATCTGCCCACGGGCACTGGCGGGGCCGCGAGAGGCAAGGCAACGGATCGGCAAGGATCGGCGCAACAGATCTCCTGGCAGGCGTAATCGCGGGCGCGGCAGGTGATACCGGCAACGAGTAGATTGCCGCGAGTTCGCGGTCAGGGAAGTCTTCGGGGGTATCGTGAGCCGCGGCATCGGCGCTGACAACGAGGTCGGCTGCCTGCGGGTAGTGCTCACGCACCGGCCGGGAAGAGAACTGAGCCGGATAACGCCGCGTAGCAAGGGCCTGCTCAGACTGCCCGCCCTGCCGTGGACCGCGAGGGCGCAGCGAGAACACGACATCCTGACTGGGGTGCTGCGCGCCGCGGGCGTCGAAGTGGTCTACCTGACCGGGCTGCTCCAGGACGTGCTCGAGTACTCGCCGGCGCGAGAAGAGGCGATCGCCTCGGTGCTGGCTAACGCCGAACTTGGCCGGGATCTCGCCCTGGCGCTCAGGCGGCACTTCGAGGCGCTCGGGCCAGAAGACCTGGCGCTGGCCCTCACCGCCGGGATCACCACCGAAGAACTGCGTACCGGGCGAGGACTCGTCTACGACTTGCTCGACCCGCGCGACTTCGTCGTCGAGCCGCTGCCCAACCTGGTTTTCGTCAAAGACTCGAGCACCTGGATTGGCGATCAGGTTGTCGTCGGGGCGCTGCCAGGGCCAAGGCGCAGGGAAAGCGACCTGCTCGCCACCGTCTACGGGCATCACCCCAGGTTCGCCGGGCAAGACAAGCCCTTCAAGGTCTCCGGTTCACCGCTTGACTGCGGTGACCTGGTGCTGCTCGGCCCGGGCGTGGTCGCCGTCGGAATCGGCCCGCGCAGCGCGCCGGCCAGCGTGGAATTGCTCGCCAGGCACCTGCTCGAGGCGGGCAAGGCAAGCTGCGTGCTCGCGGTGCCTATCGGCGAGCGTGCCGGGGATAGCAGCCTGGACATGGTGTGCACGGTGCTCGGGCCTGGAACGGTCCTGATGACTCCCGGCCTGGCTTTCACCCTTACGGCGATCTCGATCACCGCACGGTCAGGCAACCTGATGATCTCAAGGCCGCGACCGTTCCTGGAGGCGTCCGCACGCGCGCTCGGCATCGGCAAGCTGACCGTGGTCGGCACCGGAATCGACTCCGTGCAGTGGGATGACGGCGGCAACGCCCTCGCCGTCGGCGGTGGCCTGATCTTGTGCGACGAGCGGAACAGCGAGACCAACGCCAGACTGGCCGACGCCGGTTTCGAGGTCATCACCGTGCCTGGCGGTGAGCTTGGCGGCATCAGAGGCGGACCGCGCGCGATGTGCACCACGTTCCTGCGAGATTCGGTCCGGCCGGTCAGGGAAGTGGCCGGCCGGGAAAGCATCGACCACGTGACAGGGGGAACGCCGAGCAGTGAGCACACCATTCCGCCCCGAAGCGGTAGCGAACTGGTACCGCTCTGTTAGCCCGCCAGGTACCGACGAGGGCTAAGCGCGCCGCGACCAGCGGCCGAGCCGGAACAGGCCGAGGCCGAGCAGCGCGACGATCACGATCCAGAACCCGATGATCAGGGTATGGACAACTGCGTAAAGCAGCACCCAGAGCACCAGGAAGATCGCCGCCGCCGCAACGATGAAGGCGATAATTCGCGTCATGCTTCCACAGTACCCGCGAGCCAGGCCCCGGCCTGTTTCTTGCCGCCGCAGGCAAACAGGCACTGCAGGTGGTGGAACCCACCGGGGGCGAGTAATGTGCGGCTCGTGGAGCTTAAGGTCACAAGCCAGCCGCAGGGCGGATACGTCGTGATGTCCGTTCACGGCGAGATCGACCTGTACACGGTGCCCAAGCTGCATCGTGAGCTGGACAAACTGCTGGCCTCTGCCGAGCCGGTCCGGCTGATCGTCGACTTGTCAGGCGTCGACTTCTGCGACTCGACCGGCGTGAACGTGCTGCTCGGAGCGCACCGGGCAGCGAGGGAGAAGGGCGGCGACCTCGAGCTCGCCGCGCCGAGGCCGCCGGTGAGAAAGATCTTGCAGGTTACCGGTCTTGAGACGGTTTTCACCGTTATCGACGATCTAGCGCAGGCCGTCAGCCGCTAAGGCCCGAGCGTGCGCTCGAGCACCAGCTCACCGGTTCGGGCGGGACGCCGGCTCATGGCCACTATGATCGCTGACATGTCGGCACGAGGTGACCTGGCCGTCGTCATTCCGGCCAGGAACGAGTCTGATCGCATCAGCGCGACCGTGCAGGCCGCCGCTGACATCCCTGGCGTTGACCTCGTCGTGGTGGTAGACGATGGCTCGACCGACGGCACGGCGGCGCAGGCCGAGTACGCGGGCGCGATCGTCGCGAGGCATGCGCGCAACCGGGGCAAGGCGGCCGCGATGGAGACCGGGGCTGAGGCGGTAAGGGTCATCGAGTCGCAAGAGGTCGGCCAGCGGGCCGATGGCCGGCCGAGGCACCTGCTCTTCCTCGACGCCGACCTCGCCGGCACCGCGAAGGACGCATCGCCGCTCGCTGAGCCAGTGCGCAGCGGCCAAGCCGACATGACCATCGCCGTCTTCGCCAGCCGTGAGAAGCGCGGCGGGCATGGCTTCGTGCTCGGCCTCGCCGGCGCCGGGATCGAGCGAGTCACCGGCTGGCGACCTGCCGAGCCGCTGAACGGCCAGCGGTGCCTGACCAGGGCCGCGTTCGAGGCCGCGCGACCACTGGCAGAAGGCTGGGGAGCCGAGACCGGCCTGACTATCGACCTGCTATGCAAGGGGATGCGGGTCACCGAGGTGCGGGTGCCGCTCACGCACCGCGCCACTGGCAAGGACCTGCAATCCCAGTTGCACCGGGCCAGGCAGTTCGCCGGCGTGGCCAGGGCACTGGCGGCCAGGAACGCCTGGCGTTCGCATGCCGGGCAGCCGGCCCCAGCCGAGCAGGTGACGTCCGCCGGGCAGGCCGACACCGTCTGATGACGGCTAACGCCAGGAAATTCGGTATTACCGGAATCGTGCTGACCGCGGTCAGTTTCGCGCTCACGGCGGTCACGGCGGCGCTCGGGCCGTCCCTCATGGAGCCTGCCCTGCCAGGCCAGCCTGGTCAGCCGCCATGGTCGGCGGTCGCGAATCCATCTGCATACCTGGTCGTCGCCCTCACCGGCGCGGCCATTCTCGCGGCCACCGCCGGAACAGCCTTCATTCTTTCCGCAAGTAAGCACGGCTGGCTCATGTCGCCAGCGCGGCTGCTGCTCGCGGGAATTGCCGCGGCCTTGCTGCTTGCCTTCTTGCCGCCGATCGGCTCGGCTGATCACCTCAGCTACGCGGCCTACGGCCGGATGGCCATCACCGGCCATAACCCCTACACCACCACTCCCGCCATGCTCGCCCGCCTCGGCGACCCGGTCGCTCGAGCGGTGCAAGACTGGCGGAACAGCCCGTCGGTGTACGGTTCGCTGGCCGTCGGGGTGCAAGCGCTGGCCGCGTCTATCGGCGGGACGTCGGTGCGGCTGATTGTCTTCGTGCTCTCGCTGGCCAACGTTGCTGCCTTCGCCGGTACCGGGCTGATCTTGCACTGGCTCGGCAGGCACGACAAGCACAGGCAGTTCAGGTCGGCGGTGCTCTGGACGGCCAATCCGCTGCTGCTGCTGGTACTTGTCGCAGGCGCGCACGTGGACAGCCAGGCGATCGTATTCGGTACCTGCGCGGTGGCCGTCGCTGTGGGCGGGCTGAGGCTGACCAGGGAGCGACCGGGGCGGCAGGTCCTGATCGCGGCGGCCGTCGGCGCGCTGGTCGGTCTCGGGTTCGCCGTCAAGGTCACGACCGCGCTGATCGGGGCCGGAATCGCGCTCGGCGTCGTGCTGGCCTGGCGAACGGCAGCCCAGCCGGCGGGTTCTGGTCTGGCGGGTTCTGGTCTGGGCCGTGCTGGTTCGGCGGGGGCTTGGGCGGAGCGGCGGTGGCTTGCGGCGGTGCTTGGCGGGCTGGCGGCGGGGTTCGCGGTCGCCGCGCTAGCGGCGCTGCTTCCCTGGGGCCTTACCATGTTCGCGCCCGCCGCGCGGGGCGGCAGCTATACCTCGATCGGGTCGCCGTGGCGGGCGGTCAGGAGCGGGCTGCGGCTGATAGCCGGCGAGTCGGCAGCCGAGGACGTGGTGAAGGCCGGAGCCGTGCTGCTCGCCTTGCTGCTGCTTGTCCTGCTGGTCAGGCATGTTTCGCGGTGCGGCTGGGAACTCGTGCCTGCGATGGCGTTCGCCTTCGCGTTCGCCTGGCTGCTTGCCTGGCCCTACGTGCTGCCCTGGTACGACGGGCTAGGCTGGGCATTGCTCGCCCTGCTGCCAGCGTCGAGGTTCGACTGGCTGATGCTGGCCAGGACGGCGGCGCTGGCGGTCGGCTACCTGCCAGCACGGGGGGTGCCGCTGCCTGCTGGACTTGGCTGGCTGGAGACCGTGGTGCGGACCGCGGTCACGCCGGTGGCGCTGCTCGTCATCGTGGTACTGACCGTCGCCTGGCTCAGGCCCAGGCGGGGAGCGTTGCTGGAGGCGGCATGACAGGTGCGACCCGGCGGCCGGCGCGCTGCGCGTACCTCGGTCCGCGCGGCACGTTCTGCGAGCAAGCGGTTAGCGAGCTGCACTCCGGTGCGGAATTCGAGCCCGTGCCCTATCCGACGATCGCGGCCGCGATCGACGCGGTCCGCACCGGCCAGGCGGAGCGGGCGGTCGTGCCGATAGAAAGCTCGGTAGAAGGCGGCGTCAATGCGACCCTCGATGAGCTTTCCGAAGATCCGCCGGTACTGATCAGGGCGGAAGTCATGGTTCCAGTCGAGTTCGCGCTCCTGGTCAGGCCGGGTACCGACCTCGCGGACGTGAAGGTCGTTGGCGGCCATCCGGTCGCGCAGCCGCAGTGCAGGCACTGGCTAGCGGCACAGCTGCCAGATGTGCAATGGCGCCCGGCGCTGTCCAACGCCGACGCGGCGTGGCAGGTGGCGGACGGCGAACTTGACGCGGCGCTTGCCGGGGGCTTCGCCGCCAGGCACTACCGGCTCGAAGTGCTCGCCGATGGCGT
The DNA here is from genome assembly GCA_027313705.1 of Actinomycetota bacterium. GTDB lineage: Bacteria > Actinomycetota > Actinomycetes > Streptosporangiales > Streptosporangiaceae > Chersky-822. The sequence goes on along the minus strand of DAHVDE010000062.1, from coordinate 10,723 downwards.
GCAGGACAGGGCGAACGCGGTGACCAGGTTCGTGGAAGTCGGCATGCCAGGTCCGTTGCCAGAGCCAACTAGTTCTGACCGCACGTCGGTGATCGCGTTCCTCCGCGATGATCACCCTGGCGCCCTGATGGACATCCTCAGCCAGTTCGCGGTACGCGGTGTCAACCTCAGCCGCATCGAGTCAAGGCCGACAGGCGAAGGGATCGGCAGGTACTGCTTCTTCATCGACTGCGAGGGGCACGTGCTCAGCCTGGGTGTAGGCGAAGCTCTGATGGGCCTTCGCCGCACCTGCAGCGACGTGCGGTTCCTCGGCAGCTACGCTATCGCCGAAGTACCGCCGGGTCCTGCCAGGGTCCAGACCGCCACCCAGCGCAAGCTCGGCGACGGCGACGGCGACGCGCAGCAGGCGGACGGCAAATTCGCTGCTGCCGCCGACTGGCTGCTGCGGATCAGGGCCGGCGGCGAGTTATCTCCCGGTCTGCCCGGAGCCATACAAGGTTGCGGATGGACTCCGACCCCGTACAGGTTCGCTCCCTGGCGGAAGGCCTCTGGCCGGCCGCCCGGTGCTTAATTGCAAGTTAGAGGTATGGCCCTGATGCTCGCGTTGGCTGCGATTCTTCTTGGGGCGGCACCATTCCGGGCGGGAGCGCCCTGCGCATCTGCTCAAGCTGAGCGCGAGCGGCCATCTGCTGCGCGAACAGGGTCGTCTGAATCCCGTGGAAGAGGCCTTCAAGCCAGCCAACCAGTTGCGCCTGCGCCACCCTGAGCTCTGCCTCGCTCGGCACTTCGTCCTCGGCGAACGGCAAGGAGAGCCGCTCGAGCTCTTCGACCAGTTCGGGCGCCAGCCCGTCTTCGAGTTCCTTGATCGAGCTGGTGTGGATCTCCTTGAGCCTGGCCCGGCTCTTCTCGTCAAGCGGGGCGGCCTTGACCTCTTCGAGTAGCTGGCGGATCATGCTGCCGACCCGCATCACCTTGGCCGGCTGGGCGACCATCTCGGTGACCGGGCGCTCGCCGCCCATGACCTCGTCTGCGTCGGCTTCGACCGCCACTCCGTCCGGTCCCACCACCACGATCTTGGCGGGCGCCTGCCCGTCAGGTTGCCTGTCGTCGTCGTTCATGGCACCTAGTCTGTCGGTCCTATCGTCCGCACGAATCATAGGGTCCGCCCTACCCGGCTGTTGACCGCATGAAGAGTCATGTTGATAACGTTATTTACGTGGCAGTGATGACCATCAGCATCAGCATGGACGAGCGCACGTACCGGCAGGCCAAGGCGGCCGCAGAGCGTGCCGGGCTGCCGATGTCGACCTGGATGTCGAAGTCGGCGAAGGAAAAGGTTCAGCGAGACGCGGCGATGAGCGTGGCTGAGCTTGATGCGGGCACCGGCCAGGCCTGGGCGGCCTGGACCGAGGCGAGCGAACAGGACTTCAGCAACCCGGAGGCGGAAAAGGGCGCTGCGTGAATCGCGGCGATGTCTTCGCTCACAAGGGTCTAGGGCGCGACGGGTGGGTCGTCATCGTCAGCAACGATGGCTTCAGCGCCGTTACCGGGCACCCCGTGGTGGTCAGGGTCAGCGACCGGCCCGACTTGACCCAGACGCCTTATGTCGTGCCGCTTACCAGCGCCGACCACGTCAGCGGTCACCTCGAGTCGTACTCGGTGGTTCGGGTCAGGCGGGACAGCCTCGGCGCCGATCCGGTGGGCCGGGTATCAGCAGGCACATTGCGCAGGCTCGACGATGCGCTGGCGCTGCTCTTCGACTATGGAGCCTAGCGAAGCTGGCACGGAAGAGCGGGACGGAACGTCGCTGGACTGCTCGCCTGAGCGGGAAACCGCAGCGGAGCTGCCTTGAGCCCTGGCGTGGCGGCCAGGGCTCAAGAGGGTTCATTTAGATAAGGACCAGACCGGTTGTGAAACTGCCGGAGGATGCGTGCTTCCCCGAGATCTTGTCCAAATTAGGGACGGGGAGGTTGATCGTTACGATCTCGGTGGCAGCAAAACCTCGATTGCTGTTGAAAGACTTGATCAACGAGGGCGAGAGTTCGCCGCTGAAGTCGTGTGTGCCTTTCACCTTCATCTGGATAACGGCGATAGAAGCCTTGTTGCTGTACAACCGCGAGGCTGAGATGGTGGCATCCGCCGGCCGCTTAAGCCCAAGCTTCGACCAGCCTGAGAAGGTCAGGGAGTAGATCTGGATCCTGCCGTTGCGCTCGTCGCGGTACGTGACCGTGGTGGTCATGTTCCACCCAGGGGAGGTCGTGTGCTCGGTAATGGTTGTGAGCTTGGTGCCTGAGCCAGATGCGGCGGGAGCCTGGCCGGTCGAATGCTGACCCGCCATGGTGCTGAGGATCGCCGCCGCACCGATCCCCAGGGCGCAGAGTCCGCTGACAGAACGCTGCGTGATTGTGCGCGTGCGGCGGCGATTTCCCCGCCTGATGACCTCGGTCACCGCGGCCGGCCTTGCCCGGCCGGCCGCATCGGTTGCCAGGTGCATTAGCTGGTCGTTCAGATCTGACATGTGGTGTCTCCCGGTTCATTCGATGGTGAGGCTGGCCGCGGTTTCCCGCAGATATGGCGTGAGGGCGGCTCGCCCGCGGGCCAGCCTGGCCTTGACCGTGCCGGCCGGAACGCCTGTCTCGGCCGCGATCTGATCGATCGTCAGGTCGCAGAGGTGGTAGAGAACGATGGCCCGCCGCTGCTCGGCAGGCACCTTGCGGAGCGCCTCGGTGAAGGCGACCCGGTCAGGGGTCGGCCCTGGAACCGTCTCGGCAGGCGCGGCGAGCCGCATCAAGCGCCCGCCGTCCCTGCGCCGCCGCCACCTTGACACGGCGATACGCCACGCGGTGGTCCGGATCCAGCTCTCAGGAGCGCCATCCCTGTTGAACCGGCCGTGGCGGGACCAGGCCCTGACGAATGCCTCCTGGACCGCGTCCTGCGCCTCAGCCTGGTCCCCGGTCATGGCGTATAGCTGGCCGACCAGGCGATGGAAAGTGGTGGTGTAGAAGGTGGTGAACTCGTCGCGGTCCACTAGATTGTCCCGCCTCCTTGGCCTGAAACTCCCGCCCCGCCTTCTTTCCGGGACCTCTCGCCTTAAGTACCTGCGGCGCGCCAGTTTGGTTGCATGACCGGGCCGGCGGCTCCCGGCATGCGAAGGGAAGTCACCGGCCCTGTCTACGGATGGATGCACTGATCGCAGGTACTCGCGGGCTGCGCGGCTGATGCCCGGGGCGAGCTGGGTTCGCTGTGCGGGCCATAGCGCAAGTTATCGCAGGTCAGCGGAGGGTGTGGGATTCGAACCCACGATGAAGCTCACGCCCCATAGCGGTTTTCAAGACCGCCGCCATCGGCCACTAGGCGAACCCTCCGCCGACAACCTTAGCGGTCCCTGTTCCGTGGCGCTTACGCCTGCGGGCGTTACCGGCGTGCGGCCCTATTGGCGGATTCGTATTCGCAGGTCGGTAGGCTCGCTGCGAAGGAGGTCGCATGCTTCCCCCGTTCGGCCCGCAAGCAATCTTCACGCAGTGGCAGTCCGCGCCAGTGGTCACCACCTCCGTCGTCGTCGCGGCGGGACTTTACCTGTGGGGCGTGGTGAGGGTGGCGCGCAGGCATCCGGCGAGACCCTGGCCGGCCTGGCGAACCTTGGTGTTCTTCTGCGGGCTGGCGATCATCGTCCTGGCGCTGCAGAGCGGTATCGGCGTTTATGACGATGTGCTGCTCTGGGATCACATGATCCAGCACCTGATGCTGGTGATGGCGGCGCCGCCGCTGCTCATCCTTGGCCGCCCGGTGACGCTGCTCATGCACGCGAGTCGTAATCCGCTGCATACCTGGGTGAAGCGAGTCGTCAGGTCCAAGATGGCCGCGTTCCTTACCTGGCCGGTTTTCGGCTTCGCCGCCTATGCGGCCGCCATCTTGGTGGCACACCTGACAGGGCTGGCGAACCTGATCACACGCAACCAGGTGGCGCACGATTCCGAGCATGTAGGGTTCCTGGTCGTCGGTTACCTGTTTTTCCTGCCGATCATCGGTTCAGAGCCGATCAGGTGGCGGCTGTCCTATCCGGTCAGGCTGGTGCTGCTGTTCCTCGTCATGCCGGTGGACACCTTCACGGGGCTGGTGCTCAGCGGCGCGAACACCAGCGCGCCAGGGCTTCCGCTCGGGCCAAGGCCGTCCTGGGCGGGCTCGGCCATCGGTGATCTGCACGCGGGCGGATCGGTGATGTGGGTCGGCGGGGACGGGCTCATGTTCTTGCTGATGATGGTGGTGTTCTTGATGTGGGCCACCGACACCAGGAGCGTGTCACGTACCGGAGGCTGGCTTGAGACTGCCCGCCGTGCGACAGTCGCGCAGGTGCCGATCGAACAGGCCGGGAAGGTGTCACGGACCGACATCGACGAAGACGATGATCAACTCGCCGCCTACAACGCGTACCTGAACCGCCTGAATCAGCCTGCGCAGGTAACGCGGGCGGAGGCCGGGCGCGACACGCCGAATGCGCCTTTCTAAGCGAATCTAGGAAACTCGCTAGACCGTGAAATAGGCTGCTATGCCGTGGATCCGGTGAGAAACCCCTACGCGCCAGGCGCCGGTCAGCGCCCGCCAGAACTTGCTGGCCGTGACAAGGAACTTGCCCAGTTCGAGGTCGTGCTTGAGCGAGTGGCAAAGGGCAGGCCCGAGCGCAGCATGGTGCTTACCGGCCTGCGCGGTGTCGGCAAGACCGTGCTGCTTAACGCCTTCCGCTCGATGGCGATCCAGCGCCTGTGGGGCACAGGCAAAATAGAGGCCAGGCCGGACCAGTCCGTTCGGCGCCCGATCGCCGGAGCGCTGCACCTGGCTGTGCGCGAACTCGCACCTAGGCACCGCGCACCCGAGCGGATCGACGAGTTCCTGGGCGTGCTCAAGGCGTTCATGGCCAGGGACCCGAAGGCAGCCAAGGGGAGCGGCGTCAGCCAGCTTGGCATCGACGTGCCGATGGCTCGGGGGCGGGCCGACTCTGGTGACCTGGAAATCGACCTGACCGAGTTGCTGACCGACGCGGCGGCGGTCGCCGCCGACTTGTCCGTGGGCATCGCCCTGTTCATCGACGAGATGCAAGACGTGCCCACGCCTGACGTGTCGGCGTTGTGCGCCGCCTGCCACGAACTGTCGCAGAACGGCGGCCCCCTGATCGTCGTCGGTGCGGGCCTTCCGCACCTGCCCTCGGTGCTCTCGGCCAGCAAGAGCTACTCAGAGCGCCTGTTCCGCTACGTGACGATTGACCGCCTGGATCGATCCGCGGCCGATGTTGCGCTGCTAGCCCCGGCCCGCAGAGAGGGCGCCGACTTCCAGGCGGCCGCTCTGGACGCCCTTTACGCTGCGGCCGATGGCTACCCGTATTTCGTCCAGGCCTACGGCAAGGTCACCTGGGACGTCGCGGCGACGAGCCCGGTCACCGCCGGGGATGTGGCCGTCGCCGCGCCGCTGGCCGCCGGAGAACTGGCCGTCGGCTTCTTTGGCAGCAGGTATGAGCGCGCCACGCCCGCTGAGCGTGAGTACATGCGAGCCATGGCCGCGCTCGGCGACGAGCCGGTTCCGACGGCACAGGTCGCCGACGAACTCGGCAGGAAGCCCTCAAGCGTGTCCCCGGCCAGGGACAGCCTGATAAAGAAAGGCCTGATTTACAGCTCAGAGCGAGGCTTGATCGCGTTTACTGTGCCGCATTTCGGGCGATTTCTTCGCACCCAGCCCGGCTAACCGTCTGCCTCTCTATTGCCTTCTCTAGCATGAACGCTAGAATTTCTTAGATTCGCCAACAAAGACTGGCCGGCGGAACCTCGGATACCAGGCAAGCTTGCGGACTCGGCGTAGGCGACTGGTTGACGTTCCCGAGCCGGCCTCGGCTTCGCGAGGACCGTACGCCCCGGCCTGGCCAGCGCCGCAGTACTTACCGGCCACGGCAGCACTGCACCCGTCGCGGTGTCGACCAGTGCGGGAAACACGGCGGGCCGCCGATGTTCAAGGCGGACCGCGAAGATCAGTTCCGCGTCCTTGCCCGCGTACTGGCTTGGATACACCACGTACCGCCAGCAGAGTTCACGCCAGACGTCTGAGGGACCGCACTGGCCGGAGATCAGGCTGGCGTGCTTGCGCCATTGGGCGCTTCGCCTGAGCGCGGCGAGGGTTTGTTCCTCGCTGACTATCCGGAGTTCGCAGGGCGCCGAGTAGCCAATCCTGACTAGCACGTCCTTGATTTCGGGCGAAAGCATGCCGAGCGCAATGATTTCGGCGGCGAAGAAGAGTGCCATCGCCGAGATGTTCTGCCCGGACTTCGATGGCTGGATCGGAGGCAGCCTGATCGTCCCGAGCGCAGCCGCGGCAAGCAACGCTGACCGGGCCATGGTGCGCGCGCTCACAGGGGACTTGCTGAAATCGCCGAAGCAGCCGCAGCCCAGCTCTGGCCGCACGCTTTTCAGTTCGGCGAGCGAGCACGTGGCGACCAGGAACAAGATTCCTGTGCCGAGCCTGACCAGCAGGGCGACGCCTCTGTAGTACTCGCCAGCGGTCAAGATCAGGCCGGCGCCGAGGCCGAGTTCTGTCACGCACAGGGCCACTGCGGCCGGCTTGCGAAGCTTCAGCGGGAACAGCGCGGTGGGACCGAGGCCGGCCGTCATCGAGCTGGCCTGGACTACCCTGATCGCTTTAGCGAGGCACCCGCCGAGCAGCATCGTCGCCAGCAGCGGTATCTGCACGTCGCCGAGGTCGCGGAGGATCGACAGCACGTCAGCGGCCTATCGTCAGGGTCGCGTTGAAACAGCCTTGCTCAAGCTCGCCGCCAAGAGCTATGAAGCTGGCAGGCGTCAGGTCCGCGACTCTTCCGCGTGGCGAGGTCTTGCAGGTCACGCAGTGATCATTGAACAGCCTCGCGATGGGGGCACAGCCAGTCACCGGCAGTGTCCAGGCCATGCCCGTGCACTCGTTCCTTACCATGAGCGCGCTCCCGATCGCCAGGTACGGCAGTTCACGGAAGGCCAGGGCCTGGCCTGGTGTAATTCTGGCGGCTGAATCCTCGGCGCACCCCGCTGCGGGGTCAATCGCCGGGTAGAAGACGCCGAGCACGCCGTATGGCTCGTCGGCTGAGTCATGCCAGACCGCAGATCCGGTGATGGCATCGGGAAACCTGCCGCCTATGTGCTGGCGCTCGGGAACCTGGTCGCTGAGGTAGGGAGGCTGCGGTGAAGTGGCTATCAGGCCGTGCAACTCCTCTCTTCGCCAGATACCGATGATGTCCACCAGGTAACCGGGACGCAAGGCGGGCAGCTTGACCTTGATGCGCGCGCTGGCCAGCGGCGAGATCACCACGACCTTGGGTTTGCGCATGGCGCCCTCGCTGACTATGAGCCGGTCGGTGTCGCACTCGACGATCACGCCGCACACCCGGCCGATGTTCGCCCAGATCCGGTCGGCTACGGCCGCTTGCGAGGGTGTTATCCGGATAACCGCGTGGTCGCCTGGGTTAAGGGCGGAAGGTTCTAATGGCTTACCGCGCCAGGCGGTGGCGTCAGCGGTAAGCGCGAAGCGCCGCTCGCCGCCCGGCGGGCCGATCGTGACATAGTGCGGGCTGATGTCGGTGATGGTGCCGGTAACCGATCGGTAGACGTGCCGATCAGCCCGGTCACGCTTTGAGGCAGCCTGAGGCTGGAAGACAGCCGACTTGAGCAGGCGGCGCCGCGAGAAATGGCTGATATCCACCAAGGCCGCAGCCGGACAGCGGTCGCAGCACACCGCCGCCGATTTCACCGGGGGCACCAGCCTCTCACGTGGGTCTTCACTCCAGAATTCGACGATGCTAAGCCCGGCGGTCCCAGTCAAGCGCTTTCGCCGATCCGCCAAGCGCTAATTCCGGTCAGGTCGCCTTCCGGGCAGAGCAGGTCGAGTCCTCGCGTTAGCCCGATATCGTAGTCATCGCCGACGTGTTACGTAGGGTAGTTGAGTCTTAACGGAGTGTCGTAGGTACGGTTGATAGGTGAGCGTCGGAAGAGGCGAGCGAGGAAGCGGACGGGTGCCACCTCAGGCAGCCGCACCTGACTCCGTGGCTGACGGGTCGGTATGCCCCAGCGAGATCGACTTCGGGGAATTCGTGGCGACTCGGGGCCGATCCCTGCTGCATTCGGCATACGTGCTAACCGGCAACATGGCCGACGCCGAGGATCTCGTGCAGTCCGCGCTCGCGAAAACCTATCAGGCATGGGACAGGATCGAAGATCGCAAGGCTCTCGACGGTTACGTCAGGCGCGCCATGGTGAACACGCACATCTCGTGGTGGCGGCGCCGCAAAGTCGACGAGTACCCGACCGACGACATCCCCGACCTGCCGGTAACTGACCCGGTGGTAAGCCGTGAGCAGTACGACGCTCTCAGGCGCGCCATCGAGCGACTGCCGCACCGGATGCGGGCCGCTGTCGTGCTCAGGTTCTTCGAGGACATGACCGAGGCTGAGGTAGCCGACGTGCTCGGCGTGAGCCAGGGAACCGTCAAGAGCACCGTGTCCCGCGCTGTCGCCAAGCTGCGCACCGACACTGATCTGCGCGCTGAGTTAATTCCATCGCGTCACAACGGTGACGTTTCGCTCCCGGCGTGGCACTATCCACCCCAGAGATAAGCGCTACCGCGAAGTAACTACCACCGTTCCTGGAGGGTGCCGTGCTCAGCACGATGATGGACATCCCGCTTACTGTGACGCGGATCATGCAATACGGGACCAGCATCTTCGGTGACAGGGAGGTGGTGACCTACGGCCCGGGCGGCAGCCGGGTCCAGACCTACGCGCAGACCGGCGTCAGGGTGGCGAAGCTGGCCAACGCGCTGCGGGCGCTCGGCGTGGACGGGGACCAGCGGGTGGCCACGCTGATGTGGAACAACGCCGAGCATCTCGAGGCTTACCTGGCGATTCCTTCGATGGGAGCCGTGCTCCATACGCTTAACCTGCGGCTTGAGCCCGAGGTGATCGGGTACATCGCCACTCACGCCGGCGATGAGGCCGTGATCGTAGATTCCAGCCTGATTCCGCTGCTTGTCCAGGTCCTGCCGCACGCTGAGACGATCCGCAATGTGATCGTGACCGGCAGCGAGAGCGAGACCGACGAGGCAACCCTGGCACCGCTGATCGCCGTTGGCCGGCCGGTGCACCGCTACGAGGAACTGCTCGCTGACGCCCACTCAAGCTTCGGCTGGCCGGAAACGGACGAGCGCTCGGCCGCCGCGATGTGCTACACCAGCGGTACGACCGGCCGTCCCAAGGGAGTCGTCTACAGCCATCGCTCGATGCATCTGCACTCGATGGCTGTTTGCACCGGCGGCGTGTTCGGCATCGCCGAAACCGACCGGGTGCTGCCCGTCGTGCCGATGTTTCATGCCAACGCCTGGGGATTGCCCTATGCGGCCGTGATGGCGGGCGCAAGCCTGATCATGCCTGACAGGTACCTTCAGCCCGAGCCGCTCGTTCGCCTGATCGAATCCGAGCGCCCCACCATCGCAGGTGCGGTCCCCACCATCTGGAACGGGCTCTTGCAGCACGTCAGGGAACACGGCGGCGATATCAGCTCACTGCGGGCCGTACCCTGCGGAGGTTCCGCGGTGCCGCACTCGCTGATGGAGGCATACCAGAAGGAGTTCGGGGTCACGATCCTGCAAGCCTGGGGCATGACAGAGACCTCACCGCTCGGCAGCGTGGCCAGGCCGCCCGCTGGAGTCAGCGAGGAAGAGGCGTGGCACTATCGCGATACCCAGGGCCGCCTGATCTGCGACGTGGAAGGCCGCCTGATCGGCGATGGCGGCGTGCAGTTGCCGCACGACGGCGAGTCGGTCGGCGAAGTCGAGGTTCGCGGACCGTGGATTACCGGTGCCTATTACAAGGACGACGACCCTGAGAAGTTCAGGGATGGCTGGCTGCGCACCGGCGACGTAGGCACCATTGACCGGCTCGGCTACGTCACGCTCACCGACCGCGCCAAGGACGTGATCAAATCCGGCGGCGAGTGGATCTCGTCGATGGAACTAGAGAACGTCCTGATGGGCCATCCGCAGGTGCTTGAGGCGGCGGTCATCGGCGTCGCCGACGAGCGCTGGGGCGAACGGCCGCTCGCCGCCGTGGTCCTGGCCAGCGGCGCCACGGTAAGCGCGGCAGAACTGCGTGAGTACCTGGCCGACCGGGTACCGCGCTGGCAGTTGCCAGAGCGCTGGTCGTTCATCTCAGAAGTCCCCAAGACCAGCGTCGGGAAATTCGCCAAGACCAAAATCAGGGACGCCTATGCTCGGGGCGACTACGAGATCGTAGAGGCACGCTGACCCAGGTCCCTGGCTTGCATCGGGATTGCTTTGCGATGCTTGCCGCTATGCCGGTACCCTGTTTCAGCGATCGAAGGTGGCCTCGCCGCCGCCGGCGCGTAAACACGGCATGCTCAAGGTCCACTCCCGAGCGGAGGAGAGCTTGAGACGCCGAGGAGGCTTCGCCTAGTCCGGTCTATGGCGCCGCACTGCTAATGCGGTTTGGGAGCGATCCCATCCGGGGTTCAAATCCCCGAGCCTCCGCACTCTGACCAGGGCTTTCTCTGAGATCCAAGATCACAGGGGAAGCCCTGGTTGTCTGTTTTGTCCATTGTGCGCGCACGAAGTGCGCACGTCACGACGTGATCATGGTCGCGACCGGAGTGCGATAGGTCCTGGCGATGGCTGAGCCGGGGCGGCC
>DAHVDE010000051.1 GCA_027313705.1 Actinomycetota bacterium | reverse complement strand
GGTACGCAGGCTGGCGCCTGGCGAACTTGTCGACATCACCGATGGCGCGGGCCTGACCGCGCAGTGCGTCGTCACCGCCGCGCGGCCGGGCGAGCTCGACGTCGAGGTCAGGTCGCGCCGGGAAGATCCGCCGCCCGCGTGCCGTGTCGTCGTGGTCCAGGCGATCATCAAGGGCGACCGGGGCGAGCTTGCCGTCGAGTTGATGACTGAGCTCGGGGTGGATGTCATCGTGCCGTGGGCGGCCGAGCGCAGCGTGGCGATCTGGCGGCCGCAGCGCGAGGACAAGTCGCTCGGTCGCTGGAGGTCAGCCGCGCGCGAAGCCGCCAAGCAGTCGCGCCGCTCCAGGTTCCCCGAAGTGACCGGCCAGGTAAGCACCGCAGGCGCACTTAGCTTGCTTGAGCACTCAAGCCTCGGGCTTCTGCTTGACCCGGCCGCCGTGAACTCGGTATCAGACGTGACGCTGCCGCCCGCCGGTGACCTGCTGCTGATCGTCGGTCCGGAAGGCGGGATAAGCCAGGCAGAGACCGCTGCCTTGACCCAAGCTGGTGCGATGCCCGTCAGGCTCGGCCCGACCGTGCTGCGCGGCTCAACGGCGGGAGCGGTCGGGGCCGCGCTCTTGCTCAGCCGCTGCGGGCGGTGGGACAGCTAGCCGCACGGCACAGGTCCTGGTCCCTGGCTCGGCTGAGGAGACGACGTGGCGGTAGGCGTTGCCGTTGGCTCGGGACTCGGCATCGAGGAAGGCTCGCCGCCCATCTCGGCAGCCCAGGTGAAGGCGTCTAGCAGTGCGTTCTTTGCAAAGGCCTGGCTCGATCCTGGTGACGGCGACACCGACTGCTGGCTCTGGCCAGGCGAGACGGTGCCTGACGGCGTTGGCTGCGGTGCGGGCGGCGACGAGGCTGGCGTCGTCGGGGTCGGCGTGCCGGTGCCGGGCGTGCCGCTCGGGCTCGGGCTGCCGCTCGGAGTGCCTGAGGGCGTTGGGCTCGCAGAAGGCGAGCCGCTGGCCGACGGTGATGGCGAACAGCTAAGCGAACTGCTGGCGCCGGAAGTCCCTGGCACGCCGCTTGGTGCTGTGCCTGGATTGCCGCCGTACGACGAGGGGTAGCCAGGAGGGCGGGTTCCCCGCTTCGCCAGGCTGCTTCGCTTCGCGTTGGGTGCGTGATAGCTGCGCGTGCTATTGACCTGAGTGATCGCCTCGGGCAGCGCGGCTACCGCCCAGGAGGCCGCGGTCACCACGAAGGCGCCGGTAGCGATCGCCGCCGCCGGACGCAGCCAGCCGAACCAGCCCGCACGGGTGGGATCAGGCCGGAAGCGATCGAGCACCGCTTCGCTGAGGGTGGCCAGCCAGGCGAAGGTAACTCGAAACGGCTTCCACCCGGCGGCGCCGCGAATCGGCGTGACCCGCCAGAGCGAAGCCCTGGCCGCCCGGCGGACAACGATCTTGGCCCGGATGCGATTGAGGCCTCCGGCAGCTGGCTCGACCATGCTGGCCGAGGCAAGCAGCGCGTCGTGCAGCGCTTGTTCGAAGTCGTCGTGGAATGGCTCGGAGCCCTGGCCGCTCATGTCTGCGGCTCCAGCACCGAACGGAGGGCAGCCATGGCACGCGAGGCGTGGCTTTTGACCGCGCCGCGGGTGATTCCCATAGCATCGGCGATCTGAGCCTCTGACAGGTCTGCATAGAACCTGAGCACTACTACTTCCCGCTGCCTGGCAGGCAGCGCCCGGAGTGCGTTGACCACCGCTGACCGCTCGATCATGGCGAGGGCGCCGTGCTCGGCGCTTGGCATGTCAGGCGGAGGCTTAGGTGCGTTGCGGTCTACGACGACCCGATGCCGAAGTACTGAACGTGATCGATTCACTACGGCAGCGCGAAGGTAGGCCAGTGCCTTCTCACTGTCACGCAGCCGGTGCAATCCGGCGTGCAATGCGACGAATGAGTCCTGCACGACTTCCTCCGCTGTAGCGACATCGTGGACAAGCAGTGCCGCTAGGCGAACTAGCGGGCGATAATGCGCATAGTAAAGCTCAGCGATAGCCGCATCGGCGCTCAACTGGGCGGCCTTCGTCGTCGTGGTGGATTCTGGCAGTGGCTGCGGCGCCGGGATCGGCGCGGTCAAGTGCGACGGCATCTGGGGTGGCTGCTCGCAGGCAGGCCCGAACGCAGGACCGACCACCAAGGTTTCCGTCACCCTGTCTTGACGCTCAGGATGGCCGTCTGGTTTACGCACCTTCATATGCTGCGCTGGCCTGGGTTCATGGGTCGTAGCCCGCCGTGATTGCCTCCGCACAGCGCGCTTAGGGGGTTACCTGTGATGCAACCATATATGTCGGCAGTAACTGAGGCGAGCGCACGTTAAGATCAAGGCCGTGCCAGAATGCCTATTCTGCGGAATCGCAGCCGGCGAGATTCCAGCGAAGATCGTGCTCGACGCTGCTCGTACGCTCGCGTTCCGTGACATAAATCCCCAGGCGCCGACTCACGTGCTCGTGATCACGAAGGCGCACTATCCCAACCTGGCTACGCTGGCAGCAGACGAGAGCCTGCTAGCCGAACTGGTGTCGCAGGTACACGAAGTGGCGAGGGCAGAGGGCATCGCGGACAGTGGATACCGGGTGGTTTTCAACACCGGTGGTCACGCCGGGCAGAGTGTCGATCACGTGCACGCGCACGTGATCGGTGGCCGGCCCATGGCCTGGACACCTGGCTGAGGCGGGGGTAAGTGAAAAAACAACCAGGCGAACGCGGCGCGGGCGAGGCAGGCACGGGCAATGACGGCCCTACCTCACTTCGGATCGTGATACCTGAGCCGCATTCGATGGTCGGCTTGCTCGGATCGCGCGACGAGCTCCTGCAGGTGATCGAGGAGGCGTTCGAGTCCGACATACATGTGCGCGGCAACGAGATCACGGTGACGGGGCCGGCCGCCGAGGCAGCCGTCATCGGCGAGCTTTTCGAGGAACTGACCAGGCTGCTGGCCACCGGCACCGAGGTCACCGCGGACGTGGTCGAGCGCAGCGTGGCGATGTTGCGCCGCAAGTCGGGTGCGAGGCCGGCCGAGGTGCTTACTCTCGACATCTTGTCCACGCGAGGCCGCACGATCAGGCCGAAGACGCTGAATCAGAAGCGCTACGTGGACGCGATCGACAATCACACGATCGTCTTCGCGATCGGCCCGGCCGGCACAGGGAAGACGTACCTGGCGATGGCCAAGGCGGTCAAGGCGCTTCAGGCCAAGGAAGTCAACCGGATCATCTTGACCAGGCCAGCGGTCGAGGCAGGAGAGCGGCTCGGCTTCCTGCCAGGCACCTTGTACGAGAAGATCGATCCTTACCTGCGGCCGCTCTACGACGCGCTGCACGACATGGTCGACCCTGACTCGATTCCCCGGCTGCTCGCGGCGGGCACGATCGAGATCGCGCCGCTCGCCTACATGCGGGGCAGGTCGCTCAACGATTCCTTCATCATTCTCGACGAAGCGCAGAACACGTCTGCCGAGCAGATGAAGATGTTCCTGACCAGGCTGGGGTTCGGGTCCAGGATCGTGGTTACCGGCGACGTGACTCAGGTCGACCTGCCATCAGGCCAGGTCAGTGGTCTCCGGGTGGTACAAGATGTGCTCGACGGGGTACCTGACGTGTACTTTTCCAGACTGACCGCTCATGACGTGGTGAGGCACAAACTGGTGGCTGACATCGTCGACGCGTACGCGCGCTATGACGCGGCCAGGGCCGCGGCGGAGGGCGACAGGCTGCCCGCGAACCGAGCCAGGCGTGACGCCGGCCGGAACAGGTGAGTTCTGGTGAGTATCGAGATCGCTAATGAGTCCGGGACCGACATCGACGAGGCGGCCCTGGCTGGCCTGGCCAGGCACGTGCTCGACGAAATGCGGGTGCATCCTCTCGCTGAGCTTTCCGTGCTGCTCGTCGACGAGCCGGCGATGACGGAGTTGCATGTCAGGTGGATGGGCGAGGAAGGCCCGACCGACGTGCTCGCGTTTCCGATGGACGAGTTGCGTCCGCCGCAGCCTGGCGGCACCCAGGGCGAGCGCGACAAGCCGGACGCGGCCGGAATTCCCGGCCTGCTTGGCGATGTAGTGATCTGCCCGGCGGTGGCGGCCGTTCAGGCCCGCAGGGCCGGGCAGAGCGTGGATGCCGAGATCGAGTTGCTTTGCGCTCACGGGATCTTGCACCTGCTCGGCTACGACCACGCAGACGCGGCCGAGCACGCCGCCATGTTCGGCCTGCAGGACCGCCTGCTGAGTTCCTGGCGCGCCTCCTCGCCACCAGGCACAGGCGAGGATCCCGGCGACCTGGCGGCTTCCGGGTAGGACTGGCGTGGGCTGGCTAGTTGTCGCTGCCGCCGCGCTCGTCCTGCTCGCGGGGCTGTGCGCGAGTGCGGATACCGCGCTGCTTCGGGTGTCTCGCGCCGGGGCCAAGGAACTCGCAAGCTCAGTCGGCGAGCCTTCGCCGCCGCTTCAGGCCGTGCTTGCCGAGGTGCCCAAGTACATCGCGGTGCTGCTCCTGGCGCGGGTCGCCGCCGAGATCACCGGGACGCTTTTCGTGGCGTTCGCCTTCGTGCACTGGTTCACGCCGCCGTGGCGCGGGCTTCTGTATGCCGGGCTGATCATGGTCGCCGCCAGCTATGTGGTCGCCGGAATCGTGCCGAGGACGCTCGGGCGGGAGTATGCGGCAGGAATCGCCGACCGGGCCGCTTCGGTGATGCAGCCCATCGTGAGGGCGCTCGGCCCGCTTCCGGCACTGCTGCTGGCGGCCGGGAGTATCCCTGGCCGGGGCGGGCGCCAGCCTGGCGGGCCGTCTGGCGAGGAGGAGGACCTGCGCGGTCTGGTCGACTTGCTGGAACGAAGGCGGGTCATCGAGCCTGGCGAGCGCGCGATGATCCACTCGGTCTTCGAACTCGGCGACACGATCGTGCGCGAGGTGATGGTGCCGCGGACCGACATGATCTTCGTCGAGAGCACCAAGTCGCTGCGGCAGGTGCTTTCGCTTGCCCTGCGGAGCGGGTTCTCCCGCATCCCCGTGGTCGGCGAGAACCTTGACGATATTGTCGGGATCGCGTACTTGAAGGACATCGTGACCAGGACGTATGACGATGCTCAGGCCCTGACGAGCGCACCGGTCAGCTCGGTGATGCGGCCAGCGACCTTCGTGCCTGACAGCAAGCCGGTTGACGACCTGCTCGCAGAGATGCAGGCCAGGCGGATCCACGTGGCCATCGTGATCGACGAGTACGGCGGCACCGCCGGGCTCGCGACGATCGAGGACATTCTCGAAGAAATCGTCGGGGAGATCGCCGACGAATATGACCGGGAGAAGCCTCAGGTCGAATGGCTCGGCGCGGGCCAGGCGCGGGTCACCGCGCGGCTTTCCGTGGACGAGCTGGCCGAGTTGTTCGGCGTGCGGATCGAAGTCGATGACGTGGAGACTGTGGGCGGATTGCTTGCTCAGCGTCTCGGGCGCATACCGATCGCGGGGTCGACAGCGAAGGTAGCCGGGCTGCGGCTCACGGCGGAGAGCCTGGCAGGCCGCCGTAACCGGATCAGCACCGTGACCGTGGAACGAGTGCGGTCAGGCGGCGCGGGCCGAGATGGCGCCAGCGTTGGCCGAGATGGCGCCGGTGGCGGTCAGGGCGGTGGCGGTCAGGGCGGTACTGGTGCTGGTGGCGAGTACGGCCGGTCGCCGCAGGACGAGGATACTGACCAGTGGGCCTGGTCATCAGGAGATCTTCCCGACGGCGAGGCGGCGCAGGCCGCCGACCTGGCCACCGGTCATGACGACCACGAGGGCTTGCCCTAGCCACGCCTGGCGGCTTCGCGGTACCCAGCCAACGGCGGCCAGTCAGGCCGGCCAGCCCGCGCGCGCCTGCGGCCGGCACCGGTCCAAGTAAGCTCGGGCGGGTGAATGAAGGTGAGCTCGGGCCAGAAGATCTGAAGATCATTACGCTCGCCCGGTCGGCGCGGGCACGGGTAGGTTCTGCCGAGGGCGCGGCGGTCAGGGACGAGACCGGCCGTACGTACGCGGCCGCGGCGGTGGCATTGCCCTCCCTGCGGCTCTCCGCGCTGGCACTGGCCGTCGCCATGGCGGCATCAAGCGGCGCTTCAGCCCTCGAGGCTGCTGCTCTGGTCAGCGATGGACCTGGCCCGGCCGGGGACGACGAGGCAGCGGTCAGGGATCTTGGCCCGGACGCGGCGATCATTCACGCCGGGCCCGACGGCGCCGTGCGCCGGGTCATCCGCCCGCCTGACGCCGAGCCGAGATGACCAAGGCGGCGCAGTAGGGAAGAATCGCCTGCGTGGAAGCGACGCCAGCACGCAACGGCCAGGGCGGGCCAGAGCACGAGTTCGCCGCCGGGTTCGCCTGCTTCGCAGGCCGGCCCAATGTCGGCAAGTCGACACTGATGAATGCGCTGGTCGGCACCAAGGTCGCGATCACGAGCAGCCGGCCGCAGACGACGCGCCGGGTGATCAGGGGCATCGTGCGCCGGCCGGATGCGGAACTGACCATAATCGACACTCCTGGCCTGCACCGGCCAAGGACCCTGCTTGGCGAGCGGCTCGACAGCCTGGTCAGGTCCACGCTGTCCGAGGTCGACGTGATCGGCTTCTGCGTCCCGGCCAGCGAGAGGATCGGCCCTGGCGATAAGTACCTGACCGCCGAGCTTTCCGGCCAGACGCACAGCGGGACGCCCGTTGTGGCAATCGTCACCAAGGCAGACGAGGCGTCAAGAGAGCAAGTCGCCGCGCAGCTAGCCGCCGTGGCCGGCCTGGCGGCGTGGGCCGACATCGTGCCAGTTTCGGCGGTTACGGGGTTCCAGCTTGATGTGCTCGCCGGCGTTCTGATCAGTCACCTGCCGCCTGGCCGGCCGCTCTACCCGGATGGCGAGCTGACCGACGAGCCAGAGCAGTTGATGGTGGCCGAACTGATCAGGGAGGCCATCCTCGAGGGGGTCAGGGACGAGCTACCGCATTCCATCGCCGTCGTGGTCGAGGAGATGGCGCAAAGGCCCGGCCGCGACCTGGTCGACGTGCACGCGATCATGTACGTGGAACGCGACAGCCAGAAGGCAATCGTGATCGGCGCCAAGGGAGCGCGCCTGCGGGAGGTCGGGTCGCTGGCCAGGCGCCAGATTGAAGCACTGCTCGGCAGCCGGGTCTACCTGGACTTGAGAATCAAGGTAGCCAAGGACTGGCAGCGCGATCCAAGGCAACTGCGCAGACTTGGTTTCTACGACTGATCCTGAATTATCGTTGATAGTGAATTCGGCTGAATTTGATCTCCCGAGCTTCTCGGCTGGACCTGGAATTTTCCGAAAGCGATGCCGCGTCCGCCTGGTCGTGTGATGATCGGGCTTGGCGTGCGGTCCCGCGTGGGGTTTAGTTCTGGGTAACCTAGGCGATCGGCTCGCCTGTGCGGGCGGGGTGAAGGGGAGGCAATGCTGGTCAACGTGGGATCCCGTATTCACTATCGCACTCTCGCCACCGGAATATTCCACTGCGAGCGGTGCGGCGGTGACCGGCCCTACCGGCACAGAACTGGACGCCGCTGGGTGAGTCTGCTCGGGTTGCCGATATTTCCGCTTGAGCGGACCGGGGAACACCTTCGCTGCATTATCTGTCGCACCTGTTACCGGGTTGAATTGCTTGCCGTGCCCACAACTGAGCAGATGCGGTCTGCCTTGCTCACGGCGACGACGGCCAGTTCGCTGGCGATGCTGTCGGCTGGCGGCGCGGCAAGCAATGCCGCCAGGCGCCTGGCCATCGAGTTGATTATGAGCGCGGGCTCGCCCCAGTACGGTGAAGCCGACCTGGCGGTCGCGCTTGACTACGTCGACCATGCGGTGCAGCCGGATTCGCCGGTCGCTTGCGGTCCTGTGCCAGGGCTGCGTGCCGCGATCGAGACGGTGGCCATCCAGTTTGAGTTGCACGCCAAGGAGTGGTTCCTCGGCCGCGTGGTGCGGGTTGGCCTCGCGGACGGGCCGCTGAGCGACGGCGAGCGCGAGGTCGTCGGCACCGTAGCGCATTACCTCGGGCTGAGCCAGGCCCAGGCCCGTGAGGTGATCTTGCTTACCGAAGAAGCCGCCCAGGCGGGCTGAGTGCGGTGCCCTCCGGTCAGGTGACCGGCGGCGGACGCGGGCTCGATGGGCGAGAATGGGCCAGTGAGCTTGTACCGCGACGACGGGATCGTGCTTCGTACCCAGAAGCTGGGCGAGGCCGACCGTATCGTCACGGTGCTGACTCGCAAGAACGGACGGATCAGGGCGGTCGCCAAGGGCGCGCGCCGCATCAGGTCGAGGTTCGGTGCCAGGGTTGAGCCGTTTACCCACGTTGACCTGATGCTCTACACCGGCCGCACGCTCGACGTGATTACCCAGGCCGAGACGCTGCGCGGCTACGGCGATTCGCTGACTGGCGACTACCCGCGCTACACGACAGGCATCGCGATGCTGGAAACCGCCGAGCGGTTCACCAATGTCGAGAAGGAGCCTGCCTTGCGCCAGTTCCTGCTCCTGGTCGGCGGGCTGCGCACGCTGGTGGCAGGCGAGCACGCGCCCCGCCTGGTGCTCGACGCCTTTCTGCTCAGGTCACTGGCCGTTGCCGGGTACGCTCCGGCTCTAGACGAATGCGCGATCTGCGGCACGAGGACGCCACAGGGGTCGCCGGTGGCCGGGCGGCGCACGTTCGGCGTGGCGGCGGGCGGCCTGGTCTGCCGTCAATGTCACGCGCCTGGCGCGGCGTCCGCCGCCGCCGGCACGATCGACTTGATGACCGCGCTGCTGCGAGGGGAGTGGGGCTTGGCGGACGTGAGCGAACAGCGTTATCAGGCGGAGTGCAGCGGCCTGGTAGCTGCTTACGCGCAGTGGCATCTCGAGCACTCGCTCAGGTCGCTGCGCCATGTGGAGCACGCATGATCCGCCCGCCTGACCCGCATCCCTCAGGTGCCAGGCCGCCTGGCATCCCTGCGAACCTGGTTCCTCGGCACGTCGCCCTGGTCATGGACGGCAACGGCCGCTGGGCCAAGGCACGCGGCCTGCCGCGCACCGAGGGTCATAAGGCCGGCGAGTACTCGCTGTTCGACGTCATCATGGGCGCGATCGAGCTTGGTATCCCCTACCTGTCCGCCTATGCGTTCTCGACCGAGAACTGGCGGCGGTCGCCAGAAGAAGTCAGGTTCTTGATGGGCTTCAACCGCGACGTCATCCGCCGCCGCCGCGATCAGCTCAACGAGATGGGCGTCAGGGTCCGCTGGGCGGGCCGCAGGCCGAGGCTGTGGCGCAGCGTGATCTCTGAGCTAACGGACGCCGAGCGGATGACGGAGAACAACAAGGTTCTTACCCTCCAGTTTTGCGTCAACTACGGAGGCAGGGCCGAGATAGCCGATGCCGCGGCCGCCATCGCGGCCGATGTGGCCGCGGGCAAGTTGCGTCCTGACCAGGTCAACGAGAAGGTCTTCGCCAGGTACCTCGACGAGCCAGGCATCCCCGACGTCGACCTGTTCGTCAGGTCCTCCGGCGAGCAGCGCGCGTCCAACTTCTTGATCTGGCAGTCGGCCTACGCCGAGTTCGTGTTCCTCGACACGCTGTTCCCCGACTTCGACCGGCGGCATTTGTGGCACGCCTGCGAGATCTACGCGAGCAGGGACCGTCGTTACGGCGGCGCGATGCCCAACCCGATCGCCGCGGCCCCGGCGGGTTAGTGCAGCGCGGAGTCAGCGTCGCGCGGAGTCAGCGTCGCGCGGAGTCAGTGCAGCGCGGAGTCAGTGCAGCGCGCGCAGCACGCCGATGGCGGCGATGGCGCCGATCGCGGCGATCCTGACCAGCCGGCTGAGCGGGGAAAGCCTGGGCCAGGAGATCGCGGCCAGCCAGGCCAGCACCGCGGCCAGCCCGCACAGGGCGATCGCGCCGCCCAAGCCGCCGACGGCGAAACCGGTCACGAGCAGCGCTACCGCGAGTACCGGAAGCAGCCAGGCGGGCAACTGGTGTACCCAGAGCAGCGAGGTGGCGCTGCGGTGCTCGAGCGACTGCCTGGAAGGCGACGCGCCCGGCGTGAACAGCGTCCGGCCCTGCGGCAGTGGCCGCGGGCGGCGGGAACGGTTGCTGGCCAAGGAAGCCGCGTCCTTTCGGCGTTAACAAGTTGCGGGCGGTGAGGTCACCGACCACGATAGCGGCATCGGGTACCGGCTAATCACCGCTAAGCTTGGGGATACCGCCACCTGCCGTAGCTAGCCCGGCTGCCCCGTAATGATGTCAGATCACATCAGGTCAGATCTCATCGCGCCAGATCACATCACGCTGGAGAATCTTGATGGCCCGTCGCATCGACCGCATGGAAACCATAGTCAGCCTGTCCAAGCGGCGGGGTTTCGTATACCCGAGCAGCGAGATCTACGGCGGTTTGCGTGCATCCTGGGACTACGGCCCGCTCGGCGTGGAGATGAAGAACAACCTCAAGCGCCAGTGGTGGAAGTCGATGGTCACCGAGCGCGACGACATAGTGGGCATCGACTCGAGCGTGATCCTGGCACCTGAGGTCTGGCAGGCGAGCGGGCACATCACCGAGTTCGTGGACCCGCTCACCGAGTGCCAGTCCTGCCACAAGAGGTTTCGTGCCGATCATCTGGTCGAGGCCTATCAGGAAAAGCACGACGGCAGGGAGCCCGAGCACGGCCTCGCTGACCTGGCCTGCCCGAACTGCGGCACCAGGGGAGCGTTCACGGAGCCTGCCATGTTCAACGGGCTGCTTCGCACCTATCTGGGCGCGGTCGAGCGAGACGAGGCGGGCGCGGACAGCGGGCTGGCTTACCTGCGTCCGGAGACTGCCCAGGGCATTTTCATCAATTTCAAGAACGTCCTGCAGACCTCGCGCCGCAAGGTGCCGTTCGGCATCGGCCAGATTGGCAAGTCGTTCAGGAACGAGATCACGCCGGGAAACTTCATCTTCCGCACCCGTGAGTTCGAGCAGATGGAAATGGAGTTCTTCGTCAAGCCAGGCACTGACGAAGAGTGGCACGACCGCTGGATCCAGACCAGGATGGCCTGGTACCTGGGCCTCGGGCTGCCCGAGGATAGCCTGCGCCGGTACGAGCACCCGGCGGAGAAACGGTCGCACTACTCCAAGCGGACCGTGGACATCGAGTACCGGTTCGATTTCGCCGGATCGCAATGGGGCGAGCTCGAGGGCATCGCCAACCGGACCGACTACGACCTCGGCGTGCACGCCAAGGCGTCCGGCCAGGATCTTTCCTACCTCGATCCCGAGTCGAACGAACGGTACGTCCCCTACGTGATCGAACCCGCGGCCGGTGTCGACCGGATGATGCTCGCGTTCTTGCTTGACGCCTACGCAGAAGACGAGGCGCCTGATGCTAAGGGCGCGATGGAGAAGCGGACCGTGCTGCGGCTTGATCACCGCCTTGCTCCGGTGAAGGTGGCCGTGCTGCCGCTGTCGCGTAACGCCGACCTGTCGCCTAAGGCAAGGGACGTCGCGGCTACGGTGCGCAGGCACTGGAACGCCGACTTCGACGATGCTGGCGCGATCGGCCGGCGGTACCGGCGTCAGGACGAGATCGGGACGCCCTATTGCGTGACCGTTGACTTCGACAGCCTGAACGACGACGCCGTCACGGTACGGGAACGCGACTCCATGAAACAGGACAGGGTCGGGATGGACGGGCTGATCTCATACCTGGCCGAGCGGCTAGCGGACTGTTAGGCGAGGGTGGACCCCAGCGCTACTGGGGTCCAGGTGCGCACCGCGGCCGCGGTCAGGCGACATTAGCCCTGGGGATTGAAGTAAATCCACAGATTGTAGACGCCTGAGTCCGGGGTGTTGCCCCGGCACAGCCAGCTCTGGTCCGTTTTAGGGTACGTACGTATGTCATACGCGCCCTCGGCGTTGCAGGAGGAGAGCCCTGCTGAAGTCAGCGGAAAAGTCGCGCCGCTGAACACCCATTGGTAATTGCCGCCGGTCAGGTTGGGCACCACTTTGTAGTGACCTGCAGTTGGGGCAGAAACAGCAGCCTGGGCTGCCGCAGGAAGCGCGAGTGCGGAACCAAGCGCCAGGGACAGAACCGCTGCGGCAGTGGTTAACCGGCTCATGTTTACCTCGCTTTGCGGAATGGTAGAAAGATTACGAAAAGGTAATCTTTACCTATGATGGTGGCACGCGCCTCGCGAACCGTCAATCCTGCCCAGGCTGGGCTGGCCGGGTTGCCTGGTCGGACCGCCGCAGCCAGCCGGCCGCTGCTATTAGGCTCGGCGGGTGACCAGCGCCGGCCTGAAAGGGCCACTCATCATCGCCAGGTCGCTGCACGGGCTCGAATGGGTTTGCGCGGCCGAGGTGAGCGCGCTGACCGGTGCTTCCGGCCTTTCGCTCGGCCGGCGTGAGGTGGCGTTCAGGGTCGGTGAGGCCGGCCCTTCGCTGCTTGGATTGCGTACGGCGGACGACGTCTTCCTGGTGGCGGGATCGGCTGGCGGAATCGGCGCGGCCAAGACTGACCTGGAGTCACTCGGTCGAGCGGCAGCCGAGCTTGACTGGCGAGGGGTACTCGACCAGGTCCGTGGCGTTCGGGCACTGCCTGAGTCGGGCAACTTCGATGTCGTGGCCAGCCTGGATGGCAAGCGCGGCTACAACCGGTTCGCGGCTGAGCGTTGGCTGGGCCGCGCGCTTGCGCCTGAGCTCGGCTTCCTGTTCGCCGAGCGGGTCAGCAACGAACCGCAGGTGGTCAAGACCGACCTGACGGTGCGGACCTTCATCCACGGGGACTCGGCCTTGGTCACGGTGCGACTCGGTGCCAGGCCGCTGCACCGGCGCGACTACAAGACTTCCGCGGGCGCGGGGACCTTGCATCCCCCGGCGGCCGCGGCACTCGCGGCCATCGCGGCCCCGCCCAGGGGAACGCTGCTCGACCCGTTCTGCGGAGACGGGACCATTGCGATCGAAGCCGCCATCGCCCGTCCCGGCCTCCGGGTACTCGCAAGTGATCTTGATCAGGCGCGGGTGGTGAGCGCCGCGGCGAACGCCAGGCTGGCCGGCGTCGGCATTTCGGTATCGCGGGCCGACGCTGGCTCGCTGCGCTGCGAGGTCGATGCTGTCGTCACTAACCCGCCTTGGGATCTGGCGATTGGCTGGGGCGGACGGCTGCGCGAGTCCCCCGGTGCTTTCTGGCGGAAATTGCCTGACCTGCTGGGAGCGAACGGGGCGATTTGCACTCTGACCGACGCCGGCCTCGAGATGCCTGACCTGCTCGTCGCCGACGGCTGGGCGATCGCGGTCCGGCAGCGGCTCAGGCTGGCCGGCCGGGTCGCTGACCTGCTGTTCGCCGCCCCGCCAGGGGCGAAGACGCCTAAGTTGCCTGCGGGCCTGCGGGACTGGCGGGCACGGGCAATCGCCGCGGGCGTCATTTCCGATACCGGCTTCTGAAGATCGCTGCCCGCCAGTCCGCCCCTGCGGCCACTCGAAGGAGCGAATCCGCGGTGAGCCGGTCCGACCATTGAGTGGCAGGTGCTCCTCGCCGCGCACGACGCCAACTGCGGTGAACCCGAAATGCGGTGAACCCGAAATAGCGCCCGGTGGCCCGGCACAGGTACACCAGACGGAGCTCATGCTGACCTGCCTCTCGCCGGTCCAATTTGCTGCCTTGGCCGGCGTTCGACGTCACCGCAGGCATAGCAGCGCCTGGAATCGATAGAGTCATCCTGAGGGCCTTGTAGGCCAACGATCACAAAGCCGCTAGGAGCCCGGCCAGTCGTCGGCAGCCATCGGGAGGCCGCCGGAAGGCTACGGGCCTGGGTTCGCGGCATCCAAGGAGAGCGCGCAGTGCCAACTAGTGCTGGGCCGAAGCTGGTCTATGACTTTGTCGAAGGTAACAAAGACATGAAGGACCTGCTCGGCGGAAAGGGTGCCAACCTCGCCGAGATGACCAACCTCGGGCTGCCTGTCCCGCCCGGGTTCATTATCAGTACCGACGCCTGCCGGCACTACCTGGAGAACGGGACTGTACCTGACGGTCTGGCCGCCGAGGTTTCTGAGCACCTCAAGCGACTCGAAGAGGCGATGGGCCTAGATCTCGGCGCCGCCGAAGACCCGCTGCTGGTCAGCGTGCGGTCGGGGGCCAAGTTCTCGATGCCTGGCATGATGGAGACGGTGCTCAACATCGGGCTCTCCGATGCCTCCGTCGCCGGGCTCGCGAAGAAGGCGGGCAGCGACAGGTTCGCCTGGGACTCTTACCGGCGCCTGATCCAGATGTTCGGCAAGACTGTGCTCGGCATAGAAGGCGAGAAGTTCGAGCACGCCATCGACGCCGCCAAGACCGCCAAGGGCACCAAGAACGACCTTGACCTTGACGCGCAGGACCTGAAGGCCCTCGTCGCCACCTACAAGCAGCTCGTCAGGGAAGAGACCGGCCGTGACTTCCCGCAGGACCCGCGCGAGCAGATGGACATGGCGGTCAACGCCGTGTTCGACTCGTGGAATGCTCCCCGCGCCATCTTGTACCGGCGCCAGGAGCGCATTCCTTCCGACCTCGGTACCGCGGTCAACGTGGTCGCGATGGTGTTCGGCAACCTCGGCCTCGACTCGGGCACCGGGGTGGCCTTCACCCGCGACCCTGGCAGCGGCCAGCAGGGCGTCTACGGCGACTACCTGCAGAACGCCCAGGGCGAGGACGTCGTCGCTGGCATCCGCAACACCGTGCCGCTGCAGGAACTCGAGAAGATCGACGCCAAGTCCTACGGCGAGCTCATGGGCATCATGGAGACGCTGGAAAACCATTACAGGGACCTGTGCGACATCGAGTTCACGATCGAGCGCGGCAAGCTGTGGATGCTTCAGACCCGGGTAGGCAAGCGCACCGCTGGCGCCGCGTTCCGCATCGCCACCCAGCTAGTCGACCAGGGCCTGATCGACATCGACGAGGCACTGCGCCGGGTGACAGGCGCGCAGCTTGCCCAGCTCATGTTCCCCAGGTTCGACTCCGGCGCCAGCGCCACCATGATCACCAAGGCGATCAGCGCGAGCCCAGGCGCTGCCGTCGGCAGGGCAGTCTTCGACTCGGCCACCGCCGTCGAGTGGGCGGCCAAGGGCGAGGATGTCATCCTGGTTCGCCGCGAGACCAACCCCGATGACCTGCACGGCATGATCGCCGCCCGCGGCATCCTGACCAGCAGGGGCGGCAAGACCAGCCACGCCGCCGTCGTCGCCCGCGGCATGGGCAAGACCTGCGTCTGCGGCGCAGAGGAGCTCGAGGTCGACGTCAGGGCCAGGAAGTTCACCGCGAAAGGCGTCACGATCAGCGAGGGTGACGTCATCTCCATCGACGGCACCTCAGGCAGCGTTTACGAGGGCAACGTGCCAGTTTCCGCGTCCCCCGTGGTCGAGTACTTCGAGGGCAACATCGAGCCGTCCAAGGCCGACGAGCTGGTCAGGGCCGTGCACCGGATCATGTTCCGTGCAGACGAGCGTCGCAGGCTCAAGGTGCGCGCCAACGCAGACAACGGACCGGACTCGGCCCGCGCGGTCCGGTTCGGCGCCCAGGGCATCGGCTTGACCAGGACCGAGCACATGTTCCTCGGTGAGCGGCGGCAGGTGGTCGAGCGGCTGATCCTGGCCGACACCGACACCGACCGCGAAGCGGCCCTGGCCGAGCTTGAGCCGCTCCAGCGTGGCGACTTCGTGGAGATCTTCGAGGCGATGGACGGGCTGCCGGTCACGATCAGGCTGCTCGACCCGCCGCTGCACGAGTTCCTGCCTGACCTGACCGAGCTTTCCGTCCAGGTCGCCCTCGCCGCAGACAAGGCGACCGAGCAGGACCGCAAGCTACTCGACGCCGTGCGCAGGCTGCACGAGCAGAACCCGATGCTCGGCCTGCGCGGCGTCCGCCTTGGCCTCGTCATCCCCGGCCTGTACGCGATGCAGGTCCGTGCCATCGCACACGCCGCCGCCGAGCGGGTCAAGGCCGGAGGGGACCCGAAGCCAGAGATCATGATCCCGCTTGTGGGTGCCGTTCAGGAGCTTGAGGCCGCCCGCGAGGAGACAGAGAAGGTGCTCAAGGAGGTGGCGGAAGAGACCGGCGTGCACGTGGAGACCCCGATAGGCACCATGATCGAGGTGCCGAGGGCCGCCCTGACCGCCGGCCAGATCGCCCAGGCCGCACAGTTCTTCTCATTCGGCACCAACGACCTCACCCAGATGGGCTGGGGTTTCTCCCGCGACGACGTCGAAGGCTCGTTCTTCACCAAGTACATCGAGGCCGGCATCTTCGGCGTGTCGCCGTTCGAGACTATCGACGCCGACGGCATTGGCCGGCTGGTCAAGATCGCCGTCGAGGAGGGCAGGCAGACCAGCCCGTCGCTGAAGATAGGGGTCTGCGGCGAGCATGGCGGTGACCCGGACTCGGTGCACTTCTTCCACCACGCCGGGCTCGACTACGTGTCCTGCTCGCCGTTCAGGGTTCCTGTCGCCCGCCTGGAGGCCGGCCGCGCGGTCGCGCTCGACGAAGCCGGAGGCAGCGACAGCCGGTGAGTTGTGCCGGCTGACCACGGGCGCTACGGGGCACACGACACCGCCAGGTTCGTCCCCGAGCCAGCCAAGGCAGCCCCGGGCACGGACCGCACGCCCTTCCAGCGTGACCGTGCCCGGGTGCTGCACAGCGCCTCGCTGCGCAGGCTTGCGGCGAAGACACAGGTCGTGGCCGTCGGCCAAGCTGACTTCCCGCGGACCAGGCTCACTCACTCGCTTGAATGCGCGCAGATCGGCAGGGAACTAGGCGCCGCGCTCGGCTGTGACCCCGACCTCGTCGACGCCGCCTGCCTGGCGCACGACCTTGGCCACCCGCCGTTCGGCCACAACGGCGAGCAAGCGCTCGCGGCCTTTGCCGCAGCCTTCGGCGGCTTCGAGGGCAACGCCCAGAGCCTGCGCCTGCTCACCAGGATCGAAGCCAAGGTTCCCGGCGCCGGCCTCAACCTGACCAGGGCCACCCTCGACGCCACGCTGAAATACCCGTGGCTGGCATCGGATGGGCCGGAAAGGAAGGCCAAGTACGGCGCCTACGACGACGACGCCGAGATCTTCACCTGGATCAGGGCAGGCGCCCGGGCTGGCCGCCCGTGCCTTGAGGCTCAGATCATGGACTGGGCGGACGACGTGGCGTACTCGGTGCACGACCTCGAAGACGGGCTGCACTCGGG
The DNA here is from genome assembly GCA_027313705.1 of Actinomycetota bacterium. Taxonomy (GTDB): domain Bacteria; phylum Actinomycetota; class Actinomycetes; order Streptosporangiales; family Streptosporangiaceae; genus Chersky-822. The sequence continues at coordinate 45,950 of DAHVDE010000051.1, read as the reverse complement.
GCTGATCACGATGGAAAACCTTAACGATCAGCAGCAAATAAGCGCCATTGCCGAACTAACCCGCACGGAGTACTGCCCGCCAGGCTCGGTCACCGCCGCCGAGCTCGGTGAAGCGTTCGAGCGGTTGCTCAACCTCGACTACTGGCCAGCCACCTTCGACGGCGCGCCGCAGACCGCAGCCGCGGTCAAGAACCTGACCAGCGAACTGATCGGCAGGTTCTGCGGTGCCGCGCAGCGGGCAACGCAGGATGCCTGGCGCAGGAGCGAGCGGGGGCGGAGGTACGGGCGGGGGCGGGGGTACGGGCGGGGGTACGGGCGGCCGCGCGGCGGGGACCTCTCTGCGGATGATCTTGAAGTGCCGCAGCAGCAGCGACTGGAATGCGCCCTGCTCAAAGGGGTGACCGCCTGCTACGTGATGGGGCGGGCTGGGGCAGTCGCCTCCCAGGCCAGGGAACGCGCCATCCTCACGGAACTGGCGCAGGCGCTAGCCGCCACCGCGCCGGCGTCACTCGACCCGATGTTCCGCTCCGCGCACGAGGCCGCATGCAGTGAGCCCGGCCGGTTGCGGGTCATCGTGGACCAGGTCGCATCCCTCACCGATACCTCGGCGCTCGCCTGGCACACCCGCCTCTGCTAACCCAGCACCACCACCAACCCTCGCCCCCCGTCCCCCCGCCCCTCCCGTGCAGGCGCCCCTGTCGGGGCGGGCCTACGTTGCGGGGTTGTGGGGGCTGGGGTGCCTACGTTGCGGGGGTGTGGGGGCTGGGGTGCCTACGTTGCGGGGTTGTGGGGGTTGGTCCGCGGGTTGTTGCCCCTACGTTGCGGGGTTGTGGGGGTTGGGGGGTTGGGGCGGGTGCCGTGTCGGGGTGGGCCTGCGTTGCGGGGTTGCGGGGGTGGCCGTTAGGGGCTGATTGCTGTGAGGGGGTCGCGGCCGGAGCGGACGAGGGTGAGAATTTCCCCTAGGCCGTCAAGGGACCAGCCGTTCTCGTGCACGTCGATGGCTACCCTGGCGCCGGCTACGTGGAGGGATTCAATCCTTAGCGGTAGGAATCCGGCGGGAAGTGCTGGATCGCACCATAGCATTCCATTTGGCACGGATGGGTCAAATCGCAGCAGGGTGCGGAGCAGGTGGAAGGGCGCCGCCGAGGCCCATGCCTGCGGAGAGCATGAGGTGGGATAGTAGACGGGCTCGGGGAACTCGTTCCTGTCGAAGCCGCAGAATAGTTCAGGCAGGCGGCCGCCGAAGCACTCGGCGGCTTCGAGTATGCCGACGGCGACTTGCTGTGCTTCGCGTATGAAGCCGTAGCGCATCAGGCCGGCCGCGCAGATGGCGTTGTCGTGCGGCCAGATCGAGCCGTTGTGATAGCTCATCGGGTTGTAGGCGCCGCATGAGGTGGCCAGCGTCCTGATCCCGAAACCGGAGAACATCTCCTGGCTGGTCAGGTTCCTTGCCACTGCGGCAGCCTTGCCCGCGTCGACGATGCCGGTCCACAGGCAGTGGCCCATGTTGGAGGCCAGCGCATCGATCGGCCGCTTGTCCCCGTCCAGGCCGAGCGCGAAGTATCCCTGTTCAGGCAGCCAGAATGCCCGGTTGAAGTTCTCCTTCAGTTCCTCGGCCTTCTCGCCCCAGTAGGCCGCGCCTTCCTGGTCTTCTCGCTCGGTGCAGAAGTGCGACTTGGCGAGGTAGGCGGCGTAGGCGTAGCCCTGCACCTCGGCCAGGGCGATCGGCGTCTTGGCGATCGTGCCGTCGGCGAAGGTGATGCCGTCGAAGGAGTCCTTCCAGCCCTGGTTGGCCAGGCCAAGGTCGGTAGTGCGGGCGTACTCGACGAAGCCGTCGCCGTCCGCGTCGCCGTAGTTCACGATCCAGTCGAGTGCGCGGTCGGCGTACGGCAGCAACTCGTCGACGACCCGGCGTTCTAGGCCCCAGCGGCGCAGTTCGCCGAGCAGCATCACGAACAGGGGAGTGGCGTCGACCGAGCCGTAATACACGCTCGACCCGCCCAGCCACAGGGAGGCTTGCATGCCGAAGCGCATCTCGTGCAAGATCTTGCCCGGCTGCTCCTCGGTCGCCGGGTCTGTCCGTGTTCCCTGCAGGCTGGCCAGCGTGCGCAGGGTGCCGAGCGCCAGGCTCGGGTCGAGCGGCAGGATCATCCACGATGTCAGCAGCGAGTCACGGCCGAATATGGTCATGAACCACGGGGCGCCTGCGGCGATGACCGCGCGGTCAGCGTGTTCCGGGTCGAAGATCCGCAAGCTGCCCAGGTCTTCCGTGCTGGCGGAGAACACCGCTGCCAGGCGGGGGTCGCTGGCCTTGACCAGCGGACTTTGGCTGCGCCAGTCGGCTAGGCGCTGCTCTGGCCCGGCCTGCAGCTGCTGGTGGGCGGCGGCCGACCTGAACTCGATCAGGTCCCTCCCGTCAAGCGAGGGGGTGACCTTCATGGTGGTCGACCACATTCCGCGTGCGGGGACGACCGCGTGCCAGGTGAGGTTGGTCGCGGAGACCGCTAGCTCTGAGTTGCCGCCGAGACCGCCGTCTCCGCCCTGGCTCCCGGTGACCGAGGCGCCACGCAAGTGCGTGCCTGCCTTGCGGTTGAGCTTGATCGCGTCGTCGTCCACGTCGACGGTCAGGCCGTCTAGGTCACCTGGCTCGCGCGTGCGGCCCTCCTTGACCTCGAAGACGTCGGCGAAGTCACCCTGTACGCCGATGCGCAGGCTGACGGGCAGCGGCTCTGAGCTCATATTGCGCAGCGTGATCGTCTCGTCCATACCGTCATTAAGCACCCGGCGCCTGGTCACCAGCAGCGTGCTGTCGGCCAGGCCGTCGGTCGGCGGCATTCTCGACAGGAACGTGCAGGCGAAAGGTTCACGTGACTGGGGCGCGAGCGGCTCAGGTACGTGATCGTTAATGCTCAGCTCGAGCCTGCTGATCAGGCGGGTGTCCCTGACGAACAGACCCTGGGAGGCGCCAGGCCTGATGTCGCCTGAGGTCTCGCAGATGCAGAAGGTGGTGCCTTCGAGCAGCGTGATGAGACCGCTGAACGCGCCGGCGGTGCTCGCGGGCGCGCCGGCGAATGTCCAGACTTGACCCATCTGGGTCCTCCTGTGGGTGGCTGGCTAGCTGCGCTGGATACCTGATGAACTCGCTGTTACGTGCAGTGATCGTTACCCGCAGCGTGACTATGGCACACCGGGCGGTTGTTGTTTGCTAAGACAGATGTACTGCCCGGATAACCTCGTAGCTGTCCGGTTGCTGTCTGGTCACAAGCATTGGGGGAATGGTGTCAGCCATCGCTGCGGAGGCTGTTACTGGCGAGACGACGGCTCGGCCGGTCGTCGGCGTGCTGGCGCTGCAAGGCGACGTGGCCGAGCATCTGCGGGCTGTTGACCTGTCAGGAGCCAGGCCGCTTCCGGTGCGCCGTCTCGCCGAGCTAGAAGCGGTGGACGGACTGATCATTCCCGGCGGGGAATCTACGACCATCTGGAAGTTGCTGTCGATCTTCGAGCTTGCTGATCCGCTGCGCGGGCGGATCGCGGCGGGGATGCCGGTCTACGGGTCATGCGCCGGAATGATCCTGCTGGCCGGGCGGCTCGTCGACCACGCGGGTGACCAGGAGACGCTCGGCGCGATCGACATGACCGTGCGGCGCAACGCTTTCGGGCGTCAACTCGACTCTTTCGAACGGGACATCGCGATGCGCGGGGTCGGCGACGAGCCGTTCCACGCGGTGTTCATCAGGGCGCCATGGGTGGAGGAAGCCGGGCCTTTCGTCGAGATTCTGGCGACCGAGCCTGGCACAGGTAAGATCGTGGCCGTCCGCCAGGGTCGGGCGCTCGCTACCGCGTTTCATCCCGAGCTCACCCAGGACAATCGCGTACACAAGATCTTTGTCGACATGGTGAGGGAACGTTCATGAGCGGCCACTCCAAGTGGGCCACCACCAAGCACAAGAAGGCGGCCGTAGACGCCAGGCGCGGCAAGCTATTCGCCAAGCTGATCAAGAACATCGAGGTGGCCGCGCGCGGCGGCGGTCCTGACGTGAACGCCAACCCGACGCTCTACGATGCCGTGCAGAAGGCCAAGCGCAGCTCGGTGCCCAACGACAACATCGACAGGGCGGTCAGGCGCGGCGCGGGCCTCGAGGCGGGCGGCGCGGCCTACGAGACCGTGACCTACGAAGGCTACGCGCCAGGCGGAGTTGCGCTGCTGGTTGAATGCCTGACCGACAACCGCAATCGCGCCGCTTCAGAAGTGCGGGTTGCGCTGACCCGCAATGGCGGATCAATGGCCGACGCAGGCTCGGTCTCCTACCTGTTTTCCCGCAAAGGCGTCGTGATCGTCCCCAAATCGGACAAGCTCGGCGAGGACGACGTGCTCATGGCCGTGCTTGACGCGGGCGCCGAGGAAGTCACCGATATCGGCGAGTCCTACGAGGTGGTGAGCGAGGCGACCGACCTCGTGCCGGTACGTAGGGCGCTCCAGGAAGCTGGCATCGACTACGAGTCTGCCGAGACGCCGTTCCTGCCTTCTGTCGAGGTCGAACTCGACGAGGAGACCGCCAAGAAGGTCTTCAGGCTCATCGACGTGCTCGAGGAGTCCGACGAGGTTCAGGACGTCTACGCCAACTACTCGGTCGCCGACGAAATCATGGAGAAGCTGAACGCCGAGGACTAGCGGGCGACACGCGGGCACGGTTCCGCAGGCATGCCTGCGGTAAGCGGGTAGAGTCTGCTCCGAACATTTGTTCGCCTCTAACTCGGGTGGCCATGACTCAGCTAGCAGGGCACATGCGGGTGCTTGGTGTCGATCCAGGGCTGACCAGGTGCGGGATCGGTGTCGTTACTGGCGGGCCTGGAGTGAGCCTGCGCCTGGTGGCCACCAGCGTGGTGACTACCCCGGCCGGGGCCGAGATCGGTCAGCGGCTGCTGGCGATCGAAGAGAAGATCGACGAATGGCTGCGGCTCTACCAGCCGGATGCCGTCGCCGTCGAGCGGGTGTTCAGTCAGCACAACGTGCGCACCGTGATGGGCACGGCGCAGGCAGGCGCGGTGGCGATTGTCTGCGCGGCTAGGCGAGGCGTGCCGGTGGCATTGCACACGCCAAGCGAAGTCAAGGCCGCGGTGACAGGTAACGGCCGGGCCGACAAAGAACAGGTCACGCACATGGTGACCAGGCTGCTCAAGCTGACGGACCCGCCAAGGCCTGCCGATGCGGCCGACGCGCTGGCGCTGGCGATCTGTCATCTGTGGCGCGGCGGTGCCCAGTCAAGGCTGGCGGCGGCCGCTGACGGCCTGGCGAGGGGAGCATCATGATCGCGCATGTCGAGGGCACTGTGAGCGTCGTCGCGCCGGAAGGCGCGGTTATCGACGTTGGCGGCGTCGGGTTGCTCGTTCAGTGCTCGCCTGGGACGCTGGCCGGGCTGCGGGCCGGTGAACGGGCCAAGGTCAGCACCTCCCTGGTGGTCAGAGAGGACGCGCTGACCCTCTACGGGTTCAGCAATGACGACGAGCGGAACACGTTCGAATTGCTCCAGACGGCCAGCGGGATCGGGCCAAGGCTGGCGCTGGCCATGCTCGGGACCTTCACGCCCGACGGGCTGCGCGGCGCGGTGGCGGCGGCAGACGTGACTGCGCTTACCAGGGTGCCTGGAATCGGCCGTAAGGGCGCGCAGCGGATCGTGCTGGAGTTGGCCGGCCGGCTAGGTTCGCCTGGCGATGGCGCGGTCGGCGGCGCGATGGCGGTGCCCGGGCAGGCGGGTGCGAGCTCGGCGGGGCTGCCGACCTGGCGGGATCAGGTCAGGACAGGACTGGTGTCGCTCGGCTGGCAGCCAAAGGACGCCGAGCAGGCGATTGCCGCGATCGAGCCTGAGATTGCCGGCCAGCAGGCCGCAGATGGCGGCGAAGCTCACGTCGACGTGGCCGTGGCGCTGCGTGCGGCCCTGCGTGCGCTCGGCCGGACATGAGCGACCAGGACGCGGAGCGATTCGTCTCACCGCTCGCCGACGCCGACGAGCGGCAGATCGAGGGTGCGCTGCGGCCGAAGCAGTTGTCGGAGTTCGTCGGCCAGGCCAGGTTGCGCGAGCAGCTTACGCTGGTGCTCGAGGGTGCCATGCGGCGCGGCAAGGCGCCAGACCACGTGCTGCTTTCCGGGCCGCCCGGGCTAGGGAAGACGACGATTGCGATGATCATCGCCGCCGAGCTTGGCGCACCTTTGCGGCTGAGCAGCGGTCCCGCGATCGAGCGGGCCGGTGATCTGGCATCCATGCTGACCTCGCTGGCCGGGGGCGAAGTGGTATTCATCGACGAGATACACCGGCTGGCCAGGCCAGCCGAGGAAATGCTCTACCTCGCGATGGAAGACTTCAGGGTAGACGTCATGCTCGGCAAGGGCCCTGGCGCGACCGCGATACCGCTCGACATCGCGCCATTTACCCTCGTGGGCGCAACGACCAGGGCGGGACTGCTGCCCGCGCCTTTGCGCGACAGGTTCGGCTTCACCGGGCACCTGGACTTCTACGAGCCCGACGAGCTCGAAGTGATTATCAAGCGATCGGCCGGGCTGCTCGGCGTGGCCTTGCGCGAGGAAGGTGCCAGGGAGATCTCGCGCCGGTCAAGGGGCACTCCGAGGATAGCGAACCGGCTGCTCCGCCGGGTCAGGGATTTCGCCGAGGTGCGCGGTGACGGCGTGGTAACCCTGGAGGCGGCGAGGGAAGCACTCGCGCTTTATGACGTGGACGAGAGCGGCCTCGACCGGCTCGACACGGCTGTGCTCACCGCGCTGGTGCGCAGGTTCGGCGGCGGACCCGTCGGGCTGTCCACGCTCGCTGTCGCGGTTGGCGAGGAAGCCGAGACGGTCGAGGTGGTGGCGGAGCCTTTCCTGGTACGGGCCGGGCTGATCGCGCGCACGCCGCGCGGGCGGGTGGCCACCCCGGCGGCCTGGGAGCAGCTCGGCCTCATCGCGCCGGCCGTCGGCGGGCGAGGGGATGAGGCTGGTCAGGTTACGTTGTTTGATCAGATGTAGTCATCCGAGCCGGCGGGCAGGAAAGCCACATCTGGTTGCGGCCTGGTCACGATCACTTCGCTTAAGCCGTAGCCTGTTTGTGCGCGGCCCGCCCGCCGCTAAACTTCGGCAGTTGGTCTTTCCCAGCAGCCTGGTGCGCTTGCCGGTTCCTGACCGGTATTACGCCCTGGTTGCTACCGGCCGCCGTTGGGCAAGCAACCGGGCGGTGCGGATCGCGGACTGTGGTCCGCTGGCCGCGCCACCGTTATCAACTGGAAGGAAGCCCCGTGATGGGGACTATGACATTCGCCGCAGGAACGTTCCTCGCCGCGCCGACCAAGTCAGCCTCTGGCAGCAGTTCCGCCTTCACGTTCGTCATTCTCGCCGTGCTGATCGGCCTGTTCTACTTCCTGATCATGCGCCCGCAGCGGAACAGGCAGCGCAAGATGATGGCCACGCAGAACCAGGTGCTGCCTGGTCAGCGAGTGCGGACGACTGCGGGCATGTACGGCACGGTGGTGTCCGGCGACGACCGAGACATCGTGCTAGAGATCTCGCCAGGCGTGCAGGTAACGATGCTGCGCCGGGCCGTGATGGATGTCATCTCCGACGATCAGGCCGGGCAGCCGATGCCCGAGACGATTGACGAGACCGAGCATGCTGACGGCGCGTCGGGCGACGACTGGGATTTCAAGGACGAGAGCGCCATGTCCGAGGACGTGGATGCCAAGGACCGCAACGGCTAAGCTGACCAACTCGCTGCGGAGAGTAAGCCGCGAGCGCACCAGAATCCAAGGCAACAAAGGGACAGGGACAGGTGACTCCCCCAAGTAGGCCGTCGCGGCCGCGCGGAAGCGCTTGGCCGGGCGGCGGCAGCACATCACGGCAGAGCGGGCCGCCGTACCGTCCTGGCGTGCATCTGGCCGCGCTCGCGGCGCTCCTGATTGTCATGCTCGCCGTCATCATCGGATCGACGATCACGCGGCCGGGCGACTGGCATTCGAAGTTCAAGATCGGGCTCGGCCTCGACCTGCACGGCGGAACGCAAGTGACGTTGCAGGCCAGCTCGCTTAACGGCGGCATACCGAGCAAGAACAGCATGAACCAGGCGATCTCGATCCTTGAGACCCGTTTCAACAGCCTGGGCGTGAACGGCACCACGGTCCAGCAGCAGGGCTCGCAGTACATCAACATCTCCGTACCTGGCAAGACCGCCTCGGAGATTTCGCCGCTGCTCAGTTCGGCGGAGATGCGGTTCAGGCAGGTACTGCTCTGCACGACGACCGCCCTGTATCCAACGTCATGCGCCGGAGGTCACGCGGGAGCAGGCGTGCCCAAGTCGGTCTCGGCATCGTCAGTTCCGACTCCCTCGGCCACGCCTACGCCTACGCCTACGTCCTCGCCCTCGTCTGCGGCTAGCCCGTCGAGTTCGGCCAAGGCGAAGACCTCGTCGGCTAAGCCGTCGTCCAGTCCTTCACCGTCAGGCGGCAGCGGGCAGGCGGCAGGAGCCAGGCAGCTGACGGCCGCGCATTCCGCAGGGGCCACATCGTCGCCCTCGGCCAAGCCGTCGTCATCGTCCTCGCCTAAGCCGAGTGCCTCGCCCTCGCCTTCTGGATCGCCGTCTCCGTCAAGCTCAGCGAGCCCTGGCACGTCGCCGGCACCTTCAGCTACCCCGCCGACGGCACCCACGGCTAACAGCTTGTTCACCACCGGCGATGCGAGCCTGGTCTCCAAGCAGACGCTGGCGCTGTTCAATAAGCTGAACTGCCGCGATAGGAATTGGCAGCAGAAGATCTATGGCAATGACTCTGCCAAGTACGACAACAATCCGCAGATCGTGGCCTGTGACAGCTCGGGCGTCAAGTATGTGCTCGGGGCGCCGATTGTGAAGGGCACCGATCTTCAGTCACCGAGCGCGCAGCTTTCTTCGACCAACAACCAGTGGGTCGTCACGTTCAACCTCGACAGCGTGGGCTCGAAGTCCTTCGGCTCCAAGACCACGCAGATGTATCAGACCTACTTTAACCCGTCGACCCAGAGCCAGACCTCGGTGCTCGACCAGTTCGCGATCGTGCTTGACGGCCGGGTCGTGTCCGCACCTTATGTGTCGCAGGCCATTACGGGCGGATCTGGTCAGATTACGGGTAACTTCACCCAGAAGTCGGCGACTGACCTCGCCAACGTACTCAAGTACGGCGCGCTGCCGCTCAGCTTCTCCAGCCAGCAGACCCAGTCAGTGTCCGCTCAGCTTGGGGCGGCGCAGCTAGATGCCGGCCTGATCGCGGCGCTGGTCGGATTCTTGCTCGTCATCTGCTACTCGTTTTTCTATTACCGCGGGCTGGCCCTGGTATCGGTCTTCAGCCTCGGCACCGCCGCTGCACTCACCTACCTGGCCGTGGTGCTGCTGAGCAAGTACGAGGGATACAACCTCGACCTGGCGGGCGTCGCGGGACTCATCGTCGCGATCGGCATTACGGCGGACTCCTTCGTGGTGTTCTTCGAGCGGCTGCGGGACGAAGTCAGGGAAGGACGCTCGCTGCGGGCGGCGGTGGAACGAGGCTGGGGCCGGGCGCGAAGAACCATCCTGGTCTCCGACACCGTGTCGTTCCTCGCGGCACTGCTGCTTTACCTCTTCGCCATCGGCGACGTGAAGGGCTTCGCGTTTACGCTTGGCGTGACTACGCTGATCGACATCGTGGTGGTTTTCTTGTTCACCAAGCCTATGGTCACGGTGCTGGCCAGGACGAAGTTCTTCAGTTCCGGACGGCCGATGTCAGGGCTTGATCCGGCCAGGCTTGGCGCGCGCTCGCCGTGGCGGGGGGCTCGCCAGCCGGCCAGACCGGCGACGGGAGCGGCAGCGGGCACCTCCGCCCGGACCGCACCGAAGGAGGCGTGATGTCCCGGCTCGGAAATGTCGGTGGCCGGCTGTACCGAGGCGAGGTCTCGTTCAACTTCGTCGGCAGGCAGAAGCTCTGGTACACCATTTCAGGCGCGATCTTGGTGATCAGCCTCGCCGCGCTGCTCATTCTGCGGCTGAACCTCAGCATCGACTTCAAGGGCGGTGATCTCTTCCAGTTCAAGGTCCCAGCTGGCGTTCACCTGACCCAGACGCAGGTCACGAATACCGCGATCAAGGCGGGTGCGCCGTCCACCACGATCGTGCAGCAGGTGGGCGGTAACAACTGGAACGTGCAGACCGAGACCATCGGCACCACGCAGCAGAACGACGTCACCAGGGCGCTGGCGCACGCGGCCGGGCTGAAGACCAATCAGGTCAGCCTCCAGGCGGTCGGGCCGACCTGGGGCGGGCAGATCTCGCAGAAGGCGTTTGAGGCGCTGATCGCCTTCCTCATCGTGATCGTGATCTATCTGTCGGTGGCCTTCGAGTGGCGAATGGCGGCTGCGGCTCTGGTCGCCCTCGTGCATGACATCGTGATCACGACTGGTGTCTATGCGCTGAGCCGGTTCGAGGTGAGCCCGGCGACCGTGATCGGCTTGCTGACCATCCTCGGCTACTCGCTCTATGACACCGTGGTGGTCTTCGACAAGGTACGGGAAAATACCGCCGGCCTGCTCGCCACGAGAAGAACCAGGTACAGTGACGCGGCGAACCTGGCGCTCAACCAGACCCTGGTCAGATCCATCAACACCTCGCTGATCGCGTTGCTGCCGGTGACGGCGATCCTCGTGGTCAGCACCTTCCTGCTCGGCAACGGCAACGGCGAGCTCAAGGACCTGGCCCTGGTGCTCTTCATCGGCATGCTGTCGGGCACGTACTCCTCGATCTGCATCGCGACGCCTGTGCTCGCCGACCTCAAGGAGCGCCAGCCTGAGTTCAGGCAACTGGCCAAGCAGATCACCCAGCGGGCGACGAGCGCGAAGCGCCAGGCGAAGGCAATGGCCGGCGCCGTGGCCACAGCACCGGCCGCGAACGGCAACGGCGGACAGGCCGCGAACGGCAACGGCGGACAGGCCGCTGATCAGGTTCCAGAGCCAGAGCCGGATTCAGAGCTAGAGCTAGAATCCGACCTGGCGCAGGACACGGGTGCGCAGGCCATCGCTCCGGTATCGGCCGGGCGGCCGGGCGGGGCGACGTCGGATGCCCGTGCCGGGGCGAGCGCCAGGCAGCAGCCGCGCCGCACGACCTCTGCCCAGCGTCGGCCTTCAGGCAAGAAGAAGCGGCGGTAGCTGGCTGTGCCAGCGTCAGAGCCTGGACTGGCCAGCGACCTAGCGCGGGGAGCGGTGGCCGGCGGGGCCGCTGGCGGGACGGATCGATGGCTAAACCCCGCTGAATTGCTTCGCGGCCTGGTCAGGGACGTGCCGGACTACCCGCAGCCTGGCGTGCTGTTCAAGGACATCACGCCCCTGCTCGCCGATGGCGCCGCGTTCGCCGTCGTGATCGAGGCGATGGCGTCAGGGCACGCCGGAGTCGACAAGGTGGCGGGCATTGAAGCACGCGGCTTCATCTTGGCCGCCCCGGTCGCATGCCGCCTCGGAGTTGGTTTCGTCCCGGTTCGCAAACTGGGCAAACTTCCGGGCCCAACCCATACGCAGACGTACAACCTTGAATACGGCACCGCTGCGGTCGAGGTCAAGACCGATGCCTTCGCTGCTGGCGACCGGGTGCTGCTGATCGACGACGTGCTAGCCACCGGAGGCACCGCCGCCGCAACGGCCGCCCTGATCAGGCGGTGCGGTGCTGAGGTCACCGCGCTGAGCGTTCTCATCGAGATCGGGTTTCTCGACGGCCGTGCCAACCTGCCAGGCGTGGATATACGTGCGCTCCTGGCGATCTGAGTCTTTTGCCGGAGTCCGCCGGCCGAAGGAACATGTAAGCACCACGCGGGCGTTAGTGTCGCCTAGATACACTTGAAACTTCAGCCGACGCGAGGAGCGGCAGTGGCCGGTGACATAGCGACGGCCGGGATGGCCGTAAGCGGAGTCACCCAGGAGGCTGACGGGCGGGGTACTGAAGATCGAAATCTGCCCGTGGCTGGCAATGGGGTGATCCCGGATGTCAGCATGCCCGCAGCAGCGCCTGATGGCCCGGCTCCGGACAACGTGGCCGGCGCGGTACAGGGAATCGGGCATCCGGGCGTCAGGCGGCGGCTGAGCCGGTTCGCCTCGGCCCGTGGCGGTGCCGTCAACCCAGTGCTCGAGCCCTTGATCAAGACGGCTCGTACCACGCATCCGAAGGCCGACGTCAGGCTGATCGAGCGAGCGTATGAGGTAGCCGCCCGCTGGCACGCCAACCAGTCACGCAAGAGCGGCGACCCCTACATCACCCATCCGCTCGCGGTCGCCACGATCCTGGCCGAGCTTGGCATGAATCACGAGACGTTGTGCGCCGCCCTGCTGCACGACACCATCGAGGACACGCCGTACACGCTTGCCGAACTGCGCAAGGAGTTCGGTGATGACATCGCCGCCCTGGTGGACGGCGTCACCAAGCTCGACAAGGTCAAGTACGGCGAGGCCGCGCAGGCGGAGACTGTGCGCAAGATGGTCGTGGCGATGTCGCGCGACATCAGGGTGCTGGTCATCAAGCTTGCCGACCGGCTGCACAACATGCGGACGCTGCGATACCTGCCAAGGCCCAAGCAGGAGCAGAAGTCACGCGAGACCCTCGAGATCTACGCCCCGCTGGCGCACCGGCTTGGCATGAACACCGTCAAGTGGGAACTCGAAGACCTCGCGTTCGCGACGTTGTTCCCCAAGCGCTACGACGAGATCGCGCGCCTGGTGTCCGAGCGCGCCCCGCGCCGCGAGGCATTCCTGCAGGAAGTAATCGAGGAGATTTCCGCCGATCTGCGTGAGGCCAAGATCAAGACGCGGGTCACCGGCCGCCCGAAGCATCTGTATTCGGTGTATCAAAAGATGATCGCGAAGAATAAGAGCTTCGACGACATCTATGATCTCGTCGGCATCCGCATCCTGGTCGACAGCGTTCGCGACTGTTACGCGGTGCTCGGAGCGGCGCATGCCCGGTGGAATCCGGTGCCTGGCCGCTTCAAGGACTACATCGCGATGCCCAAGTTCAACATGTACCAGTCGCTGCACACCACCGTGATCGGGCCGGGCGGGAAGCCGGTGGAACTCCAGATCCGCACTTGGGCGATGCACCGCAGGTCCGAGTACGGTGTCGCGGCGCACTGGAAGTACCGCGAGGAGATGACGACCGGGAGCAGCCCGTCTGACCTGGCGTGGCTGCGGCAGCTAGTCGACTGGCAGCGGGAGACCGCTGATCCGGCCGAGTTCCTCGAGTCGCTGAGGTTCGAGGTCGGCAACGAGGAGGTCTACGTATTCACCCCGCGCGGCGAGGTTATCGCGCTGCCGCAGGGTGCCACGCCAGTGGACTTCGCCTACGCCATCCACACCGAGGTCGGGCACCGGACCGTAGGCGCGAAGGTGGACGGCAGGCTTGTGTCGCTCGAATCGCCGCTCGGCAATGGCGAGACGGTGGAGGTGCTCACCTCCAAGGCACTGGACGCGGGACCGAGCCAGGACTGGCTTGGCTTCGTCAAGAGCGCCAGGGCCAGGAACAAGATCAGGCACTGGTTCTCCAAAGAGCGCCGCGAGGCGTCGGCGGACACCGGCAAGGCGATGATCGCCAGGACGATGCGCAAGCAGGGCCTGCCGCTGCAGCGCCTGGCCACTGCTGACGCACTCCAGGTAATCGTGCACGAATTGCGCTATCAGGATCTGTCCGGCCTTTACGCGGCTGTCGGCGACGGTCACGTGAGCGCCCAGTCGATCGTCAGCAAGCTGGTCAACGCGGCCGGCGGGCTCCAGGGTGCCCAGGAGGACATCGCCGAAGCCACCGTGCTGACCAGGCCGCCAAGCCCGCAGCTTGCACCGGGCGATTCCGGTGTCTCGGTGGAAGGCGCTGGCGACGTCTGGGCCAGGCTGTCCAAGTGCTGCACCCCGGTGCCAGGTGACAAGATCACCGGCTTCGTGACCAGAGGTAACGGCGTGTCCGTGCACCGCACGGACTGCGTCAACGTGCAGCACCTCATCGCCTCCCAGCCAGAGCGCGTGGTCTCCGTGCACTGGTCACCCAAGGAGAGCTCAAGATTCCTGGCCGCGATCCAGGTGGAGGCGCTAGATCGGACCGGGCTCCTGTCCGACGTCACCAGGGCGATGTCAGAGCAGCACGTCAACATCTTGTCCGCGATGGTCAGCACCCGCAGGGACCGGGTCGCCCTCAGCAAATTCACTTTCGAGATGGGCGACCCTGAGCACCTGCGGCACGTGCTGAGGGCCGTACGCAACGTCGACGGTGTCTACGACGCTCAGCGCGTGATCAGCTAGCGCTCAGCCGGTGAGGTCCGCAAGGGTCTTCTCCGCCTCGGTCAGCCAGGATTGCCTCGTCGTGATGGCGGACTTGGCGCGCTGGCATGCCGCGTCGTCGCCACGCTCGGTGGCCTGAGCAAGCTGCTTCTCAAGCTGGCCGATCGTGCGCCTGATCTGGTCAACTGTGTCCCTGGCGCGCGAGAGCGCCTCTGGGTTGGTACGCCGCCACTGGATGTCCTCGGCCTTCCGCACGGCCTCGTCGATCTTGCGCAGCCCGCCTTCGAGCCGTTCCTGAGCTTCCTTCGCGACCGAGCCGATCTTGTCCCAGCGCTGGTGGATGGAGCGGAGTGCGTTGCGCGCGGTCTTGGGGTCGGTGATGGGCAGCAGCCGCTCGGCCTCGGCAAGCAGTTGCTCCTTGGCGGTGGCGCGCTCGCGCAGCTGGCTGTCCTTGGCCGACATCGCGGTCGCCCTGGCGTCGAAGAACCCGCTCTGCGCGGTCCTGAACCGCTTCCATAGCTCGTCTTCCGTGGCCCGGTCGGCCCGGCCAGCGTCCTTCCACTGGGCCATCAGGTCGCGGTATGCCGCTGCAGTCGCCGCCCAGTCGGTCGAGGAAGCCAGTTCCTCGGCTCTGGCGACAAGCTCCTGCTTGCGATCCTTGACTTCCTCACGCTCGGACTCGAGCGAAGCAAAGTAGGCCTTGCGGCGCTTGGCGAAGGCGGTCCTTGCCGTCGACATGCGCTTCCACAATGCCGCCTCGGCACCGCGGTCGCCATGCGGCGCGGCCTTCCACTCGTCGAGCAGTTCCTTGAGGCGCTCGCCGCTGGACTTCCAGTGCGTCGCCTCGACCGCGATGTGCTCGGCCTCGGCGACGATGCGCTCCTTCATGCCGATCGCATCGGCCTTGGCCCGGTCACGCGCGGCCTTGTGCTCCTCGCGGCGCTGCTCAGCTTGCTCGCCCAGGCCGTCGAGCCTGCGCTTGAGCCCGTCGAGGTCACCGATGGCCTTGGCTCCGTCGATGGCCGCGTACAGCCGCGCGATGGTGGTCCTGGCCTGGCCTGGAGCCAGGTCAGTGGTGCTCAGCCGCCGTTCGAGCAGGCTGACCTCGGTCGCCAGCGATTCGTACCTGCGGGTATAGAACTCAAGCGCCTCGTCAGGGCTGCCCGCCTGCCAGATGCCGACGACGCGCTCCCCATCGGCGGTGCGCACGTACACGGTGCCGTCCTCGGCTACCCGGCCCCACGGATGGCTTCCCGTGCTCACCGATTACCTCCCGCTTAGTACCTGACTGACGTGCTCTAGTTTCCGCTGTCAGCCGTCTGGTCAGGTTTTTTGGATTGAGATGCTTTCGATGGTTACCGCATCCTTGGGGCGACCACCACCGGCCGGATTAAGCGGAGGCTTGATGCCCGCCTTGGCTAGGTCCAGCAAGACGTTCATCCCTCCGGTGATTTTGCCAAAAGGCGTGTAAGACGGCGGCAACGGCGTGTTCTTGTAGACCAGGAAGAACTGGCTGCCGTTGGTGTTCGGCCCCGCGTTGGCCATCGCCAGCGTGTCCGCCGGGTAGGTCGCGCCGGTGAGGTTCTCGTCGTTGAACTCATAGCCAGGGCCGCCGGAGCCTGTTCCGGTGGGGTCCCCGCATTGCAGCACGAAGATGCCGCTCGTGACCAGGCGCGGGCAAGGCGTCTTGTTGTAGAAGCCGTGCTCGGCCAGGTAGACGAACGAGTTGACCGTGCAGGTGGCCTTGCTGTTCAGCAAGTCGATGACGATGTTGCCGCGATTGGTCTTGATCGTCGCCTGATACGTGGCCCGCCAGTCAGGAGTCGCCGGGGGCACGCCGATGTGCCGGGCGGCCGGCGGGTGCGGCGTGTAGACGCAGTGCTTCGCCGGTTCCACGACTGCCTGGGCGGTTGCCGACGGCGTTGCCGACGGCGGCGCCGAAGGAGTCGTGCTCGCTGACGGCGTGGTCAGGGATTTGGCGGCAGCGGACCTACCCGGCTTGCCGAGCGTCAGGACGCCGACGACGACCACAGCCGCGACCACGACGATGGCCACGCTGCTGCCGACGATCTTGGCCGTCTTGCGCGCTTTCTCCTGGCGTTCCGCCTCCCTTGCCAGCCTCCGCTCGTAGCGTTCCCTCGCAAGCTTGCGCTGACGCTCCTGCTTTCCCGCCACCCGTCCTGCCCTCCCGTCAGAACCGCTATAGACCGGTAGTGGTGCTTCTCCAAAACTTCGCGCATGATATCCGCGCTAAGCAAGTGCATACGACCGCTGTTATCGGTTCGACGCACCAACCGCAGCCGTCCTGTAACTGCCGGGGACAATCGGGTGCCTTCGGCAGGCTTGCGGTGCCTTGGCGGCGGCCTTGACGCGAGCCTGCACCGCGCCGGTAGGTAGCCTGATCGAAGGCCGCTTGCCGCCCCGACCCGACTCGCTGATCCCAGGGATGAAGCCCGTGCTGATCGAAGGATTCCCCGCCGGCTCGTTCGCCGCCAACTGTTATGTGGTAGCGCCAGGACCTGGCTCCGAATGCCTGATCATAGATCCAGGCCAGGATGCCGCGCCTGGTATCGAGGACATAGTCGCCAGGCACCGCCTGCACCCCGTCGCGGCCCTGGCGACCCACGGGCACGTGGACCACATCTGGTCGATCGCGCCGCTGTGCGACTCGGTCGGCATCCCCGCCTACATTCACCCCGCCGACCGGGCGCTGCTCGCCGACCCCGGCCTTGGCATCTCAGGTATCCCTGGCCAGCAGCTGTTCCGCGGCGTCACCTTCGCCGAGCCCGCCGACGTGCTCGAGCTTGCCGACGGGATGACCATCGAACTCGCCGGAGTCAGCCTGGTCGTCGATCACGCGCCCGGGCATACCCGCGGCTCGGTGACGTTCAGGCTGCCGGCCGGCCAAGCCACCCTGTTCACCGGTGACCTGCTGTTCGCCGGCTCGATCGGGCGAACCGACTTGCCGGGCGGCGACTACAAGACGATTCTCGATAGCCTGTCAAGGGTTTGCCTGCCCCTGCCAGACAGCACCGTTGTCCTGCCGGGTCACGGACCGCAGACCACGATAGGCACAGAACGGGCGACGAACCACTTCCTCAAGGACCTGGCGCCGGCGCCAGGACCGGCCAGAGGGCTCTGAGGCGCATTATCACGACGAGAAGGGCGAAAGTGCGATGATCCGCACGCACGAGGCGGGCGCGCTGCGCGCCGCGCAGGCTGGAGAACCGGTCACGCTGGCCGGCTGGGTGGCGCGCCGGCGCGATCACGGCGGTGTCGTGTTCATTGACCTGCGCGATGCCAGCGGCGTCGTCCAGGTCGTGCTGCGCGAGGAAGACGTCGCCCACGAGCTCAGAGCCGAGTTCTGCGTGCTCGTCACCGGCGAGGTCAGGTGCCGCCCGGCAGGCAACGAGAACCCCGAGCTGCCCACTGGGGAGATCGAGGTCGCGGCCGGCGCCGTCGAGGTGCTCGCCGAGTGCGATCCGCTGCCCTTCCCGCTTGACGGACATGGCGAGCTCAACGAGGAAGTGCGGCTGCGCTACCGCTACCTGGACATCAGGCGAGCCGAGCTTGCCGATGCGCTTAAGGCCAGGTCCAAGGCCGCGTACCTGGTCAGTGACGTGATGAACAGCCGCGGCTTCGTCAACGTGGAGACGCCGTTCCTGACCAGGTCGACACCGGAAGGCGCACGCGACTTCCTGGTGCCGGTCAGGCTGCGTCCAGGTAGCTGGTATGCGCTGCCGCAGTCGCCTCAGTTGTTCAAGCAACTGCTGATGATCTCCGGCCTCGAGCGGTACTACCAGCTCGTCCGCTGCTTCCGCGACGAGGACTTCAGAGCCGACCGGCAGCCTGAGTTCACCCAGATCGACATCGAGATGTCCTTCGTCACCCGCGCCGACATCATCGAAGTCGCCGAGAACCTCCTGCAGCGGCTCTGGCGGGAGATCGCAGGCTACGAGGTGGCCTGCCCGATTCCGCACATGTCGTACGCCGACGCGATGGCCAGGTACGGATCGGACAAGCCCGACCTTCGATTCGGCTGCGAGCTTGCGGACCTGACCGAGTACTTCTCCGCTACCAGCTTTCGCGTGTTCCAGGCCGAGCACGTCGGCGCGGTGGTGATGCCGGGCGGCGCGGCGCAGTCGCGCAAGGAGCTTGATGGCTGGCAGGACTGGGCCAGGGCACGAGGTGCCAGGGGCCTGGCTTACGTGCTGATCGGGCCGGATGGTGCCCTCACCGAGGCCGGCCCGGTGGTCAAGCATCTTTCTGGCGAAGAACGTTCGAACCTGCCTGCCGCGGCCGGCGCGGCGCCAGGTGACTGCGTTTTCTTCGCGGCCGGCGCTACGGGCACGGCACGCGCGCTGCTCGGCGCGGCCAGGCTGGAGATCGGTGCGCGGTGCGGGCTGATCGATCCGGACGCGTGGGCCTTCACCTGGGTCGTGGACGCGCCGATGTTCGAAGAAGACGGTGCGGGTGGCTGGAGCGCCGTGCACCATCCCTTCACTTCACCGCTGCCCGAATGGGCGGATAAGTTCGCCACCGAGCCCGGCGGTGCCCTGGCCGACGCTTACGACATCGTCTGCAACGGCACCGAGATCGGCGGCGGCTCGATCAGGATCCACCGTCCGGCCATGCAGCAGCAGGTCTTCGACGTCATCGGCCTGACGAGGGAAGAGGCACAGTCGCAATTCGGGTTCCTGCTCGACGCGCTGCGCTTCGGCCCGCCGCCGCACGGCGGCATCGCCTTCGGCTGGGATCGTCTGCTGATGCTGCTGACTGGCCGGGACTCGATCAGGGATGTCATCGCCTTCCCGAAGGCAGCGTCAGGAAATGACCCGCTGACCGGGGCACCGACCCCGATCACGCCGCAGCAGCGCAAGGAGGCGGGCATTGATGGCCTGGCCGGCCAGCAGGCTACCGGTCAGCAGGCTCCTGGCCGCCAGCAAGCTCCGGGCGGCCAGCCCGCCGGCGGGTGAGCCGGCCCGATGGCCAGTGCGGGCGACCGGGGCAGGCAGCGGGCTCTCCAGGGCGCGAGTCTCTTTGACGACGCCGCCGACGAGGCCACGTCCGCGATTGCGCCGCTCGCGGTCAGGATGCGGCCACGTAATCTTGACGAGGTAGTGGGCCAGCCCAAGCTCACCGCGCCAGGGTCGCCGCTGCGCAAGCTGGCCGAGCACGATGCGCCCATGTCAGTGCTCCTCTGGGGTCCGCCAGGCACGGGAAAGACCACGCTCGCTTATGTGCTTAGCCGGGTCACCAGGCGCAGGTTCGTGGAGATCTCGGCTGTCTCGGCCGGCGTCGCGCAGGTCAGGGCGGCCGTCGAGACAGCACGCGCCGAGCTTGGCCACACCGGCCAGCAGACCCTGCTGTTCATCGACGAAGTGCACAGGTTCAACAAGGGGCAGCAGGATGCGCTGTTGCCTGCCGTCGAAAACCGGTGGGTGTCCTTCATCGGCGCGACCACAGAGAACCCCTCGTTTTCCGTGGTCGCGCCGCTGATGTCGCGGTCGCTGCTGCTGGCGCTCCAGCCGCTGAGCGACTCCGCGCTGCGGATCGTGATCGCGACGGCCATCTCGGACGAGCGCGGCCTTGGCGGCGCCGTGACCTTGGCGGAGGACGCGCAGGAGCAGTTGCTAAGGCTGGCCGGCGGCGACGCGAGGCGCGCGCTGACCTATCTGGAGGCGGCGGCGCTCGGGTTGCCGGCCGGCGGGGTGATCGACGCGGGCGTGCTCGAGCGCGCGGTCGACCGCGCGGCCGTGCGCTATGACCGGGCCGGTGACCAGCACTACGACGTGATCAGCGCTTTCATCAAGGCCATCAGGGGCAGCGACGTGGACGCGGCGCTGCACTACCTGGCCTTGATGATCGAGGCCGGAGAAGATCCCAGGTTCATCGCCAGGCGGATTATCGTGCACGCGAGCGAGGACGTCGGCATGGCCGACCCGACGGCGCTTCCCCTGGCGATCGCGGCGGCCCAGGCGGTCGAGTTCGTCGGCCTGCCCGAGGCAAGGATCAACCTGGCGCAGGCGGTGATCCACCTGGCGCTCGCGCCCAAGTCAACCTCGGTGGTGACGGCGATCGGCGCGGCCGTCGACGACGTCAGGTCGGGCCGGACGGGTCCGGTGCCCGCGCACCTGCGGGACGCCAGCTACCGAGATGCGGGCAGGCTCGGGCACGGAGCAGGCTACCTGTATCCGCACGATTACCCAGAGGGGATCGTCCGCCAGGCGTACGCGCCCCAGGCCGCCGCCGGCCGTCGCTACTACCAGCCGACGCGGCATGGCGCCGAGGCCAGGTACGCCGACCGGGCCGAGCGAATCAGGGCGATGCTGCCAGGGCCTGGCAGTGAAGAAGGGCAACCGGGTTCAGGAGCGGAGGCAGGCCAAGGGGAGCAGCCAGGTTCGCCGGCCAAGCGGTAGGGTCAGGCGCAGCAGAGCGACGGGTACAGGGAGGGCTGTGGCCGATGGATGCCGGGCAGCTAGCGGCGCTGATCGCCGCCGTATTCTTCGCTATCGGGGTGATTGCCGCCGTGTACGTGCTCGTCAAGCTGGCCGGGCTGATCGGCCGGGCGAGCACCGTGCTGACCGGCTATCAGGATGCGTCTGACGCGCTGCTCAGCCGGGCGCAAGCGGCCGTTGACCGAGCCAATGAGCAACTGGCAAGGACGCAGGTGCTCAGCGAGAGCGTCGAAGCGGTCAGCGCCAGCATGGCTGACCTGGCTGAGCAGGTCACAGCGGTAGCGGGCACGGCGAAGCTGGTCGCGGACGGTTTCGGCGCGCCGGTGCTGCGGCTGGCCGCGGCCAGCTACGGGGTCAAGCGTGCGCTGGCCGTCCGCCGGACCGGCCAGGCCGGGCGGCGCAGGGAGATTTCCGGCCGCAAGCGGGTCAGGTCCTGATGCGCAGGGCCATCTGGCTCACGGCGGGCGTGGCACTCGGCGTCGTCGGCTACCGCAGGCTCGACCGTGCCGCCAAGTCACTTACCGGCCAGCTGCGAACGGTCAGGCCGGCCGTGCCACCGGTCAGGCAGAGCGCAGGCGACCGCGCCGCCGCCAGTCCGAGCACGCGATCTTCGGCCGCGGCGACGCTGAGCACGGCAATCTGGACTGCCCGGCAGGCGCGGGCTTTCATGCAGGCCAGCCGGACCGCCGGAGTCCAGGCCGGGACCTTCATGACCGAAGTGCGGACCGGAATGGCCGAGTACCTGCAAGCCCACGAGCGGAATTTGAATCGGCAGCACACCGGATCAGGCTCTACCCTCGTAGGTCAGAGCCACCAGACCCGCCGGGATCAGCAGCCGCGGGCTGGCGGACGGCTGGTGATGCCTGCCCGGTCGGCCGGAGCGCTCGGAGCCTGTCACGAAGAGACACCTGAGACTAAGGATGGCCGCTGATGGAGTCGGCAGAGATCGCCCGCCGTTTCCTTGAGTACTTTTCGCAGCGCGGGCACGCGGTGGTGCCTTCGGCCAGCCTGGTCGCTGAGGATCCGACTCTGCTCTTGGTCAATGCCGGCATGGTGCCTTTCAAGCCTTACTTCCTCGGCCAGCGCAAGCCCACTTACCGCCGTGCGACGTCGATGCAAAAGTGCCTCAGGACGCCGGACATCGACGAGGTCGGCAAGACCACGCGGCACGCCACGTTCTTCAACATGCTCGGCAATTTCTCCTTCGGCGACTACTTCAAGGAGCAGGCGATACCGCTGGCCTGGGAGTTGCTGACCAGAGCGGAGTCTGACGGAGGTTTCGGCTTCCCTGAAAGCAGGCTCTGGGCGACGGTCTATGCCGAGGACGAGGAGGCTTACTCGATCTGGCGTGACCAGGTCGGGGTGTCACCCGACCGGATCCAGCGCCGCGGCCTGGCTGACAACTACTGGCACATGGGCGTGCCAGGTCCTGGCGGCCCGTGCTCGGAGATCTATTATGACCGCGGTCCTGAGTACGGCCGCGATGGCGGACCAGAGGTCGACGAGGATCGCTACCTCGAGGTCTGGAACCTCGTCTTCATGCAGTACCAGCTCAGTGCCGTCCGGAGCAAGGTGGACTTCGACACCCAAGGCCAGTTGCCCTCGCGGAACATCGACACCGGCATGGGTCTGGAGCGGATGGCGATCGTGCTTCAGGGCGTGGACAACATCTATGAGGTCGACACGACCTGGAAGGTACTCGACAAGGCGGCCGGCCTCACCGGCCAGAAGTACGGCAGAGACCGGCGCACGGACGTCGCGCTGCGGGTAGTAGGCGACCATGTGAACGCAGCCGTCATGCTAGTCGCCGACGGCGTGATCCCGTCCAACGAGGGGCGCGGCTATGTGCTGCGGCGGATCGTGCGGCGCAGCGTCAGGAACCTGCGACTGCTCGCGGGCAGTCAGCGTGGCGGTGATGGCGGTTACCGCGGCGGCCAGAACGAGCGCTACCTGCACGAACTGGCTGCGGTCGCGATCGGCACGCTCGGCGGTTCATACCCCGATCTGATCAGGGACGCGCCGAACATCCACACCGTGCTCGACGCGGAAGAGAGCGCGTTCGCTGGCACGCTGCGCACCGGCACCGCGATGTTCGAGGCGGCGGCATCAGAGATCGAGCGCGGCGGCGGCCGCTCGATCAGCGGTGCTCAGGCGTTCCAGCTTCATGACACTTACGGGTTCCCGATCGACCTGACCCTTGAGATGGCGGCCGAGCAGGGACTCCAGGTCGACGAGACCGAGTTCAGGCGGCTGATGGCGGAGCAGCGGCAGCGCGCCAAGGACGACGCGGCGGCGAAGAAAACCGGAAACGCTGACATCTCGGCCTACGCGCAGCTGCTGGAGAAATCCGGCCGGGTAGTCTTCCTTGGCTACGACGAGATCGCGGCGGAAGCGACCGTGATCGGCCTGCTGTCCGGAGGCGTCGCCGTGCCGAGCGCGGGCAGCGGCATGCAGGTCGACGTGGTGCTCGACCGTACGCCCTGCTATGCGGAGGGCGGCGGCCAGCTAGCCGACGCGGGGACCATGCGCGCGACCGGCAGCGGTGCGGACGCTGGAGCGACGGTACAGGTGCTTGACGTGCAGGCGCCGGTCGCCGGGCTGGTCGTGCACCGCTGCCGTATCACCTCTGGCGAGATCATGGTCGGCGATCAAGTGTTTGTCGAGATCGACGTGGACCGGCGCCGCGCCATCTCGCGCTCGCACACCGCGACCCACCTGGTGCACCGCGCGTTCCGCGGCGCGCTCGGCGAGACGGCGGCGCAGGCGGGCTCAGAGAACTCCCCCGGCCGGTTCAGGTTCGACTTCACCGCGGTCGGCGCCGTGCCCGCGCCGGTGCTCGCCGACGTGGAGGACGAGGTCAACGAGGTGCTGATCAACGACCTTGATGTCCGCGCGTTCTACACCTCGATCAGCGAGGCGCGTTCGATGGGCGCGCTCGCCCTGTTCGGCGAGAAATACGGCGACGAGGTTCGCGTGGTCGAGGTGGGCGAGTACTCGCGCGAACTGTGCGGCGGCACCCACGTGGCCAGGTCCGGCCAGCTCGGCCTGGTCAAGATCTTGGGTGAGTCTTCGATCGGCTCTGGCGTGCGCCGGGTGGAGGCGCTCGTCGGCATGGACGCGTTCAGGTACCTGGCGCGGGAGAGCCTGCTCGTCAGTCAGCTCAGCGAGCAGCTCAGGACGCCTCGGCCAGAGCTCGCCGACCGGATCACCGGGATAGTCAGCAAGCTGCGCGACGCCGAGCGCGAGCTACAGCGGGTGCAAGCCAAGCAGCTCGCGAACATCGCGGCGGACTTGGCCGGCCGGGCCGCGGACGTCGGCGGGGTCGTCTACGTCGCCTACCGGTTGCCAGACGGCACCGCGGCTGATGGGGTACGCAAGCTCGCGCTTGATGTCAGGGGTCAGTTCACGCCAAGCAGGCCGGGCGTCGTGGTCGCCGTCGCGGTGACGAACGATCGTCCTTCCGTCGTGGTCGCGGTAAACGACGCGGCCCGTGCTCGCGGCCTTGCGGCCGGACGGCTTATCGCCACGGCAACCGCCGCGCTCGGCGGCCGGGGTGGCGGCCGTGACGACATCGCGCAGGGCGGCGGTGCCACGCTGGGTGACGGCGCTGACCAGGTGATCAGAGAGTCCTTTGGTGCGGTTCAGGCGGTTATTGCCGACATGGAACGCTCGGGTAGCGTAACGTGAGACCATGCCGCAGCCGGGTCGTAGCTATTTCGAGATCAAACCGCATAGGAATGACGGCTTGAGGTCAGGCATAAGACTCGCCATCGATGTCGGGTCGGTCCGGATCGGTGTCGCGGCCTGCGATCCAGGCGGAATCTTGGCGACGCCACTTGCCACCGTGAGGCGTGGCGGTGGTGACCTCGCCGAGATCGCGCGGCTGGCGGCCGAACGTGACGTCATTGAGGTGGTGGTCGGCCTGCCGACTGGCCTGTCAGGAAAGGCGGGCAAGGCGGCAGAACTGGCCAGATCGTTTGCCGCCGACCTGGCCAGCCTGGTCGCGCCGGTGCAGGTCAGGCTAGTTGATGAGCGCTTTACTACCACGCTCGCGCATTCTGCGCTACGGTCCGCTGGTAGCGACTCAAGGCAACGGCGATCGACGGTTGACAAGGCGGCCGCGGCGCTGATCCTGCAAGGCGCGCTCGATTCTGAACGGCTGACCGGCACTCCGGCCGGGGAACTCGTCGGCGCGGGAACTGGTGACCACTAAATGAGCAGCAACTGGCCAGCCGAAGGCGGCTACGGCGCGGATGACTTCGGAATTGACCCTGATTACCGGTCTGAAGGCGGCCATTACGGCGCCGACCAGGACGGCTACGGCTGGCAAGGCGCCACGCAGTCCTACGATCACGCTCAATACAGCCAAGAGCAAAACGGTCAGGGTCAGTACGGTCAGGGTCAGTACAGCCAAGACCAGTACGGCCAGGGTCAGTACAGCCAAGATCAGTACGGCCAAGGGCAGTACCCGCAAGATCGGTATGGCCAGGCTCGGTATGGTCAGGAGCAGTATGACCCTGATTCGCGCAATGCTGGCCGCCATCAGCGAGATCCGCATACCCACGGCAATGCCGCGCCAGGACAGGATGCGTACGGACCGGCGGGCGGCGGCGCTGGCGCGTACTATCAGGCGCCGCCCATCCAGACGCCTTACAACGGGAGCCAGCACGGCACGACGCCCTACGGCGGCAGCCAGCAAGGCAATGGCTCTTACGCCCGCTCAGGTTACCGCGAGCTTACATCTGGCCAGCGTGGCGATTACGCACTCGATGACGGCGACAGCCCGTCCAGTCCGTCCAGCCCGTCCCAGGCGCGCAACGGCTGGGACAGTACCTACGGCCAGGAATCCTATGGGCGTGACCGCTACGCCCAGGATGGTTATGGTTCGGCCGGGACCTACCGCGACCCGCTCGGCCAAGACACGGGATCGTTCAGCCCGCTCGACACCGGTTCCTTCGACGCCCGCGATACCGGCTCGTATCGCGGTTACGACGAGCCGGACAGCGAGGTCTTCGCCCGCCCGGACACCGGCTCGTTTGCCCCGGCCGATGCCGGGGCGTACGGCCGGTCAAGTCCGCTCCCTGGCCAGGACCGCGCGAGCGGATACGAGCCGTGGCAGGATGCCGACGAAGAGGGCGACGACTGGGAAGGTGAGGAGCCGGACGGGGACTGGCGCGACGAAGGTGACAGCGGCCTGCTGCCCAGGCAGTTCGACGACGAAGATGACGACGAATTCGCCGAGGAGGGCGGGCGCGGCTTCCGTGGCCGCGGCAAGCGGGCTAAGTCGTCGCGGCGGTTGCGCGGCCGGGTGGCGGTACTAGCTTCGGTGCTGGCGGTCGCGCTGGTGGTCGGCGTGGTCGGGGAGTACGGCTACAGCAAGTACGAGGCCTGGCACACCGCGAGGTACGGCGACTACACCGGTCCTGGCACCGGCAAGGTGGACTTCGTGGTACCGCAGAACGCGGCGCTGAGCGACCTCGGGCCGGCTCTGGTCCAGGCCGGGGTCATCATGGAAGTGCGGCCGTTCGACAGCGCGGCGGCCGCAGCCACCGGGGCCAGCGACCTGCAGCCAGGCGTGTACCTGCTGCACCATCACATGAGCGCCGCCCTGGCGGTGAGCTACCTGCTTAGTGCAGCGCATCGGGTCAAGGACCAGGTCACTGTCGTGGAAGGGCTGCGCGCTACCCAGATCGCGCAGCTACTTTCCAGTAAGACGGGTATCCCCGTTAAGCAATTCACCCAGATTATTGACCACCCGCCGGCATCTCTAGGACTGCCGAAGTGGGCAGGAAAGACGGCCGAGGGATTCCTCTTCCCCGACACCTATGCCCTGCTTCCCAAGGAAACGCCGCTGCATATCCTGCAGACCATGGTCAATGAGTTCAATCAGCAGGTATCTAGTACGGGAGCGAACCTGGTCGCGGACGCGCGGAAGGTGAACCTGACCCCGATGCAAGTCCTCGTCATCGCGAGCCTCGTCCAGTACGAGGGCAACGGGTCCGACTTCGGGAAGATCTCCAGGCTGATCGACAACCGGCTGAATGCGGGGATGAAGCTGCAGTTCGACAGCACCGTATTTTATGCCATGAATAAATACGGTACTTCTATCACTACCGCAGAAGAAAGCTACCCATCGCCTTACAACACCTACCTTCACACCGGGCTGCCGCCAGGGCCCATTGACAGCCCAGGGCTCAAGGCAATTCAAGCGGCTCTGCGCCCACCGCACGGCGGCTGGCTCTACTTCATCACCAATGTGCGGTCCAAGGCGCACACGACGCTATTCACGAGCAGTTACACTCAATTTCAGCAGTGGCAGCAGCAATTCCAGGGATGACTCAGGCCGACTCGCGGGTCGTCAGGGCGGCCGTGCTTGGCTCGCCGATCGGGCACTCGCTGTCGCCGGTGCTGCACCGCGCGGCCTACGCTGAGCTTGGCCTGACCTGGTGGCGCTATGAGGCGGTCGAGTGTGGCGAGGCCGCGCTGCCCTCGTTCCTCGACGCGTGCGGGCCAGACTGGGCCGGGTTGTCGCTGACGATGCCGCTGAAGCGCGCCGTCATGCCACTGCTCGACCGGATCGACCCGGTCGCCGCCGCGGTGGGTTGCGCCAACACTGTCGTATTCGCGGCGGCGCAGCGACTCGGCTACAACACCGACGTGGCCGGGATGACCGGTGCGCTGGCCGAGAAGGGTCTGCCTGCCGGCGACCGGTCTCCGGCTGGCCGGGCGCTGGTCATCGGCGGCGGCGCGACCGCCTGTGCCGCGCTCGGCGCGCTCGGCGAACTTGGCGAGAAGGCCGCGGTCATCGCGGTGCGAGACGCCGCGCGGACTGCTGACGTCCAGCGGGCGGCCGACCGGCTGGGAATATCTGTCACGTTCACGGCATTTACCGCGGACAGCATGCGCGGCATGCGCCTGGTCATCTCGACCGTGCCCGCAGGCGCCGCCGATCTTCTTGCCGCAAATTTTGCCGAGCACGCAAGTGCCTGCCAGGCCGTGCTCGATGTCGTTTATGACCCGTGGCCGACGCCGCTGGCTCGCGCGGCCGGGCTGGCCGGGTCGATCGTCGTCAGCGGATTTGATCTGCTGCTGCACCAGGCAGCCGGGCAGGTCGCGTTGATGACCGACCGGCAGGCGCCGCTCGAGGCGATGCGCCGTGCTGGACTCGCTGAGCTAGCACGGCGCGCGATATGACTAGGCCGCGGCGATGCGGTAATGTGAGAGGCAGAACTTAATGCCCCGCGGCAGAATTGCCCTGGGGAAAGCGGAGGACCACCTTGGCCACCTCCCACCTAGCTGACTGCGGCTGGCGCTTGGCAAGCGCGGGCCGATGTCGGCGGGTAGCAGTCCAGCAGCCCAGAGGGAGTTCACGCAGGGCTGGCTGGCAGGCTAGCCGGTCTCCGGATCGGCTGGTCTCGGCCGGACGTACGGCGGCTCGCTTGCGCGCAGCGCGAGTCGGCTCGCGGAGCGTCGGTGGCTGGAGTGGCATTGGTCGGCCTAGCGGGAACTGTTCCCGTTGGCGTTCCGGTTGAGCCGCCGAGGTTGCACAGGTGGAGCCCCGCACGCATACCTTGCGGGGCTTTTTGGCGTTCCGCGTAGGTGGCTCGCAGTACCTGCTCTGGGATAGGCCCGTGGCAGGATGACAGTGGCTCAGGAGGTCACATCAGCACTGAACCTCGCATCAACGAGCGAATCCGGGTACCTGAAGTCCGGCTGGTCGGCCCGTCTGGCGAGCAGGTCGGGATCGTGTCCATCAATGACGCGCTCCGCCTCGCCCAGGAAGCCGATCTTGACCTAGTCGAGGTCGCGCCGACCGCGCGGCCGCCGGTCTGCAAGCTCATGGACTACGGCAAGTTCAAGTACGAGTCGGCGCTCAAGGCCAGGGAATCGCGCAAGAACCAGGCCCAGACCGTCATCAAGGAGATCAAGATCCGCCCCAAGATCGATCCGCACGACTACGGGACCAAGAAGGGTCACGTCGAGCGGTTCCTGAAGCAGGGCGACAAGGTCAAGATCACCATCATGTTCCGAGGCCGCGAGCAGAGCAGGCCAGAACTTGGCTACAAGCTGCTCCAGCGGCTAGCCGGTGACGTTGAGGAACTTGGTTTCGTCGAGTCGCAGCCAAAGCAAGACGGCCGGAACATGATCATGGTCATCGGACCGCACCGCAAGAAGGCGGACGTCAAGCCGGTCAAGACTCCTGACCGGGCAAGCGCCCGCGCCTCGGCGCCAGGAGCGAACCGCGACGAAGGCGGCGAAATGCAGTTCGACCTAGGCTCGCTTCAGGAGCAGGCATCGCAACTGCAGGCTTACCTGCCGCAGGAGCAGGAACCGCAGGAGCAGGCACCGCAGGAGCAGGCACCGCAGGAAGCGGCCGTCGCGACGGAGCGACTGGCCCAGGCTACGACGGCCGGCCCGGCCAGCAGGACTAGCCGTGCCTTCCAGGCGGCGCCGCGCTCAAGTGCGCCTGCGCCGGCCGGCGGTCAAGGGCCTCGCCAGGCCGCACCGCGCCCGGGTTCGAGTTCGGTCAGGCCAGGGGCCGGCACCGGGCTTGGTTCCGCCACTGGCGCGGGTTCGCCTGGGTCGGCTGGACCTAGCTTCGCGACTTCTGGTTCTGGCCCGCGCCCGACCCCAAGGCCGGCTGCGGCCGAGCGAGCTTCAGGCGCCCAGCGGCCAGGACAGGGATCGGAAGGCGCACCGCGGCCGGCCGCACCGCGGCCTGGCCCTTCGCCCAGCGGGCCGAGACCGGCTCCGCCGCGGCCGACGGCACCTAGGCCAGGACCTGTGCCGAGCGGCGCGCCGCGCCCGGCGGCACCCAAGCCGACCGCGCCGAGGGTTACGGCCGCCAAGCCAGGCGAGGGCACTGCCGTGCCGACGCCGCGGCCGAGGCCGGAGAATGGCGGCTCGACGACGCAGTCCGGAGGCTGACGGGCGCACCGGCTGTTAGCAGAGGAAAACGGCGCCGCCGGGTCAGTGAAGACGGTGTAAATAACAGCCGTAAGTAACGGCTGTAAGTAGAGAACGTGTGCGTGAGCACGCATGGAACGAGGGATACGGCGACATGCCGAAGATGAAGACGCACAGTGGTGCGAAGAAGAGATTGCGCATCACGGGCAGCGGCAAGATCATGCGCCGCCGGGCCAACCGGGGGCACTACTTTGAGCACAAGCCGAGCACGCGGACCCGCCGCCTGGCAGGCGACGTGGAAGTCTCGCCCGCCGACCTGAAGATCGCCAAGAAGCTGCTGGGCAAGTAACCCGGTCCGACGTGTAGGGAGCCAAAATGGCACGCGTGAAGCGGGCGGTCAATGCCCACAAGAAGCGCAGGGTAGTACTCGAGCGGTCGAGCGGTTACCGCGGCCAGCGGTCGAGGTTGTACCGGAAGGCCAAGGAACAGCAACTGCACTCGATGACGTATGCCTACCGGGACCGCAAGGACCGTAAGGGCGCGTTCCGTCGGCTGTGGATTCAGCGGATTAATGCTGCTGTCAGGGCAGAAGGCATGACGTATAACCGGTTTATCCAGGGCTTGAAGATAGCTGGCGTCGACGTGGACCGGCGCATGCTCGCCGAGCTTGCCGTCGCCGATTCCGAGGCGTTCGCTGCGCTTGTCGTGGTCGCGCGCGCGGCGCTGCCCGACGACGTCGACGCGCCGAGGCCGCAGGCTGCCTGAGGCTAGGCGGCAGCCAGGGGTTCACTCGCCTCGGGTCAAGCTGGCCAGGCAGCTTGCCAGGCGTGCCAAGCGCGAGGAGGCGAGGCTGTTTCTCGCCGAAGGACCGCAGGCGGTCAGGGAAGCGCTTGGCTGCCCTGGCCAGGCTGGCTCGTCCGGCCGGTCCGTGCTTGCCGGGTCGCCGTGCGCCGTCACTGAGCTTTTCGTGACGGCGGCGGCCCTGGCCAGGCACGGCGAACTGGTGGACGCCGCCGCCGGCGCCGGGGTTGCGGTGCTTGAGGTCAGCGCTGAGCTGATGGCCGAATTGGCGCCTACGGTGACCCCGCAAGGACTGCTGGCGGTGTGCTCGTTCCTTGACGTGCCGCTGGGTGAACTTGCCGCAGCCAGTCCCCGGCTCCTGGTCGTGCTCGCGGACGTGCGTGATCCTGGCAACGCAGGGACCGTGCTGCGTACCGCGGACGCGGCCGGTGCCGGGGGAGTGATCTTCGCCGGCGACTCCGTGGACCCATACAACGGCAAGTGCGTGCGATCGTCGGCCGGATCCCTGTTCCACTTGCCGGTCGTAACCGGGGTAAGCGCGGCGGATGCCGCCAGCGCGCTGCGCGGTGCCGGACTGACCGTGCTGGCGGCTGACGGCGGCGCGGACCTGACCCTGGACGAACTTCAGGCGGCGGGCAGGCTAGCCAGGCCGACGGCGTGGCTGTTCGGAAACGAGGCATGGGGACTGCCCGCGCAGTCGCGTGCACTCGCGGACGAGGTCGTCGCCGTGCCAATTTACGGCCGGGCGGAGAGCCTCAACCTGGCCGCGGCCGCGGCCGTCTGCCTCTACGCCTCGGCCCGCGCGTCCAGGTAACCGTCGATTAGTCATCATCTGGTCCCCTGCTGGGATGCCGCTCGGGGGTGAGCGCGGCAGCATGGGGGTGCCGCGCAGCTTAGCTGACGCGCTAGGCTTTGGTTACGTTGCGTCATTGACAGCTCGAGTCGAGATCACACGAGGTGGCCAGACGCACTAGTTACTGCGGGTTATCCCCCGGACCTGCGGTGACGAGACTGGTGTGCCGGGGCAGCGAACTCGACCGGCAGGTGAAGGTGATGACCGCGAACGGCGCCGCGGGACGGGCCAGGGGGGACGACCTCCAGGCGGGCGCCGTGGTGCTGTCAGGGGAAGATGCCGCGGCGGCCGGGCCGCGGTCGCCGCAATCAGCGGATGATCTTTTCAGCGCGGACGAACTGCCTGATGGGCTGGTCGTGGCCGATGCCAATGGCTCGGTCATTATTTTCAACCGGGCCGCCGAACGGCTGACCGGAATCAGCGCGAGCAAGGCCGTCGGTGACACCTTGCTCAATGTGCTGCCATTGTGTGATAGCGAAGGTCATTGCTGGTGGCGCCTTTCCAGGCCATATGACGGCCTTTCCACCAGGACGCGGCATCCCGAGTGCTCCTTGTTCCTTCCTGACGGCACCGAATTGCTGGTGACCGTCGGATACGTGCGCGGCCCGCGCCGCGGCGGCCCGGCTGAACGCGGCGCGGTTCAGCGCCTCACGGTGACGCTACGCAGCGCCAGTGCGCGGGCCAGGCACGAGCGCACCAGGGCCGATCTCGTCTCGACGGTGGCACACGAACTGCGGTCGCCGCTGACCAGCGTCAAGGGGTTCACCGCGACCCTGCTGACGAAGTGGTCGAGGTTCACCGACGACCAGAAGCGGGTCATGCTCGAGACGGTCAACGCCGACGCCGACCGGGTGACGCGGCTCATCGCCGAGTTGCTCGACGTCTCGCGACTGGAGGCGGGCCGCACAGTACTGCACAGGGAACTGGTCGACATCGCCGCGCGGGCGGGCAAGCTAGTGGCCGGCCGGGTCGCCGCAGGCGAAGCAGCATCCAGATTCAAGATCGAGATCGGCGGCGGATTGCCTGAGACCTGGCTTGACGGTGACAAGGTCGACCAGATCCTGGCGAACCTTATTGAGAACGCGGTCAGGCACGGTGCTGGTACGGTTACTACCGTGATCGAGTCTGCGCTGGTCTGCGGCGGGCCAGGGGTCGTGGTTTCGGTGCGCGACGAGGGTCAGGGGATCGCGCCCGAGTTCGCGCCTGCCGTGTTCAGGCAGTTCTGGCGGGGCAAGCGGCGCGGCGGTGCCGGGCTCGGGTTGTTCATCGTCAAGGGACTTGTCGAGGCGCACGGCGGGTCGATCAGCGTGGCGCGCGCGCCTGGCGGCGGGGCTGAGTTCCGATTTACCATGCCCGCCGGCGGGCCCGACTACGACTGACCTGGTCTGGACTGACCTGGTCACGACTGACCGGAGCGTGCTAGGAGCGGGCTGATCAGCACCGGCCAGACGATCGCAGGGGACTTTGCCGCGCTGCTGCCCTGGCCGGTTCAGTTGACGGGCTCCCGCCGGTGCCTGCATTCACTGGTGCCTGGCGGCTGCCGGCCATGGATCAAGGACACTTAAAGCCAAAAAAATCCTTTGACCTTTACACAGGATCGGAATGCGAGATGTCAGCTCCGAATAAAGCCTACGACCCGGTGCGGGTCACCGCGCTCGCGCCTGCGGAAGTCCAGCGAATGCTGGACGCCGGACTCGCCGCCATTTCCGGCGCGGGCAGTTTCGACGAACTCAAGGAAGCACGGCTGGCGCACCTCGGCGGCCGGTCGCCGCTGGTCTTGGCGAGCGCGGAAATCGGGGCGCTGCCGCCCGAGGCGAAGGCGGAGGCCGGTAGGCGCGTCGGCGAAGCCAAGCGGCTGCTCGGCGAGGCCCACGCGGGCAGGCAGCGAGAGCTTGAGGCCGACCGGGACCAGCGGGTCCTTGTGGACGAAGTCGCCGACGTGACGCTGCCGTGGGACAGGCGCGCGAGCGGCGCCAGGCATCCGGTCGCGATGCTGGCTGACCGGCTGGCCGACGTGTTCATCGGGATGGGCTACGAAATCGCGGAAGGCCCAGAGATCGAGGCCGAGTGGTACAACTTCGACGCGCTGAATTTCCCGCCCGACCATCCGGCGCGTGAGATGCAGGACACGTTCTTCGTGGCTGGCCGGGACGGCGCGGCGCACTCAGGTAAGGTGCTGCGTACCCACACTTCACCGGTGCAGATCAGGGCGATGCTCAGCCGTCCTTTGCCGGTGTACGTGGTAAGCCCTGGCAAATGCTTCCGCGCTGATGCGCTCGACGCCACCCACAGCCCGGTGTTCCATCAGATCGAGGGCCTGGCCGTTGACGAAGGGCTGACCATGGCCGACCTGCGCGGCGCCATCTCCGCCTTCGTCGAAGCCATGTTCGGACCCGGCCTGCGCACGAGGCTGCGGCCGGACTTCTTCCCTTTCACCGAGCCTTCTGCTGACGTGTCGATGGAGTGCCATGTGTGCCGTGGCGCCTCGGCCAGGGGCGGTTCTCCTTGCCGGGTCTGCAAGTCGCAAGGCTGGATCGAGATCGCCGGCTGCGGCATGGTGAACCCGCGCGTGCTTGCCGCGTGCGGCATCGATGCCGACAGGTACAGCGGGTTCGCGTTCGGACTCGGCATCGAGCGGTCGCTGATGATCCGCAACGGGCTGGCCGACATCAGGGACACGATCGACGGCGACGTGCGGTTTTCTCGCGCGTTCGGAGCGGAGGCTTAGATGCTGGTACCACTATCCTGGCTGCTTGAATACGCACCGCTGCCCGAGCCTGTCGACCCGGCCGAGGTCGGCAGGCGGCTGACCGGGATCGGGCTGGAAATCGAGGCGGTCGAGCACGTCGGAGCCCAGATCCGCGGCGTCGTCGTCGCACGCGTGCTCGAAATCGAAGAGCTGACCGGGCACAAGAAGCCGATCAGGTACTGCCTGGTAATCACGGGCGAGCGGCCGGAAGAGCAGCGGTGGGTGATCTGCGGCGCGACGAACTTCGCGGTCGGCGACCTGGTGCCGCTCGCCCTGCCCGGAGCCACGCTGCCTGGCGGGATCTCGATCGGGTCGAGGAAGGCCTACGGGAAGCTGTCAGACGGCATGATCTGCTCGGCCGCCGAACTGGCGCTCGGTGACGATCATTCGGGCATTCTGGTGCTGCCCGCCGACGCTCCGCTCGGCGCCGACTTCGCGGAGTACGCCGGACTGCGGGACGTGGTCTACGACGTGAACGTGACGCCTGACAAGGGCCATGCGCTCTCGGTTCGCGGCCTGGCCAGGGAACTTGCCAGTGCCTTCGCCGTGCCGTTCGCCGACCCGGCCGGGGAACTTCCCGCCGGGGACAAGCCAGATCCGCGGGTCTACCAGGCGTCGATCGGTGACCCTTCCGCGTGCGACAGGTTCGCCTTGCGCGAGGTAAGCGGGATCGACCCGGCCGCGGTGACACCGCTTTCCATCCGGGTGCGGCTGGCCAGGTGCGGCATGCGCAGCGTGTCGCTGGCCGTCGATGTCACGAACTACCTGATGCTCGAGCTCGGCCAGCCGATGCACGCCTTCGACCGCGACCGCCTGCAGGGTCCGATCGCGGTCCGCCGCGGGCGCGAGGGGGAAAAGCTGGAGACGCTCGACCACGTCGTGCGGCAGCTTGACCCGGACGACATCGTCATAACTGACTCGTCAGGACCGATCTCGATGGCCGGGACCATGGGCGGCCTGGCCACTGAGGTCAGTTCGGCCGCCGTGAATGTGGTGATCGAGGCTGCACACTTCAGCGCGCCAGGGATAGCGCGGATGAGCCGCCGGCACCGGCTGTTCAGCGAGGCGTCAGCCCGATTCGAGCGCGGGGTGGACTACGAGTTGCCGTTGCGGGCGTCGGCCAAGGCCGCGGCCTTGCTGGCATCGCTCGGTGGCGGTTCCGTGGTGGCCGGGTATTCGCTGGCTTCCGCGCCGATCGAGCCGGTGACGATCGAGATCGCCGGTGACTTGCCTGACCGGGTGGCGGGAGTGTCTTACGGTGCCGACACCGTGGTCAGGCGGCTCCGCGAGGCGGGATGCTCGGTCGCCGTCGACGCCGGTGACCGGCTGGTCGTGCGGCCGCCGTCCTGGCGTCCCGACCTGACCGATCCGAGCGACCTCGCCGAGGAAGTCATCAGGATCGAGGGATACGACAAGATCGGGATCGCCATGCCGAGGGCGGTGGCCGGGCACGGCAGGACCGCCGCGCAGCGGCTGCGGATCGAGGTGGCGCAGGCGCTGGCCGGCAGCGGGTTCGTCGAGGTGATCAGCAGCCCGTTCGGCTCGCAGGACGACTTCGGCAAGATGCAGTTGCCTGCTGACGACGCGCGGCGGCGGGCAGTGCGGCTGGCCAACCCGATCAGCGGAGATGAGCCGCTGATGCGGACGTCGCTGCTGCCAGGGCTGCTTCGGGTGGCATGGCGCAATGCCGGTCGTGGATTCCCTGACCTGGCTTTGTTCGAGATCGGGCAGGTGTTCCTCGAGGCGGAAGGCGGCTGCGGCGCGGCGCCCGTGCTGCCCGTTGACCACGCGCCGGGCAAGGCGGAGGTCAAGCGGTTCGACGCGGCTCTGCCCGCCCAGCCCAGGCTCGTCGGGTGCGTGCTGACCGGCAAGATCGAGACGTCAGGATGGTGGGGCGAGGGGCGGCAGGTCAGCCTCTACGACGCAATCGAGGCGGCGCGGACGGTGCTGGGCGCCAGCCGGGTTCCTTACGAAGTGCTGGCAAGCCAGGCGGAGCCCTGGCATCCGGGCAGGTGCGCCACGTTCGTCGTCAGCGCGTTCGGCGAGGAAGTTGTCGTCGGGCATGCGGGCGAGTTGCATCCCCGCGTGATCGGGGCGTTCAGGCTCGCGCCTAGGACGTGCGCGATGGAGCTTGACCTGAGCGCGATCGAGCGGTTGGCAGGCCTGGTGCCTCCGGTGCAGGCACCTTTCATCTCCGGATATCCGGTCGCCACTTCGGACGTGGCGCTTGCGGTGCCATCGGCCGTTCCTGCGGCACGGGTGCAGGAGGCACTTGTGGCCGGAGTTCGTTCCGTCGCCGGGTCGCATGGTGCCGCGCTGCTCGAGGGCATCCGCTTGTTCGACGTGTACCGCGGCGAGCAGGCCGGGGCAGGGAACAAGTCGCTCGCTTACACACTGAGGTTCAGGGCACCTGACCGAACGCTGACCGACGAGGAGGTGGCGATTGCCAGGGATGCGGCGGTCGCCGAGGCCGCGCGGCGTACCGGAGCAGTGCTCAGGAGCGCCCCTGATGCGTCAGCCTGAGGAGGGGAGTATTGCCAGGATCTCGTTGCTGCCTTCTGTGCACCGGGAAGCCTTGCCTGTCCGCAGCACAACTGGAGTCGTGTAACCCTGGCAGGTCCAGCCGTTCACCTTGACCGGGCCGCCGCCGCCATTGCCTGGCGCCCGTCCTGACCTGATCGCCCTGGCGTACTTCCGCTCAACGGACAATGCGGTACCGCAGGCCACGTGACCTTTCGTGACCTCG
This sequence comes from Actinomycetota bacterium, assembly GCA_027313705.1. Taxonomy (GTDB): domain Bacteria; phylum Actinomycetota; class Actinomycetes; order Streptosporangiales; family Streptosporangiaceae; genus Chersky-822. Next base: position 9,149 of record DAHVDE010000051.1, on the reverse strand, counting down.
ACGTGAATGGGCACGTTGGCGGCCGTCCGCGACGATCCGCACGCGGTCACCTTCGGCCCGGCATTGACCTGGTGCGACGCCGAGCTACAGCCAGCGACCAAGCCGGCCAGGCCAGTAAGCAGCGTCGCGAGCAGTGCGGGCAGCAGGAGGCCGAAGGGCCGCGCCTGGCGGCGCGAAGGCTGGCAGATCCGGGTCAGGCGACCGCCGGGGTGCATGCCATTCTCCTTAATCAATCTTGCTGACGGGCTGCGATCAACATCATGCGCCAGTGACCTAAGGCCAGGGGAGCGAACTCGCCGGTTCGAGACCTAATCGGGGTGCATGAGCCGGAATGTCACTATCCGCAGTAGTTTCCTCACGCTCTGGGGGCGACGCCGGACACCCGCCCCGCGGGTAGTTGCATATTCACACGGTATGATGCATAATCATTCACGGGCGGGATGGGCGGTTGCCGGGAACCCGTCAGATGGCGCAGCAGGCGCGGAAGGCGGGGCGGCGATGCGGGTGGCGGTGGCGGGGGCCAGCGGCTACGCGGGCGGCGAGTTGCTGCGCCTGATCGCCGGGCATCCGCAGTTCGAGATCGGCGTGCTCACTGCGGACAGCAGCGCGGGGAAGACCGCGGGTGCCGTGCACCAGAGCCTGGCGGGCCAGGCAAAGCTGGCCGGCCTGGTATTCGAGCCCCATCATGCGGTCAAGCGCGCCGATTGCGACCTGGTCTTCATGGCCATGCCGAGCGGTCAGTCTGCGCCGCTCGCGGCGAGCCTGCCAGCTGAGCAGAAGATCGTCGACCTCGGACCTGACTTCCGGCTGGCCGACCGGACGGCGTGGGCCAGGCACTACGAAGGTGACCACGCAGGCCGCTGGGTGACCGGCCTGCCTGAGCTCGCCGGGGTGCGGGACCAGGTCAAGGCGGCGACCAGGGTCGCTGCCCCTGGCTGTTACTCGACGGCGGTGATACTCGCCCTGGCGCCCTTGGTCGCGGCCGGGATGATCGCGACGGACGACCTCGTCGTCGTCGCGGCATCGGGCACTTCGGGCGCAGGCAAGAGCGTGCGTGCTGACCTGCTGGCCAGCGAGGTCATGGGCTCGGTCGCCGCCTATCAGGTAGCGGGCGCTCACCGGCACATCCCCGAGATCGAGCAGTCACTGGCCGAAGCGGCGGGCAAAGACCCGGGTGCGGTCAAGGTGTCATTTACCCCGCTGCTTGTCCCTATGCCGCGCGGCATTCTCGCGACGTGCACGGCCAGGCTCACCTCGGCCACGACGGACAGTCCGGCCCTGAACGAAGCGCTCAGGCGCTACTACGAAGACGAGCCGTTCCTGACCGTGCTCGAAGCGGGCAGGTGGCCGGCGACCGGGGCGGTGGCAGGCTCCAACGGCGCCCAGCTTCAGGCCGCCGTCGATCACCGCGCGGGCCGGGCCGTAGTCGTCGCGGCCATCGACAACCTCGGCAAGGGCGCGGCCGGCCAGGCCGTGCAGAACGCCAACCTGATGCTCGGCTTGCCTGAGGCGGCCGGCCTGACCTCGATCGGAGTAGCGCCGTGAGCGTGACCGTGCCAAAAGGGTTCCGTGCGGCCGGTGTCGCTGCCGGCCTCAAGAACTCCGGTAAGGCCGACGTAGCCGTCGTGATCAACGATGGTCCCGCCGCCGCCGCCGCCGCGGTGTTCACCTCGAACAGGGTCAAGGCCGCACCGGTGCGCTGGAGCCAGCTCGTTCTCGCCGACGGCCAGGTCAGCGCCGTGGTGCTGAACTCAGGCGGTGCTAACGCCTGCACCGGGCCGCAGGGTTACGCGGACACCGAGCGGACGGCCGCGCACCTGGCCGGACTGCTTTCCTTGCCGCCGGCCGGCATCGCGGTCTGCTCGACCGGCCTCATCGGCGAGCGACTGCCGATGCACCAGTTGCTCGCGGGCGTGGCCGCCGCCGTGACGGCGGCCTGCGCGCAGGGCGGCGAGTCGGCCGCGGCCGCGATCATGACCACCGACACGGTGCCGAAGACCACTGCGGTAGCCGGCGCCGGCTACCAGATCGGCGGCATGGCCAAGGGCGCCGCGATGCTCGCCCCGGCCCTGGCGACGATGCTTGTCGTCCTCACGACCGACGCGGACCTGCCGGCCAGCGACCTCGACAAGGCCCTGCGGGCTGCCACGAGGGCGACCTTCGACCGGCTGGACTCTGACGGTTGCATGTCGACCAACGACACCGTGCTCCTGCTCGCCAGCGGCGCCTCGGGGGTCGCGCCTGACCCGGCCGAGTTCGCCGAACTGCTCACCGTGGCGTGCGACGACCTCGCACGTCAGCTAATGCTCGACGCGGAGGGCGCCACCAAGGCAATCTCCGTTCAGGTCGTCGGCGCCGCCAGCGACGCGGACGCCGTCACCGTCGGCCGCGCGGTAGCCAGGTCCAACCTGCTGAAGTGCGCCATCACCGGTGAGGACCCGAACTGGGGCCGGGTGCTCGCGGCGGTCGGTACCACGGCGGCGGCCTTCGACGCCGATCAGCTCAACGTCGCGATCAATGGCGTCTGGGTTTGCCGGAATGGCGGCCCCGGCGAGGATCGCGGCGCCGTCGACCTGAAGCAAAGGGACGTGACGATCACGGTAGACCTGTCGGCGGGACCTGCGTCCGCCACGATCAGGACCACCGACCTGACCGCCGCCTACGTGCACGAGAACTCGGCCTACTCGACGTGACGGCTGATCTGACGGCCGGCACCAGCCCGCAAGCGGGCACCGGCCTGCAAGCAAGCGCCCTGGCGAAGGCCGCGACGCTGATCGAGGCCTTGCCCTGGCTCGACCGGTTCCACGGCAAGATCGTCGTCATCAAGTACGGCGGCCACGCGATGACAGACGATGCGCTGCGGCTCGCGTTCGCGCAGGACGTGGTCTTCCTCAGATATGCCGGTCTATACCCGGTCGTCGTTCACGGCGGCGGCCCTCAGATCAGTAGCCATCTCAATAAACTCGGCATCGAGTCGGTCTTCAACGGCGGGCTGCGGGTGACTACCGCGCAGACCATGGAAGTGGTCAGGATGGTGCTGACCGGACAGGTGAACAGGGACGTGGTCGGCCTGATAAACCGGCACGGTCCCTTCGCCGTCGGGATGTCTGGTGAGGACGCGCACTTGTTCACGGCCCGCCGCGTGCAGGGCAAGAGCGCAACAGGGGAGCCGGTTGACCTCGGTCATGTCGGCGAGGTCGAGCAGGTCAACCCCAGGGCCATCAAGGTGCTGATCGACGACGGCCGCATCCCGGTCGTGTCCAGCGTCGCCCGCAGCGACTACTCAACCGACGTGCTTAACGTCAACGCCGACACCGCCGCGGCCGCGCTCGCGGTGGCGCTCGGAGCGGAAAAACTGATCATGCTCACGGACGTGGCCGGGCTGTACTCGCACTGGCCGGGCGGCGATCAGGCCGTTGCCGATGGCCGGCCGCCGCAGGTGATCAGCGAGCTCAGCGTCACCGACCTGGCGACGATGCTGCCGGCGCTCAGCGAAGGCATGATCCCGAAGATGACCGCCTGCCTGACCGCGGTCACGGGCGGGGTGCCGCAGGCGCATGTGCTAGACGGACGGCTGCCGCACGCCGTCCTGCTCGAGATCTTCACCGACTCAGGGATCGGCACGATGGTCGTGCCTGACGGAGAGGCCAGGACGCCATGACAACGGCAGCGACGGGCACGGCAGCGACGGGCACGGCAGAACTGCAGGCGCGCTACGCCGCCGCGCTGATGCCCAACTACGGCGTACCGCCGGTGGCGCTGGCCAGGGGCCAGGGGTGCGTGGTCTGGGACGTCGACGGCAAGGAATACCTCGACCTCATCGGCGGAATCGCGGTCAGCGCACTCGGGCACGCGCATCCGGCGCTGGTCGCCGCGGTCAGCGAACAGGCAGCGAAGCTGGCGCACAGTTCCAACCTGTTCCTGCATGAGGGCCAGGTCCTGCTGGCGGAAAAGCTCATTGGCTTGCTCGGGCACGAGGGGAAAGTGTTCTTCGCGAACTCCGGCACCGAGGCCAATGAGGCGGCCGTGAAACTGGTCAGGCGGCAGCAAGGTCAGGCGCGCACGGTGTTCGTTGCCGCCGAGCACGGCTTTCACGGGCGGTCCATGGGCTCGCTCAGCCTTACCGGCAAGGAATCGATTCGCGCTCCTTTCGCGCCCTTCGGCTTCGAGGTCAGGTTCGTGCCATTCGGCGACGCCGGCGCCCTGGCGGCAGCGGTCACCCAGGAGTGCGCGGCGGTGTTCCTCGAGCCGTGCCTCGGGGAGGGCGGCGTGGTGCCCGCGCCGCCCGGCTACCTCGCCGCGGCCAGGGCTGCCTGCGACGCTAACGGCGCGATGCTCGTGCTCGACGAGATCCAGAGCGGCATCGGGCGTACCGGGTCCTGGTTCGCCTTCCAGGACGCCGGGGTGGTGCCAGACGTGATCACGCTGGCCAAAGGGCTCGGCGGTGGCCTGCCGATCGGTGCCTGCATCGGGATCGGCGAATATGGCAGTTCTTTCGCCAAGGGTGACCACGGCAGCACCTTCGGCGGCAATCCGATCGCCTGCGCGGCGGCGCTCGCTGTGCTCGAGACGATCGAGAAGGACGGGCTGCTTGCCAACGCGACGGAGGCAGGGGCGTTGCTTGCCGAAGGGATCGGCTCGGTTAGCCACGAGCTCATCGCCGGGGTGCGCGGAAGCGCGCTCTGGCTGGCCATCGCGCTGAATTCGGCGGTGGCAGCCTCGGTCGAGGCCGCAGCCAGGCAGGCCGGGTTCCTGGTCAACGCGGTTCAGCCGGACGCTGTCAGGATCGCTCCGCCGCTGATCATCAATGCCGCGCAGGCCGAGTCTTTCGTCGCGGCGCTGCCGGGGATCATGGCGCGGGCGGCGGAGTTGTCAGGACCGGAGGAATGAGCGGGTCGTCGGCGCCCAGCGCTCCCGCGACCAAGGCCGCGAGGCATGCGAAGATCTCTGGCATCCTCGGGGCGCCCGGTCACCCGGTGCACTCGCAAGACGAACTGGCTGACCGGCTGGCCGAAGTCGGCGTGCGTGTCACTCAGGCGACGCTGTCGCGGGATCTGGACGAACTCGGGGCGGTGCGGTTGCGCGGGCCAGACGGGGCACTGCGGTATGCGCTGCCGCCAGAGCATCCAGACGAGCTTGCGCTGCCACCAGTCTCCAGCGCACTCGAAGAGGCAGTCGAGATCGCGGCGGTGCTGAGCGGGCTGTCCCGCGGCGCCGTTGCCGCGCTGGGCAAGGTGGCGGGTGACTTGCTGCTTTCTGCCGAGGCGAGCGGGAACCTCGTGGTGCTCAAGACGCCGCCAGGTGCCGCTCAGCTGATGGCTTCGATGATCGACAGGTCGGGCCTTAACTCGGTGCTCGGCACCGTGGCCGGAGACGACACGGTGCTTGTGGTCGCTCGGGATCCCACTGGAGGCGACGAACTGGCCGCGACATTTCTCCGGCTCGCCGAACGGCGGGCACGGGCCGCCGCTGGCGGCCAGCACGCACAATCTGACTCTTGACTCGGGAGGGTTCAATGACACAGCGTTCCACGGCACAGAGTTCCACGACGCAGCGAGTAGTGCTCGCTTATTCCGGTGGGCTAGACACCTCGGTGGCGATCGGGTGGATCGGCGAGCAGACCGGCGCCGAGGTGATCGCCCTGGCCGTTGACGTCGGCCAGGGCGGCGAGGACCTGGAGACGATCAAGGCGCGGGCGCTCGCCTGCGGCGCGGCGCAGGCTGTGGTGGTAGACGCCAGGGAGGAGTTCGCCGCCGGGTACTGCATGCCCGCACTGCGCGCGAACGCGCTCTACATGGATAAGTACCCGCTGGTCTCTGCCTTGTCCAGGCCTGTGATCGTGGCCCACCTGGCCAGGGTCGCCAGGGAGCACGGCGCCTCAGTGGTGTCACATGGCTGCACAGGCAAGGGCAACGACCAGGTTCGGTTCGAAGTCGGCCTGGCCGCGCTGGCCCCCGAGGTGACGGTGTTCGCGCCGGTACGCGACTCGGGCATGACGCGAGACAAGGCGATCGAGTTCGCCGCCGCCAAGGGCCTGCCGATCGATGTGACGGCCAAGTCGCCTTACTCGATCGATCAGAACGTCTGGGGCCGGTCGGCCGAGACCGGGCACCTGGAGGACATCTGGGAGGCACCGCACGAGGACGTGTACGGGTACACGTCGAATCCGGGGCTCGGCAAGCAGGCCGAGGAGATCGTCATCGGCTTCACTGACGGGCTGCCAGACAGCCTGGACGGACGATCCCTTTCTCCGCTGGAGATCATCAGCGAACTGAACGCGCTCGCGGGGGCGCACGGCGTCGGGCGGATCGACATGGTCGAGGACCGGCTGGTCGGGATCAAGAGCAGGGAGATCTACGAGGCGCCTGGTGCCATGACGCTGATCGCCGCCCATGCTGAGCTCGAGAACACCTGCCTGGAACGCGACCTGGCCAGGTTCAAGCGGATGGCTGGCCAGCGGTGGACCGAGCTGGTGTACGACGGGCTTTGGTTCTCGCCGCTGCGCGAGTCACTTGAGGCATTCATGATCGCGGCCTCGAAGAACGTGACCGGCGAGGTGCGGGTCAGGTTGGAGAGCGGACGGGCCGTCGTGACCGGACGTCGCAGCGCGCTCGCGCTCTACGACTACGGGCTGGCCACCTACGACACAGGCGACATGTTCGATCAGCAGCTTTCCAAGGGTTTCGTCGAGCTATGGGGCCTGCCGAGCAAGATCGCCGCGCAGCGGGACCGTAAGGCCGCAGCTTCCTGACCTTGCTGACCGCAGCCAGCCAGGCAACCGGGCACACGGCGCAAGGCAGGCCGGCGGCTGCCCGCGGGACCTGCCATGCAGATAGCCTGTCGGCTGAACGCTTGGAGCGGGCAATGCAGGGAGGGCTGAGCACCGGTGGAGAGCGAGGCGCGCACGCCGGCGGTGCGGCTGTGGGGCGGGCGGTTCGAGAGCGGTCCGGCCGAGGCGCTGGCCAGGTTGTCGGTCAGCGTGCAGTTCGACTGGCGGCTGGCTCCCTATGACCTGCTCGCCTCCAAAGCGCACGCACGGGTGCTGCACCGGGCCGGGCTGCTTTCCGACGTCGAGCTCCGCCGGCTCCTCGGCGCGCTTGACGAACTGGCCGTGGATTGCCGCAGCGGCGCGTTCCGGCCGACGGCCGCCGATGAAGACGTGCATACCGCACTTGAGCGAGGGCTGCTCGAGCGGCTCGGATCCCTGGGCGGCAAACTGCGGGCCGGCCGGAGCAGGAACGATCAGGTCGCGACGGACCTGCGGCTCTACCTGCGAGATCACGTCCGGCAGGTCGCCGCCAGGCTGGTCGAGCTGCAGACGGCGCTGATGGACCAGGCTGCGTCGCACCTGACCGATCCGGCAACGCCCGCGCCTGGCCTGACGCATACCCAGCATGCGCAGCCCGTGCTGCTCGCGCACCAGCTGCTCGCGCACGTCCATGCCTTCGCCAGGGATGTGGCCAGGCTGCGCGACTGGGACAAGCGCGCGGCAATCTCACCGCTTGGCGCGGGAGCGCTCGCCGGCTCGTCATTGCCGCTCGACCCGAAGGCAGTCGCGGCCGAACTCGGGTTCGACTCGGCGGCGCCTAATTCGATGGACGCGGTCGCGGACAGGGATTTCGCCGCCGAATTCTGCTTCGCCGCGGCGCTCTCCGGCGTGCATTTGTCCAGGCTGGGCGAGGAGGTTGTGCTCTGGACGTCGCATGAGTTCGGCTGGGCCGAGATCGACGACGCCTACGCGAGTGGCTCGTCGATCATGCCGCAGAAGAAGAACGCGGACGTGGCCGAGCTGGCCAGGGGCAAGGCGGGCCGCCTCATCGGCGGGCTCACCGGGCTGCTCACGATGCTCAAGGGCCTGCCGCTCACCTACAACAGGGACCTGCAAGAGGACAAGGAGCCGGTGTTCGACGCGGTGGATACGCTGCTGCTTGTGCTGCCCGCGATGGCCGGCCTGGTTAGTTCCATGCGATTTCACCGTCAGCGGCTTTCCCGCGCGGCCGCCGCCGGGCATGCGCTAGCGACGGACCTGGCTGAGTTGCTTGTCAAGCGGGGTGTGCCGTTTCGCGAAGCCCATGAGGCGGTCGGGCACCTGGTGATCTGGTGCGAGGTGCACGACTGCGAGCTCGGCGAGGTCGGTGACGAGGATCTTGTCAAGGTTTCGCCGCATCTCACCCCCGACGTGCGGGGCGTGCTCTCGGTGCCAGGCGCGCTCGCCGCGCGCGACACCTACGGCAGTACCGCTCCGGCCAGGGTCGAGGCACAGCTTGCCGAATTGCGCTCGGTGGTGCAATCAGACGCGGTGTGGGCGGCTACCGGGTGACGAATGCTCGGGTGCCAGGACTGGCGTCGGCCCTGACCGCAATCGAGGCCGCCGGTACCGCACGGCCATGGCGAACGGACGGCTGGGACCTGCTGCCGCGGTCGTTCTTCAGGCGGCCAGCCACGGTCGTCGCGCCTGGGCTCCTCGGCTGTGTCCTGGTGCATGAAGATGCGCGCGGACGGGTGGCGGCCGAGATCGTCGAGGTCGAGGCCTACATGGGCAGCGAAGACCCCGCGTCGCACGCGTTCCGCGGCAAGACGGCCAGGAACGAGGTGATGTTCGGCGAGCCCGGGCATGTTTACGTGTATTTCACGTACGGCATGCATTTTTGCGCCAACCTGGTGTGCGAACTGCCTGGTGACGCGTCAGCGGTCCTGCTGCGAGCCGGCTGGATTGTCGAGGGCACCGACCTGGCGGTTGCGCGCCGTTCTGGTGCTGGCAGTCAGAACCCGGCTGGCCAGGCAGGAAAACGCCTGGCTCAGCTAGCCAGCGGGCCCGCCAGGCTATGCCAGGCGCTTGGTGTGGCGCGGGCACAGAACGGTACTGATGCTTGCGATCCACTCGGCGCGCTGCGTATTTACGCTCCTGCCGGGTTCGGCGGCTTGTCACCAGGACTCATTGCCGAAGGCCCGAGGGTCGGCATTAGCAGTGCGGCCGAGGTGCCCTGGCGATTCTGGGTGGCGGGGGATAAGGCGGTATCTGCCTACCGGCCGTACCTGCCGCGCCAGAAGCGGCGGCGGTCGCGAACACAGCGACTGTTGCCGGGGCCATGACGTCGACGGGCTGCCCGGACGCCGTGATAACCGGTATGACTGGCGCACGCCAGATG
>DAHVDE010000004.1 GCA_027313705.1 Actinomycetota bacterium | reverse complement strand
CGGCATCTCGGCCAGCGGCGGCACCCCGCTCGTCGTGGCCGAGCGCCCGGCCGGCGGGGTCCCGCGCGTGCTGGGCGTCATCCACCTCAAGGACATCGTCAAGCAGGGCATCCGCGAGCGGTTCGCCGAGATGCGGGCGATGGGCATCCGCACCGTCATGATCACCGGCGACAACCCGCTGACCGCGCGCGCGATCGCGGAGGAGTCCGGCGTGGACGACTTCCTCGCCGAGGCGACGCCGGAAGACAAGATGGCGCTGATCAAGAAGGAGCAGGAGGGCGGCAAGCTCGTCGCGATGACCGGCGACGGCACCAACGACGCGCCCGCCCTGGCGCAGGCCGACGTCGGCGTCGCGATGAACACCGGGACCTCGGCCGCGAAAGAGGCCGGGAACATGGTCGACCTCGACTCCAACCCGACCAAGCTCATCGAGATCGTGGAGATCGGCAAGCAGTTGCTCATCACCCGCGGCGCGCTGACCACCTTCTCCATCGCCAACGACGTCGCGAAGTACTTCGCGATCATCCCCGCGATGTTCGCGTCCGTGTTCCCCGGCCTCGGCAAGCTCAACGTCATGCACCTGCACAGCCCGGACTCGGCGATCGCCTCGGCGATCATCTTCAACGCGCTGATCATCGTCGCGCTGATTCCGCTCTCGTTGCGCGGCGTCAGGTACCGGCCTTCTTCCGCGTCGGCGATGCTACGGCGGAACCTGCTCATCTACGGCCTCGGCGGCCTGATCGTCCCGTTCATCGGGATCAAGATCATTGACCTCATCATCCAGTTCATCCCAGGATTCCGGTGATCGGGAAATGAGCCATCTACCCGCCTCAGTCAGGCAGCTCCTGGCCGCCATCCGCGGCTGGGTGATCTTCACCGTGATCTGCGGCATCGCCTACCCGCTGGTGATCTTCGGAATAGGCCAGGTCGCCTTCGGCGACCACGCCAACGGGTCGCTGGTGAGATACCACGGCAAGGTCGTCGGGTCCAGCTTGCTCTGCCAGGAGTTCACCGACGCCAAGGGCAACCCGCTGCCGCAGTACTTCCAGCCCAGGCCCTCGGCCGCGACCAGCGGCGCGGCCAGCGACTACGGCTGCGACCCGCTGTACTCGGCCGCGTCCAACCTCGGCCCGAACAACCCCAAGCTGGTGCAGCTGATCAGGCAGCGCCAGCAGGCGATCGAGGCGTTCGACCACGTGCCGGCGTCCGCGATACCGCCGGACGCGGTAACGGCATCAGGCTCGGGCCTTGACCCAGACATCTCACCGCAGAACGCCGCCATCCAGGTGGACCGGGTAGCTGCGGCCAGGCATGTCAGCCCGGCGGCGATTAGGGCGCTTGTCGCCAGGTACACCAGCGGTCGTGTCATCGGTTTCCTCGGCGAGCCCGTGGTCAACGTCCTGCTGCTCAACATCGCACTCGATCAGCGCTACCCAGTACCGTGAAGTTAGCTATGACAGAAAGCTCATCGTCGGCGCCCAGACGCGGGCAGCTCAGGATCTACCTGGGGGCCGCGGCCGGCGTTGGCAAGACTTTCGCGATGCTTGGCGAAGGCCACCGCCGCAAGTCCCGAGGGGCTGACGTGGTGGTGGCATACGTCGAGACGCACGGCAGGCGCCGCACCGCCGAGGTGCTCACCGGGCTTGAGGTGATGCCGCGGGCCAGGATCGAGTACCGCGGCTCTGCGTTCGAGGAGATGGACGTCGACGCGGTCGTCGCCAGGCATCCGCAGATCGCGCTCGTCGACGAGCTCGCGCACACGAACGTGCCTGGCTCACGGAACGAGAAGCGCTGGCAAGATGTCGACGAACTGCTCGATGCGGGCATCGACGTCATCACCACGGTGAACATTCAGCACCTTGAGTCGCTGAACGATGTGGTGCAAAAGATCACCGGGGTGCCGCAGCGCGAAACGCTGCCAGATGCCGTCGCCCGCGCGGCCGACCAGGTCGAGCTCGTCGACTCGACTCCCGAGGCGCTGCGCAGGCGGATGGCGCACGGCAACATCTACCCGGCAGAGAAGATCGACGCGGCACTCAACAACTACTTCAGGGCGGGTAATCTCTCCGCCCTGCGTGAGCTTGCCTTGCTCTGGCTGGCGGGCAAGGTCGACGAAGGACTCAAGAGGTACAGGGAAGCCCACGACATCCAGAGCACCTGGGAAGCCAGGGAACGGGTCGTGGTCGCGCTGACCGGAGGCCCGGAGGGTGAGCAGCTGATCCGCCGGGCGGCACGGATCGCGGCTCGCTCGGTCAACGGCGTCGGCGACCTGCTTGCCGTGTACGTGACCAGGTCGGATGGCCTTACCGGGGCCGACCCTGGGGCGCTGGCGGCGCAGCGCCGGCTGGCCGAGTCCCTTGGCGGCAGCTATCACCAGGTGGTCGGCGACGACGTGCCAGGCGCGCTGCTGACGTTCGCCCGCGCCGAGAACGCCACTCAGCTTGTGCTCGGCGCCAGCCGCCGCAACTGGCTTACCACGCTTTTTACCGGTCCGGGGGTGAGCTGGCGCACGATTCGCGAGTCCGGCGACATCGACGTGCACATCGTCACTCACTCGCAAATGGGACGCGGTCGCGGGCTTCCCGCGCACCGGGGCGGGCTGTCGCTTCCGCGCCGGCTGGCCGGCTACGGGCTGGCCCTGCTGCTCGCCCCCGTTCTCACGCTGCTGCTCGCGAACCTGCGGCACAACCTGACCCTGACCAGCGAGGTGCTTGTCTTCCTCGTCGGCGTGGTCGCGGTCGCCCTGGTCGGCGGCCTGCTGCCGGCCGTGCTTGCCTCCGTGGTCGGCACGCTCTGCCTCAACTACTTCTTCACGCCGCCGCTTTACACCTTCACCGTCTCAGACCCCAACAACGCGTTCGCGCTTGCCGTGTTCGTCGTCGTCGCCGCCGTCGTCGCTTCGATCGTCGACAACGCGGCACGCCGCTCCAAGCAGGCGGTCAGGGCGAGCGCGGAATCGGCGCTCCTGGTGACAACGGCAGGCAGCATCATGCGGGGCGAGCAACCGCTTCAGGCGGTCGTCGACCGGGCACGGGAGGCCTTTGGCATGCAGACGGTCACGATGCTCGAGCGCAACGCGGGACCGCAGGGCGAGCCGGTGCCCGGCGGAGGCTGGCATATTGTCGCCGTCGCCGGCGAAGCAGCGACCGAGCAGCGGCCGGTTACCAGCCCGAAGGACGCGGACGTGGCGATGCCCGTCGGCGACAGGCTAGTGCTTGCCGCTCGCGGCCGGATGCTCGCCGCCGAGGACCGGCGGGTGCTCGGCGCGTTCGCCATGTATGCGGCCACCGCGCTCGAGCAGCAGCGTCTGGCGGAGACGGCGCAGGCCGCGAAGCCGATTGCCGAGGCCGACCGAATGCGGACCGCGTTGCTCGCCGCTGTCAGCCACGACCTGCGTACGCCCCTGGCCTCGGCTAAGGCGGCGGTCACGAGCCTGCGGTCCGATGACATCCAGTGGGATCGCGATGACTACGAGGAACTGCTCGCCACCGCCGACGAGTCGCTCGACAAGCTGGCCAGGCTGGTGGAGAACCTGCTCGACGTGAGCAGGCTCCAGGCCGGTGCCCTGTCGGTTTTCCCTAGGCCAGCCGATCTCGGCGAGATTGTCGCGAGGTCACTTGACGACCTCGGCGCGAGCGGGCGCTCGGTAGTGATCGAGATTCCGCCTGACTTGCCCGAGGTATACATCGATCCGGGAATACTTGAGCGGGTGCTCGCCAATCTGGTTGCCAACGCGCTCCGCTTCTCCCCGGTCGGGTCACCGCCCGTACTCACCGCCAGTTCGCTCGGCGAACGCGTGGAGGTGCGGGTGATCGACCGCGGGCCAGGCATTCCCGCCGGCCAGACCGGCCGGATGTTCGTGCCGTTCCAGCGGCTTGGCGATACCGACAACACGACAGGCATCGGTCTGGGCCTGGCACTGTCCCGCGGCCTGACCGAGGCCATGAGCGGCACGCTCGAGCCGGAAGAGACGCCAGGAGGCGGCCTGACCATGGCGCTGTCGTTGCCCGCCGTGCCAGGCTCGGCCACGCAGCTTCCCTGGCCGGCGCCAGCCGCAGGTGAAGGACCGGTGACCGGGACGTGACCAGGGTGCTGGTCATCGACGACGAGCCGCAGATCCTGCGGGCGCTGCGGATCAACCTGAAGGCCAGGCAGTACGAAGTGCAGACGGCGCTTACCGGGACAGGCGCCCTGCAGCAGGCCGCGCAGCACCCGCCGGACCTAGTCATACTCGACCTCGGGCTGCCTGACATGGAGGGCGTCGAGGTGATCGCCGGGCTGCGCGGCTGGACCGACGCACCCATCATCGTGTTGTCAGGGCGGGCCGACAGCACGGACAAGGTCGAGGCGCTCGACAGCGGCGCCGACGACTACGTGACCAAGCCGTTCGGCATGGACGAGTTGCTGGCCAGGATGCGGGCCGCGCTCAGGCGCGGCACGCCGGAGGCCAGCGAGCCGCAGGTCAAGCTCGGTGAGCTGGTCATAGACCTGGCCGCGAAGCGGGTCATCAGGCCCGGTCAGGCCGACGTCAGGCTTACGCCGACCGAGTGGCACCTGCTCGAAGTGCTGGCGAGGCATCCGGGCAAGCTGATGGGCCAGCGGCAGCTACTCGCCGAGGTCTGGGGTCCCGGCTACGCCGAGGCGGCCGGAAACCTGCGGCTCTACATGGCGCAGCTTCGCCGCAAGCTGGAGCCCGACCCGGCCAGGCCCCGCTGGCTGCTCACCGAGCCAGGCATGGGCTACCGCTTCCAGCCCGGCGCCGGCTGAGGCCCGCGGCGGGCGGCTATGCTCCCCGAATGGGACTTGAGCTTGCGGTGGAGGCCGGGGAGCTTACCGCTCGCCTGGTGGATTTCGAGTCGGAAAGCGGGGAAGAAGGACCGCTGGCCGATGCCATCGAAGAGGCGACCAGGGGGCTCGGCTACCTGAGCGTGCACAGGGACGGGAACGCGATCGTGGCGCGTACCGAACTCGGCAGGGAACGCAGGGTTGTGCTCGCCGGGCATATCGACACGGTGCCGATCGCCGATAACGTGCCGTCAAGCGCGCGCGGCGGCGCCCTTTACGGCTGCGGGACCTCGGATATGAAGGCCGGGGTGGCGGTGCAGTTGAGACTGGCCGCGACCGTGCCCGCGCCGGTCATGGATGTCACTTACGTGTTCTATGACTGCGAGGAAGTCGATAGCCACCGCAACGGGCTGCTCAGGCTCAGCCGGAACTGCCCTGACAAGCTGGCGGCCGACTTTGCGATCTTGCTCGAGCCGACTGACGGGGTGGTGGAAGGCGGATGCCAGGGCACGCTGCGGGCGAAAATCAGGGCACAGGGGGTGCGCGCGCACAGCGCGCGCTCCTGGCGTGGCCGCAATGCGATTCACGAAGCGGGCGGGATACTCCAGGTGCTGCGCGACTACCAGGCCAGACAGCCAGAAGTCGACGGACTCGGTTACCGCGAGGGCCTCAACGCGGTCGGGATCAGCGGCGGCGTAGCCGGGAACGTGATCCCTGACGAATGCACCGTGACGGTCAACTACCGGTTCGCCCCTGACCGGTCAGCCGAGCAAGCGGCCGACCACGTTCGTGACCTGTTCTGCGACTGGGAGGTCGAAATCGCTGACATGGCCGCTGGCGCCAGGCCAGGGCTCGGGGACCCTGCCGCCAAGTCCTTCCTGGCCGCCGTAGGCGGCACGCCGCGGGCCAAGCTTGGCTGGACCGACGTGGCCAGGTTCGACGAGCTCGGGATACCGGCCGTCAACTACGGACCAGGCGACCCGATGCTGGCCCATACCCGCGAAGAGCACGTCAGGCTGGCCGTGATCACCGCCTGCGAGGCGAGGATGGCCGCCTGGCTGCGCGGGTGACGCCCGCGCAGCGCGTTCCCTGTCAGTGCGGCGGTGCCTCGATGAGCACCATCGTGGCCTTGTGAGTCTGGCCGTGCACGTCAACCCAGGTGACCTGCACGGAGTTACCCGGCTTGAAGCTGAGCATCACCTTGGTGAGTGCCGCTGGCGAAGTCACCTTGTCGGGGCCGACGGCCGTGATGACGTCGCCGGGCACGATTCCGGCCTTAGCCGCCGGAGTGTTGCAGAGCTGGCCGATGATCAGGGCGCCGCTGCTTACCGGAGCCACCTTGCTCGGAACGCCCGCAGTGAGGTCGTTGGCGAGGCAGTTGGGTGAGGCCGGCTGGAGCGGGAATCCCGTGTCACTCTCGTCCTGCTGCAACTGACGGTCACGCTGCTGCTTCGGGCTGCTGACCTGGCTGGCCTGCCCGGCAGGGACAAGTACCCCCATGAACCCGGTCGAGCCGATCTGAATCGTGCTGCTCCCCTGGCCATGGATGATCTTCTCGGCGATAGCGAGCGCCCGGTCGATCGGGATCGCGAAGCCGACGTTAGGCGAGTCGAAGTTGCCGGTAGCAGCGGCCGTGTTCATCCCGATGACCCGTCCAGCGGCGGACGCGAGCGCGCCTCCCGAGTCGCCCTGGACGATGCCCGCGCTGGTCTGAAGCATGTTGTGCAGTGTTTCCTTAGTGCCCTGGCCGCTGTCGCTCGCGGTGATCGTCTTGCCAAGTCCGGTGATCCGCCCTGGGGCCGGGGTGATACCGCCCGCGCCGTTGGCGTTGCCGAGCGCTACGACCTGCAGGCCGGTCTTGACGGCGGCCGAGTTGCCGAGCGGCACCGTCTTCAGGTTGTGCGCGCCGACCAGCTTGATGACCGCCACGTCGTCAGTTGAGTCGTAGCCGAGCCAGCGCGCCGCGTACCTGACGCCGTTCTGGGTGATCGCGTATAGCTGAGTCGTGTCGGTAATGACGTGATTATTGGTAAGCACCAGGCCGTTGCTGCTGATCACCATGCCGGTCGCGGCCGCCTGGTCGCCCTGGTACTGCAGGTTGCTCGAGATGTCGACGAGGCCTGGCCGCACGGCGTTGATGACCGCGCGCTCGGCGGCGCTCGTGATGCCGCTGCCCGTGTTCCCGCTGGAATTGCCGCTGGGAATGTTCGGAAATACCGGGAAAGCGCCGCTGTTGCCGTTGCCGCCCGTGCCGCCATTTTGCTGCGGGCCAGATGAGGACACGCTTGCCGGGCTGCTCCCCACGAAATACGCGGTCGTGCCTGCCCCTGCCGCCGCCGCGACCACCGCCACGATCAGATAGGTCAGCAGGCTGCGGCGGCGCCTTGCAGGCTGCCCGTAGTCGCTACCTGGCGTGAACGGCATCGTCTGACCGAACGGCTGGCTGCCGTAGCCAGGCTGGCCTGGCGGCGGGAAGGCGGGGGCGCTGGCGCCGTAGCCGTGCCCGCCCGGCGGAGGCGGGGGCGGAAGCGCGGGGTCGCCCAGGCCGCCGCTGGCGTGCAAGCCGGCCTGGCCTGGCCAGAAGCCGGAGTCGTCAGGGCGGTAGGCGGAGTCGCCCGGGCCACCTGAGGAATGGCCGAACCACGGAGTCGCCGCAGCCGGCTGATCAGATCCGTCGCTCTGACCGGCATCCGCCTGGTCGTCACGACCCTGATCGTCGCGCATCTCCACCACCTTTGCTCGGTGCCAGCGTACTTGGTCGCGGCCGCCGGAACCGATCCGCCTGGTGCCGCCAACGCGCCCGAGCTGACCGGCCTGCGGCATGACCGGCCAGCTACGGGCCGCGCGGCGAGCGTAGCCTGATTCCGCCCAGGCCACTCCTACAGTAAGCATCAGCTGCCTGAAAGCTACCTGAGGGCAAGCTGAGTATCGGCTCCGTTGCCTAAAGGCTGAGCTAACGCCCTGATCCTGCCCTGCGGGGCGCTGCTTACTCGTGAATACTTTGTGGCTCGACACGGCAATTCGCCGCTTTGCGGAAACGAATATGGAGCGGGCTCTGGCGCGATAGCGCAGCGTGCACGATGATGCGCTGTAGGTCACGCCAGGGAAGTCAAAGCTAGTGAAGTCAAAGCTAGTGAAGGGAATGAAGGTTGGGCTGGTCGCAACCCCGGGCGCTGCTCGTGCCTGGCTCGATCAGCACTGGTCACCAGAGCGCCGCCATCGCCTGTGCCGCGACGCTAGAGGCGCTCGGCTGGAAGACCCGCACGCTTGACGCGGACTGGCTGCACGGGCAGGGCTGGGGCACGGTCGCGGAGAGCACCTTCCGCACGATGCTCGCCGTCCCCGGCCTTTACGATGCCTTTCACTTCACCGCGCTGCGCGCCGGCAGCGGGCTGGCGCGCAGCGCCGACGCCTTCGCCAGGTTCAAGCTGGTGCCCAGGCTGCGCGAGTACCTGGACAAGAATCCGGTCCATCTGGTTGTGTCGATCAGCCCGACCGGCGCGTCCGCGGTCAGCACGCTCGCGGCTCGGTATCCCGCGATGCGGCACGTGGTGTTCTGCACCGACGCTTCGCCGCACCGGCTCTGGGTGCACAGGAACGTCGACCTCTACCTGGTTACCTCTGGTGCGGCCGAACCCGCCGTGCAACGCTTCTCGCCAGGGGCCAAAGTCATGGTGATTCCTCCGGCGGTGCGGCCTGAGTTCTACCGGCCGCCGACCCAGCGCTCGGCCAGGATCGGCCTCGGAGTAGGCGAGCGGGAGCGGTGCGTGCTGCTGATAGCCGGCAGCCGCGGCCTAGGGCCACTGGCCGAGATCGCCGACGCGCTGGCCGCCTGCGGCCTTGCCGTGCTGGCCGTGGCCGGTTACAACGCCAGGCTGGAGCGCGGGCTGCGCGCGGTGGCGCAGCGCAGGCACAAGGTGCAGGCCTTCGGCTTCACCGACCGGATGCCTGAGCTGATGGCCGCCTGTGACCTGGTGATCACCAGTCCAGGCGGCACCTGCATGGAGGCGCGCACGGTGGGCAGGCCGTTGCTGCTGCTTGATCTCGTCCAGGGCCACGGCAGGGACAACCTCCAGCACGAGCTGCACCTCGGTGAGGCGGCGGTGACCTCGAAGCGCCCGGCGGAAGTGGTCAGGGCCGCTCGCGCCTGCCTGGCGCGGGTCAAGCCGCCCCCGGTAGAGCCGACCAGATCCCTAGCCGACTGGGAGGAAAGATTCAAGCTGGCGCTTGAGTCGATTGGGACCTGAACTGGCCTGAACTACCTGGACGGGGAGACAAAGCGCGAATCGCGAATAGGTAAAAAGGCGGCCCTGCCCACATTGCCGCCGGCTGTTGCGGCATGCTTTGAACATGAGCGGCCAGAAGGACTTCAGCAGGCGTTCGTTCCTCGGCACGGCGGCCGCGGCGGCCGCGGCGGTGCCGGCTGCAACCGTGGCCGGCTGTGACGCTGCGGCGGCGCCACATGCCAGTGCTCACGTGCACAAGCCTCGCCGCACGGTCATTCCTGAGAATTCACTGCCGGGCGATAAGGACTGGTGGATCAAGCACCTCGGCGCGCCTGACGCGATAATTGGATACGCGGCTCAATCCAGCGTGCTACCCGGCGAACCGATCGATCTGTACGTTTCGACCACGTCAAGGGAATTCAGCGTCAAAGCCTTCCGCATGGGCTGGTACAGCGGAGATCTCGCCAGGAAGGTATGGGAGTCCGGGCCGGTCAAGGGCCACCGTCAGCGCTCCGCCGACCGGGTGCAGGCAACCAATACCGTCTATACCAGGTGGGGAAGGTCGCACGTCATCGCGGACACGCATGACTGGCCGGCCGGGTCATACCTGCTGCGCCTCGATTCGGCAGCTGGCCAGCGTTACGTGCCGATCATGATCAGGTCAGCGAGCGCCAAGGGCAAGGTCGTGCTGAAGAGCGCGGTGTCGACCTGGCAGGCATACAACACCTGGGGCGACTACGATCTGTACAAAGGGCCAGGCGGCAGTTACGGCGACCGGTCCTACGTGGTCAGCCTCGACCGGCCATACGATGAGTCCGGCGCCTACCTGTTCATGGTCTACGAGCGCAAGCTGGTCAATCTAGCCGAGCGGATGGGCCTGCCGCTCGCGTACCTGACCAGCATCGACATCGCCAGGGACGGTGACCTGCTGCACGGCGCAAGCGCGCTCGTCTCGCCTGGCCACGACGAGTACTGGACACCGCAGGAGCGCTGGCATGTGACCGCCGCGCGGGACCGCGGCTGCAACATCGCGATCCTCGGCGCGAACTGCATGTTCCGCAGGATCAGGCTCGAGTCTTCTGACCTGGGCGAGAACCGTCAGGTCATCTGTTACAAGACCGACTACATGCTCGATCCGCTCTACGGCAAGGACAACGTCCTGGTCACCAACGACTACAGGGAACCGCCAGATCCCGATCCAGAGTCTTCGGTGACCGGGGCTATCTACGAGAGCTACCCGACCGTGGCCGACTACGTGGTGACGGCACCTGACGCCTGGATGTTCAAGGGGACGGGAGTCGGCAAGGGACACGCATTCCGTTCGCTCGTCGGCATCGAATACGACCGGGTCAATCCCGTCTACCCGCTCGAGCGGCCGATCCAGATCGTCGCCCATTCGCCGTTGACCTGCAACGGCGTCAACAGCTACCAGGATTCCGCCTACTACACGCACAAGGGCGGCGCCGGGGTGTTCAACGTCGGCACCATGCGCTGGGTGGAGTCATTCGGGCCGCCCCTGTACCACTGGGGCATCACCAGGCAGTGCGGCAACTTCACCAGGCGGGTGACCGCGAACGTGCTGCGCGCCTTCGCCGAAGGACCGGCGGCGCACAAGTATCCGGCGCACGACAACGTGGCCGAGATGAAGGCATGGGCGGGCAACCCGATCGCCGACCATCACAACCTCTGGTGAGCCGGCCGGCGGCGCCAGGTACAACCGCAGGCTGATACCCGGGTGCTACCTGCGGCTGATTTACCTGCTGATTGGGTAGCCGGCAGGCGGCTCTGGCCATTCGCTTGCTTTGGAATGGGTATCTTGGACGAAGGCAGGGAGGTGGCCATGACGGGTCAGCGACAGGTGTCAGGTAAAAAACTCTGGTGGGCGTCGGCCGGTACCTTGGTCGTCGTGGCTGGCGTGCTAGCGGGCACCATGTTCGCTAACGCGGCAGGACCGGCGCTGCCGGCCCGCACGCCGGCCCAGTTGCTCGCCGAGATGGCGCATGCCAAGCCGCCGACCGCCTTCTCCGGCGTGATCACCGAGAACGCCAACCTGGGCTTCCCCTCGCTGCCCGATATTGCCGGGATGAACTCCTCGACGCTGTCGGCGGCGAACTGGATCAGCGGCACGCACACCGTGGATATCTGGTACGGGGGACCTGGGCACCTGCGGGTCGCCGTTCCAGTGCCCTTCGGCGAGACCGATCTGCGTGTCAACGGCAACGAGGTCTGGCTATGGGACAGTCACGGCCAGAGCGCCACTCACCTGGTGCTGCCCCCCAGGCCGGCGATCGCCAGGCGAATCGCGGTTCTGGAGCCAGGGGCGGTGCGCCGGTGCATCGCGCCGCTGCGCAAGCGCCTGATCGCGGCGCGCGCCAAAGGCAGGCCGGCGCTGAAGAACGTGCGCGAGAAACTGATCAAGTGCCTTTCCGGCAAGATTCCCGCCGGGGCCGTCAGGCTTCCGGCGAGCGGTCGAATCGGCACCTGGGCGATGACGCCGCAGCAGGTCGCGAAGCAGTTGCTTGCCGCCGTCGGACCGACCACGAGTGTCACGGTGCCCGGCACCACTACCGTTGCTGGCCAGTCCGCCTACCAGCTAGTCCTCTCGCCGCGGACCAGCGAGTCACTGATCGGCAAGATCGTCATAGACGTGGATTCGCAGACCTACCTGCCGCTTGGCGTCCAGGTCTACGCCCGCGGCAGCGGCATCCAGGCATTCGCCATCGGCTTCACCCAACTCAGCCTGGCCAGGCCCGCCGAGTCTAACTTCACGTTCACGCCGCCCGCCGGGGCGCATGTGAAGACGGTGAGGCTCTCCCCGGCTGGGCTCGGGGTGCCGAGGATCGTCCGCGTGATCGGGATCGGCCGTGCGGGCAAGCTGATTCACCGGGTGCTGTTTCCTCTTCACCGGGTGCTGTTTCCTCGCATTATGCGGCTGCGTGCGCTCAGGCTGCACTTGCTGAAGGGCAGGCTGGTCAAGTTGCACAACGGCCACCAGGTGCTAGGCAAGGGCTGGCTCTCCGTTACCGTGCTGCCTGGCGTCAGCGCGCTCAAGGCCCTGACCAGCGTCGGCATGCGGGCAGGCTGGTCTGGGCAGACGCCGCTCAGCTCGGGCAAGGCGCAGGCAGTCGCCGGCGGCCAGTCCGCGGCTCAGCTCAGGGCACTGCTGCAGGTGCTGCTTAACGCGGCCAGGCCGGTACACGGCTCCTGGGGCAAGGGCAAGCTGCTCTCCACTACCTTGTTCAACGCCCTGATCACCAGCAACGGCAAGGTACTCATCGGCGCGGTCACGCCGGCCGTGCTCTACGCGGACGCGGCCAAGGTCAAGTGACACTGACCGACCCAGCGGACCAGGTCGGCCTGGCCAGCCTCAACGGCTCTGGCCAGGCCCGTCCTGGCCAGAGCCTGGCGATTGCCTCCTCAGGGCTGTCCAAGCGGTTCCGAGGCGGACAGCTAGCGGTCGACAATGTTGACCTGGCGGTGCCTTCAGGCAGCGTGTACGGGTTCCTCGGGCCGAACGGCTCGGGAAAGACCACGACGATCAGGATGCTGCTCGGTCTCATGCACCCGACCGACGGCTACTTCCGGCTGCTCGGCGCCGAGGCGCTTGCCGGACTCGACCGGGTACTTCCGAGAGTCGGCGCGCTGGTCGAGGGTCCCGCGTTCTACCCTTTTCTGTCTGGCAGGGAAAACCTGGCCAGGTGCGACGCGGCCGATCCGAGCGCCGACCCGAGAACGGCCAAGGCCAGGATCGGCCGGGCGCTTGACCAGGTCGGTTTGCTCGCAGCCGCCGGCAAGCGCTACCGCGCTTACTCGCTAGGCATGAAGCAGCGGCTCGGCATCGCGGCCGGATTGCTCCAGCCGCGGGACCTGATGATTCTTGACGAGCCGACCAACGGACTCGACCCGCAGGGCACCAGGGAGATCAGGTCGCTGGTCAAGCAGATCGCCTCCGACGGCACCACCGTTTTCGTCTCTTCGCATCTGCTCGCCGAAGTCGAGCAGATCTGCTCGCACGTCGGCGTGATGAGTTCAGGCAAGCTGGTGTTCCAAGGGACGATGACTGCACTGCGCGACCGGGGCGAACCCAAGATCTCGATCAGGACCGCAGCGGTGGCGCTGGCCAGCAAGGAGCTCGGCCGGCTCGGGCTGGCCGACATCGTCACCGGGGACGGTACGGTCACCGCAGTCCTTGGCGAGCACCGGCCCGAGGTGATCAACGCCGAACTGGTCAAGGCCGGCGTGCCGGTAGCCGGGCTGGAAAACGTGCGGCCCAGCCTTGAGGACCTGTTCGTTCAGCTCACCGGTGAGGGCTTTAATGTCAATGGCTAGCGTGACCTCGGACCCGCTGACCGGGTCAGCCTGGCGGGCCGGCCAGGTCAGCCCGCCGTCGCCCGCGGCGCAGGTACGGGCCTGGATGAGGTTGTTCAGGTCCGAGCTGAGGATCGTGTTCTTGCGCCCGAGGAACCTGGCCATGCTCGGCGTGCTCGCCATAGCCCCGGTCTTTCTCGGCATCGTGTTGCGCATCAACACCCCGCAGGCAGGCGGAGGCGGACCCTCTGGTGCCGGGGAGTTCATCGGGCAGGTCGCCGACAACGGCGTGTTCTTGGCGCTGCTGTCGATTTTCGTGCTGATGACGCTGGTGCTGCCGCTGGCGGTGGCCGTCGTCTCCGGCGACTCGATCGCCGGAGAGGCAGGCATCGGCACCTTGCGCACCCTGCTCACGGTGCCTGCCGGGCGGGTTAGGCTGCTGCTGACCAAGTACCTGATGATCTTGGTGTTCTGCCTGGCCGCCAGTGTGCTCGTGGCCGGACTCGGGCTGCTGATGGGCGCGATCTTGTTTCCGATCGGGCCGGTTACGCTGCTTTCAGGCGACACCGTGCCGCTGCTCGACGGCCTGGCCAGGCTGGCGATGATCACGCTGTACGTAGCATGCGGGATCGCCACGCTCGGCGCTATCGGGCTAGCGCTCTCGACCTTCACTCAGCACGCGATCGCGGTGATGGCGACCTTGCTCGTCATCACCATCGCCAGTCAGATCCTCGACGCGGTGACTCAGGTATCGGCGATTCACCCCTACCTGCCTACCCACTACTGGCTGATGTTCGACGCGCTGTTGCGTACCCCGATTACCTGGTCGGTGATCTGGCAGGGACTGGCCTCGTTCGCCATTTACAACGTCATCTTCGTCGGGCTGGCGATCGCCAGGATTCGCACCGCCAACGTGACCAGCTAGCCGGCCAGGCCGGCGAGCCGGGCCCCAAAGTCAGCCGCTGGCGGTACGTTTCTGGCATGCCCCCAACCGTTTCCGCCGACATCGCCGACCTGCTTTCCGCCGCGGTCAAGGCGATTGGCGGTGCGCAGCGACCTGGCCAGGTCACCATGGCCAGGGCGGTTCAGCGCGCCATCGAGACTGGTGAGCACCTCGCGGTTCAGGCAGGAACCGGGACAGGCAAGTCCCTCGCCTACCTGGTGCCTGCGGCCAGGCACTCGGTCGAGCACCAGGCCACCGTCGTGGTCTCTACCGCTACCATCGCGCTCCAGCGCCAGCTAATCGATCGTGATCTGCCCAGGCTGGCGGCCGCCAGCAAGGCATTGCTTGGCAGGGAGCCGGTCTTCGCGATCCTCAAGGGCAGGCGGAACTACCTGTGCTTGCAACGGCTGCGCGGCGGTCCGGTCGACGAGCCTGGCGAGACGTTGTTTGACCCCGGCTTGATCTCCGCGATCGGCAGGCAGGTGCAGCGCCTGCACGAGTGGGCCAGCGAGACCAGGACCGGCGACAGGGACGAGCTCGTACCAGGGGTGAGTGAGCAGGCCTGGCGCCAGGTCTCGGTCAGCGCGCGGGAGTGCGTCGGCCAGCAGCGCTGCCAGTTCGGCTCTGAGTGCTTCGCCGAACTGGCCAGGGAAGAGGCAGGGCATGCCGACATCGTGGTCACCAACCACGCGCTCCTGGCCATCGACGCGCTCGAGGATTACGACATCTTCCCCGAGCACGATGTCGTGATCATCGACGAGGCGCACGACCTCACCGACCGGGTCACCTCGGTCGCATCAGACGAGCTTTCCGCGCCGGCGATCGAGGCGGCGGCCAGGCGCTGCGGCAAGATGATCGACGAGAAGCTGGTGACCAGGTTCCGCCAGGCGGGCGAGGGTGCCGAGCGCGTCCTGGCCGAGATTCCCGCCGGGCGGCTCGACATCCTCGACGAGGCTCTTGCGGTCACGCTTGAGGCGGTCAGGGACGCGGCGGCCGGCTGTGCCGCCGAGCTCCGCACCACGGGCAAGAGTGCCGAGGAAGACCCGGCTGCCGTGGCGGTCAGGAAGGCTGCGCTTGCCGCGCTCGGTGAAGTGGCGGACGCGGCGGACCGGATGCTCGGGGCGTTCAGCGTCGGGATCGCTCAGCGGACGCACGTGGTGTGGATGGACCGGCCGGGGTTTGAAGAGTCGTCCGGGCGGCCGCCGACATTGCGGGTGGCACCGCTCTGGGTGGGCGGGCTGCTCGCGAGCCGGCTTTTCAGCAAGCGCACGGTAGTGCTGACCTCAGCCACGCTCGCGCTCGGCGGCTCCTTTGAGCCGCTGGCCAGGCAGTGGGGCCTGGCGGACTCCGGCGAAGACCAGGCCGGGTCATCGCCTGAGCCCGCCGAGGAGGTCCGGCCTCTCGCCTGGACGGGAATCGACGTGGGATCGCCTTTCGACCATCCGCGCAGCGCGATTCTCTACATCGCCAGGCACTTGCCGCCGCCGGGGCGTGACGGGCTCGACGAGTCTTACCTGAAGGAGATGGCTGAGCTGATCGAGGCGGCCGGCGGTCGCACGCTCGGGCTGTTCTCTTCGATGCGGGCGGCTCGCCAGGCCGCAGACGAACTGGCCGGACGGCTTTCGGTCCCGCTGCTCTGCCAAGGTGAGGATCAGACTTCCCAGCTGGTCTCCCAGTTCGCTGCCGACGAGCCGACATGCCTGTTCGGCACGCTCTCGCTCTGGCAGGGAGTAGACGTGCCAGGGCCCTCGCTGCAACTGGTGATTATCGACCGGATTCCCTTTCCCCGGCCAGACGACCCGCTGGCGTCGGCGCGCCAGCGGGCGGTAGCGGCCAGCGGCGGGAACGGGTTCATGTCCGTGTCGGCCGCTCAGGCGGCGTTGCTGCTGGCGCAGGGTACCGGACGGCTGCTGCGGACGATGACCGACCGGGGGGTCGTGGCCGTACTTGACCCCCGGTTGAGTACCGCGCGCTACGCCGGCTTCCTGCGTGCTTCGCTGCCGCCCTACTGGACCACCACCGATCCGCAGGTGGTGCGCGGCGCGTTGCGCCGGCTAGCGGATGGCCGGGAGCGGGAAGCAGGTGCCTGACCCGGCCTGGTTAAAGGACGTCGTGCCCTGGGTGCGGTTGGTCACCGATGGTGGCCGGCTTGGCCGGGATCGTTCCCAGGCGTCCTGCCTGGTAGTCCTCGAAAGCCTTGACCAGCTCTGCCCTGGTGTTCATCACGAAAGGACCGTAGGCGGCGACAGGTTCCCTGATCGGCAGGCCGCCGAGCACCAGGATTTCCGCGCCTTCGCTCGGGCCTTCCGAGCGGCTGCCCGCCGCGAACGTCACGACATCCCCGGAACCGAAGACCGCTAGCTGGCCAGTCCTGACCGGCCGCCGCTCGGCGCCGACGGTGCCAGAACCCGCCATGACGTAGCCGAGCGCGTTGAAGTCGGCCCGCCACGGCAGCCGCAGTTGCGCGCCAGGCTGCAACGTGGCATGCAGCAAGGTGATCGGGGTGTGGGTGATGCCAGGACCTTCGTGCCCGTCGACGTCGCCTGCGATGACCCGGACAAGCGCGCCGCCGTCAGGCGAGCTCAGCAAGGCGACTTGGCGGGCCCGGATGTCCTGGTACCTGGGCGGGGTCATTTTCAGTGTCCTCGGCAGGTTGACCCAGAGCTGGAAGCCGTGGAACAGGCCGCCGCTGACTACAAGTTCCTCCGGCGGCTCCTCGATGTGCAAGATGCCGCCGCCCGCCGTCATCCACTGGGTGTCGCCGTTGGTGATCAGCCCGCCGCCGCCATTAGAGTCCTGGTGGCGGAAGGTGCCGTCGATGATGTAGGTGACGGTCTCGAACCCGCGATGCGGATGCCACGACGTGCCCTTGGGCTCGCCTGGCGCGTAGTCGACCTCGCCCATCTGGTCCATATGGATGAACGGGTCGAGCGCCTTCAGGTCAACTCCGGCGAACGCGCGCCGGACGGGAAAGCCCTCGCCCTCGTAAGCCGACGGTGCCGTGGTGACGGTCAGCACTGGCCGTTCTCCTACCACGGCGCTGTCTGGTACGCCGATCCTCGGCAGCAGCAAGATGTCCCTGGCAGTTACCGCTGGCATAGCTTGATCCTCTCACCTGCACGGTTACGTCCTCGCCCGGCCCTGCTAGCCGGGCACGCCCGCCGGCCGTGACAACAATAGTTGAATACGCAACATTCCTTGGGATAACTCTGCCGCCCTGGCCGTGCTTGCCTGGTCCGCGGCGTCGTCGCGCGGAGGCTGCCGTTACCGGCCGGTCGTGGCTCCGCGTGTCTGGCGGCCTGCGACACTGGAATAGCAGAAGATGTCCGGCATCGCGACCAGGGAGGCAGTCGTGCCGCAGCCAGCAGGCAAGGAGCTAGAGCAGATCCGCGCCCATCGGGAGGAACTGCGCAAGAAGTACCTGAAGCCGATGTCGAGCCGGCCGCGTAGCACGGTGCAGGGCGTCCATCACCTGGCCCTGATCTGCCGCGACACGGAGGAGACGATCAAGTTCTACCAGGAGTTCCTGGGGTTCCCGCTGGTTGAACTCGTGGAGAACCGTGACTACGCCGGCTCCAATCACTTTTTCTTCGACATCGGTAATCACAATCTGCTCGGTTTCTTCGACTTTCCAGGGCACGAGCACCCCGCCTGGGAGGAGACGATCGGCGGCGTGCAGCACCTGGCGATCTCCATCTCGCAGGAGCAGTTCGACGCGGCGAAGAAGAAGCTTGACGAGGCCGGGGTTGACTACCTCGGCCCGGATCGCGGCGTGCACGACAGCATGTACTTCCGCGACCCGAACGGCGTCGGACTCGAGTTGTACCGAGAGGAACTCGGCATCTTCAACGGCCACCAGATTCTCGGCTAGCCGATGACGAGGCGGACGGCTGACCAGGTTTGGTCGATCGCGCAGACCAAGTTGTCGACCAGGCCGGCCGGGAGGGCGATTTCCCTGATGACGTTGTCGGTCAGGTCGGTAGGCACCTTGGATGCTCGCTTGGGCCAGGCGATCCAGAGGCCGCAGGCCGGCGCCATCTTGGCCCTGAGCCGGTCGAATTGGTCCGCTAGCTCAGCTTGCCAGGTGAAGAAGGCGATGATCACGTCGAACAACTCCGCGTCACCGAGGTCGGTGTGGATGACCGCCTCGCCGCCGAGGGCGGCGGCAAGCAGGTCGGCGAAGCCGTCCGCCGCGCCGACGACCAGGACCTCGTCGTCTTCTCCGATGCCGAGTTTTCTCGGCACCGAAGCAGGCGAGGCCGGGCTCAGGTCAGGCAAAGCGGAAGCCGCCCGGCCGGTCGTTGCGATCGGCAATGAGGCCGGCCAGGGTCGCGATCGCGATCTCGGCTGGGGTTCTCGAGCCGATGTTGAGGCCGATCGGGCGGTGTACCCGGAGGATCTCGTCAGGGGAGACGCCTAGCAACGCGAGAGCCTGGATGTGCGGCGGTTCGACTCGCGGGCTGCCCATGATGCCGACCCAGCGGGCCGGGGTGGCGAGCGCGTCGCGCAGCATCACGCCGATCTCTTCACGGTGGTGATCGGTGACCACGACATCGGTCGATTCGCCGGGAAGCGGCCCGATGCCGGAGCGTATTTCGATTCCGGTGCCGTTGAACTTGGCCGCTAGTTCGGCGTCCGGCTCGACGAGCACGACCTGATACCCGGCGTCGGCCGCATAGCGCAGCAGGTACTCGGCGACCGGGTTGGCGAACACGGCGATCAGCGCCCGCCCGTCGGTGTCTGGTGGCGGAACCGAGCCGTGCGCTACCTCACAGGCAACACCATGGTGGAAGTGCGTCATAGGCTGAGCCTCCCATGCATGCGCCGCTGGCGCGACCGCGGGTTAGCCTTCCAGCAGTGCCCTGACGGCTTCGCTGAGCGGGTCCATGCGGGCGCGGGCGGCGTGGCGGGCCTGGGCTAGGCGGCCGGCGGTCACCGGTTCGACTACTTCCAGGTAGGCCTTGATCTTCGGCTCGGTGCCACTCGGCCTGATCACCACCCGCGCGCCGGGCAGCCAGTACCTGAGCACGTCGGCCGAGGGAAGGTCGGCGGTGCCGCCGGTCAGGTCGGAGGCCGAGACGATGGGCTGGCCAGCCAGGTCGGCGGGAGCGGCGACCCGCAGTCTCGACATGATGTGCACGGGCGTCGTCGTCTGGACGGTCAGTTGCTCGGTCAAGTGCACGCCGTGCCTGACCTCAAGCGCGTCGTAGGCCTCGAGCAGGGACTCGCCGCCCGATCTGGCCCGCGCGGCCAGGCTGAGCACCGCGAGTGCGGCGCCGATCCCGTCCTTGTCGCGCACGGTCGTTCCGATCGTGTAGCCGAGCGCCTCTTCGTAACCGAAGATGAACCGGTTCTCCGGGCGCAGTTCACCGGCCCTGGCGATCCATTTGAAGCCGGTCAGGGTCTCGGCGCAGGCGGCTCTGGCGGCGGCGGCGATGCTGGCCAGCATGGTCGCCGACACGATTGTGGTCGCCACGAGAGGCTGCTGGTAGTCGGCATCGGCCGCGTGCGCGCCTGGCCTGGCCCGGTCGAGCAGGTACGCTCCGAGCAGCGCTCCTACCTGATCGCCGGTCAGGGTCCGCCAGCCGCCTGGCACCGAGTCGTCGGGTACCGCGACGGCGAGACGATCGCCGTCAGGGTCGTTCGCCAGCACGAGGTCGGCTCCGGTGCGCCTGGCCTGTGCCAGCGCAAGGTCAAGCGATCCTGGCTCTTCCGGGTTCGGGTAACGAACAGTGCGGAAGTCGGGGTCGGGCCTGGCCTGCGCCTCGACCACGTCAGGCGGCGGGAATCCGGCCTGCTCGAAGGCGCGCACCGCCAGGTCGCCAGCCACGCCGTGCAGCGGTGTATAGATGTAGCGCAGCCACGCCGAGCCTCGCGGCGCGGGTGAAAGCGAGCAGATCGCGTCCAGGTAGGCCGCGGCGATCTTGTCGTCGTGCCTTTCGATCAGCGGATCGCCGAGGTCGGCGACCGGCACTTCCGACAATGGGCCAAGTGTGCCGATCGCCGCCTCGATCTCGAGGTCGGCAGGCGGCACGATCTGCGCGCCGTCGCTCAGGTAAAGCTTGTAGCCATTGTCGGCCGGCGGGTTGTGGCTGGCCGTGATCATGATTCCGGCCGCCGCGCGCAGGTAAGTGACCGCGTAGGCGAGCAGCGGAGTTGGCTGTCTTGGCGGCAGCAAATGGACACGCAGGCCGGCGCCGGCGAGTACGGCAGCCGCCTCGGCGGCGAAGTCGTCTGAGCGGTGCCTGGCGTCGCAGCCGATCACGACTCCCGTGTCGGCGGCGGTCGGGTCTACGTACCTCAGCCACTCGGCGAGTGCGGCGGTCGTCGCCCTGACTACTGCCAGGTTCATCCGGTTGGGGCCGGCGCCGATCTTGCCGCGCAGCCCGGCGGTGCCGAACACAAGCCGGCCGGCGAACCGGTCGGCGAGGTCGGCGGCCGCTGCGGCGGACTCCTCGTCGTCGCCGCGGTCGGCTTCGCGCAGCAAGGCGGCAAGCTCAGCCTGGTCGCCCTGATCAGGGTCGTCGGCGATCCAGGCGGTTACCTGCGCGTGCAGGCCGCCGCTGATCATGGTGAACCTGCTAGCACATCAGGCAGCAGCCGGCTGAGCAGCGAGCCGACCCGGCCGGCGCTGGCCCGGCCGGCCGCGACTACCTCGGCGTGGTCAAGCTTGTCGCCGGACAGCCCGGCGGCCGGATTGGTCACCAGCGAGATACCGAGCACTTCGAGTCCCAGGTGCCTGGCGGCGATCGCCTCGAGCCCGGTGGACATTCCCACCATGTCCGCGCCCGCCATGCACAGCATCCTGATCTCGGCCGGCGTCTCGTAGTGCGGGCCTGGCAGCATCGCGTACACGCCTTCCGGCAGGCTGGGATCGATCTGCCTGGCCAGGCCGCGCAACCTGGGCGAATACACGGCGGTGAGATCGACGAACCGCGAGCGGTAGCCTTCTGGCGGCTCAGGACCGGCGAGCGGAGACCGGCCGGTCAGGTTGAGGTGGTCACTGAGCAGCACCGGCTGGCCCACGCCGAACTCGGGGTTGATGCCGCCGGAGGCGTTGGTCAGCACGAGTACCTGGCATCCGGCCGCAGCGGCGGTGCGCACGCCGTGCACCACGGCGCCGACCGGATGGCCTTCGTACAGGTGAGTGCGCCCGAGGTACACAAGCACGCGCAGCGTGCCGACCCGCAGCGACCTGGCCATCGCCAGGTGCCCAGGAACGGAAGGCGCGGGGAAGCCGCCAAGCTCGTCAAGGGTCACCTCGGCGGCTGGCGGGCCGAGCGCGTCGGCCGCGGGCGCCCAGCCAGAGCCGAGCACGACCGCGACGTCGTGCGCCGCTTCGCCGGTCAGTACGGCCAGATTTTCCGCGCTTGCCTGCGCGGCCGCGTAAGCGTCCACCCCACCCACCGTAATGTTCTATGCCTTCACGTAAGGCTGGCCGTCGGCGGCAGGCGCCCTGACCTTGCCTACCAGGCCCGCCACGGCGATGATCGTCGCCACGTACGGGGCCATATTCATGATCGCCGGCGGGAGCACTGGATTGACCGTCGGCAGCACAAGCGCCAGTTCAAGCGAGAAACCGAAGAGCAAGGCAGCAGCCAGCGAGCCAAGCGGAGTCCAGCGGCCGAAGATCAGTGCCGCCAGGGCGATGTAGCCGAAACCCGAGCTTATATCCGGGTTGAAGGTGCCGACTGAGCCGATGGTCAAGAACGCCCCGCCGATGCCGGCCAGCAGCCCGCCGAGCATCACGTTGCGGTACCTGATCCACAGCACAGGGATGCCGACGGTGTCGGCCGCGGTCGGATGCTCACCCACCGCCCTGACCCGCAGGCCCCACCTCGTGCTGAGCAGCGCGACCTGGATGCCGATGATCGCCACGTAGGTGATGTACAAGAAGACCGTCGAGTCGAAGAAGATCGGGCCGATGACCGGGATCTCCGCGAGTACGGGAATCTTGATTGCGCCGAAGGTGACGCCGGTGTTGTAGTTCGGGTTCTGCACCATCAGGCGGTCGTAGAAGTAGTCCGTCATCCCGAGCGCCAGCACGTTCAGCACCACGCCGAGGATGATCTGGTCCATCAGGAACGTGATCGCGAAGACCGCGAGCAGTACCCCGACGAGTCCGCCGGCCAGCGCGCCGGCGAAGAGCCCGACCCAAAGGCCGCCGAACGCGCTTGCGACGATCGCGGCCGTGAAGGCGCCGAAGAGCAACTGGCCCTCGATCGCGATGTTGATCACGCCTGACCGCTCGCTCAGGCATCCCGCCAGGGCGCCGAGTATCAGCGGGATCGACGCCGACAACGTGCCTTGCCCGAGGTTAAGCACGCTCAGCGGTATCGCGCCAGCGTCAGCCCAGCAAAGCAGCGCGATCAGGAAGAACACCAGTACCCCGGCAATCGCCAGCCGCCTTTGGCCCCGGCTCAGGCTGACGGTCCCCCGCAGCACGGCCAGCGCGATCGTGAGCGCGCCGAGCACGTAACAGGCCAGGGCCGCTGGCACCTTAAGCACGGGAAGGTGGACCGAACCAGCCTGGGAGAGCACGAAGCCGGCATCGCCCTTGTGGGCGAGCAGGCCGAAGACCGCTATATCGAGCACGCCGAGCAGGGCGAAGGTACCCGTCGCCAGGTACTTGCGGTCCGCGGTGAGCGGCGCCCTTACCGCCGCGGTGAGCGTGGTCAACCGTTCCACCCCTTAGCAGCAGCTTCCATGCCGGTGCCCCTGGTCGCGCGCAGCCTGAACACCGCCCTGATCAGCGCGGGCGCCGCTACGAACAGCACGATGAGGCCCTCGAGCACCTGCACGATGTCACTGGGGACCTGGTTGAGTGTCGCGGCCGCGACGTAAGTGCCGCCCACGTGCAGCGCGCCGAACAGCAGGCCGGCGAGTACCGTGCCCCATGGCTTGGCCCGGCCGAGCAGTGCGACCGTGATGCCGTCTGGCCCGTAGGTGCCGAAGCTGTTGAAAGTGAGCTGGGTGTTCGTGCCCTGGATCACCGTGGCTGCCGAAAGGCCGGCCAGCCCGCCCGCGATCAGCATGACCAAGATCCACGACCGCTCGACGTTGATGCCCGCGCTCCGGGCCGCGCTCGGGCTGGCGCCCACGGTGCGGAACTGGAAGCCGGTGGTGCTGCGGGAAAGCAGCCAGGCGCAGGCGGCTGCCGCCGCCAGTGCGATCAGGAAACCCACCCCAGCCTGCGGCGGCGGCCCGCCGACATGCGGCAAGTTCGCGTTGCTGGCGATGAAGGGCGCGATCTGGTTGGTCTGATGCGGCTGCTGGAGCATCGCCGGATGCGAGAGCAGGTAACTGAGCAGGTCATACATCACGTAATTGAGCATGATCGTGACGATGACCTCGTGCGCGCCCGTCTTGGCCTTGAGCAGTCCGACAAACCAGCCGATTACCGCGCCGCCGAAGAAACCGCCGATCACGCAGACGACGACGTGCACCACGATCGGCAGGCTGACCCCGAACCCGAGCCAGGTCGCCACGATCGCGCCGCCCACCCACTGGCCGGCCGCGCCGATGTTGAACAGGCCGGCCCTGAAGGCGATCGCGACCGCTAGCCCGGTCAGGATCAGCGGCGTCGCCTGGGCGCAGGTCTGGGACAGCGGGTAGAAGATGGCGGCGACAGAACCGCCGTGGAACGCGGCGGTGACCGTGTTCGGGTTGAAGATGGCGCCCTCGAACATCTGCGAATAGGCGAAGGACACCGAATCCCAGGTCTGCGCCAGGGCATTACCAGGGGCGGCGAAGAACGAGCTCCATGCCTTCGTCACGACCGGGTCGGTGAACACGATCAATATGCCGCCCACGACCAGGGCAAGGAAGATCGACAAGACCGTCATCACCGTGGAACTGCCCTGCGTGATCGCCTCGGTGATCACGCTGCCGGTCAGCCTCAGCCGGCGCCTGGGTTCTTCCTCGGGAACCGGGCTCGCCGGGACGGGAAGCTCTTCGCTCACGGCGCTTGCTCCTGCTCTGATCTGCCGGCCTGGTCCGCGGCCTGCTCTTTGGTCACGCCCGCCATCAGCAGGCCGAGCTCGGTCTCGCCGATGTCAGGCGCGCAGAAGCCGACAATGCGGCCCTCGTACATGACCGCGATCCGGTCGGCGAGCGCGTAGATCTCGTCAAGTTCTGACGACACGATCACCACCGCGACGCCATGGTCGCGCTGGGCCACGATCTGCTTGTGCACGAACTCGATCGAGCCGACGTCAAGGCCCCTGGTCGGCTGGCTGGCCAGCAGCATCTTGTTGTCGCGGCTCAGTTCCCTGGCCACGATGACCTTCTGCTGGTTGCCGCCGGACAGCCTGCCCACCGGGGTCTGCACCGAGCTAGTGCGGACGTCGTACTCTTCGACCAGCCTGGTCGCGGCCGCCTTGATCTGGTCGGTGTTCAGCGCGATTCCCGAGGCATAGGGCGGGCGGTCATAGACGTCGAGCACCATGTTGTCGGCAACGGAGAACGTGCCGACCAGGCCGTCTGCCTGCCGGTCCTCCGGCACGTAACCGACGCCAGCCCGCAGCCGGTCACGGGTCGTGCCAGAAGACAGGTCGTTGCCGTCCAGCGTGACCGTGCCGCTGCTTGACCGAAGGCCGAGCAGCGCCTCGCACAACTCGGTCTGGCCGTTTCCCTGCACCCCGGCGATGCCGAGGATCTCGCCACCGCGCACCTCGAAGGACACCCCGCGCACGGCGAGCTCGCCGCGCTCGTCAGCTACGGTCAGGTTGTCTACCTTGAGCCGCACGCCTTGCGGCCTGGCTGGTTCCTTGCTGACCCTGAGCTGAACGGCCCGGCCGACCATGAGGGCGGCGAGTTCCGCGCCCGTCGTGCTCGGCGGGCGCTCGCCGACGACCTGGCCGCGCCTGATGATGGTGATGTTGTCCGCGATCGACTGGACTTCCTTGAGCTTGTGCGAGATGAAGACGATCGAGCGGCCGCCCTCGCGAAGCTCGCGCATGATGCGGAACAGGTCCTCTGTCTCGCCGGGGGTCAGCACCGCCGTCGGCTCGTCGAGCACGAGCGTGCTTGCGTCGCGCAGCAGGGCCTTGATGATCTCGACCCGCTGCTGTATCCCGACCGGCAGTTCCTCGACCAGCGCGTCCGGATTGACCTGGAGCCCGAAGCGCTCGGAAAGCTCGAGCACGTCGCGGCGGGTGCGCTTGCGGTCGAGCAGGCCGCCGAAGCCGCGGGTGCGCTCCACCCCGAGCGTGACATTCTCGGCCACGGTGAAGACGGGAACCAGCATGAAGTGCTGGTGCACCATGCCGATGCCGGCGCTGATGGCGTCCTTCGGCGACCTGATGTGCGCCGGCCTGCCTTCGATCCAGATCTCGCCCTCGTCGGGCTGGATCAGGCCGTAGAGGACGTTCATCAGCGTCGTCTTGCCTGCGCCGTTCTCGCCGAGCAGCGCCCTGATCTCGCCGGGCTGCACCACAAGGTCAATGTGGTCGTTGGCGACGAGAGAGCCGAAGCGCTTGGTAATGCCGCGCAGCTCAAGCTTCACCGGCAGCCTTCTTTCATGCCTGTGCCGCCCGGCGGGCCCGAGGCTGACCTGGCGGGAAGGTCAGCCTCCTGGCCTGCCGGGCGGCGAGGATCTCGGTAACAGCGCTGCCTTAGACCGGGCTCTTGGTCGCGGGCACGATCTTGCCGCTCTCGATCTCCGACTTGAGCGTGTTGATCTCGGCCTGCACGGACGCCGGGATCTTGCTGGCGTAGTCGTGGTAAGGCGCGAGGACAGCGCCGCCGTTGGCCAGGGTGCCGACGTAGGTGCCGCCGGAGAAGGTGCCCTTGGCCGCGCTCAGCACCGCGGTTTCTACCGCGGACACGATGCCCTTGGTAACAGAGGTGAGGAAGTACTTGCAGTACTGCGGTGCGTTCGTGCAGCCATCGGTGTCGACCCACTCGATGCTGACCTTCTTGCCGGCCGCGTCGGCGGTCTGGACGGCCTTGGCCGTGCCGAGGCCGACCCCTCCGGCGACAGGGAAGATCACGTCGGCGCCGTCACCGATGAAGGTGTTGGTCAGGGTCTGGCCGGCGCCCAGGTTGGTGAAGTTCCCGATGAAGTCGCCCTTCTGGGTCGGCTCGTTCCAGCCGAGCACCTTGACGTTGGCGTGGTGCTGCTTGTTGTAGTACTGCACGCCGTCCCAGAAGCCGTCCATGTAAATGGTCACGGTGCCGAAGTTCTCGCCGCCGTAGGTAGCCACGATGTGGGTTTTGCTCACCGCGGCGGCAAGGTAGCCGCCGAGGAAGCCGTCCTGCACCGTGTTGAAGACCAACTGGTCGATGTTCGGCTCCACCGGCTTGGACAGGCAGAACGAGGCGTAGGAGCAGTCGACGATCGCGAACTTCTGGTTCGGGTTCGCCTTCGCGGCCGACTCGGTGGCATCGGCCATCAGGAAGCCGACCGTCACGATGATGCCGCAGCCCTGGGAAAGGAAGGTGCTGATGTTCGTCTGGTAGTCCGACGGTGACGTCGACTGGAGGTAGGTGATCTTGATGTTGGGATCGGCCTTGGCTGCGGCCTGCATGCCGGCCCAGGATGAGGCGTTGAACGACTTGTCGTCGATGCCGCCGGTGTCGGTCACCATGCAGGCCTTGAAGGTCGCCGCCGTGGTGGCGGTCGGCGAGCCGCCAGAGGACGGGTTGCTTGAGTTGCTGTTGCTACTGCACGCGGCGGTGGCGGTAGTCATCGCCAGCACGCATAGTGCGGCGACGGTCTTGAGAGACCCTCTCACGGTTCCTCCTATATGGGGGCGGCATGCCGCCGATGTAGCGCACCGGCCAACTGACCCTGGCCCGGCCGGCTGGGCACTGGCGACCAGCCAGGGGCAAGGCAAGCCGCCTGAGAACCCCGGGAGTCCGCTGACTCCCCCCCAGGATGACGAGAATCTATTACCGTCGCGTGTGACACGGAAGCCGGATATCACGGCAGCAACTGTGCTGTTGTGAAATCGAGACCCGATAAAACGGAATAATAGTGACATAACGACCGGAGTGGGCATGACCATAGACTGGGCGGAATTGCGGGCAGCGGCCACCAGAGCAGCCGCGAACGCGTACGCGCCGTACTCACGGCTCAGGGTGGGTGCCGCCGGATTGACCACGAACGGCGCGGTGGTAACCGGCTGCAATGTGGAGAACGCCTCCTTCGGGCTTACCCTGTGCGCCGAGTGCGGGCTGGTCGGCGCCCTCCATGCGGCCGGGGCAGGCCGGCTGATAGCGGTCAGCGTCGTCGCCGCTGACGGTGAGCCGCTCGTTCCCTGCGGGCGGTGCAGGCAGTTGCTGCTCGAAGCCGGCGGCGGCGGGCTGCTGCTCGACTCCCGGCCAGAGCCGCGCAAGCTCGGTGATCTGATCCCCGACGCCTTTACCGGCACCGACCTGGCGGAACGTCGTGAGCACGGCTGAGGGGCGGGCGCAGGCGCAGGCGCCTGAACTCATCAGGACCAAGCGGGACGGGGGCGAGCTTGGCCAAGCCGACATCGCCTGGCTGATCGACGGCTACACCAGGGGTGCCGTCGCCGACGAGCAGATGGCGGCGATGGCGATGGCGATCTTCTTCCGCGGCCTGGAACCCGCGGAGCTTCGTGCCTGGACGGACGCGATGATCGCCTCTGGCCAGCGCCTGGACTTGAGTTCGGTGCCGCTGCCGACCGTAGACAAGCACTCGACAGGCGGGGTCGGCGACAAGGTATCCCTCATACTTGCCCCGCTGGTGGCAAGCTGCGGCGCCGCCGTGCCTCAGCTTTCCGGCCGGGGGCTCGGGCACACCGGGGGGACGCTCGACAAGCTGGAAGCCGTGCCCGGCTGGCGGGCCGGGCTGTCGGCCGGTGAATTCCTGGCGACCCTGTCGAAGGTCGGATGCGTCATCGCCGCTGCAGGCTCTGATCTGGCGCCCGCCGACCGTAAGCTTTATGCCCTTCGCGATGTCACGGGGACGGTTGAATCGATTCCGCTGATTGCCAGCTCGATCATGTCGAAGAAGATCGCCGAGGGCACCGGCGCGCTCGTCCTCGACGTCAAGGTCGGCAGCGGTGCGTTCATGCGGGAACTCGACCGGGCGCGTGCGCTGGCACGGACCATGGTCAGGCTCGGCCAGGAGTCTGGCGTGCGCACGACGGCGCTGCTGACCGCGATGGACGCGCCGCTTGGCCGGGCCGTCGGCAACGCGGTCGAGGTGGCCGAGTCGATCGACACGCTGCGCGGTGCCGGGCCTGCCGACCTGGTGGAGGTCACGCTCGCGCTGGCGCGGGAGATGCTGGCACTGGCGGGCATCGACGCGGAACCGGCGCAGGCGCTGGCCGACGGGCGCGCTCTCGCCAAGTACCGGCAGATGATCGCCGCGCAGGGCGGAGACCCTGACGCGCCGTTGCCTGAGGCGCCGCACGTTCAGCTCGTACGGGCCGAAGATGGCGGCTACCTGCGGCGGCTAGACGCGCTCGCGGTCGGCGTCGCCGCCTGGCGGCTCGGTGCTGGCAGGGCGCGCAAAGAGGACCAGGTGAGCCCGGGCGCCGGGGTCATCTGCCTGGCCAAGCCCGGTGAGAAGGTGAGCGCTGGCCAGCCGTTGCTCGAGCTGCGCGCCGACGATCCGGTCAGGTTCGCAGGCGCACTCGACGCACTCGCCGGAGGAATCGAGGTCGGGCCTGACCAGCCGGATTCGCGTCCCGTCGTCATCGAGCGCATCGGCTGAGTGAGAATGGGTGACGTGTCAGTCACTGTTGATCAGATCCGCCAGGTGCCCAAGGTCATGCTGCACGACCACCTGGACGGAGGCTTGCGGCCAGGGACGATCGTCGAGCTTGCCCGCCAGACCGGTTACCGCGGCCTGCCTACCCAGGACGTGGGCGAGCTCAGCCACTACATGGCGACCGCATCGAAGCGCGGCCACCTTGAGCTCTACCTCGAGGCCTTCCAGCACACCGTAGGGGTGATGCAGACCCGCGACGCGCTGGTACGGGTGGCGGCCGAGTGCGCGGAGGACCTGGCCGCCGATGGCGTGGCTTACGCGGAGGTGCGGTTCGCCCCCGAGTTGCACGTGAACGCGGGACTCAGCCTCGACCAGGTGGTCGAGGCGGTGCTCGAGGGGTTCGCGGCAGGCAGCGCGGGGCGCGGTATCAGGGTGTATGCGCTGCTGACCGCGATGCGGACGGCGGCCAGGTCGCTGGAGATCGCCGAGCTCGCGGTCAGGCACAGGGATCGCGGTGTGGTCGGCTTCGACATCGCCGGGGCCGAGGCGGGCAGCCCGCCGAGCCGCCACCTGGACGCGTTCCAGTACGTGGCGCGGGAGAACTTCCACATCACGATTCACGCCGGCGAAGGGTTCGGGCTGCCGTCGATCTGGGAGGCCGTGCAATGGTGCGGCGCGGAACGCCTCGGGCACGGGGTGCGGATCATCGACGATATCGCGGTGCAGCCCGACGGCTCCGCGGCCATCGGGCGCCTAGCCAGCTATGTCAGGGACCGGCGGATTCCGCTTGAGATGTGCCCCACCTCCAACGTGCACACCGGCGCGGCCGCGTCCATCGGCGGGCACCCCATCGGCCTGCTGCGCCGGCTGTCCTTCCGCGTCACCGTGAGCACCGACAACCGGCTGATGAGCGATGTCTCGCTGTCCTCTGAGTTCGCGACGCTCGTCGAGGCGTTCGGTTACGGGTGGTCGGACATCCAGTGGCTGACCATCAACGCGATGAAGAGCGCGTTCGCGCCGTTCGACGAGCGGCTCGAGCTGATCAACACGGTGATCAAGCCTGGTTTCGCCGCCGCGATGGCGCCACTGGTGGCCGGCCGGGTCCGTACCGGCCGGCCAGCACCATGACACCTCGATGTCGCGCGCGCCGGCGGGTAGCATCGCTGGCATGTCCGGAGTTCAGGTGCTGTCGTCCCAGCTAAGGTCGCCGCAGGGCGGGGACTGGCTGGCTGGAGTCAGCTCGGACGCGGCGCTGCGGCAGTTGCTGCACGGCTTGCCCGGCGTCGACCAGGTCGGCGTCCATGCCAGGGCGGCGGCGCTGGCGACCAGGTCGATCAAGAAGGAAGCCAAGCTGGCCGCGCTCGACCTGGCGGTCACGATGGTGGACCTCACCACTTTGGAAGGCGCGGACACCCCCGGCAAGGTGCGCAGCCTCTGCGCCAAGGCGATGCGGCCCGATCCTGCCGACGCGGCTGTGCCGCCGGTGGCGGCCGTCTGCGTGTACCCGGACCTCGTCGCGGCCGCCAAGGCCGAACTCGGCCGCGGCACGGTCGCGGTCGCCTCGGTGGCGACCGCCTTCCCTTCCGGGCGGGCGTCGCTCAAGGTGAAGCTGGCTGACGTGGCGGACGCGGTGGACGCAGGCGCGGACGAGATAGACATGGTCATCGACAGGGGCGCGTTCCTGGCGGGCAGGTACGGTCAGGTCTGCGAGGAGATCAGGGCCGTCAAGGAAGCGTGCGGCCCCGCGCACCTGAAGGTGATACTCGAGACCGCTGAGCTTGCGACGCTCGACAATGTCGTGCGGGCGTCCTGGCTGGCAATGCTCGCGGGCGCCGACTTCATCAAGACCTCCACAGGCAAGGTCAGCCCGGCGGCGACCCCGCCGGTCGCGCTGGTCATGCTGGCAGCGGTGCGGGACTTCGAGCAGGCTTCAGGCCGCCTTGTCGGGGTCAAGGTCGCAGGCGGGATCAGGACTGCCAAGGATGCGATCAGGTACCTGGTACTGGTCAACGAGACCGCAGGCCGGACCTGGCTCGCACCAGGCTTGTTCAGGATCGGCGCGTCCAGCCTGCTCAACGACCTGCTCAGGCAGCGAGGCAAGCAACTGAGCGGCCGCTACCAGGGCCAGGATTACTTCACCTTGGACTGATCGCGCGCTGCCGCCGCGCGGAACCGTGCATCGGCTCCGCATCGGCTCGGACCTGGTCGAAGTGCGCTGCGTGCGACAATGGGGGCACAGCGACGGCAGGAGGCTGGGTTGGCTGACAAGGCGGGCGAAGGCGCGGTCGCGGTGACCTCAGGCCTTGACTGGCAGTACGCGCCGGCACCCGAGTCACGCGACGTCGTCGCTATCGCACCGCGGTACGGCCTTTTCGTCAACGGCGAGTTCACCCAGGCGGCGAGCGGCCGCACCTTTCCCACGATCAACCCGGCCACGGAAGAAGAACTCACGGTGGTCGCGCAGGCAGGACCCGCAGACGTGGACCGGGCCGTGGCTGCGGCCAGAACCGCCTTCGAGCAGGTCTGGGGTCCGATGCCGGGCAGCGAGCGTGCCAAGTACCTGTACCGGATCGCGCGGATAATCCAGGAACGCTCGCGTGAGTTCGCCGTGCTCGAGTCGATCGACAACGGCAAGCCGATCAAGGAGACCAGGGACGTCGACATCCCGCTCGCTGCCGCGCACTTCTTTTACTACGCGGGCTGGGCGGACAAGCTGAGCTATGCGGGCTTCGGGCCAGACCCGCGCCCGCTCGGGGTCGCCGGCCAGGTGATCCCGTGGAACTTCCCGCTGCTCATGGCGGCGTGGAAACTGGCTCCTGCCCTGGCCACGGGCAACACTTGCGTGCTCAAGCCGGCCGAAACCACGCCGCTCACCGCGCTGCTGCTCGCCGAGGTCTGCCAGCAGGCGGACCTGCCGCCTGGCGTGGTCAACGTGCTGACCGGCGCCGGCGGCACGGGCGCGGCCCTGGTGGCCCATCCTGGCGTGGACAAGGTTGCCTTCACCGGCTCTACCGAGGTCGGCATCGCGATAACGGAAAAAATTGCCGGTTCCGCCAAAAAGCTCACACTCGAACTCGGCGGCAAGGCCGCCAACGTGGTGTTCGACGACGCTCCGATCGATCAGGCGGTCGAGGGCATCGTGAACGGGATCTTCTTCAACCAGGGCCAGGTCTGCTGCGCCGGCTCGCGGCTGCTCGTGCAGGAATCGGTCGCCGAGCAGGTGGTCGACCGGCTGCGCCGGCGCCTGGCCACGCTGCGGGTCGGTGACCCGCTCGACAAGAACACCGACCTCGGCGCCATCAACTCGCGCCGGCAACTCGAGAAGATCACCGAGCTTACGGCCGCTGGGGAAGCCGAGGGCGCGGAGCGCTGGTCGCCGCCGTGCGAATTGCCTTCCCGTGGCTACTGGTTCGCCCCGACGGTGTTCACCGGGGTCAGCCAGGCCCACAGGATCGCGCGTGAGGAGATCTTCGGGCCCGTGCTCTCCGTGCTCACCTTCCGCACTCCGCAAGAGGCGGTAGCAAAGGCCAACAACACCCCTTACGGCCTGTCGGCAGGCATCTGGACGGAGAAAGGAAGCCGGATCTTGTGGATGGCGCAGCGATTGCGGGCCGGCGTGGTCTGGGCTAACACCTTCAACGTGTTCGACCCGGCCAGCCCGTTCGGCGGCTACAAAGAGTCAGGTTTCGGGCGCGAGGGCGGCAGGCACGGCCTGGCCGCGTACCTCGATGCCTGACAAGCCGGCCCAGCCAGATGCAGCCCGGCTGGCCGTGCGCAAGACCTATAAGCTCTACGTCGGCGGTGCCTTCCCCAGGTCAGAGTCGGGTCGCTCCTACCAGGTCCGCGCCGCTAAGGGCGGAGAACTGCTTGCCTTCGCCGCTCAGGCATCGCGCAAGGACGCGAGGGACGCGGTCGAGGCCGCTAGGGCAGCCTTCGGCGCGTGGAGTTCGGCGACGGCCTACAACCGAGGCCAGGTGCTCTACCGCGCGGCGGAGATGATCGAAGGCCGGGCCGGGCAGTTCGCCGGGGAAATTCTGGCAGCAGAAGGAATGTCCATGACAGCCGCGCGCAGGACAGTGGCCGCGGCGATTGACCGCTTGGTGTGGTATGCCGGCTGGCCAGACAAGGTGGCGCAGGTCGCGGGCGGCGCCAACCAGGTCGCCGGGCCCTACTTCAACTTCAGCGTGCCCGAGCCGACCGGCGTGGTCGCGGTCATCGCGCCGGCCGAGTCGAGTCTGCTCGGGCTGGTGAGCGTGGTCGCGCCGGTGATCGCGACGGGGAACGCGGCGGTTGTCGTTGCCAGCGAGGAGCGGCCGCTGCCGGCGATCACCCTGTCCGAGGTGCTGGCGACCTGCGACCTGCCTGGCGGCGTCGTCAACATGCTGACCGGTCGCACCGGCGAACTGGCGGCCGTGCTGGCCGGGCATTTCGACGTGAACGCCATCGACATCACCGGCGCCGCAGCCGGTTCGCGGGCCGAGCTTGCGCGGCTCGCGGCGGCCAACGTGAAACGGGTGTTCCTTGGCGAGGACGACTGGGCGGAGACGCCGACGCCGCGCCGGATGCTCGCCTTCACGGAGACGAAGACGGTATGGCACCCGGTGGGCAGCTAACGCCGGTCAGCTAAATTTCGCCGAACAGGCGGTCGCCGGCGTCGCCTAGGCCTGGCACGATGTAGCCGCGTTCGTTAAGCCGCTCGTCCAGGCCGGCGGTGACCACCTTGACAGGGACGGGGAAGTCGTCGGGGAAGGCCTCGCTGATCCTGGCGAGGCCTTCAGGAGCGGCGAGCAGGCAGATTGCGGTCAGCGACGCGGCACCGCGCGAGGCCAGCATGCCGAAGACGGTTTCCAGCGTTCCGCCCGTCGCCAGCATCGGATCGAGCACGAAGGTGTCCCTGCCGGTGAGGTCGGCGGGAAGCCTGGTCGCGTAGGTCGAGGCGACGAGGGTCTCCTCGTCGCGGGCCAGGCCGACGAAGCCCACGTCGGCCTTAGGCAGCAGCCTGGCCATGCCGTCGAGCATCCCGATGCCTGCCCTGAGCACGGGCACGACGAGCGGGATCGGCCTGGCCAGCTTGGCGCCTTCCGCCGTCGCCAGCGGCGTGTGTACCTGGACAGGCTCGACCTTGACATCACGGGTAGCTTCATAGGCGAGCAGCGTGACGAGTTCGTCGGTAAGGCTCCGGAATACCGGCGTCTCGGTGTGAACGTCCCTGAGCGCGGTGAGCTTGTGCGCGATGAGCGGATGATCCGCGACCAGCGTGTGCATGATCGGTAGTCTGACAGGCCGGAACGGCGGCCGGGCCGGCTACCTGACATCGAAAATATGTTCTACTGATGACATGAGCGAAGTTACCCGTCCGGACTGGTGGCCGTATCCCGCGCAGTGTCCTGCCGGTCATCAGTGGGGGCCAGGCCGGGTGATCGTAAGCTGGACACCTTGTGACTGCCCGGCGGCCTTGGCACAGCCAGGCCGCGGCCATCGGCGCGTGCACTGCGGCACGGCCGGCTGCACGGCGACGTGGTACCAGCCAAGGCACGGCTGGCCGCCGGGCACGAGGAAACCCGCCAGGCCCTAGCCTCCCTGC
This sequence comes from Actinomycetota bacterium, assembly GCA_027313705.1. Lineage (GTDB taxonomy): Bacteria > Actinomycetota > Actinomycetes > Streptosporangiales > Streptosporangiaceae > Chersky-822. Next base: position 37,349 of record DAHVDE010000004.1, on the reverse strand, counting down.
GGTGCCGCCGGGCTAGCCGCCGCGGCCGGGCGAGCTCGTGCCGCCGTCAGTTCCCGCCCCCTGGCGTTTCTGGCCAGCACGCTGGGGCAGGCACTCACTCTCCTGATCGCCTCGGCCAGTTCCTTCGCTTCAGCGACGGCCCGTCAAGTACTGCGTCGAACGCGACCGGCCCAGCACTCGGCCTTGCGCCTGGTCAGTTCCTTGGCCGCCGTCTCATGCTTAAGCTCGACTGGGCGCCGACGCCGAGCGCGACTATGTCCACGACCTGGTTGACGAACTGGCCGTTGAGCGGCCGGTGCCCGTTGAGCAGACGGTAGTAACAGGCGCCGAATACCAGGTCGAGCACGACGGTGGCATCGGTGCTTGCCGGGATCTCGCCGCGGCTGATGGCGCGGTCGAGCATGATCGAGTACTGCGCCCGCAGTGGCGAGATCACCCGGTCCTGCCAGGCTATGGCCAGCCCGCGATCCCTGTGCATCTCCGCGATGAGGCCGACCAGCATGATGCCCGCACTGGTGCCTGCCACCGCCGTGACCCACTCGCCGAGTGCCGCACGCAGATCGCCTGAGAAGGTTCCCGTGTCCCGCAGCGCCTGCTGCTCGCCGATCTCGGCCAGGAAGGTGTCGAGTGCCAAGGTTCCGCGCGATGACCAGCGCCGGTAGATCGTAGTCTTGCCCACCCCGGCCTTGGACGCCACTTCCTCGATCGTCAGCCCGCTGACGCCCTTGTCGGCGATGAGCTCGTTAGCGGCGGTCAAGATCGCTCGGTCTACGTGCTCGCTGCGCGGCCGGCCCCGCCTTGGCCGCATCGTCCTCGCGGTTCTGCGCCGGTCCAAGGCGGCGATGACCGGCGGCGGGGGCAGGCTCAGATGGTCGGCGAGGTGCGCGGTGACCTCAGGTTCGGCATCAACCCGGCCGCCATGTGCCTTGCCCGCAGGTACGCGCTCTCCGTCCGGCAGGCGGCCTGGACTGGTGTCAGCGGGACCGGAGTCAGCGGGACCTGGGTCAGCGGGACCTGGGTCAGCGGGACCGGAGTCAGCGGGAACGGGCGCCGAAAGGGGCATGGAGGCTGGTCGGGAAGTCCCGTCATCGGGCGAGGCAGACTCAGTCGCGGCAGATCCGGCAGATCCGGCAGATCCGCGTTCGGCGAGAGCCGCGATCTTTCTTAGCCGCGCCGGAATTCCAGGGCTTCCCATCAAGCTACAGCCTACCTCAGAATTTTTAAAGACGTCGCGTATCGTATTGTTCTGAAAGTTGCAGGGAAAAGGTTGTCCAGTATTGCCGGACCGGACGGAAAGTATAGTCATCTTCGCAGGCCAGGATGTCTCCGGCCGGGTTAACCTGCCGGTTACCGCCCTGGTACTCCGATCTGCAGCACTCTAGCTAATATGCCGGAGTCGCGCTGCCGGGTCGTGCCTTCGGCACATTATGTCTTTACGTGTGTCAGTACCCTCAATCAGGTTCCCGAGCTGACTTGTTCCCTCGACTTGGCCGTTTCCTCGTCCGAGGTCGCGGCGGCGGCCTTCTTGCCGCTAGCGATCTTGGTGAAGGTGGCTAGCGGAGCTTTCCTCGCCGATGTCTTCGCGCCAGCCGGGCCGGAGCCAGCCGGGTCGGGCGTGCCAGCCAGGCGCTCGGCTAGCTTGAGGTCGCGCGCGGAGACCAGCGAAAGGCGCCCGAGCGCGAAGGAGGCCACGCAAATGATCACGACGCCAAGCCCGGTGAAGAAGCCGAGCTGCTCGATCGTCTGCCTGAGGTGGTCGCCTGCCGGACTGCCCGCGACCGGCGGATTACGCATAAGAAGCCCGGTGAGGTGACTTCCGAAGGCGAACCACGCCCCGCTGATCCCGGCCAGGGCGGCACCGGTCATGGCGCCTGGCCGGAACCTGCTTGTCAGCATGACGATGCCGCCGATCACAGCCACGGCGGCCGGCAGGAACTCGAGCCACACCCGCCCGGTGGTCACGACCCACGGCCGGTCAGGCGTGAACGCGAAATGCAAGTACGGCCCGGTCAAAGGCACCAGGGCGCCCCAGATCCCGAGCAGGATGAGCAGCGCGCCACTGAGGGCGCCGCGACTCCGCGGCATGCGGAGCGTCGTCCCGGCCATATCAGCCACTCCTTCTGTCCAAGCGTCAGGTGCCGCCCAGCTACCCTGGCGGCAGGCGCTTAATCACGACCAGGTCACCAGCCTGGCCGGACAGCGGATCGGGGTAAGGTCAGGCATGCACGGATACAGTAAGGACAAGGAGGCTTACCTCAAGCGACTGCGCCGGATCGAAGGCCAGGTCCGCGGCCTCCAGCGCATGGTCGACGAGGACGTCTACTGCATTGACGTGCTCACCCAGGTCTCCGCCGTCACCAGGGCGCTGCAATCCGTCGCGCTCGGCCTGCTGGAAGATCATCTCAGCCACTGCGTGACCCAAGCCGTTGCTCAGGGCGGCCCGGATGGCGAAGCCAAGGTCAAGGAGGCCGCGGCAGCCATTTCGCGGCTGGTACGCTCCTGATCCTGGCGGCTAGCTGGCCGACCAGCCACTCCAGGCGGTCACTGAGATAGCGATCACCGGCCCTCCTGGCGGCCGGTCAGCATACTGCGAGTACTTTTCCGCCAGCAGGCGGACCGGGCCGGTCATCTCGGCGGGCTCAGCGAGCACGGAGGCGCCGCCGTCGGCGCGCGCCCACCAGAGGGCTTGCCAGTCTTCCTCGTAATGGTCGGCCAGCATGGCCACGTTCCGGTTAGCCGCGATATTGCGCAGGCGCCGGAGGTTCGTAGTGGTCTTCGGCTTGTGGTCGACCGCCACGTAAATGGAGTCGCCGTCCACCGCGAATGTGCAGGGCACCAGATGAGGCCGGCCGTCCGCAGACACCGTGGCCAGCATGGCCACCCGCGTCGAGGCGAATCGCCGCTGCGCCTGCCAGGCGGCCATGGCCGGGCTCACCTATAGCTCGCCAGGCAGCGGAGGCTGCGGCACCGAATCTGAAGGGGGCGGCGGAGTCGGCGGCGGAGTCCAGGTCGCCCGCTGGAAGTGCAGCCGGCAGATGACGACGTTGACCGTGCCCTTCTGGATCGCGCGGGCGAGCACGAAGCCGCGCTGGTTGTGGAGTATTCGCTGCCAGGGCCTGGCCGGCGCGACCTCGGGAATCAGCACCACGATCCGCTCGTACCCGTCGGTGACCTCAAGTCCGTGCAGGTATGTGACGATCGGCGGAGCCAGCGAGCGGTGCGTGGCGTGCAGGGTGACCAGCGGCACTTCCGGGTGCCACTCTTCCCATTGCCGCTGCAGGTGCTCGTGCTGTTCCTCGTCCTCGGCTTCGCTGTAGCAAACGGTGACCGCGATGACCTTCCTGCCTAGCGACAGCGCCACCGAGATGCCTTCTCTGGTCAGCAGCGACATTCCGGCAACGGGCACGACGACGAGCGAACCCGCTCGCTGCGGCGCCGGCGGTATCGTGCCGATCTGCAACAGCGCGCCGATCCTCGAATATGTCGCGTGGACACGGGAGAACATCAGCACGAGCAGCGGCACCATGAGCACGACCAGCCAGGCGCCCTCGGTGAACTTGCTGATCAGCTCTACGGCAAGCGCGGCCAGGGTAAGCACGGCGCCGACGCCGTTGATCGTGGCCCTGGTGGCCCAGCCAGGGCCGTGCTCCTCCCGCCAGTGCAGCACCATTCCGGCCTGGGAAAGCGTGAAGCCGACGAACACCCCGATCGCGAACAGCGGAACCAGCCGCTGGGTGTTGCCGTCCGCCGCTACGAGCAGTATCCCGGCGAACACGGCCAGAACCACGACGCCGTACCTGTGCACCTGCCTGTCCGCCTTGAGGAAGAAGAGGTGCGGCAGGAAGTTGTCTTTGGCCAGCAGCGAGGTGAGGACAGGCAGGCCGCCGAACGAGGTGTTCGCGGCCAGCGCGAGAAGGACGGTGGTGATCAGCTGGATGGCGTAGAAGACGACGTCCTTGCCCACTCCGATGGCGGCAAGCTGGGCAAGCACGGTCTCGCGCGGGTCAGGCGTGACGTGGAACTTCCTGATCAAGACGGCCAGGCCGATCAGCATGACGCCGAGCAGCGCGCCGAGCCAGGCCTCGGTGTGCTGGGCATGCCTGACCCGCGGCTTGCGGAACGCCGGCACCGCGTTGGCGATGGCCTCGACTCCGGTCAGCGCCGAGCAGCCAGAGGCGAACGCCTTGAGCAGCAGCAGAACTCCGACGGCCTCCGCGACGCCTGGCAGGTGCCTTGGCGGCTCGACCACGGGGTGGCTGCGCAGCAGGCCAGAGAGGATGACCAGCGCGATGGCCGCGATGAAGAGCAGCGTAGGCGCGATGAGCAGCCGCGCCGATTCGGCGACACCCCAGAGGTTGGCCGCCGTGATCGCGGCGAGCACCAGCAGGCAAAGCGGCACCGTGTACTTGAACAGTCCGGGGAAGGCCGAGGTCAGCGCCGCGACGCCGGCGCTGACGCCGACCGCGGCGTTGAGCACGTAGTCGATGATCAAAGAGGCGGCCGCGACGAGCGCCGGCGTCCTGCCCAGGTGCCTGCGCGCTACCGCGTACGCACCTCCGCCGTTCGGGAACGCCGCGATGACCTGCCGGTAAGAGACCACCAGCACGGCCAGCAAGATCACGATCGCCAGCGTGACCGGCAGCGTATAGCCAAGGCCGACCGTTCCGGCCGCGACCAGCACGACGACAATCGCCTCAGGCCCGTAGGTCACCGAGGACAGCGCGTCAAGCGAAAGTGCCGCGAGGCCGGACATGGTCGTGAGCCGGTGCCGCTCTTCTTCGTCGGTATCGCTCACGAGAGCTAATCCTCACATGAAGTCGGCACGCCGGAGGGTGGGGGCGACACGCCGCCGGCGGGGCAATGGCGGGGGTCTCGGTGGTTGCACGGGCAAAATTGGGGTGGCTTGGTCTTCTTCCCCGGACCTGATGGCGTGCCCGATGCGACTGATCCACACCTCCGACTGGCACCTTGGCCGGACGCTGCACAGCGCCGACCTGCTGCCTTACCAGGCGGACTTCCTTGACTGGCTGGTTGCCGAGTCTATCGCGCAGCGCGCGGACGCGGTCGTGGTCGCAGGGGACATCTATGACCGGGCGGTGCCGACCACCGATGCGGTCGCGCTGCTTGACCGCGCACTGACCGGTTTCGCCGAGGCTGGCCTTCCTGTCTTGCTGACCAGCGGTAACCACGACTCGGCGGTCAGGCTCGGGTTCGGCTCCCGGCTGAGCGAAGCGGCCGGAGTGCACCTGCGCACCAGCGTTGCCGATATCACCAGGCCGCTGGTTGCGGGCGGCGTTGCCCTGTACGGCATCCCTTACCTGCTGCCTGACGCCGTGATGGACGAGCTTGGCACCGGCAGGTCACACGCTTGCGTGCTCGCCGCAGCCGTCGACCTGATCAAGAAGGACGCGGCCGGGCGCGGGTTCGACCGCACGGTCGTCGCCGCGCACGCGTTCGTCACAGGGGCGGAGCCTGCTGAGTCCGAACGTGACATCAGGGTCGGCGGCATCGCCGACGTGCCTGCGTCGGTGTTCTCCGGGCTCACCTATGTCGCCCTCGGTCACTTGCACGGCCAGCAGAACGTCGGGCCGGCCGGCCGGATCAGGTATAGCGGTTCGCCGCTGGCCTTTTCCTTCGGCGAGCGGCATCAGGCCAAGTCGGTGACGCTGGCCGAGATCGACGACGCAGGCAACGTGACCACGAAGAAGCTGCCGACTCCGGTCCCCAGGCCGCTGAGGCAGGTGCGGGGCAGCCTGGAAGAGATGCTTGCGCTCGATGACCCCGAGCTTGCCCTGGCCTGGCTCAAGGTGGTGCTCACCGACACCGTAAGGCCTGCTGCGCCGATGGAGCGGCTGCGGGAACGCTGGCCGCACACGCTGGCGCTTGATTTCGAGCCCGATGGCGAACTCGGCTGCGCCGAGACTGACCTTCGGGGTATCGCGCAGGTCAGTGATCCCGCCCAGATCTGCGCTCGCTTCGTGGAGTTCACCAGCGGAGGGCCGCCGGACGAGGAGCAGCTTGCCGTGCTGGCCGACGTGATCGAGACCGTGCAGCAGGCGGGCGCGCAGGAGAACGGCTCGCTGACCGTGGTCAAGGAGCTGGCGGCCTGAATGCGGCTGCACAGCCTGGAACTGCAAGCATTCGGGCCTTACGCCGCGCCGCAGCGCATCGACTTCGACCGGCTGAGCGGCAGCGGGCTCTTTCTGCTTGAAGGGCCGACAGGCGCGGGCAAGACCACGATTCTCGACGCGATCACCTTCGCCCTTTACGGCGGGCTGGCCGGCCAGGACGCGGCAGCCGACCGGCTGCATTCCGACTTCGCCGATCCCGGCCTCGAGCCGCTGGTCAAGCTCGAGTTCTCGGTGAACGGCATCAGGTACCAGGTCACCAGGTCACCAGAGCACAAGCGGCTCAAGCGACGCGGCAGCGGCTTCACCGTCGCGGCCATGCGCGTGCACCTTCAGCGCCTGGCGCAGGGCCGCTGGGTGAGCATCACGTCGAACAAGGCAGAAGCGGGCGACGTCATCACGGCCGCGATCGGGCTGAACCGGGCGCAGTTCACCTCTGTGATGCTGCTGCCGCAGGGCGAATTCGCCAGGTTCCTGCGTGCCGATGACGACGACCGGCGCACGCTGCTTACCAAGCTGTTCGGCACCGGCCTCTACGACAATGTCACGGCCGAGCTTGACCGGCGCAGAGCCGGGGCGCTGCGGGCCCGCGAGCAGGCGGACAGTGCGGTCGACGTGGCCGTCTCGGCGGCGGCGGAGGCGGCCGGGCTCGACGCGCAAGCCAGGCAGGAGCTGGTCGCGGCCTCGGCGGCGGACCGGGCACTGGCCTTCAAGCAACTCGAGGGCGAGCTTGCTGCCCTGGCGGAGCTTTCTGAAAGCGCGGTCGGGCTAGCCGCCGCGAAGGTGCGGCAGGCGACGGCGGCCGAGCAGGCGGCGGTCAAGCGAGCAGCACTGGTCACCAGGCTGAAGGAGGCGCTCGACCGGCTCGGCAGGCACGAGGCGACCAGGGCAGCGCACGATGAGCGGGTCGCGATGCTTGGCGCCGCCAGGCGGGCCGAGCCGGTACGGCCGCTGATCTTTGCGCTCGGCGAGGCAGAGGCCGCGGTAGTCGCCGCCAGGCGGGCGCTGCGTGCGGTGGCCGGCCAGGACTGCATCAGTCTGGCCGCGTCGGCGGACAGCACGCTGGTCGCCAAGGCGGCCAAACGGACCGAGGCTGAGGCCGCCGAGGCGGACGCCGAGGCGAGCAGCCTGAGCAAATTTGCCGACGAAGAAGCCGGGTTCCCGGCCAGGGAGCGCGCTGCTGCGGCGCTGCGCGAGCAGGCTGCGGCGGCAGCCAGCCTGGTGCGGTCGCTGGAAAATGAGCAGCGTGACCTGCCTGCCCGCCTGGCGGCGGCGAAGGCGAGCCTGGCGGAGGCAAGGCAGTGCGCGGCCGGCCTTCCTGCCGCCAGGCAGCGGCAGCAGGCGCTGGCAGAAACCGGGGCGGCGGCGCGGCGGCTGGTGAAGCTCAACCCGCAGCTTGACCGGCAGGCGGAGGCGCTCAGGGCGGCAGTCGACGCGCATCAGGCGCTGACCGACGTGCATCAGCGGGCCATGGACGCCCGGCTCGCCGGGATGGCGGCCGAACTGGCGGCCGGGCTGGCAGAAGGCTCGCCATGCCAGGTATGCGGATCGGTCACGCACCCGAGTCCGGCCAGGGGCGCTGCCGAGCCGATGACCGCGGAACTGGTCGCGGCGGCAAGGGACCTGCGAGACGCCGCCGGACGGGAGCGCGAACTGGCCAAGCGCAAGCACGAAGAGCTTGGCCATGAGGTCGCCGGGCTGACGGCCATCGCCGGGGGCCGGGACCTGACGGTGATCGAGGCGGAGGCCAGGCAGGTTGCCGAGCAGGCGGCACGGGCCGAGCAGGCCGCCTGCGCGGCAGGCCGGATCGAGGGTGATCTCGCCGGGCTGCGTTCGGCCGGGGAACGGCTGCACCTTGAGCATGTTGCCGCCGTGGCTGCGCAGGCGAACGCCGACGCCCTGGCCGGGCAGGCGCTTGGCGAGCTTGAGTCGTTGCGATCGGCGCTCGGTGAAGCCGGCGGCGCCTACCCGTCGGTGCGGGCAAGGAAGCAGGCACTCGAGTCGGCGGCGCGGTCTGACCGTGCGCTTGCCGTCGCACTCGGTGAGCTAGCCGCGGCGCTCGAGGTCGCCGAGCGGGCACGTGCCCGGGCCGAATCTGAGGCTGTGGCCAGCGGGTTCGCCGGGGTCGCGGCGGCCGGCGACATGCTGCCGCTTGACGTCGGCGGTGCCGCTGCGCTGGAACTCGCCGCAGCCGCGGTACTCGCGCCTGGCCAGCAGGCGGCACTCGACCAGCGGGTAATTGCCTGGGAGCAGGAACTCGCGGCGCTGGCGGCGACGGTGCAGGCGCCAGAACTGGCCGGACTCTCGCCTGCGGAGGCCGGCTCGGCGGCGGCTCAGGCCGATGCCGCGGTTGCGGCACTTGACCAAGCGCGTGCGGCGGAGCAGGAGGCGCGGTCGGCCAGGGACGCCCGCCTGGCCAAGGCGGAACGGCTGGGAGCCAGGCGGGCCGAGGTGCAGGCGGCTGAGGAACGAGCGCAGGCACTGGCCGTCGCGAGCGGACCGGTGATCTACCTGGCCGGGCTGGCGAAAGGCATGGACGGGCACCGCAGGGTAGCGCTGACCACCTACGTGCTGCGGCACTGGTTCGAACAGGTCGTCGCGGCTGCCAACGTGCGGCTTGCCATCATGTCCGCTGGCCGGTACGAACTCCGCCGCAGCGACGAAGCGCAGGCGCGGCGCCAGCGGACCGGGCTGGCGCTGACCGTGACCGACAGGTACACGGGGGAGGAACGCAGCCCGGCCTCCCTGTCGGGCGGCGAGACGTTCTACACCTCGCTGGCCCTGGCACTCGGCCTCGCCGACGTGGTGAAGGCCGAGGCGGGCGGGGTCGACTTGCAGACGCTTTTCATCGACGAGGGGTTCGGTTCGCTCGATGACCAGACGCTTGACCAGGTGCTCGAGGTGATCGACGAACTGAGGGACCGCGGCCGCGCGGTCGGGATCGTCAGCCATGTGGCCGAACTGAAGCAGCGGGTGCCTGAACGGCTCGAGGTGCGCCGGCTGCCCGACGGATCCTCGGTCGCGAGGGTGATTGCCTAGCCTGCGGCTCTCCTGCGGCGGGTAGGGTGCTTGGCGTGCTATCACTTGTGCTGCCCAAGGGGTCGCTTGAGAAGGCCACGCTCGAACTGTTCGATGCTGCCGACCTGACCGTGCGGCGCGCCTCCGACCGTGACTACCACGCCAGCATCGACGACCCGCGGATCGACCGCGTGCGGTTCCTGCGTCCGCAGGAGATACCGCTCTACCTGGCCGAGGGACTCTTCGACTTCGGCATCACCGGCCGGGACTGGATCACCGAGACCGGCGCGGACGTCGCGTCGCTCGGCGAACTGGCGTACTCGAGGGCGACGTCCAATCCAGTGCGAGTGGTGCTCGCCGTGCCTGCGGCCTCCGGCTGGGAGTCGCTTGCCGACCTGCCAGAGGGAGTCAGGATCTCCACCGAGTTTCCCGCGCTGACCAGGCGTTTCCTATCCGACAACGGGATCAGGGCGGTGGTGACGCCCTCCTACGGCGCCACCGAGGCCAAGGTGCCTGACATCGTGGACGCGATCATCGATCTGACCGAGACTGGTTCCTCGCTGCGCCGCAACGGGCTGAAGATCCTGCACACGGTGCTGGTCAGCTATACCGAGCTCGTCGCCAATCAGGACGCCTACGCCGACGCGGACAAGCGTGCCGCGATGGAGGACGTGGCGCTGCTGCTGCGGGGAGCGATCGCGGCGCGAGGCAACGTGCTCGTGAAGCTGAACGTCTCGGCTGCCGACCTGGAGGCAGTCGCCAACATGCTTCCCGCGATGTCGTCGCCAACGATCACCTCGCTGGCGCGCGGCGACATGCACGCGGTCGAGGCGGTCGTGCCCAAGCGCGGCGTCAACACGCTGATTCCCGCGCTGCGGGCCGCTGGCGCCAGGGACATACTCGAGCTCCCGATCTCCAAGATCATCGAGTAGCGCCTAGCCGGAGCGCCTGGTGACCGAGCCGGGAGGCGGGATCTTGCCAGGCCCGGTGACGTCGCACTTCAGGGCGCTGACCGGGTGAGCAGTGAGCAAGGGCCTGGCCAGCGCGGGTGGCCTGGCAAACGCGGGGGCGCGGAAGTCGAGCAGGTCGAGCATCGTGTTGGCGTTGGCGTCGCGCCTGGTCATGGCCGGCAGGTTCCACTTGGCCTCCACCAGCGCGCAGATGCTGGTGTGGTCGAACACCACGTGCGAAACGTAGCGTGCTCGTGCCCAGGGTGATATGACGGCGCAGGGAACGCGGAACCCGTACCTGGTGAAGCCGCCGTACTGCTGGCTGGCGGGCGCATCCGGCTTGATGTCGTCAGGCGCGACAGCCGCCGGAGGCGGCACGTGGTCGTAGTAACCGCCGTGCTCGTCGTAGGTCCAGATCAGCAGCGTCTTCTTCCAGCCAGGACCGTGCATGACCGCGTTGATCACTCGCGCCGCGAAGTGCTCGCCGGCCGCGACATTCTGCGGATCCTCCTCTGAGTCAGTGACGAAGTTGGGCTCGACGAGCGAGAATCCCGGCAGCTCGCCGGCCTGCGCGTCAGCGAAGAAACGATCGATGCCGACCACCTTCTTGCCGACGTTCTTCAGGAACAGCTTCGGGTAAAGCTCGGTGGTCGAGACCGTGCTGTAGTAGTCCTTCCAGCTGACTCCCGCCTCGTCAAGCCGGTCGAAAATGGTGCCGTTTTCCGGGTAACTCAGCGGATCGGGCACTCCGTCGTTGACCATCCCGAGCGAGGTAGCCGAGATCAGGTACCTGCGGTTGGGGTAGGTCTGCCCGAGCACCGAGCAGAAGTACCTGTCCGCGATGGGGAAGACTTTCGCGAGCGAGTAATAGAACGGCTGGTCGGCCCACTGCCAGTAACCCATCGCTACCGGGCCGCTGCCTGACCTGACGAAACCGTCGTTGCGCCCGGCCGCGAACTGGGTATGGCTGTCGATCCAGGTCTGGCTCGGCTTGCCGAGCAACTGGCAGGTAGTCGGCATGCGGAACGCATGCTGAAGGTCGCCGTCTGGGTACGGATTCACGGCCGTCGGCTTGCCGTCCTTGCCGATCCTGAAGCCGTCGGCACCCGGCCGGCCGAGCATGCCGAGCTTGTTGTCGTAGGAATGGTTCTCAAGCATCAGCACGACGATGTGCTCGATCTGGGGGATGGTGTCCTGGCCGGCGGGACGGTCAGGATAGGGCAGCGACTCTGGTTCCCTGAGCTTTGCCTCCGATCCTGAGCGCCACCCTCCGACACCGACGGCCGCGCCTGCGATGAGGCCTGCCTTGAGCGCGCCTCGCCTGCTAGTGCTGGTCTGCGGTGTAATGCCTGGCTGCGCGGCCATCGGTGCCTCCTTGACTGAGTGCTAGTGATGGTGCGGAGGAGGTGAGACAGATCCTGGCGGCGGGATCGTGCCAGGGCCTGACACGTTGCACGACAATGCCTTGCCATCGGTGTCAGCCAAGGGCCTGGCCAGTTCCTGGGGCTCGGCGAAGGCGGGCCGGCGCAGGTCGATCAGGTCCAGCATGTTGTCGGCGTTCGCGTCACGGTAGGTCATCGCGGGCAGGTTCCACTTGGCCTCGATCAGCGCGCAGATGCTGGTGTGGTCGAATACCCGATGCGAGACGTAATCGCGCCTGGCCCACGGTGAGACAACCGCGCAGGGAACGCGGAAGCCGTAGCGCCCGAAGCCGTCATAGGCCGACTCGCCCTTGGGCACCTCAGGTTTGATGCTGTCAGGCGGGATCGCCCTCGGCGGCCGCACGTGGTCGTAGTAGCCGCCGTGCTCGTCGTAGTTCCAGATCAGCAAGGTCTTGTGCCAGGCCGGGCCATGCATGACGGCATTGATGACCTTTGCGGCGAATTGCTCGCCCTGGGCGATGTTTTGCGGATTCTCTTCCGAACTTGTGCCGTAGTCGGGTTCGACCAGGCAGACACCTGGCAGCTTGCCTGCGGCGGCGTCGGTGAAGAAGTGCTTGATCGGCAGCACTCTGGTGCCGTCGTTCTTCAGGTAAAGCTCCGGGTACAGCGCGACGGTCGGCAGGGTCGTGTAGTAATCGCGCCAGCTCACCTTGGCGGCGTCGAGGTGGTCGAAGATAGTTCCGCCCGCCGGGTAGTCGGTGAGCGCGGGAGTGGTGTCGTTGACCTGGCCGATCGAGGTCGCCGAGATCAGATACCTGCGGTTCGGATAGGTCTGCCCGAGCACTGAGGCGAAGTACCTGTCGGCGATCGGGAAGATCTTCGCCAGCGAGTAGTAGAACGGCTGGTCTTCCTCCTGCCAGTAGCCCATCGACACTGGTCCGCTGCCGGAAATGACAAAACCGTCGTTACGACCGTTGGCGAACTGAATGTGGCTGTCAAGCCAGTCTTGGGCTGGCTCGGACTTGAGCTGGCAAGTCGTCGGCATCCGGAATGCGTGCTGTATGTATCCGTCGGCGTAAGGGTTCCTCGCCGTGGGCTGCCCATCGCGGCCCACGGCAAAGCCGTCCGCGCCCCGGCGGCACAGCATGCCAAGTTTGTTGTCGTATGAGTGGTTCTCCATCATCAGGAGGACGATGTGCTCGATCTGGGGGATTGTGTCGGTCCCGGCCGGGAGTCTGGGGTAGGGCCGTGACCCTGGCTTACGTAGCGGATGGCGATGGTGCCGCGTGCTCGCGGCTGACCGCCAGCCACCCGTCGCCGCGCCGGCCGCGAGGCCGGCCCCAAGACCGGCTCCGAGGATTTGTCGCCTGGTTGCTGAGCTATGGGCTTGATTACTTGGTTCGGTCGACACGATACGAGCATGCCGAAACAAGTCCAGCCGTGTATAGGCCATGAAAATGAAACATTTGGTACGCGCACATGCGTGTGGTAGGCGTGACAGCAGTGACTAATGCGCGCTTTAGCCCCGCCCCCGCCCCACCCCAGGGCACGCCCCCCGCCCCCCGCACCCCCGTTGTGGGGTTGTTGGGGGGCGCCCGTTGTGGGGTTGTGGGGACCAGGGCGCGCACGTTGTGGGGTTGTGGGGGTTGGGGCGCGCACGTTGTGGGGTTGTGGGGGTTGGGGCGGGTAGCAGGGCGGGCGGCGGGGTGCGGGGTGCGGGGTGCGGGGTGCGGGGTGCGGGCGGACAGGGGGGTGGGGGCGGTTAGGCTTACTTGGTGCTTAACAGGGTTGATCTGCGGGGGAAGGTTGCGGGGGAGCTTGGCGGCCGAGGGCTTGCCGACGTGCTGCCGAGGGCCGGGTTTGACGTGGCTGCGGCTGTCGAGGCGGTGCGGCCGGTGTGCGCTGATGTGCGCGATCGGGGCGCTGCGGCTGTCCGTGAGCATACGGCCAGGTTTGACGGGGTCGACTTGCCGACCACGCGGGTGCCGCGCGAGGTGATGGCGAAGGCGCTTGCCGGGCTTGACCCTGCCGTCGCAGCTGCCCTGAAGGAAGCGATCCGCCGCGCTACCCTGGTCCACGCCGCTCAGGTTCCGCGCGAATCGGTGACTGCTGTCGCGGCGGGCAGCTCGGTTACCGAGCGGTACGTGCCGGTATCGCGGGCTGGGGTGTACGTTCCTGGCGGGCTGGTCGCTTATCCGTCTTCGGTCGTGATGAACGTTATCCCGGCGCAGGTGGCTGGCGTGCGCGAGATCGCGGTGGCGTCGCCGCCGCAGGCTGAGCATGGCGAGCGTCCGCACCCGGCGATCCTCGCCGCCTGCGAGTTGCTCGGGATCACCGAGGTGCACGCGGCAGGCGGCGCTCAGGCGATCGCCATGTTCGGTTACGGCACGCGGGACTGTGCGCCTGTGGACACTATTACTGGGCCTGGCAATGTCTACGTGGCCGCGGCCAAGCGACTACTGGCCGGCCAGGTCGGCACCGATGCGCAGGCAGGGCCGACCGAGATCGCGATCATCGCCGATGGCAGCGCCGATCCGGGTTTTGTCGCCGCCGACTTGATCGCGCAGGCCGAGCACGACTCGCTCGCCTCGTGCCTGCTGATCACCACGGACGAGGGCCTCGCCGACCTGGTCGATGCCGAACTGGCCACGCAGATTCAGACGGCTCGCCACGCCGGGCGGATCAAGGACGCGCTCAGCGGGCAGTCGGCTGCGGTGCTGGTCGACGATCTCGCGGCGGCGCTTGCCGTGGCCGATGCCTGGGCACCCGAGCATCTGGAAATACAGGCCGCCGGGGCCGCCGAACTGGCGGGGAAGGTGCGCAATGCGGGCGCGATCTTCGTCGGGCCTTACGCGCCGGTCTCGCTCGGCGACTACCTGGCCGGATCTAACCACGTGCTGCCTACCGGCGGTACGGCGCGGTACAACGCGGGGTTGTCCGTGCTCACCTTCCTGCGCGGCATTCACGTGGTGACCTGCGACGCAGAAGCGCTGGCCGGCGTCGCCCCGCACATAGCCGCGCTCGGCGGCGCCGAGGACCTGGCCGCGCACGTGGCCGCAGTTCGCGTCCGGGTTCCCGTCCTGCCTGCCAGCACAGCTACCTGGCAGGCCGGTATAGGAGCGGCGGGTGACGAACTCGCCGCGCTGCCGTTGCGGGACGACCTGCGCGGCGAGGAGCCTTACGGGGCACCTCAGGTGGCGGCCAGGGCCAGGCTTAACACCAACGAGAACCCTTATCCGCCGTCGGCTGACCTGGTAAGCGAGATCGCGGAAGCGGCGGCCGCCGAGGCGGCCGGACTGAACAGGTACCCGGACCGCGACGCGGTCGCCCTGCGCGCCGACCTCGCCGCCTATCTCGGCCACGGCCTGACGGCTGCCAGGGTCTGGGCGGCGAACGGCTCCAACGAGATCATCCAGCAGTTGTTCCAGGCCTTCGGCGGGCCAGGGCGCAGCGCGATCGGCTTCGAGCCTTCCTACTCCATGCACCCGATCATCGCGCGGACGACGAGCACTCGCTGGATCGGGATACCGCGCGGTGCGGACTTCGGCGTCGACACTGATCTTGCGCTGGAAGCTATCGCCGAACACCAGCCCAACTTGGTCTTTCTTACTTCTCCCAATAATCCCACCGGGACTGTCCTGCCACTTGAGGTAATCGAGCAGGTCTGTTCCGCCGCGCCCGGCCTGGTCGTCATCGACGAGGCATACGCCGAGTTCGCCCGTGATCTTGGCGTCACCGCCTTGGGCTTGCTGTCAAGGTTCCCGCGCCTCGTCGTCGTGCGGACGATGTCCAAGGCCTTCGCCCTGGCCGGAGGTCGGGTGGGCTACCTGGCATCAAGCCGCGGCGTGGTCGACGCGCTTCAGCTCGTGCGGCTGCCCTACCACCTGTCCTCGCTGACCCAGGTGGTGGCCAGGGCCGCTCTGACGCGGGCAGGCGAGCTGCAGGCCTCGGTGGCCACCCTCAGGCACTCGCGTGACGACCTGGTCGGCTGGCTGCGCGCCGAAGGGTTCAAGGTCGCCGACTCTGACACCAACTTCGTGCTCTTCGGTGAATTCGAGGACAGGCACGCGACCTGGGAGGCGCTGCTCGCGCTCGGCGTGCTGGTCAGGGAGGTCGGGCCGGCTGGCTGGCTGCGGGTCACGGTCGGCACGCCACAGGAAAACGAGCTGTTCAAGTCCGCGCTCGTGGCGGTGCGCACCTCGTGAGCCGTACCGCCAGCGTGACGCGCGCCACCAGGGAAACCCAGGTATCAGTCGAGCTGAACCTGGACGGCGAAGGCGGCACCGACGTGGCCACCGGCGTGCCCTTCTTCGACCACATGCTCAGCCAGCTAGGCAAGCACGGCTGCATCGACCTGCGGGTAAGAGCTAAGGGCGACATCGAGATCGACGCCCATCACACGGTCGAGGACACCGCGATCACGCTGGGCGAGGCGCTGCGCGCGGCCCTTGGCGACAAGGCCGGCATCGCCAGGTTCGGCGACGCGCTCGTGCCGCTTGACGAGACGCTGGTCAGTGCCGCCGTTGACCTGGCCGGCCGGCCATATGTCGTGCACAGCGAGCCTGACGGCATGGCACCGCTCATCGGAACCTATGACACGACGCTCACCAGGCATTTCTTCGAGACACTTGGCGCCAGCGCGGCGATCTGCCTGCATATTTCTGTGCTGTGCGGCCGTAACCCGCACCACATCGTGGAAGCCCAGTTCAAGGCGTTCGCGCGGGCGCTGCGAGCAGCGGCAGAACCTGACCCGCGCCGCACCGGCATTCCGAGCACCAAGGGAAGCCTGTGAAGCCGCGCGTCGTCGTGTTCGACTACGGGTCAGGCAACCTCAGGTCCGCCCACCGCGCACTGCAAAGGGCCGGGGCCGACAGTGAGGTAACCGCCGACGCTCGCGCGGCGATGAAAGCGGACGGCCTGGTCGTGCCGGGCGTCGGCGCGTTCGCGGCCTGCATGTCTGGTCTGCGCGCGGCGGGCGGCGACGAGATCATCGCCAAGCGACTCGCGGCCGGGCGGCGGGTGCTCGGCATCTGCGTGGGCATGCAGGTGCTCTTCACTCGCGGCCGCGAGCATGGCGTGGTCACCGATGGCTGCGCCCTCTGGCCTGGCGTAGTCGACCGGCTCGACGCGAGCGTGCTGCCCCACATGGGGTGG
Organism: Actinomycetota bacterium; assembly: GCA_027313705.1. GTDB lineage: Bacteria > Actinomycetota > Actinomycetes > Streptosporangiales > Streptosporangiaceae > Chersky-822. The sequence goes on along the minus strand of DAHVDE010000004.1, from coordinate 20,717 downwards.
AACACGGTGACCGCCACCGCTGTTAGTTCGCTGTTCGCCGGCGTCGCCGGTGAAAGATTCTATTTCGTGCATTCTTATGCGGTTAAAAGGTGGGACTCAGATGGTAGGCGGCCCGTGCTGACGTGGGCCACGCACGGGGAGCGTTTCATCGCGGCGGTGGAGGACGGGCCGCTGTGCGCGACCCAGTTCCACCCGGAGAAGTCGGGAGACGCCGGCGCCGCGCTGCTGTCGAACTGGCTGGAGATGATCAGGTGACCGCCGAGGCGCTTACGCTGCTGCCCGCCGTGGATGTCGCCGAGGGCCAGGCGGTACGCCTGGTCAAGGGCGCGCTGGGCACCGAGACCTCGTACGGCGAACCGCTTGACGCCGCGCTTGCCTGGCAGCGAGCTGGCGCCCAGTGGATACACCTGGTGGACCTGGACGCCGCGTTCGGCAAGGGCTCCAATGCCAGCTTGCTGGCGGACGTGGTCAAGCGGCTGGACGTAGCGGTCGAGTTGTCCGGAGGCATTCGCGACGATAAGTCGCTGGCCAGGGCGCTGGCGACCGGATGCGAGCGGGTCGTGATCGGCACGGCGGCGCTCGAGCGCCCCGATTGGGTGGCCGCGATCATCGCCGAGCACGGGCCGAAGATCGCGGTCGGCCTCGACGTGCGCGGCACCCGGCTGGCGGCCCGAGGCTGGACGATGCTTGGCGGCGAGCTGCTCGACACGCTTGGCCGGCTGGAAGCTGAGGGCTGCCAGACGTACGTGGTAACCGACGTATCCAGGGACGGCACTCTCACCGGGCCCAACCTTGACCTGCTCAGGCAGGTGGCCGGGCTTACCGAGCGCGAGGTGATCGCCAGCGGCGGTGTTTCCTCGCTTGCTGATCTCCGCGCGATCCGCGAGCTTGCGCCTGCCGGAGTTTCCGGGGCGATTGTCGGCAAAGCGCTGTACGCGGGGGTTTTTACCCTTGAGGACGCGCTGGCGGCGGTGAGTCAGTGACCGTCGCGATCCGGGTCATCCCGTGCCTCGACGTCGACGGCGGCCGGGTGGTCAAGGGCGTCAACTTCGTCTCGCTGCGGGACGCGGGCGACCCGGTGGAACTGGCTGCCGCCTATGACGCGGAAGGGGCCGATGAGATCGTCTTCCTCGACATCACGGCGTCAAGCGACGGCAGGGAAACCATGTACGACGTCCTGGCCCGTACCGCTGACCAGGTTTTCATACCGCTGACTGTGGGCGGTGGCGTCCGCTGCGCCGGTGACGTGGATCGGCTGCTGCGGGCGGGAGCGGATAAGGTCTCGGTCAACACCGCAGCCATCGCTAGGCCAGAATTGCTCTCCGAGCTGAGCGCGAGGTTCGGCTCGCAATGCGTGGTCGTGTCGGTGGACGCACGGCGAGTCCCTGGCCCCGGGTCAGGTTTCGAGGTGACGACGCACGGCGGGCGACGCGGCACCGGCATCGACGCGGTGGCCTGGGCCGCCAGGGCTGCCGGGCTCGGTGCCGGTGAAATCTTGCTGACCTCGATGGATGCCGATGGCACCAAGGCCGGCTTCGACTTGCCTTTGATCAGCGCGGTCAGGGCCGCCGTCGATGTGCCCGTCGTGGCCAGCGGCGGTGCCGGGCGACTGGCCGACTTCGCCCAGGCGGTCGCCGTCGGCGCGGATGCCGTGCTCGCCGCGAGCCTGTTCCACTTTGGCGAGCTGAGGATTACCGCGGTAAAGGAGTCGCTGCGGGCCGACGGCTACCCGGTCCGCCTGAGCGATACGGGAGCGTCATGAAGGCAACCACCGGCCGGGTTCCGGCGAGCGAGTCACGGCTTGACCCGGCGATCGCCGCGAGGCTGAAGCGGAACGAGGACGGGCTGGTCGCGGCCATCGCCCAGCAATACGACACGGGCGAAGTGCTGATGCTCGGCTGGATGGATGACGAGGCGCTGCACCGCACGCTGACCACTGGCCGCTGCACGTACTGGTCACGCAGCCGCCAGGAGTACTGGGTCAAGGGTGAAACCTCTGGGCACGCGCAGCTCGTCAAGTCTGTCGCGCTCGACTGCGACGGCGACGCCGTACTGGTCAAGCTTGACCAGGCAGGTGGCGCCTGCCACACCGGCGACCGCACCTGTTTCGACGCGGATGTGATCTTGACCGGCGAGTAGCGCGCTCCACCCGGTCTGCACAATTTCCCCATCGCGAATTCACCCGCTTCGGCTTGGCTGACTAGATGCCCTCCTTCTTCATGCCACCAAGCCGGGACAAGTCGCGCCCGCCGCGCCTGACCGGGTAAGCCGATGGCCAGACCTATCTTCGGCATTGGCCAGCTCGGGCTCAGGCTCGCGGTGGCCTTCCTCGGCGTTGCCCTGGCGTCGATCATCGTGCTCTCTTACCTCACCGAGCTCAGCCGGGCCAGCGAGGTCAAGGGACTGGTCCAACGCCAGGAACGGGCGCTCAGCCGCTCGGTCTCAGCGGCGGCCGGCGCGCTGTACTCCCAGTCGCCGGTCGGCTGGAGGCCGGCCAACCTGACACCGGTGCTTGATTTTGCCGCCAGGGAGGGAGCCTCCGCCAAGGTCGTCTCGGCGTCCGGGAACACCATTAATGAGACGAAGGGATTCGACAGCCAGCGTGCCGGAAGCTTTGTCGCCACGCCGGTCGTCGTCAAGGGCAAGACCATCGGTTACGCCGAGGTGAAATTCAGTCCTGACCGTGGCCTCGGCGAGGTGGTCAGGCAGTTCCAGGCCGCCAGGATTCGGGCCAGCATCGAGGCGGCGGGCATTGTCGCGCTGATGGCCGTGGTTGTCTCGCTGCTCGTGTCCAGGCAGATCACCGCGCCGCTTGAACGAGTACTTGCCCTCGTCCGGGCGCGTGGCGCCGGAGACAGGTCTGGCAGGATCGCAGACACGCGTGGCGCGGGCGTTGTGCACGAGCTCTCGGTGGCACTCAACGAGTCGAGCGATGCCATCGACGCACGCGACCGGCTGCAGCGGAACCTGGTCGCCAACGTCGCGCACGAACTCCGAACCCCAGTCGCTATCCTGCAAGCCAGCCATGAGGCGATGCTGGACGGCGTCACCCCGCTGACGACGGAGAACCTCTGGTCACTGCGTGATGAGGTGCTGCGGCTGGCCAGGATGATCGATGACCTCCAGCGGCTGGCGGCCGCCGAGGCGGCAGCGCTTCAGCTCAATCTCGTGCCGCGGGACCTGGCGGCAATCGTCGGCGATGCGGCAGCCAGTCTGTCTGACTCGTTCGGCACGTCCGGCATCCGCCTGGTGCAGCGCCTTGAGCAGGCGTGGACCAGCTGTGACCCTGACCGGATGCGTGAGGTGGTCGTCAACCTGCTCACCAATGCGCTGAAGTTCACTCCGGCGGACGGCATGGTCATGCTGGAAACGAGGAGAGACGAAAACGGGCAGGCCAGGCTCACGGTGGCCGACACAGGGGTCGGGATTCCGCCGGAGGACCTGCCGAGGGTCACCGAGCGCTTCTTCCGCGGTCAGCAATCGTCAGAGATGGCGGACGGGAACGGCATCGGCCTTTCCATCGTGGCCGAGCTGGTCAGGGCACAGCACGGCAAACTGCGCATTACGAGCAAACCTGGCGAGGGCACCAAGGCGGTGATCACGATGCCGCCGGTAACGCAGCCGACCCAGATACATCCCTCAGTTAATAGCCCAAATCCGGACTCCGGCCTGGGCGTGTCCAGGTTCGGCGGCTTCAGCCTGGCGGTGCTGGGCATGATCAAGCGCGTCGGGTAGCGGGGGTCAGGGAATCCCGGCGGGTGATTCCTGGCGATCGGGGGATGTCGGGTCGCGATGACGGCGACAGTGCTGCTTGTCGAGGACGAGCGCAAGCTCAGGGAACTTGTGCGTTCCTATCTTGAGCGGGCCGGCTTTGCGGTCCTTTCCACGGGTTCTGGGGCCGAGGCTATCAACGTGGCGACCACGGCGAGGCCAGACCTGATCGTGCTCGACCTCGGATTGCCTGATGTGCCAGGCGAGGCGGTGGCGAGAGAGGTCAGGGCCGCGAACCCAACGCCGATCCTTATGCTCACCGCGAAGAGCGGCGAGCAGGACAGGATCGCCGGCCTCGAGCTGGGTGCCGATGACTACGTGACCAAGCCGTTCAGTCCGCGCGAGCTGATACTGCGGGTGCAGGCGATACTGCGCCGCAACGCCCCGTCCGCCGCCGCCGGCTCGGAGGCCAGCTTCGGTGACGGGACGCTGCTGATCGACGAGTCGCGCAGGATCGTGCGGGTTCGCGGCACAGAGGTCGAGCTAACCCCGACCGAATGGGGCATCCTGGTTGCCCTCACCACCGTGCCCGGCCGGGTGTACTCGCGGTTCGAGCTGATCAACCGGGTGCGTGGTTACGATTTCGAAGGCTACGAACGCACCATCGACTCGCACGTGAAGAACCTGCGGCGCAAGATCGAGGAAGATCCGGCCAATCCCTTGATAGTGCAAACCGTGCTCGGCGGCGGTTACCGACTCGGCTTCTCCAGGGATGTCTAGGACCGTCCGACCGCGGATGAGCCAGATCGGGCTCCAGCTGACCGTGGCGTTCGTAGACGTCGCGCTCGCGGCCGTGATCGCCGCGATCGTGATCTCGACTATCAACATCGACTTTGACCTGGACAAGCTGGTCGTCGGCCAGCAAACGGAGTTCACCCAGGCCGTGGCCAGATCGACGGGAGTCGCCTATCGGCACGATGGCTGGGCAAGGAGCGACTTGGCGTCGGTTGCGGCGCTTGTCGCGGCAACTGGCGGCGGCCTGGAGATCCGCGACAACCGGCAGGCAGTGCGGATGGAGTCACCGGGATTCGCGCGCCTGGCCAGCCTGAAGCGGACGGTGACGGATCCGGTATTCGCCGGCGGCCACCGCGTGGGCTCGGTCACGGTCGCATTCCCGAGCAAGCAAGCGAGCACCGAGGCGGCTGCGCTGTCCTCCGCGCGAGGCTGGACGTCGAGAATAGAGGAATCGGCCATCGCCGTGGTGCTCGCGATCCTGGTCGCGTTGCCGCTCTCCCGCCTGATCGCCGAACCGATCGACCGGCTGATCGGCGTCGCGCATATGCGCACTGGCGGTGACAGGGAAGCTCACGTGGGCCGGGTTCGCGGCCTGGCCAAGCTGCGGGAGCTGGCCCTCGCCTTTGATGAGATGGCGGCGACCAGGGACGAGCAAGATCAGCTTAGGCGCAACCTGGTTGCGGATATCGCACACGAGCTCCGCAACCCGATCGCCGTGCTCCAGGCCGGTCATGAGGCCATGGTCGACGGGGTCACGAAGCCAACTCCTGAATATCTTCTCTCGTTGCACAACGAGGTGCTGAGGCTTGCCCGCATGGTCGACGACCTGCAAAGGCTGGCCTCGGCAGAGGCCGCCGCTTTGCAGCTCAGCCTGGTCAAACGTGACCTGGCGTCGATCGCTGCCGTAGCCGCAGCCAGCCTGTCCGATTCATTCGCCGCGGCGAACGTGACGCTGACGGAACGACTCGAGGAAGCGGAGGTGATGACCGACCCGTTGCGCATGCATGAGGTGGTGGTGAACTTGCTGACCAACGCGCTCAAGTTCACCCCGAGCGGCGGTGAGGTGACGCTGCGGACGGAGCGATCCGACGGAACGTGCTGCCTCAGGGTCACCGACACAGGGATCGGGATTCCCGAGGCCGAGTTGCCGCACATAGCCGAGCGGTTTTTCCGCGGCCAGCGGTCGGCGGGAGTGGCGGGCAGCGGCATCGGCCTGACGATCGTGTCTGAGCTGGTCAAGGCACATCACGGCAGCCTGGACTTCACCAGCAAGCAGGGCCAGGGCACCCAAGTCACCGTGACCTTGCCGCTAGCCGACTCCAGGCGCTCGGTGGGCGCTAGCTGATCGGCCCGCCGAGCGTGACAAGATCGCGTTGGCCTGCCCGGATATGCCCCCGCAACATCCGGACACGGCCAACGCGCTGGACGCGGTCGCTCAGCGAGATGGCGGCACCAGAGTGGTCTGCCGAGCCATCTCGTTCCCCCTTGATCGCCCCTGCGTCCGAATCACTACACCTGGATATAACTCACCGGCTGTGATGTAGCCGCGCACTCTGCGTGTAGTTCACGTGGAGATCCGGGTCGCCGGGATTCCGGGGATTTCCGGGCCAGCATGTGTACCATTTACGTAATTGGAGGTGGCATGGCTAACCCTGAGCTGGTACCACCCGGCGTCGACGCGACGAGGCCGAGCCCGGCAAGGATGTATGACTACATGCTGGGTGGTACGCACAACTTTCAGGTGGACAGGGATGCCACCGAGGAGTTCCGCGCGCAGCTTCCCGATCTCGAGGACGCGGCCTGGGCGAACCGGGGGTTCCACGGCCGGGCAGCCAGGTGGATGGCGATCGAGGAGGGAATCGGCCAGTTCATTGACATTGGCGCGGGCTTGCCGACTCAGAGCAATACCCATGAGGTACTGCACGCCATTAATCCTGACGCTAAAGTAGTATATGTCGACAATGACCCGATGGTCCTGGTGCTCGCGCGCGAGTTGCTCACCGAAGACGGTACGACGGCGGTAATCCAGGCCGATCTGCGTGACCCGGATGCCGTGCTCAACCATGAGGAAGTGCGGCGCCTGATCGACTTCAGGCAGCCGGTCGGATTCTTGATGACGGCGGTGCTTCAGTTTGTTGGCGACGATTTCGGCCCGTGGGGCATCGTCGATCGCTACGTAGCCGCCATGGCACCAGGTAGCTGCCTGGCGCTGTCGCACATCACCGGCGATAAGGTGCCGCCGAGGTCGATCGCCACCGGGGTGCAGATTTACACCAGGGCGACCGAGCGTGCCTATCCGCGGAGCCGGGCCGAGATCGAGCGGTTCTTCGCCGGTCTTGAGCTTGTCCCGCCTGTCGCGGGAGCCAGTCCTGCCCTCTGCCACGTCGGCATCTGGGGATCTGAAGACCCGGCCGCCGCCGATACCGACGGCTCCCGTGTCTTCTGGTGCGGAGTCGGCCGGCGCAGGTAACTACGCGAGTAGCTACTCCGCGCCCGCCAGCAGCGGGTCAAGGCGCAGACCGGGGTGGTCGTGCTTGATGGTGGTCAGCCGCCATCTGTCGGTGAACAGCACCAGCAGCGCTCCGTCGAGGCGCCTGGTCAGTACCTCCGCGCCGCGCTTCCCGGCGAGTTCGGCCGCTCCGCTGACGTCGGTTCGCCTGGCTATCGTGTAGCCGAGATGCTCGAGTTCGACGGGTACCCCGTACTCGTGTTCCAGGCGGTCCGCTGTGACGTCGAACTGAAGCGGCCCGACCGCGGCCAGCACTGGCGCCTGATCGCCGCGTACGTCGGAAGACAGGATCTGGATGACTCCCTCGGTGTCAAGCTGGCTGATCCCCTTGCGGAACTGCTTGTGCTTGCTTGAGTCCTTGCAGCGGGCGACGGCGAAATGCTCAGGGGAGAAACTGGGGATTGGCGGGAAGTGCACCGGCATCGTGTCGTAGAGGGTGTCACCCGGTCGCAAGGCAGTGGCGTTGACCAGGCCGATCACGTCGCCTGGGTAGGCGACATCCAGGGTCTGCCTGTCCTGGCCGAACATCGCCTGGGCGTACTTGGTGGCGAAGGGCCGGCCGGTCGCGGCGTGGGTGAGTACCATCCCGCGTTCGAACCGGCCAGAGCACACGCGCACGAACGCCACCCGGTCGCGGTGAGCCCGGTTCATGTTGGCTTGAACCTTGAAGACCAGGCCGGAAAAGGGCGCGTGCACCTGGCGTGGCTCGCCCGCCACGTCGAGGCGCGGTGCCGGCGCGGGTGCCAGTTCGAGCAGCGCCTCAAGCAAGCGCCGCACACCGAAGTTGGGCAGGGCGGCGCCGAACAGCACCGGCGAGGACTCCCCGGCCAGGAAGGACGGCAGGTCGACGGCCGAGCCGATCTCGTCAAGCAGGGCGAGTTCCTCGGCCGCCGCCTCGTAGGCGGCTCCGCCGTGCTCGGAGGCCTGGGCCGCGGTCAGGCGTTCCTCACCCGCGCGCCCGGCACCGCCAGGCGCGCGGGTGAACATGGTGAGCACGCCTGTGCTCCGCTCGATCAGCCCGCGGAAATTCCCGGCCACTCCGGCAGGCCAGTTCACCGGGGTCGGCGCCAGCCCGATCCGCTGCTCGATCTCGTCTAGGAGTTCGAGCGGCTCGCGGCCAGGCCGGTCCCATTTGTTCACGAACGTGATTACAGGGACGCGCCTGGCCCGGCAGACGTCGAACAGTTTCAGCGTCTGGGCCTCGAGACCCTTGGCCGAGTCAAGCAGCATGATCGCGCAGTCCACCGCCTCCAGCACGCGGTAGGTATCCTCGGAGAAGTCCGCGTGCCCAGGGGTGTCGAGCAGGTTGAGCACCGCGTTCTGGAAGGAGAACCGCAGCGTGGCCGAGGTGATCGAGATGCCGCGCTCCCGTTCTATCGCCATCCAGTCCGAGGTCACCCCCCGCCTGCCTGACTTGCCGTGCACGGCTCCGGCCTGGCCGATCGCCGACGCGTGCAAGGCCAGGGCCTCGGTCAGCGTCGACTTGCCTGCGTCAGGATGGCTGATCACCGCGAACGTGCGCCTGCGCGCCGCCTGCGCCAGCACCTCGCTGTCTGCTTCGGCCTGGCCGGCCGGAATTACCACTTGCGTCACTTGCCGTTTCTCCCCGTCGCGAACCTTCGAAGCATACGTGGCTTGCCATCCTGCCGCGTGTCCTCGGCGGGCCGGGATCTTGCAGGGCCGCTGATTGACGGACGGATATTCCGACAGGGGGTTGTCGCCGCGGCCAGGGATCGTGGTTGTCGCGGGACAGGCCCGCAGCAGGCGCGAGGAGGCTGACATGGCGGGATTCAACGGCATCGCGTGGTTCGAGATCGGAACTGACAATCCGGCGGAGGCGGCGAAGTTCTACGGTGAGGTCTTCGGCTGGACCGTCGGTGATCAGGAGGGCGACCCGGCGGGATACCAGCAGATCGCGGCGGGGGACGGCCCTGGATTGCACACCGGCGGGCTGTTCGATACCGGCGGGAAGCTGCCTGGTTACGCGGTGTTCGGCGTGCTGGTCTCAGATGTCGCCGAGACGTGCCGCCGCGTGGAGGCAGCCGGGGGCACAGTCAGGCGGGCACCGGAGGTGACTCCGGGCGGGGTGACGTTCGCCCATCTGCTCGACCCGGCAGGCAACCAGTTCGAGGTCTTCACGATGGCGCCCTGAGCGAGCCGCTGGCCTGGCCGCGCCCGCCTAGCGAGGCAGGGCGCGGCCTTGGCGGTCAGTCCAGCACCAGGGGTCGTAGTTTTTCCTGAGGGATGTCCAGGTCCTCGCGCCGCAACGCGCGTGGCGCGAGAACCTGGGCGGTGAACGTGACCGTGGTGATGCGGTCGGTGCGGAAGGCGCGGACCGCATCGCGGAGGCGGCACCAGGCCAGCAGGTACCAGCGGCCGGCCGAGCAGACGTACCCGAGCGGCTCGATGTCCCTTCTGGTGACGACGTCGTGCCTGTCGGCGTACCCGATCCTCAGCACCCGGCCTGCGGGCAGCGCGTCGGTGATCGCGGCGGGCAACGGCGGCGGATCGGCGCCGCCCACCAGGTAGACCCTGGCCATGAGGTCGCGAGCGGTTTCTGCGTCTTCCTTGCGCATCACGGCAAGCACCTTGCGCATGGCAGCCGCCCCGTCCTGGCCGAACGGCGTACCCGCCATATTCCGCAGCGCGACCGCCAGTGCCATAGCCTCGCCGGGCGTGAAGTTGACGGGCGGCAGTGTGCGCTGCTTGTCCAGGCAGTAGCCACCTGAACGTCCTGGCTGCGCCCATACCGGCACGCCGGACTGCGCAAGCGCGCTGATGTCCCGCTCGATCGTGCGGGCGCTGACTTCGAACCGCCTGGCTAGCCAGCGCGTGCTTCGCGGCCGGGGCGCGATAGCACGCAGTTCTTCCACTAGCGCGTAAAGCCGATCTGTCCTGTTCACCTGACCAAGGTAAATGTCGGTTACGACACCGAAGGCGGAGCCTTCAACACGAGGTAACCATTGCAAGTCTGGTTGTGTACACGCAGGGATTACCCCTCGGTAGCCCTGTCATCTCGTCCCGCCTTGGTACGCGCAGACACGCGCGAGGGGTGAGGGGGAGATGGACGTCTGGATCAAGCGGGTGGTAGGCAGCTTCCCGCCGCTGACTGATGAGCAGTGCGAGCTGCTGGAGCTGATCTTCCGGGGACATGGCCGCACCGTTACGGGGTCGCTGATGGCCCTCCGCGCGTCGGGTGGTCGGCCCATTTTACCTTGTCGCGCCCCTCAGTTGTTCAGCGCGGTGGCGCAGTGGCCCGGCAAGGTCGGGGTGATCGACGGTCGCGCGGCCGGTGAGCAACTGGTCGATGACGTCGTAACCGACGCCCAGCAGAAGACCAGGTTGGTGATCAGTCCGATCAGCCGCAGCAATGCGAATGCGGCAAGCGCGCCGAAACCGCCGACCAGGAGTGCCCAGGCGGTGATCAGCAGAGTCCTCGGCTTGAAAGTGAAGTCACCGAGCTGATTGCGGTTCCGGTGCGCCGCCGATGTCACAGTGGCACCGGCCCGGCCTCGCCGATGGCGATGGCGTCACCGCTCAGGCTGGCGAACAAGCGGGCTGCCCGCACCGCCGCCTCGTGATCAGCGGGGGTCATCCGGTCAAGCACCGCGCCGAGCAGTTCGTGACGGTGACGCAGAACGGCGGCGATCAGCCGGTGGCTGGCGGCGGTGGGCTCGACGGTGACGATGCACCTGCTGCGCGGGTCGGTGCCGCGCAGCACCAGGTCGGCGTCCTTCAGGCCTGCCTGCCTGCGGCAAGCGCATGGATCTTCTTCATGTTCCTGGCGTTGCGTGCCAGCGCCATGGGTGTCCAGATCAGCCCGAACGGGTCGGCCTGCCCCGGCTGAGGCGGCTGGTCCTGCGGAAAGCCCATCGAACCCCCGTTAACTCTGATCTTAAGTAACTGGAAAGAATAGTCATCTTTAGTCCTTACGGGAACATCACCAGGCCGCGGGCCGGTGCGTTTTCACTCGCAACGGCCCGCGGCGGCCTGCCTTCAGTTGTCGCGTCCGGTTGCCCAGTCGTCCAGGGCCTTGGCGACGCGGCGGTGGGCTGCCCAGATCTCCTCAGGGAGGTTGGCGAACTGCTCCAGGTGCGCCTGGCGGAAGCCCATCTCCTGCTTCCAGCGGTCGACGTCGATGGTGAGCAGCCTGTCGAGGTCGGCCGGGTCAATCTGAAGGCCGTCGACATTAAGCTGGTCCCTGGTCGGCAGGATGCCGACCGGGGATTCCGCGCCGGTGACCTCGCCGTCGCGCAGTCGCATGAGCCACAGCAGCGCGCGCAGGTTGTCGCGGTAGCCTGGCCACAAGAAGTGGCCGTCTCCTGCGTCTTTCTGGAACCAGTTGACGTGCGCGAAGATGGGCTTCGATGTGCACTGGCCGATGATCGAGAGCCAGTGCGCCGCGTACGGGCCTTCGGGGTAGGACATGAACGGGCGCATGGACATCGGGTCGTAGCGGAGCTGGCCATCGAGGCCGTCGGCGGCGAAGGTCGCCTCGGCGCCTAGGGTGAGGCCGTCATACACCCCTTCGGCGAGATCCCGGATCGCGCGGATCAACGGCTCGCGGTCGCGGGTCCTGCCGCCGAAGATGATTCCGTCGATCGGCACGCCGGCCGGGTTGCCGTAGTCGGCCGCGACGTTGGGCACGTTGGCGAGCGTGGTGGTGAACCGGCTGTTCGGGTGCGCCCACGGGGCATTCGCCTCGGCAGGCGAGCGGTCCGAGATCGGGGTGCCCTTCCAGTCCTGCCAGCCGTCGAGGTCGGCCGGCGGGTTCTTCGTGCGGCCCTCGAACCACACCTCGTGGGTCTTGGCGTTGTAGGCGACGTTGGTGAAGATCGCCTTGGTGCCCGGCGCGATGGCCTCGATCGCGGTCGGGTTGGTCTTCTCGTTGGTATCCCTGGCCACTCCGAATACGCCGAACTCGGGGTTCATGCCGTACAGGCGGCCATCCTCGCCGACCCACATCCACGCGATGTCGTCGCCGTAGAACTCGACGTAGTAGCGGTCTCCGAGCGCGTCGGGTGACAGGGTCATGGCGAGATTGGTCTTCCCTGAAGCAGAGGGGAAGCCGCCCGCGATGTGCCACTTCTTGCCGGTCACCTTGTCGGTAATGCCGAGCAGCATGAACTGCTCGGCAAGGAACTTGCCGGAGGACCAGCCGTCATAGGCGGCTTGGCGCAAGCCGTGCGCGATCTTGCCGAGCAGCGCGTTGCCGCCGTAGGAGGAGCCGAAGTGCAGGATCGTCCGTTCATCGGCCACGGTGACGAAGTAGCGCTTGTCCTCCGGGGTGCCCTGGCCCAGGTTCTCCAGGTCGCCGGTCACGTGCACGGCGCGCACGAAGCTTTCCGGGTCGGCCAGGTTGTTGATGTACTCGACGCCCACCCGCGACATCCGGTTCATGTGCAGGACGACGCTGCGGTTGTCGGTCAACTGGACCCCGGCAGCGTACTTCTCGAGCGGGGATCCGGGAGCCGACATCAGGTACGGGATGACGTACATGGTCTTGCCCGCCGACGCGCCCCTCATCAGCCCGATCAGCTTTACCTTCATCTCATCGGCGGGGTGCCAGTTGTCGTACACGCCCCTGTCGGCCGGGTTGCTCGTCGCGACGATCGTGCGCTCTTCCGAGCGAGCGGTGTCCTTGTAGTAGCTGCGGGAGTAGTAGAGGCCTTCGCCAGCCGGCAGGATCTCGCCAGCCGCCAGAGCTTCCTGGATCAGGCGGTCGTCGTCGTCGACGCCGACGACCTCGATGCTGGCCGCGCCAGTAATCCCGGCCCAGTAGCGCACGTACTCGCGGACGTGGTCGTTCTTCAGGCGGGCGGCTTCCAGGATGGCATCAACATAGGCCACGTACTTGATCCTCTCGGTTCGTCAAGCTCACTGCTTGACAAGTTAGCGACTTACATATCTTGACTGGGGCACGCGCGGTGTTGCAGTGAGGGATACATCACGCTCGTCACATCGCTGGTAACGACGGTGTCTATGGCATATCCGCTGGCAGCCCGCCACGCGTGCGGCTGATCCGCAGCACCTGCCACCAGGGGCCGGTACCAAGCGTGCGCCCAGCGCTCTGCGCCCGGCTCTTGGCCGGCGCTTCTGGTGCCTGTGCCAATCTCAGCGTCCTCGCTGACGAACTTGCAAACTGCTCACTTAGGAATTTACGCAATTATGCTGCGGGCCGTCGTGCCCGAAGCTGATCCGGACTGTGACCCTGATTACATCCGGGGCACAGGCGGCTGCCTGAGTTCTAACAACTCGCCTTAGCGCCAGCCGATGACCTGGCTTCGCACAGGCGGCCTGAATCTGCTGCCAGGTCACCCGGCCGGAGCCGACTTCGCCTGAGCGGCTTCCTCAACCCTGGCAGCCGCGGATTCCCCCGCCATCGTGCTGCCCGTGCTCCTGGCGATCCGCTCGACCAGGGCGTCCCTGACCACAGGCTCCTGGCCAAAGAGCAGTGGAAGGCGGCGAAGCTGGTGTTGCGCATGCAGCGGAGCCGCCTGGGCGATGGCGGCACAGAACATGACATTCCGCTTCGCCGGTGATACCGCCATCTCGGCCGCATTCACTGAATGGCTCGCCCTACCAGAACTTCGCGTGCCAGTGGGTGACGCTGCGCTGGGGCAAGATGACCGAGGAGTGAGTACTCGAGGACACTGAGTGCCTGCGGCGGGCCCTGGCCATCCAGGACGCTGCCCTGGCGTGCCAGGCTCAGCCGGGGTGAGTGCAATGTCGAGCCCACATCCACCCTACGCTAGTGTAACTTACGTGATCGTAGGTTGGAGGTAGGATGCCGAGGCTTGTAGCTGGTGCGCTACCCGTCCTTATCCAGGGCGGCATGGGTGTGGGTGTCTCGGCCTGGCCGCTGGCGCGGGCCGTGTCCGCAGCCGGCCAGCTTGGCGTGGTGTCGGGTACCGCGCTTGACGCCGTGCTCGCCCGGCGGCTGCAGGATGGCGATCCTGGAGGTCAGGTACGCGCGGCGATGGCGGCCTTCCCTGTTGCTGAGATCGCCGCGCGCGTTATGGATAGGTACTTCCGCGCGGGCGGCCGCAGCCCTGGGACGCCCTATGCCCCGGTTCCCAGGCTCGGGCTGCGTCAGGACCCGCGTGCACAGGAACTCGCCGTGGTGGCGAACTTTGCCGAGGTCTGGCTAGCCAGGCAGGGTCACCGCGGCCCGGTCGCGGTGAACTATCTTGAGAAAGTCCAGATGGCCACTCCGACGGCGGTCTACGGCGCGATGCTGGCAGGCGTCGACGTGGTTTTGGCGGGGGCCGGCATACCGCGGGAGCTGCCCAGGCTTCTCGACGCGCTGGCCCGGCACGAGCCGGTGAGCCTGCCGGTCGATGTCATCGGTGCATCCGAGGGCCAGCGCCACACCGTGGACCTGGATCCGGTCGCCCTTCTCGGCAGGGCTCTGCCGCCACTGCGGCGCCCTGCGTTCCTGGCTATCGTCTCCGCGCACGTCCTCGCCGAGTACCTCGCCCGCGATCCTGCGATCCGCCCCGACGGCTTCGTCATCGAGGGACCCGAGGCCGGCGGCCATAACGCGCCGCCCCGTGGCCGGCTCACGCTCGACAGCTACGGCCAGCCCCGCTACGGCCCGCGCGACGAGGCGAACCTGTCCAGGCTGGCCGCGATCGGCCTGCCTTTCTGGCTCGCCGGCTCCTACGGCACCCCGGCCAGGCTCAGGGAGGCCCGCGCCGCAGGTGCCGCCGGAGTGCAGGCAGGCACCTTGTTCGCCCTCAGCCACGAATCCGGGTTGCGTGCCGACCTGCGCTCGCAACTGCTCAGCCAGATCCGCGACGGATCACTGCACGTGCGCACTGACCCGGTGGCGTCTCCTACCGGGTACCCGTTCAAGGTCGCGCAGCTGCCGGGCACCCTGGCCGACCAGGAGCTGTACAGCACAAGGCCCCGGTTGTGCGACCTGGGTTACCTGCGCGTTCCCTACCTGCGGTCAAGCGGCGCGGTCGGCTACCGGTGCCCGGGCGAACCCGTGCACACGTACCTTCGCAAGGGCGGTGAGGCCGCGGACGCGGCCGGGCGGGCATGCTTGTGCAATGCGCTGCTGGCCAACATCGGGCTCGGCCAGACCCGGCGCGTTGACGGCTACAGCGAGGACCCGATGGTCACGCTCGGGTCCAGCCTGGATGGTGTGCGCGCAATGCTCCAGATCTACCCGCATGGCTGGTCAGCTGCCCAGGCCGTGCGGTGGCTGCTCGGCGCTGACCCCGATCCCGCGACAGCCGGCCTGGCCGCACCAGGTCCGGGAAGCGATCAAGGTTTTTAATTAGGTAGCCGGAACCCGCCTACCTGTCGGAGCCGTGACCGGCGGGAGTGTCCGGCTGGTCCTGGCTGTCCGGTGAGCTGGCAGGTGATCCAGGGCCGTGGTCTGGGGCGTCTGCGCTGCCCGCGGAGCCCTTCGGGCGCGGCAGCTGACTCGCCCGGCCGGTTGCCTGGTTCTCGGCCTTGCTGGCCCACATGACCGTGTCGTTGCCGCGTCGGACGTGGATCACGTAAATGACTCCGTTCGGTGCCAGGATTCGCACGTCGTAGACGGCGGTCCCGCGCTCGGTATCGGACTCGGTAGCCAGCACCCGCAGCTTTCCCGGCCCTGGGTAATGAGCCCGCGCGTACGCGCTGGCTGTGCCGTCGGCTGTGCCTGGGCTTCGTCTGGCAGTGATCAGGCTGACGCTGGCTGCGGCCTGCGGTGGCTTGCCGCCGTTCTGGCTCCACGCCGCGACGCCTGCTCCGGTGATGGCCACCGCTGCCACGACTGCACCCATTCTGAGAGTATTCATCGGCCTTCTCCCTTTTCTTCCGGTTGCATCTTCCAGCCTGCCGGGCGATTGTGAAGCTCGCATGGGCGGTCGGTGAGAGTCTTCTCATCGGCTGGCGGCGGGTTCACCCTGTGTTGACGGCGGCGGCATCAGGCGGTAGCCCGCTCCGCGGACGGTCTGGATCAGTGGTGGCAGGCCGGGTCGGTTGAGCTTGCGCCGTAGGTAGCCGATGTACACATCGACGATATTGCTGCCGGGATCGGAACCGTATTCCCAGACGTGGTTGAGGATCTGGGTGCGGGAGAGCACCTGGGCGGGATGGCGCAGGAACAACTCAAGCAGTGCCCATTCCCTGGGCGCGAGGTCGATCCGTCGGCCGCGTCGCCAGGCCACCTTGGATAGCAGGTCCAGACGCAGGTCGGCTACCTCAAGCAGGGTGGAGCTTGGCTGGTCGGCGGTGCGCAGCGCCGCCCGGATCCTGGCAAGCAGTTCCTCGAAGGAGAAGGGCTTGGTGATGTAGTCCGTAGCCCCTGCGTCAAGGCCCTGGACTTTGGCCTCAACCCTGTCCCGCGCGGTGAGGATGATGATCGGCATCGCCATCTGCGCCGCCCGCCAACCGCAGAGCACCTCCAGTCCGTCACCGCTGGGCAGGCCCAAGTCAAGGAGAACCAGGTCAAGGCCGTCACCGAGAGCTCTGGCCATCGCGCGGGCCTCATCACCGTCCCTGGCAACCGCGGTGGCGTAGCCTTCAGCGCGCAGACCCTTGGCAAGGAACGAGGAGATGCGCTCGTCATCCTCGACGACCAGGATGCTCATTCCTGCCCTCCCGGCTGTTCGCCAGGCACCTCAAGACGGCGGCCGGGCAGCGCGATGGTCACCGTGGTGCCCTTGCCCGGGCTGCTTTCCAGGCGGACTTGGCCGCCGTGGGCGACGACCACGGCCTTGACGATAGCCAGCCCGAGGCCCGCGCCGCGCTGGTCGCTTGCCTGCCCGCGGCGGAAGCGCTCGAAGACCGCGTCCTGCGCCTCAAGAGGAATCCCGCGACCGGAATCGGTTACCGTCAAGATCACGTCATCCTGGCAGCTCGCCCCCAGCTCGATCACGTCCCCCGGCTGCGTTGCCTTCACGGCGTTGTCGACCAGGTTGAGCAGCGCTCCCCGCAGCTTCGCCTGGTCAGCAAAGACGACGGCATCGGGCACGGGGCCTAGTGACCAGCGGCGGTCGGCCAGCACCCGGCAGGCTTCGAACAGGTCTCTCAGGAAGGCCCGCAAGTCGATCCGGTCCACTTCGATGAAATCCGGTTCCAGGGCACGGCCGAGCAGGAGCAGGCGATCGACGAGGGAGGCCGTCTGACTGAGTTCATCGAGCACCAGATCGATTGTCTCGGTTACCTCGCCGGGGTTGTCGACGCCGGTTCGTTTCAGGACCTCAAGGTGGCCGCTGGCCACCGTCAGCGGGGTCCGCATCTGGTGTGAGACATCCGACAGCAGCCGCTGCTGAGCCTGGATGCCGTCTGAGATACGGGCCAGCATCACATCGAACGCGCGGGCCAGCTGGCCAACCTCGTCATTGGCACTGCCCTCGCCCAGCCGCCGTTGCAGATCACCTTCGCTTGCCTGCATCGCCGCTTCGGTCACGGCTGCCACCGTCCGCAAGATTCGCCGCAGCAGCAGGAAGGAGCCTGCCATCGCCACGAGCAGGGCCACCGCGGCCTCCACCCCGCCCACCAGCGCTACCTGGCCGGTCTGGGCCTGCAGGTGCGCAAGATCAGCGGCGGCCACCAGGACCCCTATTGTCTTGCCTCCGGCGATGATCGGGCTGGCCAGCGCAAGCTCGCTTGCCTGAGGCAGGGTGACGACCCTTTCAACGCTCCGGCGCGGCGGGCGGGCCAGCCAGCCGGCCACGACCGGTGACCTGGCGAGGGTGGCTGCGCCCGCGCTGCCCAGGGTGGGGTGACTGGCCAGGGCCACTATCAGCACATGGTCGTTAGGCAGCAGGTGAGTCTGCAGGTAGGAGCGGGAGAATGCCTCCAGGCTCTGCCCCGCCGGGCGCACTCTGGCAGCCCGCGCGTACTCCGATACCTCCTCAGCCAGATCGGCCGTCAGGGTGCGCTGATAGTGAGCGCTGAAGTCCCTGACCACCCCCACCAGCACCACGCCGAGGACCAGGGCGACAGCAGCACCGTGGACAGCCAGCAGCCGGCCCGTCGTCCCCGCCCCGCCCGCCGCTCGCCGCCGGCGGCGCGCTCCAGCCCCCGCCCGCTGCTTGCCTGCCTGCCAGGGCACAGGCGCAGCATCAGGCATCTTTGGCCGCGCCTCGCGACGGAGCGGCGGGCACGATGATCACTGTACGGCGCGGGGCGACGACCTGCACAGGCTCGCGCGCCTCTGGCTGCTCACCGCTGCGGGCGGACACGGTCCCGGAGCCAGTGGGCGCGGCGTTGCCCGAGGGTGGCGCAGGAATAACGACCGGACGCGGAAGCGGTGCTGGGGCGGGAGCCAGGCTGGATTCCAGAGCCGCCAGGCCGACGACGCCGCCCGCCACAAGCACAGCGATAGGCAGCGCCGTGCGGCCGAACCCGCCCAGGCGCTTTCTCTTCATCGATACCGTCCCGCCGGTCACCTCTTCTGGCCCGTGATCCAAAGCATGACGTGCCCGGCTGAACCACAGGTGAGAAGAGCGTGAGAAGCTTCTCACAATCCAGGGAGCCGGGCTGACCTGACGACGGCCTGCCGGCGGCGTGAGCTGCCCGCCCGCCCATGCCCGCCCGCCCATGCCCGCCCACCCATGCCCGCCCACCCAGACGGTCGCGGCGAGGACGTGCAGGAACAGCCGGAGAGTGTCCTCGCTAACGGCCAGCATCGCGGGTCTCGGGCCGCGCCTTGACGCACACCCACCCCTCAAGCAGTTCCCCGGTGCTGAGGAATGCCCGCAGCCGGCCGGCGGCTGCCTGGGGCAGCACGTCGTCGGCTCGCGGGTACAGAACCCGCTCTTCTTTCATGTTGTGGTGCAGGAGTTGCGAGGCGAGCTGGCGGCACAGGGCGCGACCTGCGCCGCCGCCTGGCTCGCGTTCCAGTGCGTCGAGCACGGCCCATATCTGGGCGTGCTCGCGCAGCATGACGAGCACCGGGGCTCGCAGCGCGGGCTCTGCCTCGCCCAGGAGCGGGAACAGGAGTTCCTCTTCCAGGTAGATATGGCGGCGCAGTGCCAGGATCGCGCGTGCCAGCAGCCGCGGGTCCCCTGGTGAGGCGCTGAATGCGGCGATCCCCGCATCGATTTCCTGGTGTTCTCTTTCGAGCGCGGCCGCCAGCGACCCGGTTTCCATCTCAGCCTCTCGTCATCGTGATCACGTGGCCGACCGCAGGCCCATCGCGGCCAGGTCATCCGGGTAGGGGAAGGTTCCGGGTTGGTACGAGCACCAGGGGTCCTCGGCGTAGGCGTCGCCGGTGAGGGCGAAGGCTCGGGAGCGCGACCCGCCGCAGACGGAGGCGAACTCGCAGGCACCGCACCGGCCGGCCAGCCTGCCGTGGTCCCGCATCCCGGTGAACAGCGGCGATGTCCGGTAGACGTCGGCGAGCCTGCTCGTGCGCACGCTGCCGCCGGACAGTGGCAGGAACCCGCTGGGGTAGACGGTGCCCAGGTGGGAGACGAACACGAACCCCTGCCCGGCGTTCACGTTCGCCGGCGGGCGACGCGCCTTGCGCAGCGGCAGGCCCAGCTCGCCTAGCCGCTGCCGCAGCCGCAGGTACAGCTCGCCCAGGCCGAGCACGGCGACGTGGTCGGCGCCGCGCTGGCGGAGGATCTCGCGCTGGATGACGACGCGGCGGAAGTGGTGGGTCTCTGTGGTCCGCGCCGGCACGAACTCGCCGGCGTCGTAGGCGAAGTTGAGCACGTCCTCGGCCTGCCCCGCGGTCATCGTGGGCAACAGCGCGCCGCGCCCGGTCGGCACCAGCAGGAACGCGCTCCACGACACCGCCCCCAGGCGGCTGACTAGTGCCGCGATGTCCGCCAGGTCGTCGAGGTTATGACCGGTGACGGTGGTGTTTACCTGCACTTTCAGGCCCAGGTCCCGTGCCGCCTGCCAGGCGTCCAGCGTCCAGCCGAACACCCCTGGCTCACCGCGGAACCGGTCATGGGCCTCCGCCGTCGAGCCGTCCAAGCTCAGCGAGATCGCCCTGGCCCCAGCCTCCCGCAGCCCGGCCAGGCGGTCGGCGGTCAGCGTGGGCGTGCCCGACGGTGAGACCGCGACCGGAAGCCCGAGCCGGGTGCCGTACCTGACCAGGTCGAGCAGGTCCGGCCGCTGGAACGGATCCCCGCCGGTGAGCACAAGCATCGGCGGCGGGCTGCCGAATTCGGCGACCTGCGCCATGAGGTCGCGCGCCTCATCGGTGCTCAGCTCACCGGGGTGCCTTTCCGGCCGGGCCTCGGCCCGGCAGTGCACGCACGCCAGCGGGCACGCCTGGGTCATCTCCCAGATCACGATAAACGGCCGGATGCCGACGTCATGCCGGTAGCTGCGTATCAGCGGCGTCCGCATAGCCTACGCCCGGCGGTACCGGGCGGCGGATGCCCGGGTCAGCGGGCCAGGACCGGCTTCCAGCGCGGCTTTGCCGGCCGCCGCGATGCGGTTTACGGCAGTCATGCCTGGCACTTCCCTTCACCCGCGAACACGATCGCTCAAGCATCCCGGTTCCGCGGTGGCGGGAATCAGGGACCTTCGTCCCCGGATGAACGGCCAGTTGTCACCTGTCCAGCCGGGCAGCCCAAGCCTGCGCAATGTTTGTGCCGCGCCCCGAGCGAGAAACGCCAGCCAGTCCCCGGTGCCATGCCGCTCCCGCTCGCCGAGCACCCGCAAGTGAACCGCGCGCATCAGCCCGTCCTGCGGGCGGACCCGACGGGTCGCCGCCACGCCGTCACCGGACACC
>DAHVDE010000111.1 GCA_027313705.1 Actinomycetota bacterium | reverse complement strand
ACCCCCCCAGCCACCGTAACGCGGGGGTTCCAGGGGGGTCGCCCCCCGGACTAAGATGCCGGCCCCACGAGCGGGCTTCGCGTCCGCGAAGCCCGCTCGTGGGGCCGGTGGGATTTGAACCCACACTGGCAGGATCCTAAGTCCTGTGCCTCTGCCGTTGGGCTACGGCCCCTGCGGGGATACAGTCTGGCGTAATCCGCCGGTTTCGCCAAACGGAAACTCAGGCAGCCAGGTCTTTCCTGAGCCTGGCAACGTGCCCTGTCGCCTTCACCCCGTAGTAGGCGCGCTCGATCTTCCCTTGCGCGTCGATCACGAACGTTGACCTGATCACGCCGACCGTGGTCTTGCCGTAAAGCATCTTCTCGCCGTACGCGCCGTAAGCCTTGAGCACTTCGAGGCCAGGGTCGGAGAGCAGCGGGAAGCTCAGCCCGTCCCTGTCGCGGAACTTGGCGAGCTTGGCGGGCTTGTCAGGCGAGATCCCGAGCACGGTGTACCCGGCGCCGGCGAGGTCGTCCCTGCTGTCGCGGAAGTCGCAGGCCTGTTTGGTGCACCCTGGTGTCATCGCGGCCGGGTAGAAGTAGATGATCACGCGCTGGCCGCGGAGCGCGGCAAGGGACACTTCCCCGCCGTCCGCGTCGGGCAGGCTGAAATCGGGCGCGGCATCGCCGGCCTCAAGGCGCGTGCTGATCACTAGTGCATCCTTTCCGGTCGCACCTAACCGTACCCGGCCCGGCCCGCTCCCGTCCGGCCGGGAAGCTGGCGCCAGGCCGGCCTTTAAAGGTCAATGGCTTTCATCCGCAAGTAAAACACCGCAAAATCTCTTCTTTAATAGCCGGCCATTATCAGCTTCGAGCCAAGGGCAATGCTGCTAACATTCCATCATGCTTTTGCCATCTGCTCATTCGGCTATTAGCCGGAATCACCCTTTCCGTCGCCAGTACGGGTCGGCGACGGCCATCGCGCTGATCGCTATCAGCGCCTGCGCGGCTTCCGCCGTCGCCGGCTGCTCCTCCGCCAAGAGCAACGGCAAGAACTCTACCGACACCGCTGCCGAGTCCTCGGCCACGAGCAAGGCTCTCCAGCTAGCCGCTGCCGAATCGGATCAGGTGAGTTCCCTCACCGCCGATATCAGGGTCCAGTCGGGAAGCACCAGCGCGGGCGACATGACCGGCACGGTCAGCCTCCAGCTTAAGCCAACGAAGATCATAGCGGCGAGCTTCAGCGTGAAGCAGGCGAACTCGGCCCCTATAGAGCTTGATGAGATTCTGACCGCCAAAGCCATTTATTTCAAGGATCCGGCTTTTACCAGGGCGGCGGGCAAGCCCTGGCTTACGGCAAGCACGGCGCAGATCTCGTCGAAGGTCGGGGTAAGCCTCGGATCCCTGCTTCAGAACCTGGAAAGCAGCAACCCGCTCGATCAGGCGAAGCTCTTCAACGCGTCGAAGAACGCGCGCGCGGTCGGCACCAAGGTGATCAGGGGCGTGCGGACCACGGAGTACACGGGCACCTACCTGCCTGCCGCGGCACTGGCCGACCTGAGCCCTGCGCTACGCAAGCAGCTTGGCCCGACGCTGAGGTCTATCGGCACCAACGCGGTTCAGTTCGAGGTCTGGCTGGACGCGCACCACATCGTCAGGCAGGCCGAGGTCGAGGTCAACGTGCGCGGCCAGATAGTGGTGACTGAGCTTTACATCACTTCGGTCAACAAGCCGGTCAAGGTGAGCCTTCCGCCAGCCAGCCAGGTCGCCCCCATGCCCAAGATCTAGCTGCCCGAGATCTGAAGGAGCCTGGCGATATCGCAGACCAGGCCGCGGAACGCGCGGCCGCGGTGGCTGATCGCGTCCTTCTCGTGCGCGCTCATCTCCGCGGTCGTGCGGGTCTCCCCTTCGGGCAGGAAGATCGGATCATAGCCGAAGCCGCCCGTTCCTCTCGGTTCGCGGATGATCCGCCCGGTTACCTTGCCCTCGCTGACGGCAACCTCGCCCGCAGGCAGCGCGAGTGCCGCCGCGCAGGCGAAA
Source organism: Actinomycetota bacterium (assembly GCA_027313705.1). GTDB lineage: Bacteria > Actinomycetota > Actinomycetes > Streptosporangiales > Streptosporangiaceae > Chersky-822. The sequence continues at coordinate 29,626 of DAHVDE010000111.1, read as the reverse complement.
TGAGCGCCGCGGCGCCCGTCAGGCACGTCTGCGACCTGGTCGAGCAGCAGCCGCAGGTTGGCCGCGTCGTTGCCGTGCCGGCCCGCCCAGCGGGCGGAGAGCACGCCAGGCATGCCGTTCAGCGCGTCTACGCAGATGCCTGAGTCGTCGGCCACCGCAGCCAGGCCGGTGAATTCCGCTACCGCCCTGGCCTTGAGCATGGCGTTCTCCGCGAACGTGGCGCCGGTCTCGGCGACGTCAGGCGCATCGGGGAACTGGCCGAGCGTCAGCAGCCGGACCCGCACGGCGCTTGCCAGCAGGATCCGGTCAAGCTCGATCAGCTTTCCGGCGTTCCTGGTGGCGAGGACAATCCTGGGCCGCTGGTCACTCACGCGAGCGCTTGCCGCTGCAGCGCGGTCAGCTCCGCGCAGCCGGCTACTGCCAGGTCGAGCAGTTCGTCAAGCAGCCGCCGGTCGAAGGCCGCGCGCTCGGCTGTCCCCTGAACTTCGACGAAGCTGCCCTCGCCGGTGCAGACCACGTTCATGTCGGTCTGCGCCATGACGTCTTCCTCATAGCAGAGGTCGAGCCTGGGTTGGCCGTCGATGATGCCCACGCTCACCGCCGCCACCGACGAGACCAGCGGGTTGCTCTTCACCCGCTTCCGCGCGGTCAGCCAGCCGACCGCGTCGGCCAGCGCCACGTAGCCGCCGGTAATGGCCGCGGTCCTGGTGCCGCCGTCGGCCTGCAGCACGTCGCAGTCGATCATGACGGAGTTCTCGCCGAGTGCCTTGAAGTCGACGCACGCGCGCAGCGACCGGCCGACCAGGCGGGAAATTTCCTGGGTACGGCCACCCAGCCTGCCCTTGACCGCTTCCCTGTCGCCGCGGGTGTTAGTGGCCCTCGGCAGCATCGCGTACTCGGCGGTGACCCAGCCGAGCCCGCTGCCACGGCGCCAGCGCGGCATGTCGTCGAGCACGCTCGCCGCGCACAGCACCCGGGTGGCGCCGAACTCGACGAGCACGGAACCCTCGGCGTGGGCGAGCCAGCCCCTGGTGATCTTGATCTCGCGCAACTGGCCGGCACCGCGGCCGTCGGGTCGGGACATGTCGGCTAGCGTAGCGGGCGGGCAAGGACGATCAGACCACAGCCCGGTCGGGCGCGCCCGCTCCGATCCAGTCGCACACGGCGCGCACCCCGCGCGCCAGCGCCGTCTTAGGCCTCCAGCCCAGGTCCCGCCCGGCCCGTTCCACCGCGAGCGCACTGCGCTTGAGTTCGCCTGCCCTGGCCGGGGCGAAGATCGGATCAGCAGGCTTGCCGGTCACCTCGCCGATGACCCGCGCCAGCTCGAGCACGCTCACCTCGCTGCCCGTGCCGATGTTCCACGTACCCGGCCTGCGAGTGTCCGTGGCGGCGAGGAACGCGGCTACGGCATCGCCGACGTACACGTAGTCGCGGGTCTGAGTGCCGTCGCCGAAGATCGTCGGCCGGACTCCGGTCAGGAACTGCGAGCAGAAGATCGGCACGACACCGGACTCGCCGCTCGGGTCCTGCCTAGGCCCGTACACGTTCGCCAGCCGCAGCACGGAATGTGACGTCTCGTGCAGCCTGTTGTAGAGCCCGACGTACTGCTCAGCGCAGTGCTTGGCGATGCCGTAGGGCGACTCGGGAAGCGGGAGAACGTCCTCGAGCGAAGGTATCGGCGCGTCCCGCCCGTACAGGGCTCCGCCGGTCGAGCAGAGCACGACCCGTGCGCCCGCCATCCTGGCGGCTTCGAGCACGTTGATGGTTCCGATCACGTTGGTCTGCCCGTCGGCGGCCGGGTGGGCGACCGACGCCCGCACGTCGATCTGCGCGGCCAGGTGACAGATCAGTTCCGGCCTGACCGAACCGACGACTTCGGCCAGTCCGGCCGCGTCCGTGACGCTGACCTTGTGCACGCTCACCCTGTCGTCGAGCCTGCCAGGCCGGCCGGCCGACAGGTCGTCGACCGCGGTCACATCATCGCCCCTGGCCAGAAATGCGTCGGTGAGGTGCGACCCGATGAAGCCGGCCCCGCCGGTCACTACTACCCGCATGGCAAGTCAGTGTATTAGGAGTAAGAGCCTGACCAGCGCATTAGCCGTTCATTGAGGACCACTTTCCCGGTCAGACGCTGATCCGCGCCCCGGCCGCGGCGAGCGAAACCCGGCCGGGAAACACGGCCGAGGCGTTCCCCATCACCTGATCCTTGCTATTCCACGGCACCAGATGGGTGATGACCAATTCGCCTGCGCCGGCCCTGGCCGCGTAACTGGCCGCCTGGCGCGCGGTCAGGTGCAAGTTCGGCGGCAGCCCGTCAGCTTCGGCGAAGGATGCCTCGCAGAGCAGCAGGTCCGCGTCCTGCGCCAGTTCGGCAAGCTCGTCGGTCTGGCCGGTGTCAGCAGAGTAGGCCAGCGTCTTGCCTCCGGCGCTGATCCGGAATCCGAACGTCTCGACCGGATGATTCATGTGCCTGGTGGTTACCAGAAACGGGCCTATCTCGACGGTGCCAGGAGCGAGCGTCCTGAATTCGAATCTTGCAGCCACCGACTCAGCCGACTCCCCCCCGCTGGCGCGGTCGAGCCGCCCGGCGGCGCCAGCGGGCGCGTATACCGGGATGCCGGGCAGCGGGCCGTCCGGGTGATAGGTGCGGAACACCTGGTAGGAGCACATGTCCAGACAATGATCGGCATGCAAATGGGAGATGCACACCGCATCAACCTGATCGAGCCCTGTGTATCGCTGCAGCGGGCCAAGCGCGCCATTGCCAAGATCAAGTACCATGCGATAGCCATCAGCTTCGACCAGATAGCACGAGGAAGCGCTGTCTGGGCCTGGGAAGCTGCCTGAACAACCCACGATCGTCAGGTCCATGAGCCACAAGGCTACAAGCGTACCGGCCGGGCCGGCAGAGCGAAGGCTGGCGAGATTGATCGCCGGAGCATCTACCCAGAACGATCAAAAGGCGGCATGATCCCTGCAAGACCGGATGGCACCGCAGGAGACTCAATTGGCCGAGCAGGCGACTGGATCGCTACATGTGATACCACAGGCACTCGCTGAGCCCACAGAACCGGTGACCAAGCCCTGGATCGCCAGCCTGGGACTCGCCAGCCTGGCCATGTGGATGGCTTCGATCACGCCCCTTCAGGTGCTGCTTCCCGAGCAACTGCAGGCCATTGACCCGAAGGGGAAGATACTCGCGCTCGGCCTCGTGTCCGCGTTCGGCGCCCTTTCTTCCTTGCTTGCCACGCCGATCGCCGGCGCGCTTTCCGACCGGACCACGCGCACCTGGAGCTTCCTGCACCTGAAGGGAAGGCGGCACCGGTGGACGCTGAGCATGGCGGTGCTCAGCGCGATCTGCCTGGCGCTGATCGCAGAGCAGGCCACCGTGATCGGCATCGGCATCTTGTGGGTCCTGTTCAGCGCCTTCCAGAACGGCGAGTACGCCAGCCTCAGCGCCGCAGTGCCCGACCACGTGCCAGTGAACCAGCGGGCGACCGTAGCCGGCTGGATCGGCATGCCGCAGGCTCTTGGCCTGGTGGTGGGAACCGCCCTGGTCGTCTACGTTTTCACCGGCCGGCTCAGCGGCTACCTGGTGCTCGCCATCCCGCTCGTGGTGCTCGCGCTGCCCTTCGTGCTCGCCAGCCCGGACTACCCGCTCGACGCCGATCACCGCGCGCCGATCTCAACGCGTACGCTGCTCGGCGCTTACTGGGTGAATCCGAGAAAGCATCCTGACTTCGGCTGGGCATTCCTGACCAGGTTCCTCGCCTCGCTGGCAATCGGGATGGGGACGCTTTACCTGCTTTACTTCCTCCGCGACCAAGTGCACTATGCCCATCCGGCGCAGGGACTGTTCATCCTGATCGCGATCTACACCGTGCTCGTCATCATCACGGCCATCGTCGGCGGTGTCATCTCCGACCGGATCGGCAAGCGCAAGATGATCGTCACCTTGTCCGGCGTCTTGATGGGCATCGCCGCGCTCGTGCTCACGTTCTGGGAGACCTGGACGGCGGCGGAAGTCGCCGCGGTGCTTTTCGGCGCGGGCTTCGGCGCGTACCTGGCCGTCGACCAGGCCCTCATCACCCAGGTACTGCCCGCAGCCAAGGACAGGGCCAAGGATCTCGGCATTATCAACATCGCGATCGTCGGACCTGCCGCCGTGGCCGGCGCGCTGTCAGCGGCGCTGGTATCCCTTGGCGGCTACCCGACCCTTTATGCCGCCACCGCCATCGTGGCTGCCGCAGGATCGGTCCTGGTCTGGCGCATCAAGAGCGTTCCGTAAAGAAAGTGACTCTCACTTGAGCGAGACGACGAGCGGCCAGAATCCGGCAGGCAACGACCGGGCGGAGGCCGCGCTCCCGGTCGCGCTGGCCGAGCCCATCGTCAACGTGCCCAAGCGCTGGGTCGCGCAACTCGGAGTCGCCGGCCTCGGCCTGTGGATGGCCTCGCTCACGCCACTGCAACTGCTGCTGCCCAAGCAGGTACAGGCCATCGCCCCCAACGACAAGTTTCTCGTGATCGGCTTGGTGCACGCGATCGGCGCGGTCGCCGCGATCATCGCGACGCCACTGGTCGGCACGCTATCTGACCGCACCACCGATGCCAGGTCGCTCGGCCGGCTGCGCGGCCGCAGGCACCGCTGGACCCTCGGCATGGCCATACTCGGCGCGCTCAGCCTGGCCCTGATCTCCGTGCAGGTCAACGTCATCGGCGTGCTCGGCCTCTGGGCGCTGTTCAGCTTGTTCATCAACGGCCAGTACGCGACCCTGAGCGCTTCGATCCCCGACCACGTGCCGGTCAGGCAGCGGGCGACCGTGGCAGGCTGGGTCGGCATGCCTCAGGCAGTCGGACTCGTGATCGGCGTCGAACTGCTCGCCACGGTGATCACCCATCAGGTAGGCGGCTACTCGTTCCTGGCTATCTGCCTCGTCTTGCTGACGCTGCCTTTCGTCCTGACCACCGCGGATCATCCGCTGCCGAGGTCGCAGCGCGAGGCGTTCTCCGCGCGGCAGTTGATCGAGGCGTTCAAAGTGGACCTCCGCGCCTACCCCGACTTCGGCTGGGCCTGGATCACCAGGTTCCTGGCGTCCTTGTCGATCTCGATGGGCACCCTGTACCTGTACTACTTCCTGCGCGACGCCGTGCATTACAAGCAGCCGACCAAGGGCCTGGCCATGCTGATCCTGATCTACACGGTCTGCGTGGTCGTCACGGCCATCATCGGCGGCCGCATCTCTGACCGCATCGGCAAGCGCAAGATCATCGTCACCGTTTCAGGTGCCCTGATGGGCTGCGCCGCCCTGCTCCTGACCTTCGTCGAGACCTGGCCGGCGGCGGAGGTCGCCGCCGTGCTCTTCGGCGCGGGCTTCGGCGCCTACCTCGCGGTCGACCAGGCTCTCATCACCCAGGTACTTCCCACCGCGCAGAACTACGGCAAGGACCTTGGCCTGATCAACATCGCCATCGCGGGCCCGGCCGCCGTCGGGGGCCTGCTGGCTGCCCTGCTGGTGACCGTCGGTCATTACCCCACTCTGTTCGCCTGCACGGCGGCAACCGCCGCCGTCGGCGCCACCCTCGTCTGGCGGATCAAGAGCGTCCCCTAGCTCGCACGGGGGCCGGTCAGGCGGAGGCGGTGCCCGGCCTGCCGCGGCCCACCCTGGCGATCTGGCGGCTCTGGGCGACGAGATTACCCGCCGAGTCCCAGACTTCGGCTTCCTCGTCGAACCAGCCGCCGCTCACGTGCCTGCTCCTGGCCTGGACGGCAAGCAGTCCCTGAGCAGGCACCAGGCGCATGTGCATGGTGAGTTCCACGGTCGGCGCCCAGCCGGTGGCGCCCAGCCCGAAGACCACAGGCGGCAGGCTGTCGACGGCCACGGCGAGCATGAGCGCGTCGGTCTCGCGCGGCTCAGCGAAGCTGAAGTAGCCCCGCATCTCCGGCACTCCCGACGGCTCGCCGCGGCGCCAGCCGGTCACTGCCGGGTCAAGCAGCATGGATACCTGGGCGGCGTATCCGGCGATGCCGTCAGCGCCCGAGGTACCTGGCCAAGTGCCCAGGCTGACGCAATCTTGCGGCGCAGGCATCGCCGGTGCCCGGCCCGTCCAGCTGAGGCCGGCGCCATCGGGGGCGTTCCCGTGCATCGCAGGCTCGGACAAGGGAACAGCGCCAGTGGTTACCGTGGCAACCAGAACGGGCTGATCTTCCTGAGTCAAGGTGGCGCAGGCAGTCGCTGCCGTCTTGCCCGCCTTGAGCCAGGTCACCTCGATCAGCGCCTGGGTCAGCTTGGGCACTCGCAGAAAATGGGCGCTGGTGGCCACCGGGTGCGGCAGCGGCGAGCAGTCGAGCACGGCACGGAGCATTGTCGCCAGCATGACGCCGCCATTGACGACCGGCAAGGCGGCACCGCCCGGAGCGGTCAGGGCGAACCGCCGGTCGGGATGGGCGAGGTAACGTCCTTCGCCGTCCTTGGCGACAGCGGTAGCCTCGTCGAAGATCGTCATGCCCACAGCTCGCTTTCCAGCCTCGACTCGGCCTCGTCCAGGGTACCCGCGTAGGCTCCGGTGGACAGGTACTTCCAGCCAGCGTCGGCGATGAGCAGCACGACGTCAGCGCGCCGCCCGGTCTCGTGCGCCCTGGTCGCGAGGGCGAGGCCTGCGTGCAGCACGCAGCCGGCCGAGATCCCGGCGAAGATCCCCTCCTCGCTGACGAGCTGCCGGGTTCGCCGCAGCGCGTCGGCGGCGCCCACCGAGTACCTCGAGGTCAGCACCGAGTCGTCGTAAAGCTCAGGCACGAAGCCCTCGTCCATGTTGCGCAGGCCGTAGACCAGCTCGCCGTACCGCGGCTCGGCCGCGACGATCTTCACCTCTGGAACATGCTCGCGAAGGTACCTGCCGGTGCCCATGAGCGTGCCCGTCGTGCCGAGACCGGCCACGAAGTGGGTGATCCCCGGCAGGTCGGCGAGGATCTCAGGACCGGTGGCCTGGTAATGCGCGCGGGCATTGGCCTCGTTGCCGTACTGGTAGAGCATGACCCAGCCCGGATTCTGTGCCCCCAGTTGCTTGGCTACCCGCACCGCCTCGTTCGAGCCGCCCGCGGCTGGCGAGTAGACGATCGAGGCGCCGTACATCTGGAGCAACTGGGTGCGCTCGGCCGAGGTGTTCTCCGGCATCACGCAGATCAGCTTGTAACCACGCAGCTTGCAGATCATCGCGAGGGAGATACCCGTATTGCCGGAAGTCGGCTCGAGCACGGTACTGCCCTTGCCGAGCCTGCCCTCGCGCTCGGCGGCAAGCACCATGGCGAGCGCTACCCGGTCCTTGACCGATCCGGTCGGGTTCTTGTCCTCCAGCTTGGCCCACAAGCGCGCGTCAGGACCAGGCGACAGGTTAGGCAGCCCGACCAGGGGCGTCCCGCCTACCGTGTCAAGTATCGAGTCGTAGCGCATAGCGGGTAAGGCGAGTTACCTGGCACCGCCGGCGACCGCGGGCAGCACGGTAATGGTGTCGCCGTCCTTGACCTCGGTGCCCAGCCCGTCGAGGAACCTGACGTCCTCGTCGTTCAGGTACACGTTGACGAAACGGCGGAGCGCCGCGCCGTCTACCAGGCGGGCACGCAGGCCCGAGTGCCTGGTGTCCAGGTCGGCGAGCAGTTCGTCCAGCGTGCCGCCAGAGCCTTCAACCGCCTTCGCGCCGCCGGTCAGTGGTCGCAGGATCGTCGGGATCCGGACTTCGATGGCCATCAGTCAATCTCCAGGTCTCGCGAAGTGGCAGCGGGTCGCGGTGGCGCGGGTGTGATTCCGCCAATGGGAACCCGGCCGGGCGCCCGATCATTCCGCTTCATCAGTGATCTTGACCACTTCCTCGGTCACCTCGCCGCCGGTGATGCGGAAGGAGCGGATCTCGGTCTCCTCAGGTTCCCTGGTCGACACGAGCAGGTAATGCACCCCTGGCTCGCTCGCATAGGAGATGTCGGTACGGGAGGGGTATGCCTCGGTCGCCGTATGCGAGTGATAAATGACCACAGGTTCCTCGTCCCTGTCATCCATCTCGCGCCAGACGGCAAGTTGCTCCATCGAGTCGAACCGGTAGAACGTCGGCGAACGGTCGGCGTTGACCATGGGCACGAACCTGTCAGGGCGTCCGCTTCCTGCCTGGCCTGCGATGACACCGCACGCCTCGTCCGGATGGTCGGCTCTGGCGTGCGCGACCACCTGATCGATCAGGGCGCGCGAAATGTGCAGCATGGCCGTGATGGTAACCGGGATTCAGGACAGCGCGCTGACCAGGCTGCCCTGGATGTAAGCGAGCCACTGGTAAACCTGAACGTAGGCATATCTCGGGTCGCTCGTCTCGACGTCCTCCTCGAGCGCGTCGAAGTCGTCGGTGACACCGAGGCGCACGCCGAGAGCCAGCCTGACATCGTTCAGCGAGCGCAGCCAGTCCTCGGCCTGGTCAGAACTCAGCCGCACCCGGCCGCCGGCCGCCGGCAAGGTATCTAGCAGCGTCCTCGCGGACCGCATCTTCGCCGACCGCAGGCTCGACTCGGTGAACCGGCGGAATTCGCTGGCGGCATCGCTGTCGTCGCGGTAGGCGTCCGGCAGCAGCCTGGCAAGCACCGGATCATCGGGAAGCCTGGCGTCCTCAGGTGAGTCCTCGGTCATCCCTGTCAGCTCCGCAAGCTCAGCCGCCCTGGCCGAGACCGAGGCTGATGCCGACGCGCCAGGCGACGGCGCCGGCTCCACCAGTTCGGCTACCTGACCGACCAGGTCCCTGATGATCGCAGCTTCCGGCCGGGCAAATCGCGCGGTCACGCCGTCAGATGACCGGCGAAATCCCGCCATCGGCTCCTCCGGATCTGGTTCGGTGCGGTCGGTCACGCGTCGTGACTGACCGTGGCCCACAGGCCGTAGCCGTGCAAGGTCTCTGCGTTGCGCTCCATGGCTTCCCTGGCACCTGCCGCTACGACCGCCTTGCCCTTGTTGTGCACATCGAGCATCAGCTTCTCCGCCTTGAGCTTGGGATACCCGAATACCCGCTGGAACACATAGGTAACGTAGTCCATCAGGTTCACCGGGTCGTTCCATACGATGGTCAGCCACGGCTGGTCGACCGCAGCCTTCTCATCGGTCTCCGGTCTGGCCAGCTCTGCCGGTGCGACGCTCACAGCTCGCCACCTCCTTCCCCCTAGTCTCCCACTGCCAGGCACCCAACCCGGCCGGCCCCGGTGCCGGCCGGCTGTCCGTATGCTTCCCACGTGACGACCGGGCTGCTGACCGACCACTACGAGCTGACGATGGTCCGCGCCGCGCTGAAGAACGGCACCGCGCAACGGCGCACCGTCTTCGAGATGTTCGCACGTCAGCTGCCACCTGGCCGCAGGTACGGCGTCGTGGCCGGAACAGGCAGGTTCCTGAAGGCGCTCGCTGATTTCCGGTTCGGTCCTGCTGACCTGGCTTTCCTGCGCGGCACCGGGGTCATCGACGAGGCAACAGAGGCATTCTTGACCGGCTACCGGTTCAGGGGCAGCATCTGGGGTTACGCCGAAGGCGAGTGCTATTTCCCTGGTTCGCCGATCCTGGTAGTCGACGGCACGTTCGCCGATGCAGTTGTGCTGGAGACGCTGGCCCTGTCGATTTTCAACTACGACTGCGCGGTCGCCTCGGCGGCCTCGCGCATGGTGACCGCCGCCAGCGGCGCTCCGATCATCGAGATGGGCTCGCGGCGCACCCACGAGCGCGCGGCGGTGGCGGCCGCCAGGGCCGCCTACATCGCCGGCTTCGCGACCACTTCGAACCTGCGGGCCGGCCTGGACTACGGGGTACCGACGGCAGGGACGAGCGCGCATGCGTTCACGCTCGTCCACGACGACGAGCGCGCCGCGTTTTGCGTGCAGCTCGAGGCGCTCGGCCTGGATACGACCCTGCTCGTGGACACTTACGACGTGCCTGCCGCGGTGCGGACGGCGGTGGAACTCGCGGGCAAGGCGCTCGGCGCGGTCAGGATCGACAGCGGCGACGTCGCCGAGGTGGCGAAGGGCGTGCGTGCGCAACTCGACTCGCTCGGGGCCGCGAGTACCAAGATCGTGGTGACCGGCGACCTCGACGAGTACGCGATCGGCGACCTGGCAGGCGCAGGGATACCTGTCGACGGCTTCGGTGTCGGCACCGCCCTGGTGACCGGTTCTGGCGCGCCGACCGCGGCACTTGTCTACAAGCTCGTGGCCAGGTCGGCGAACGGCTCGCCAGAGCTAGCGCCGGTTGCCAAGCGCTCGGCGGGCAAACCGACCATCGGCGGGCGAAAGTGGGCGGCTCGCGAGCTCGACGGAGCGGGCAAGGCGACCGCCGAGGTCGTGAGCCTCACTCCGGTCGGCACCGAGCCTGGCCTGCGCCAGCCACAGCTTCCCGTCCTGCGGCCCCTCCTGCGCCAGCTCGTGCGGGAAGGGGAGATCGTCGGGGCCGAGCCGCTCGATGACGCGCGTCAGCGCCACCGGCGGGCGCTCGCGGAACTGCCTGCGGAAGCCAGGACGGTCGGGCCGGGCGGTCCGGCCATCCCGACCACGTTCAGGTGAGGTCGTTAGCCGACGTCAGGCAACGACTCGTAGATTTCCTTGCATTCCGGGCAGACCGGATACCGGTTCGGATCGCGGCTGGGCACCCAGATCTTGCCGCAGATAGCCCGCACCGGGGTGCCGTTGACCATGCTGTCCATGATCTTGTCCTTGTCGGCGTAGTGAGCGAAGCGCTCGTGATCGCCGTCGTCGGTCGATACATGCGGCGTGGTCTGCTGGATAACTTCAGTCACCTTATCCACCTTACGCTGCCAGCTCTGGTGCTCAGTTGAGCACGGGATCGTCTGGGTAGGTCGCGAGCAGCGCGGTCTCGCCGCCCTGGCGGCGCAGCACCGCCGGATACAGGCGGTCTGGTTCAGTGGCGAACGCGTCCTGCGGCAGCGCGTCGAGCACCAGCCACGCGCCGACTTCGATCTCGGCTTCCAGCTGCCCGGCTCCCCAGCCGGCGTAGCCCGCGAACACCCGGAGCGAGGCGATGCCTCCGGCCAGCAACTGGGGCGGCGCACCCAGGTCGATCAGCCCGATGCGGGACATCAGCTTGGAGCCGGAAAGCGACCGCCATCCGATCGGCTCCGTCCCTTTCTTGGGCATGGCCAGCGCCAGGGCGCTGTCCGGCGACACCGGACCGCCCTGGAACAGGACCGAAGGCCCGGTGACCAGGTCCGTCCATGGCTCGAGCACCTGCTGCACCGGAACCTCGCTCGGCCGGTTGAGCACCACGCCTAGCGTGCCCTCGGCCGGCTCGTCCTCGACGATCAGCACGATCGTGCGCCTGAAGTTGGCATCACCGAGCATGGGCGTCGCAGCGAGCAACTGGCCCGTCCGTGTTTCGGACTGCATGGCACCATCATGCGCCACCGCCGATCGTTCGCGCACGACCGGGCGGCAGATCAGGCCCGTGCCCCGGCTGCTCGGCCGGACAATCTTCCCTGAACGGTTCTTCTAGAACAGCAAGCTGGAAAGCCTGCCCCTGGCTTTGGTCACCCTCGGGTCCTTTGGCGGCAGTATCTCGAACAAGCTGATGAGGTGCAGCCTGGCGTTGTCGCGGTCTGCGCCGGCGGTGCGGCCGATCAGGCCGAGCAGGCGGCTGAAGCTTTCCTCGATCTGCCCGCTGGCCAGCTCGAGGTCGGCGGCATCGATCTGCGCCCCTGGATCGTCTGGCCGTTCGGCCGCCGCCCGCCGCACCTTGGCCGGATCGAGTGAGTTCGCTCGCCTGAGCAGGTCGACCTGAGCCAGCCATGCCTTGGCCACCGGATGCCCGGGCGTGTCCTGCAGCACCTGATCAAGGGCGTTAGCCGCGCCGTTAAGGTCTCCGACGTCCATCGCGTCCTGAGCGGCCTTGAACCTCGGGTCGCCGAGCAATTCCTCCTCCGGGCTGAGCGGCGCCGCTCGCATGCCCTGCTCCTTCGCCGCTCCTGCCTCGCCATCGTCGCCCTGCGCCGCTCCCGCGCCTTCGGCCTGCGACCGAAGGCCAAGCTGGGCCGCCACGGCGAGTATCTGCCCGATCCAGGCACGAACCTGCGCTTCAGGCAGCGCGCCGAGGAACCCGTCGACTAGCTGGCCGCCGATCACCGCGACCACCAGCGGTATCGACTGGGCCTGGAGCGCGGAGAAGAGCTGAGCGGCAAGCTGCGGGTTAGCCTCGGCATCCACCTTGGCCAGAATCCAGGCACCGGCCCCTTCGCTGGCCAGCTTTTCGAGCACCGGGCCGAGTTGCTTGCACGGCTGGCACCAGTCGGCCCACAGGTCGATGACGACAGGCACCCGCTCGGACCTGGCCACGATGTCAGTATTGAAGGTGGCCTCGGTGACCTCGACAACGTACGCGGACTGGCTCCCAGGCGACTGCGCAGCCTGCTGCTTGCGCTTGCTGGCGGCCTGCCTGGCACCAAGGTCCACGGCACCGTACATGGAAAAGTTGCGCGGTTGTTGCATGCCCTAACTCTATTAGCCTTCAGGACGCGGCTCCGCCGCGCAACGCGGCGGTCAGAATGCGGGGGACTCGAAGTAGCTGCCCCATTCGGCCTTGAGCGCGGTGCAGATCTCTCCCAGCGTTGCCTCGGCCATGGCGGCGTCAAGCATCGGCGGGATCATGTTGGCACCCGACCTGGCCGCACTCGTCAGGGCGGCCATCGCCGCCGCTACGGCCCGCTCGTCCCGGCGGGCCCGGCGGTCGGCAAGCTCCCTGACCTGGGCTCGTTCTACTTCGTGGCTGACCCGCAGGATTTCGACCGGCTTCTCGACGGTGTCGGTGTGGCAGTTGACCCCGACGATCTTCTTCTCGCCCTTCTCCAGCTGCCGCTGGTAGCTGAACGAGGCTTCCGCGATCTCGGACATGAACCAGCCTTGCTCGATCCCTTGGAGGATTCCGCTGGTCATCGTGCCATCGAGACTCATCGATCGGATCTTGGCGAAGATCTCTTCCGCCTGTGCCTCGAGCTGGTCGGTGAGTGATTCTACGTACCAGGACCCGCCGAGCGGGTCGGCCACGTTGACCACGCCGGTTTCTTCCATGATCACCTGCTGGGTTCGCAGGGCAATCTCGGCCGCCTTCTCGCTCGGCAGCGCGAGCACCTCGTCGAGTGCGTTGGTGTGCAGTGAGTTCGTACCGCCGAGAACCGCGGCGAGCGCTTCGACTGCCGTCCGCACGACGTTGTTATCTGGCTGCTGCGCGGTCAGGGAGACGCCAGCGGTCTGAGTATGGAAGCGCAGCCACTGCGCCCGCTCGGTCGTGGCGCCGTAGACGTCCCGCATCCAGCGTGCCCAGATGCGGCGCGCGGCACGGAACTTCGCGATTTCCTCGAAGAAGTCGATGTGCGCGTCGAAGAAGAAGGACAGTCCTGGCCCGAACACATCGATGTCGAGCCCTCTGGACAGGCCAAGCTCGGCGTAGCCGAAGCCGTCGGCGAGGGTGAACGCCAGTTCCTGCGCGGCCGTGGAACCCGCTTCCCTGATGTGATAGCCAGACACGGACAAGGGCTTGTAGTCGGGGATCTCGGCGGCGCAGTACTCCATCAGGTCGCCGATGAGCCTCAGGTGCGGCTCAGGCGGGAACAACCACTCCTTCTGGGCGATGTACTCCTTGAAGATGTCGGTCTGCAGGGTGCCGTTGAGCTTGCCTGGGTCGGCGCCCTGGCGCCTGGCCGCCGCCAGGTACATGCAGAACACGGGCACGGCCGGGCCGCTGATCGTCATCGATGTCGTGATATCGGCCAGCGGTATGCCGCTGAACAGCACGTCCATGTCGGCCGCCGAGTCAATGGCGACTCCGCAGTGCCCGACCTCGCCGAGCGAGCGCGGGTCATCGGAGTCACGGCCCATGAGCGTCGGCATGTCGAACGCCACCGACAGGCCACCGCCCCCGGCCCGCAGCAGCATCTTGTACCGCTCGTTGGTCTGCACCGCGTTGCCGAAGCCGGAGAACTGCCTGATCGTCCAGGCGCGGCCGCGGTAACCTGCCGGGTAGAGACCGCGCGTGAAGGGGTACTCACCTGGCCAGCCGATCCGTTCGAATCCTGGCACGACACTGCCTTCCGGCGGGCCGTAGACGGGGTCGACGGCGAGGCCTGACAAGGTAGTGAAGTCGGCGTCACGAAGGCGGGACTTGTCGTACCGCTGCTGCCATCGTGCCTGCCCGTCGCTGACCGCGCTCATGTAAGGCCTCCCATGCCCAGGCCGCAAGATAGTAGGACGTCCTACTATCTCGGCGTACCCAGTCTAAGCCGGTCAATGCCCGGCCAAGCGCAGGCACGGCGCCAGGCCGCTGGCCGGCAAGACAGTTACAACCGTCTCGGCCACTACGCCGTCTTTATTGACATACGCGGCGTTCGGGGAGACCGCGCATGACACGCAACTTGGCCCATGCCCGCGGCGAAATGTGTGGTAAAACGAATGCGGAAAGTCACGAGCGACGCCGGCTGCCTGATGGCGAGTGGTGAGGTGGCGTCTCTCCAGGTGTCGTGGGCCATGCCGTCTGCGCCGACGGCCGGGCAGGGGAAAACAACAGTGGCCAGGCTGCGATCGGGCGACCGCGAGGCGGCGGAGGAGTTGTTCAGCGCCTGCTATCCGAGGCTGGCGGGCTGGTGCAGGCGCCTGGTCGACGATGACGAGACTGCGCACGAGATCGCTTCTGAGGCATTTACCAGGCTGCTGGCACGCTGGAGCAAGGTCGACAGCCCGCAGAGCTACCTTTACATGATCGCGACGAACCTGGTCAGGGATCACTGGCGCAAGACAAGCAGGGAACGGCGTGCCATCAAGACCTTCACCGCCGCGGTGCCTGAGGAACCGGCCTGGCACCAGTCGGAAGATGTCGATGTGCGGGCTCTGATCGAAGACCTGCCGCCGAAGCTGCGCAGCGCCTTCCTGCTGCATTATTACGCCGGGTTCGGCCTGAAGGAGGTCGCGGTGATGCTCGGGCGGCCAGAGGGAACGGTAAAGGCCGACCTGCACCACGCGCGAGCCAAGCTCAAGGCGGCGGTAGGTGGGCACGCGTGAGTGACTTCGACCCGATAGACCAGTGGCTGGGCACCGACGTGGAACTGCTCTCGCCAGCGCCTGGCACGTTCGACCGGATTCACCGCCTGGCCAGGCGCCGCAAGGCCATGACGGCGGCGGCAACCGCCGTCGGCGCGGCCGCGGCGATCGTGGCGGCCGTGGTGCTTCCTCAGTTCTTGCCCGGATTCCTGCCTGGTCACAGCAATCCGAACCGGATCTTGACCTCAGGCTCGCCTAGCCCCTCGGCGCGTCATGGCACGCCCCCTGCCAGGCACCGCGGAACCGGCCGCAGGTCGGCTGGCGGGCCAGGACCGGCCAGCCTGTCGCCGCCCGGCCAGGCATCGATCAGCGGCTCCGTTTTCCAGCCTGCCGCCAACTTCGCTCCTCACTCGGTGACGTTCGTCAGCGGCCAGGTCGGCGCGGTGCTCGGGCTGGCGCGCGAGGGCGACAAGGCCAAGCCGCCCTGCTGGCAGGCATCCTGCGTGGCTATCGCGGGAACCTCCAGCTACGGGCAGTCCTGGTATGCGATGGACGCCCCGCCTGCCGGGCCGCCTTCAGGTGCTTCCGGCGTGAGCCAGGTCAGGTTCCTCAACGCCAGTGACGGCTGGGCGTTCGGGCCGCAGCTTTTCTCCACTCATGACGGCGGCATCACCTGGACCCGCGTCAATGGCCTGCCCGGCCGGGTTATCGACCTGTCTACGGTGAGCGGCACCGCTTACGCGGTCGTAGCCGCCTGCGGTGGTCAGGGGCCTGATTACGCGGCGGATTGCACGAGCTTCGCGCTTTACGCCTCGCCGGCAGGCTATGACGCCTGGCAGCCGGTCAAAGGCGCCGCCGGCGACCAGCCGGTGGTTCCAGGCGCACTTCAGCTCAATGACACCGCCGGCTACCTGCTCGCCGGGTCCGTGCTCTACGCCGGCTCGCCGGCCAGCGGTACCTGGGGCCGGGTCAGCATCGGCTCCGGGCTGGTGCCTGCCTGCCTTGACGGGCACGGGCACGCGCACCAGGCGGCAGGCGGCGAGTACGGCGTGATCGCGCCGGTCAATCCTGGTGGCGGACTCTACCTGCTCTGCCAGGGTGACACGGGCGGCGCGCCCGCGCTCTACCAGTCCGCGGACGGCGGGCGTACCTGGCAGCCCGGGGGCATGAAGGGCCTGCGCGGCCGCGCGCGGTCCCTGGCCGTCACCCCGGTCAGCGACTCCCTGGTGGCGGCGACCAGTTCCGGCCTGTACTACTCGACCGACGGCCGCACCTGGCACCTGGCCAGCCTGACCGGCCGGGTCCCGGCCGCGGGCTTCGGTTTCGTCGGCATGACCACGCAGACCCAGGGCGTCGCGGTGCCTGCTGGCGGAAAGGCCGAGAAGATTTTCATCACCGAAGACGGTGGCCGCACCTGGCAGGCCAGTTCGATCTGACCTCGGGTCCGCGTCAGCCGCCGAAGTCACCCGCGGCGACCCGCAGTTTCTCGAGCATCCCGAACATTGCGTCAAGTTCGTCTTCGCCGTAGCCGCGCAGGCAGAAGCCCGCCGCCATCAGCGTGTCCGTGGCAGCGTCGACTACCTGCCGCCCGGCCGGGGTGATCTCGGCGAGCGTGCCGCGCTTGTCGACTGGATTCGGCCGTCGCACCACCAGTTTCGCCTGCTCAAGCCGGTTGATCGTGTTGGTCACGCTGGTCGGGTGGACCATCAGCCGCTGCCCGATCAGCCGCAAGGGCAGCGAGCCAGACCGGCTGAAGCTGAGCAGCACGAGTGCCTCGTACCTGGCGAAGGTCAGGCCGAACGGGCGGAGCAGGCCGTCAAGCTCCGCCAGCAGGATCTGCTGCGCCCGCATGATCGAGGTGACCGCCGCCATCGCCTTCGAGTCACCGAACCTGCGCTCCCAGATGGCTGCGGCTCGCTCGATCGGGTCGAAGGGAAGATCAAGCGGCTTAGGCACATGCACAACGTACCGGCCGGCGGCTCGCCTACGGGATATGAAAGGGTCGGCAGGCTAGGCTTCTTGGCCGGGGAACTAGAGAGTAAACACGGGGATGAATCTTGGCCAGGGCGCGAGCCGGCCCGCGGGTTTGGCAACGCGAAGTGCACGCGAAGGCATCCGCATGACCACGCGCTTGCCCTGTCTGGCGATATGTGGCCAAGGCAAGGTCGAGGGGGCGCTATGCAGTCCGGTCACACCGGGGCGGCGGACGCCCCGGTGCTGTGCGCCGGCGTCGGCGCCAGGGACGGCACCAGGTATTCGATCAGGCTGGCCAGCTTCCGGCTGACCGCTTCAGAGTGCGGCCAGCAGGCACTTGGCATCGTCACGTCGCGCCCGGCGGCAGCAGCGGCGCTGACCGCCTTGCTGTCAGGACGGCTCTCCCCTTCGCACGGCCAGCTGGTCGTGCTCGGCCAGGACCTGACCAGGCTGCCTGGTCGCCTGGCCGTCCGGCCGAGGGTGGGGGTGGCGTCACGTGCCGCCCCTGCCTGGCCGGCCGTCAGCGTGCGCGGCCTGGTCGTACGGGCTGCGAGACATTCCGCGCAGCGCCGCCCTGACCGCGGCCTGCTGGTCGCCGCGATCCTTGACCGGCTCGGCCTGATGCCATGGGCGCAGGTGCGGCTGCGGGCGGCCCCGCCGCTGATCGCGCGCCGTGCCCGCATCGCCGCCGCCTGCGTGCATCAGCCCGACCTGCTCATCATCGACAGGCTGTTCGACCAGCTAGCGCCAGCCGACCGGGTAGCGCTCGCCCAGACCGTAACCGAGTTCAAGCGCGACACGACGGTAATCGTCATCGGCCGTGACGCCGACACCATGCTGCTCTGCTGCGAGCAGGTCGTTACCGAGGACGACGGCATCGTCCTCGGCCAGTACCCGCTACCACCGACCTCGGTGCACAAGATCGCCAACATGCCGCCGTTTGATCACGCGCGCTGAGCCGCCCTCGTCCGCATCCAGATCAGGATGCCCGACCGCCACCGCGCCGATGGGCACGTACTGCACGGGAACCCCGAATAGCTCACGGAACGGCTCGATGAGCGCGGGCATGATTCCGAAGAACAGCGCGCCAAGTCCTTCGTCCACCGCCGCTAGCAGCATCAGCAAGGCCATGAAGCCGGTGTCGATGTCCCAGTAGGGCACTGGCCAGTGGGCCTCGTCCTTGTCTGTCCAGCCCTTGTCAGCTCGGGCATACCTGTCCAGGTAGATGTCCTTGCAGGACAGCGGCACGATTACCACAGGAGCCCTGCTCACAGGCTGCAACCTAGTGCGCTCGTCTTCGTCGTCACCAGAAGTCATCAGCCGCCAGAACGGCTCGAGTTGCTCAGGCTGGTCGAGCACGAGCAGCGCGTAGCCCTGGCTGAAGCCTGCGGAGGGCGCCCGGTTGGCCGCCTTGAGCAGCCGGGTGAGCACCGCTTCTTCGACCGGATCTGTGGTGAAGGCCCGCACCATCCGGCGCTTGCTGATCACATCGCTGAATTCCATTAGACCAGCCTAAATCGGATACTCAAGACGATCGGACCGCACCGCCGGGCCGGCGGCCCGCCTTTAGTTACCGTAGGCTTTCTTCATGGATTGGAATATGTACCGATGCGGACGAATCGGGCATATAACATATGCTCCCGACGAGCCCGACCTCAGGGAGTACATGCATGCCACGGCGCCAGCCGGGGAACTCTGGCGGTGTCTTCGGTGCGGAACCTTCGTCAAGGACAAACCTGCGGCATCCGGCTCCGCTGACAGCGCGCCTGTCGTCAAGCGCGGCCGAGAGATCAGGAGCGAACTCATCCTGCGGGTGTTCGCCGTCGAGCGGTTCGTAAGATTCCTGCTCTTCGGCGGCGTCGCCTATGCGATCTGGCAGTTCAGCACGTCCAAGCGCTCCATCGAGGAGACCTTCAACCGCGATCTGCCGATCGTCAAGAGCATGTTGAGCGAACTGGGCTTCAACATCGGCCACTCCCATCTGCTGCTCGAGTTCCGCAAGGTGCTGCACTTCAGCCAGGGCACGCTCGCCCTGATCGCGGTCGGGGTCGCGGCGTTCGCGGTAGTGGAACTTGTCGAGGGCATCGGCCTATGGCTGTCCAAGCGCTGGGGCGAGTACTTCGCCATGGTCGTGACCTCGCTCGGCCTGCCCTACGAGATCTACGACCTGAGCTTGAGCCTGACCTGGACCAAGCTCGCGCTGATCGGGATCAACATCGCCCTCGTGCTTTACCTGATCTTGACCAAACGGCTGCTCGGGGTCCGCGGCGGACGCAAGGCCTACGAAGACGCACTGCGCAGCGACTCGCTTTTCGAGGAAGTGGAGAAAGAGGCAGCAGCCGCACATGACGCCAAGGCAGCGCAAGAGGCCGACGATGCCGCCCGCGCCGAGGCCAGGGCGCAGCGCAGCTCCACCTAGGCAGGCCAGCGCCTCGCTGATGCCCGCTGTTCTGTCCGAGATGCGGTGACATCTGTCGCCGCGCGACCACTTGGAGGATCCGATGGCGCTGCCAATTCCATGCGACTGGCTTGAAGTGCCGCAGGGACACCCGTTCGGCTTGCAGACGCTGCCCTACGGATCGTTCAGCAGCCTGCATCATCCGGCGCGGCGCCGCGTCGGCGTCAGGATCGGCGACCGGGTGCTCGACCTGACCGGGGCCGCTGAACGGCTACTGCCCGGCCGAGCCGAAGACTTCCGCGACGGCAATCTCGACCGCTTCCTCGCCGCAGGCGACGCCGCCTGGGCGCAGGTCAGGGCCGGCCTGACCACGTGGCTGTCGCAGGACCAGTTCAGGAGCGCACTCGAAGAGCTGCTGACGCCCGCGGACGGCGTGACTATGCACCTGCCGTTCACGGTGGCCGATTATGTCGACTTCTACGCCTCCGAGCAGCATGCGACCAACGTAGGCAAGATCTTCCGCCCGGCCGCTGCCGAGCCGCTCGCGCCAAACTGGCGTCATCTCCCTGTCGGCTATCACGGCCGGGCCGGGACCATCGTGGTGTCAGGCACCCCGGTCAGGCGTCCCTGCGGTCAGGCCAGGCCCGCCGGCTCGGACTGGCCGGTCTTCGGCCCCTCAAGCAGGCTCGACTTCGAGGTGGAAGTCGGCTTCGTCGTCGGCACGGAGAGCGTCATGGGCGAACGGGTACCTGCCGCCCGCTTTGCCGAGCACGTGTTCGGTGCCTGCCTGGTGAACGACTGGTCGGCGCGGGACATTCAGGGCTGGGAGTCGATGCCACTCGGGCCCTTCCTCGGAAAATCCTTCGCGACGACAATTTCCCCCTGGGTAGTGCCGCTGGCGGCGCTCTCTCACGCCAGGGTCATGTCCCCGAGCCTGCGCACCGACCTGGCGCCTTACCTGGCCGACTCAGGCGACTGGGGACTCGACATCGACCTCGAGGTGGCCATCAACGGGCACGTGGTCGCCAGGCCGCCTTACCGCACCCAGTACTGGAACCCGGCGCAGATGCTGGCGCACCTGACCGTGAACGGCGCTTCGCTGCGCGTCGGCGACCTGTTCGCGTCCGGCACCGTGAGCGGCCAGGAACGTGATCAGTTCGGGTCACTCATCGAACTGACCTGGGGCGGAGAGTCGCCGGTGGACACCGGCGACGGGAGCGGCCGTACCTGGCTGGAAGATGGGGACGAAGTGGTGATTACCGCCACGGCCTCCGGTCCGCAAGGCTCCAGGGTCGGCTTTGGCGACGCCCGCGGGCAGGTCTTGCCTGCCTGGCCACCTGAGGCGGGGCTGCCCTAGATCGGCCTTTCGTCGTCGGATCGCGGGCTACGATGACGAATACGCTGATACGTGGGGGGAGAAAGGACCAATGTCAGGGCAGCACGAGTGGGGCGAGCTGGATCGGTCTGACCAGCCTGATCCGCGCGATGCGACTCTTGACCTCTCCGGGCTAATCGACGCGATGTCAAGGCAACTCCGGGCCACCTCGGGAAACGGCAGGCATCACGCCAAGCCCGGTGACGTCGTCGCCGAGCCGCCAGCGATCTTCGAGACCGCGCTGGCTCAGCCCCTCGGCCAGCCGCTAGTTCAGCCTGACCTGGCCGGGGGTGTGCAGAGTCAGGTACTCACCCCGGTCGCCGCTGAGATTTCCCCTGACATCGCGGCCGAGCCAGGACCCACTGCGATCGCCGCGCCGGCCCTTGAGGCGGATGCGGTGGCCGGGGACGGATCGGCGGCCGGGGAAGCAGCAGCGCAGGCGAGCGAACAAGGCCCGGCGATGCCACTTCCGGTCGCGGCGCCCGATCCCCGCGCCGATCGGCCGGCCCCTGGCTCGCTGGCTGATCTCCGGCAACGACTCGAGCGGCTGCCTTACGGGCACCCGTCATCCCCCTACCACGTAGACGGTGAGAGGAAGCCGCCACCGCCGAGGCTGAGGCACCTGGAGCTAGCGCCGCCGACTCCAAGCAGGTTCGCCACGTCCTTCAGTTCGCCTGTCCTTCCCGACCTGGCAGCGAGCGACCCGGCCGATGAGTTCAGGTTCCCTGCCGCACAGACCGATCGCATGGCCGTAGGCGGACCTGCGGACACTGCCCCGGCCGAGATCACCGCAGCCGAGATCACCGCAGCCGAGATCCCTGCGACCGCCGAGATCGGCACCCAGGCAGAAGTCATCGAGGCAGCCGGAGGCGAACCAGAAGGTCACGCCGGCGAACCCGGCGAGGCGGGCACGAACGGTTACCACGCAGCCGGCCCGGCGAGTTTCGGCGCGTACCAGGCACCGGCCTCCTTTGAGAGCATCACCTGGACGGCGCGGGCCGAAAGCCGTGCTGATCTCGCGGCCAGCGAGAACACCAGCCAGTTCCCCGCCTTCGACGGCCGGAGAACCGAGGCATACGCCGACTCTCCCCAGCCAACCGGATCGGCCGGCGAGTCGGGCAGTGCGGCCATCGAAGCCGACGAGCCAGACCGTGACCAATCAGCGCGCGGCCAATCCGGTCCAGGCGCAGCGGACCATCGGACTGTCAACGGCACCGAGTTCAACGGTCATTTCAGTCACGGCACCGACCCCTATCACGAGAACTCGCACCGGCCAGAACCGAGCCGTCCTGAGCCGAGCCGTCCAGAACCGAGCCGTCCAGAACCGAGCCGTCCTGAGCCCTACCCGCGCGACAGGTACTCCCCTGAGCCGTACTCCCCTGAGCCGTACTCCCCTGAGCCGTACTCCCCTGAGCCGTACTCCCCTGACCGGTATTCCGCTGACCGGTATTCCGCTGAACAGGGCAGCCTGCGCCAGGAAAGCGGCAGGCACAGCGCGCGGCTTGACAGCGTGAGCGACCCTTCAGGTGGCCAGCTACTCAACGGTCAGCCCGGGCCGAGTGGCGTCGGGCGAGAAGGACCCGACCGGGGCGAGGCGCGCCGGGTTCCCTCGCCGACGCCGCCCGCAAGCCAGGCAGAGTCGGGTCCTGGTCCGCGCAGCGACTACGACGGCTCTTGGACTTGGGGCCCGGCACGGCTGACCGCTGACCAGGCACGCATAGCCAACGAGGCCTACGACAGGTTCCGCGCCGCCGAGGGACGGAACCTCTTCGGCAACTACGGCAGCACCGGGCTGACCTCGGCGATGCGCCAGATCGCCGAGGTCACCGAACACGCCAGCATGGCTCCTGATACCGAGCAGTACGCGCTGCTTGACCCGGACACCTTCAAGCTGCGGTTCGCGGACATGCTGCGCCGTTATCCGGATCGGACGGCCGATCGCCTGGCCAGACGGGTGCCGGGGGCGATTTCTTACTCGTTCATCTTCGAGCCGGAACACTACTCGGCCGGCATCTGGGCGGTGCAGGACGCGCTGACCGCAGCCGGTTTCCAGCTACTAGCCCGCCGGAATGACTGGAAGAACACGACGAACAGGTGCGTGGCCACCATGTGGCACGACCCTGCCAACGACCTCCCCTTCCAGGTCCAATTCCACACCACGGCGAGCCTGGAAGCACAGCAGCTAGCGCGTTCTTCGGCTCACTCGAGCGGTCAGTCGTCCAGCCTGGCCGCCGCCTGGGCGTCATTGCCTGCCCCGCCAGGCAACGCCGAGATCAGCGACTACCGCAGGGCACCCGGCGCGGCCAGGCGTTGACTGGCGCGCGGGCGCGAAAATCGGGGCAACTCCCCTTCGACCCGGCGCCAGCGGCCATGGGTCATGGGCCATGGCCTGGGACGGAATCGGGCTTCGCCCGATGCTGCCGCGCTCGGGCAGAGGAATCTACTGGTCAGGTCTTGCGGTCTTGCGGTCAGGCGCACCGCGGACCACCTGATCGAAGTACTCCCTGATCAACTGCCGCTGCCGCTCGCTGACCTGCTCGAAATGCTGGTTAAGTGCGTCCTCGCCGAGAGCCTCGGCGGTCAGGTAGAGGTCCTTTATCTGCTCCATCTTGGCCGCGCCTGGCAGGCCTGGCTTTTCGCCCGCGGCCGCCTGCGGCGTTCCCCTGCCCTGGCCGGCCGAGGTCCTGGTCGGCAGCGACGAGGCTGCGCGCGACGCCGACCTTCGCTGCTCCTCCGCGAGCTCGGCCATGCCGGGAATGGCCTGATGGTCGGGCGGCTCGAACGGATCGCGGAGCCGACTTGCCTGAGCCGGATCCCCAGGGTCCTGGCTGCTGGCTTCTGGCTCCTCTGGCCGCCAGTCGGGGGGCACGATGCGTTCGGCGTGCTCGCTGACCGGGTTATGGGCAGGCGAAGCAGGGCCGCCACCGGGACCGGCAAAGGATATCGCCGGGAGCGGCGCGGTGTCGTCGTCGGTCGGCGCGTCCTGCCCTGCCGTCGCACCGGGCGGCGGAGCGGCGGGCGGCAAGCCGGCGGCGGGCGGCGGTTTCCTGCCCGTGGGGCTGGCTACCTCGGCAAGGCCGGCCGCGTGCCCGGCACGGTCATGCTGAACCTCGTTCTCCGGTGCAGCCGAGCCCGCAGGCAGCGCGGCGGGCGGACCCTTAGGCCGGGGTGCCTGCGCGGCAGCGTCACGGCCTGCCTGCCGCCGCGGCTCGGCCAGGGAGTCCGCAGTTGGCTGGTATCCCTCACCTGGCCATGCCCTGTGCTCATAGCCGTATCCGGGACTCGGCGGTCTCATGCCTGGCTGATACGCCTCGCCAGGGCCTGGTCCTCGCCACGGGACCTGACCGGGACCGTCCCAGCCTTGGGCCCGTGGCTGTGGCTGCCACCCGGGCGGGAACTGCCCATCGGCCTGGCGGACTGGTTCAGCCGGGTAACCGAAGCCGGCTCGCTGCTCATAGCCGCTTGGCCGATAACCCTGACTCCCGGTCCGGCCGGGCGGGGAGTATCCATCGACGTAAAGATCAGGCTCTCGCCAGTTCTCGCCAGGCCGGGCGAAATCGTACCTCCCGGCATTAGGTGAACCCAGGTCATAGCCGCCAGCACCGTACTGCTCTGGGCCGTACTGCTCTGGGCCGTACTGGGGCTGGCCGCCGTAACCGCCCGGAGCATACTCGCCCGCGCCGTTGCCGACCGGCCCGCGCGGACCAGTACCCGGCTGTGCCGGAACGGCTGGTCCTGAACCAGGTCCACCTGAACCGAATCGACTGGCCTCATAGTGCTCGTTGTACTGGCGGACGACGAAATGATCGCCATTGCCCAGGTGCCCGCCCGCGAATGAACCAGGTCCGCCGTACCAGTCGCTCCCGGCTGGCCGCTGCTCACGCAAACTGGCCGCAGGCGGAGGTCCGTACCCAGGTTCTGACCAGTATCCGGCTGCGTGACCAGGTGCTCCGCTGGCACCTGGCATACCGGGCACGCCATCTTGCCCGCGGGAATCACCCTGACCTTCCGGCCAGAAACGGCTGCGCGGGTCTGGCCCGAACTCGTCTGGCCGCGGGCTCACCGGTTCGTGGAACCAGCCAGGTCCTCCTGGTCCGCCTGCCGAGCCCATCGAGCCGGCCCGATCGAATCCAGGCCGGGGCGGGAAGGCGCCTCGCTGGTCATGGCCACCGCCGGCGAAACCGGGTCCTGGCAGGTAGCCTGGCGGGCCGTCCTGGCGCTGGGCGTAACGATCGCCCGCCCCTGCGAAACCGGGCTGACCATGGGGTTCCCTGACCTGGTAGCCATCTTGGGCCGCCTGCGCGTACTGATCATGCGGATCGGGCTGCTTGCTGCCTTGCTGCCGGCTGGGCGGCACATAACCTGGCGGCGGCGGGACCGGACGGCCGACGACGGGCTCAGATGGCCGGCCGGCGAAGCCAGGCACGACTGACCCGTCCGGGCGTAGCAGCCTGCGGCGGTCGTCGGGGCGAACTATCGGGTGCTCGAAGCCATCACCGTCAGGACCCCGCTTCGGGCGGGGCTCGGGCCCATGCCAGACCCGGTGCACCTGCGACTCGGCTTGACTCCAGTGCTCCGGCTCATAGGCCGACTCCGCCTCGGGTCCGGAAAACTGGGGCACGGGAAACTGAGGTCCGGGAAACAGAGGCCCTGGATGCTGCTGGGACTCTCGATAATGCTGGTCCTGCGAAGGCACTCGCGGCAAATGCGGCGCTTGATGCGGCTGGGGTGCCGGATACTGCCAGGGCTCTTGCGGGGCCTGATGCTGCCGGAATTGCTCTGGCTGCTGGAATTGCCGTGACTGCTGGTATCGCGCGTGCTCATGCTGCTGCTGATACTGCTGAGCCTGCCAGTGCTGGTTGGCCTGTTCATGGTGCTGTGGCTGCTGATATTGCTGGTACTGCTGCGAGGGCGGGTATTGCGGTGGCGGGTATTGCGGTGGCGGGGGTTTCCTTGGCACGGACGGACTTGGCCGGGGTCGCCCAAGCGGCGGAGCCTGATTGAACTGCTCCTGCATGGGCTGGCCTGGTCCGGGTCGCAAGGCTTGGGCTGCTTGGCTGGGCCCTTGGCCGGTCTGAATCGGCCCGGCCTGCGGCGGTCCAAACTGAAGCGGCCCAGGCTGAAACTGCCCGTTTGGCGGCGGGCCGTTTCGCGGCGGGCCGTTCTGAGTCGGGCCGTTCTGAGGCGGGCCGTTCTGAGTCGGGCCGTTGCGAGTCGGGCCGTTCTGAGGCGGGCCGTTGCGAGGCGGGCCGTTGCGAGGCGGCCGAGGCTGAAACTGCCCGGGCTGAGGCTGGCCAGGCTGAAACTGCCCGGGCTGACTCGGGCCGCGGTGAGGCGGGCCGGGCTGAAACTGCCCGGGGCGGGGCTGGCCTGGCTGGCCTTGACTTTGCTGTCTTGGCCCTGGCTGCCGTGGCCCTGGCTGGTGCGGGCCTGCCTGGTGCGGGCCTGGCTGCGCATGCATCGCCGACCCGTACTGCGCCTGATTCGGCCGCATCTGACCAGGCCGCGCCTGACCCGGCCGCATCTGACTCGGCCGCATCTGACTCGGCCGCACCTGACCCAACTGCTGCTGACCCTGCCGCGCCTCACTTGACTGCGCCTGTGCCTGGGATGGCTGTGCCTGGGTTGGCTGTGCCTGGGTTGGCTGTGGTTGCGGGTGCGGGGGGTGACCAGGCTGATGCTGGCCTTGCCTTGACTGGCCGGGCGCGGGCTGTTCCTGGAGGGTCTCCGGCTGCCCGGTGTGAGTTGGGCGGGCTTGAGTTCGCTGTTGCTCAGGTTGCGGCGGATGGAGCTTTCTTGCCGTAAAAAGACTTGGATCCTGAACAGCAGCCGCCTGCTTAGGTGCCGAATTGGGCGATACTCCTGGCCCTGCCACTGGCTGGCCCGGGCGCTGCGGCATTACCGGCTTTATCGACTGGACCGCACGGAATGGCGTCATCCATTCGTCGGTATTCGACCCGACCTGACCCTGATCGAGTTCCTCGTGATCAGGCGCCGAATCGCTCTGCCCTGGCTTGCGTCGGCCCTTGCGTGCCCCGGCCATGACTAGACGAACCCCCCGTACGCGGCGCGGCCAGCCCATGCCTGCGAGGCTTTACGCACCGACAAAACCAGTACCTCCGCACCGCTGGCTGCCGTCGTGACCCGACGAACTCCGGTGACGACCGCGAGGAGACCTGCGGGCCGTCGACTCGCCTCGCCCAAGACTACAGACTTACCAAACCAGCCTGAGCTAACCGTCTAACGATGTCATGCGACACAGGCCGCCGCAACCGATCCGGCACAGGCCAAAAACCCAGTGACGAGCGGTCATCATTGAGTAACCAGGGGTTCTTGTGAGCTAACGGACTATATCTACCGAATCGGGCTGCCTCGGTGTTCGCGAGTGAGCTAACGTGGGCAGCATGCTTGAGCTGGCATGTCCGATCGAGCGGAGGCAGTTATGACCAGCGACTCTCGTCAGGTTAAGTACGTCCTCCAGGAATCAGAACTGCCGCGCGAGTGGTACAACGTCATTCCCGATCTGCCCTCGCCGCCACCGCCGCCGCTGCACCCGGGCACGAGGGAGCCGGTCGGGCCTGAGGCGCTCGCTCCGCTGTTCCCGATGGCGCTGATCATGCAGGAAGTGTCGGTCGACAGGCACATCGCGATCCCTGAGCCAGTGCTCGACGTCTACCGGCTATGGCGGCCGACCCCGCTCTACCGCGCGCGCCGGCTCGAGAAGGACCTGGGCACCCCCGCCAAGATCTACTACAAGTACGAGGGTGTCAGCCCGGCCGGCTCCCACAAGCCCAATACCGCCGTGCCGCAGGCGTACTACAACGCCGAGGAAGGCATCAGGAAGCTGACGACCGAGACCGGCGCCGGGCAGTGGGGCACGGCGCTGTCTTTCGCCTGCGCGCTGTTCGGCCTGGACCTCGAGGTCTGGATGGTCCGCTCGTCGTATGGCCAGAAGCCGTACCGCAAGGCCCTGATGGAGACCTACGGGGCGAAAGTGCACGCCAGCCCCTCCCCCCTCACCGCAGCCGGCCGGGCCGTGCTCGAGGCGCACCCTGATTCGAGCGGCAGCCTGGGAATCGCGATCAGCGAGGCCGTGGAGGTCGCCGCCA
The DNA here is from genome assembly GCA_027313705.1 of Actinomycetota bacterium. GTDB lineage: Bacteria > Actinomycetota > Actinomycetes > Streptosporangiales > Streptosporangiaceae > Chersky-822. The sequence goes on along the minus strand of DAHVDE010000111.1, from coordinate 1,724 downwards.
CGCACGACGACACCAGGTACTCGCTAGGCAGCGTCCTCAACCATGTCCTCATGCACCAGACCGTCATCGGCGAGGAGGCCATCAAGCAGCTCGCGCAGGCCGGCGACACGCCGGACGTGATCGTGGGGTGCACGGGCGGCGGGTCTAATTTCGGCGGGCTCGTGTTCCCGTTCCTGCGGGAGAAGCTGGCCGGGCGGATGAACCCGGTCATCAGGGCGGTCGAGCCGGCCGCGTGCCCGTCCTTCACCAAGGGGCGCTACGCATATGACTTCGGCGACACCGCCGGCCTGACGCCGCTGCTGAAGATGCACACGCTCGGGCATGACTTCATTCCCGACCCGATCCACGCGGGCGGGTTGCGGTACCACGGGATGTCGCCGCTGCTTTCGCACATCTACGAGCTCGGCCTCATAGAAGCCGTCGCCAAGCCGCAGTCCGAGTGCTTCGCGGCCGGCCTGCGGTTCGCCAGGACCGAAGGCATCGTGCCTGCTCCAGAGCCGACGCACGCCGTCGCCGCCTGCATCGAGGAGGCGCTGCGGTGCAAGGAGACCGGGGAGGAAAAGGTCATCTTGACGGCGCTTTGCGGTCATGGACTGCTGGACCTGCAGGCGTACAGCGAGTACATGGCGGGGCGGATTGAGGACCTGGAACTGTCTGAGGCAGCTATCGCCGAGGCGATGGCCGGGCTGCCTGCGGGAGTCTGACCGTCGGCCCCGCGCCTGGCTCCGCCTGCTGTGCTTGACCGCTGGACGCGGGGGTTCACGGTCTCGTGTCCGGTCCCTTCGCCGGTTCGCGCGGTCTCCTATCGGGCGCCGGGTGATGGTCGCGGTTGCGCGGACTAGCGTGGTGGCTAGCGCTGCGGCTCGAAGGCGTGTCAGCGGGCGTCCAGATCGGGGACAAACTCCTCCTTGAAACTGCAGGCAAGCCGTACATGGTCGCCTGACTCCGGTCACCTTGTACGGCTTCACTTCTTCTGTCCACCCGCACACCCGACAAATCGCCTGGCGGATCACCTGAGCTGCCACTCCCTACCCTCGAGCTATGTCGGCTCGCGGTATGACATTCACGGCAAGATCAGCCTTCGACCGCTCTTCCCGCCAGCTCGTCTACGTCTCCGGCGCACCCGGCGCGGGCAAGACCAGCCAGGCCGTTCCGCTGGCGGCCGCGCTCGGCCTCCCTCTCCTCACCAAGGACCGGATCAAGGAAACCTTGCACGATGTCTTCGGCGCACCGGAACCTGACCTAGCCTGGTCGCACAGCCTCGGCGGCGTCGCCATGGAACTTCTCTGGGCACTAGCTGCCGACGCCCCTGCGGTGATGATCGAGGCAAACTGCCGCCCATACAGCCAGCACACACGCGAGAAACTGTCCGCCCTGGCCGTGAGTCCGGTCGAGGTGTACTGCACGTGCCCGCCGGAACCGGCTGTGCAGCGCTACAACGCCCGCCGCACCCATCCGGTACACGTCGTGACCACCCTCGAGCGGTGTGGGTCCTGGCGCCTCAATGAAGGGCCGCCCGATCAAGGGCGGCGACCCGCGGACGGCCGGCAGGCCCTTCAGTACCTCGCGGACGCCTCAATGAAGGGCCGCCCGATCAAGGGCGGCGACATGAAGCCACCGCGCACGGCGGTGACGCGACCCGTGCCTCAATGAAGGGCCGCCCGATCAAGGGCGGCGACCGCCACTCCTGACATAGCTCACAGCAGCCGCGAAGTCGATGGCCT
>DAHVDE010000101.1 GCA_027313705.1 Actinomycetota bacterium | reverse complement strand
GACGAACGTCACCATCCACGGCACCGGCGCGCTCAACATTGACCGCTGCCGGGTCGAGGGGACCAAGACCGTGCCCGCGTCACCACGCCGGGCACCGCAAGGAGCCGCCTATGGAAACCTGGGCAACGATCCCGGCAACGGCTCCGGCTGGAACCCCGCCACAGGACGGTGGCCACCGAACATCCTGCTAACCCACTCAGCAGAATGCGGCCAGAACGGCCCATGCACCCCCAGTTGCCCATACGCCGAACTGGACCGGCAAAGCGGCATCCGGACCTCCGGCGCTAACCCGGCCCGCCGCAACTCCGACAAGTTCCGCGACGCCTACGGCGAGTTCTCCGGGCAACGGGAATGCACGCCGCACCGGGGCGTCGACTCTGGCGGCGCGTCCCGGTTCTTCCCCGTGTTCCGCTACCAGGCGAAGGCGAGCCGCGCGGAACGCCCCCGCCTCGAAGACGGCACCGCACACCCCACCGTCAAACCAGTCGACCTCATGCGCTGGCTCATCCGCCTGGTCACCCCGCCCGGCGCCACCGTACTCGACCCCTTCGCCGGTACCGGGACCACGCTGCACGCCTGCCAGCTTGAGGGAATCCGAGCGATCGGCATCGAACGCGACCTGACCTACGCCGAACTATGCGCCGGCCGCCTGCGGACCATCGCCCAGCCGGACAGCCCCGTCCCAAAGCCAGTCCTAGGAGAACGCCAGTGAATAAGGCCCTCACCATCGACGAACTCCGCGCTCTCCCAGCCGCTGTTGACCTGCCCACCGCTGCCCGCGCACTGGGCCTTGGCCGCACTAAGGCGTACGAACTCGCCAGGCACGGCCAGTTCCCCTGCCGCATCCTGCGCATCGGGAGCGCCTATCGGATTCCCACCGCCGAACTGCTCACCTATCTCGCCATCGAACCACTACCTGACGCGACCGCCTGAGCCCTGTCCTGCGTGGCTGACGGGGCTGAACCCCCTGTCCAAGATCAAGCAAGTCACCGCTCGTCCTCGGCCGCAGCGGCGTGCTGTGCCCGCTCGACGAGATCGTCGAGTCTCAGTCCAAGTGACGCAGCGACAGCGACCACCACGGTAAAGCCGGGGTCAGTGCTATGGCCCTGCTCGATCTTCGCCAGCGTCTGCTCCGAAACTTGCGAGCGCCTGGCCAGCTCCGAGCGCGTGAAACCTCGTTCTCTCCGCGCCTGACGCAACACAACGGTCACCGCGTGCCCCAGACGCTCCCGTGTTCTGACTGTGCGGCGCGGACGCCCTGCTGATGTCACACTGACCAGCCTAAGAAGTAATTTTTTACTTGCCCGATGACGTACGATATCTGAGTCGGAGGAGGGAGGCCGCCATGGCGAACGCCGAATTGATATCCGAGCTGGTTCGAGCGCACTATTTGGGTGATCAGCGACGTTTCGGCAACTTGCTGAACCAAGTCATCGCCTCAGAATCCCGTGCGGGTCATGTGCGACTGGCTCAGCGACTGCGTGAGCTGCGCATAGAAGCCGAGGCCGCCCAAGAGTCCCCCGCCAGACCCACTCAGCTTGCCCGCGCCCCTCGTGACCTGGCACACGTTCTTTCAGTCGCCTACAGCGATGTAAAGCTTTCCGACCTGGTGTTGTCTCCGGAGAATCGCCGGGCGTTGCGGCGCTTCGTAACCGAGCAGAGAGCGGCCGAAACCCTGGCGAACCATGGGCTTCGTCCTCGGAGACGGCTCCTGCTGCACGGCCCGCCTGGGTGCGGCAAGACGATGGCAGCGCATGCTTTGGCTGGTGAGCTGCGGCTGCCGATCATCAGGGTCCGCCTAGAGGTCGTCTTCAGCCGGTACCTAGGAGAGACGGCGGCGACCCTGACGGATATCTTCGCCGAAGCCTCGCGAGTGCGCGGGGTTTACTTGTTCGACGAGTTCGATGCGCTGGGCCGCACCCGGCTGGACGACAACGACATCGGCGAGGTCAAGCGAGTCGTCACCACGTTCCTGCAACTACTCGACGCGGACGACACCGACAGCGTCCTGGTCGCAGCTACCAACGTGGGCGCCACTATTGATCGGGCTCTATTCCGCCGATTCGATGACGTCCTGGAACTGCCCGGGCCAACGCCCGAACAGGCCGCAGAGCTACTCGGCCGCCTGCTGAGACAGTGGGGTACCCGGCCGGACCAGCAGACTCTCGAAGCTACTGCGGGCTTGAGCTTCGCCGACATCCGTGAAGCCGTCGACGACGCGCACAAAGAAACCGTGCTCGATGGGCGCGACAAACCCCGCCCAGGTGAAGTGCGTGAAATGCTACTTGCGCGGGGCGCCCGGTTGTCCTGACACCGAGGCTCCTTCAGCCTGGCGCGTAGGACCTGTTACCGGCAATGCCGGGAGCCTCCCTGCCATTCAGGCAAATCGCACCAGAAGGTGATCCGAGAGGTGATTAGAACTGGGCTCCCACTCCTGAGCCTCAACGCTGCACGTACCGAGCCGTTCAGGAGTACGAGCCGCAAGATCCTTCCTGCGGCGCCGCCCCGCGACCGCCAGCAGCATGCGGCTGCCCTAGCCCTGCGTGTCACGGAGATAGAGCGGCGGATGTCAGCCGCGCGTACCGAGGTACTGCCTCATGCTTCAGGAAGCCTCGTCACGGCGATCGGCCAAGATCTAGATGATTCCTCGATCAGCCGGCAACTTCGTGACCGGCGGAGCGGGACCGAGGTCGTAGCGGTACGCGACGGCCGTGCGATCGTCCATGCCCAGAGCGATCTCGCGGCACTACGCGCCAAAATCAACTCCTATTCAACGGAAGTCACCACCGCCGGGCAGCCGCGCTTCCAGGCCCTTGTCGCCAGGTTGGACACGATCGAGCTCGCCTCTATAGAGGACTTGAGTCTGGGCGAGATCGATGTGTCGATCCCTGATCAGGACAGGATCTGGGTCGAGATCTGGATGCCGGGCGGCCCGGGCGTGGATGATGACGACCGTGAAGCCCTCGATGCGGCAGTGCTCGAGTTCGCTTCGCTGAGCATTGGGAGCGCGGGAAGACCGCCAGCAATACCCGTGTACCGCGGCCCAGAACGGGACGTGCACCTCGTATCAGCCACCGGTGCATCGCTCAAAGCGCTGCCGGTCCTTCTGCCCTCAGCCGTGGAAGTACACCGAGCACCCCTGGTCAGGCCAATTATCCTCGCCGAGGCTGCCGATGAGAGCGGGCAGAGAGCGGAAGTGGAGACGGCAAGCAGTTCAGCCGCTGCAGTGGCTTTGCACGATACGGGCATCAGTGCCGACCATCCCTATCTTCAGCCCATCGTGCTGGGGGCCAGCAGCGTGGTCCCCGGCGTTCCATCCCCGAACGACATACCGGGCGGTCATGGAACACAGATGGCGGGAGTTGCCGCCTACTCGCGGCTAGCCGAGCACCTTACTGAAGGGCAGCTCATCGCCGACGCCTGGCTCGTCTCGGTCCGGCTGCTAGAAAGCGATGTCGACGCCGGAGGAGATCCCGACAGAGGAGCCCTCTGGGCGGAGCGCACCACGGAGGCCATAGCAACCGCTGAGGCATTGGCCCCGCAAAGGGCGGTGATTCACAACATCAGCATCGGAGCGGATAACACCGCGCAAGAGAGAACTGATCGAACGGCCTGGTCGGTCGCCGCAGACGTCCTCGGCTGGAACGTCGGCGCAGGCCGACTGCTCGTTGTCGCCGCCGGCAACGCCGACCCGATCACCGACCGGCGAAACTATCCGGTCGTGAACCTTGGCCCGCCGCACCTACAGCAACCTGGTCAAGCATGGAACGTCCTGACCGTAGGCGGATACACCGATCTTGACCAGCTCACGACGCAGGATCAGCAACTTGGCTACCCCGACCCGCTCGCCCGGGCGGGCTCCCTGAGCCCGCATAGCCGCACGGCTCCTGGCGGTCCCCGGCCGCTCAAGCCCGATCTGGTCATGGAGGCAGGAAATACCGCTCCCTACGGAGGCCTGGAAAATCCCGAATCTCAAGGTATGTCGATTCTGAGCCTGGATAATCGCTGGCGTGACACGGGCCGCCTCCTGCGGCGCACCTGGGCCACCAGTCCGGCGGCGGCTGCCGCTTCTAACGCTCTCGCCAGGCTAGCTAACGCACATCCAAATCTGCGGCCGGCCACCTGGCGGGGGCTCCTTGCGCATACGACCTTCTGGCCGGAAGCGGCGGGCCAGCAACTGCCGGACAAGCGTGATCTACTGCGCGCGTTCGGCTACGGCGTGCCCGTGCCACATCTAGGCATGGCCAGTGACTCCAACCGGCCAGTCATGATCTACGAAGGAGTACTGCGGCCGAGTCACCGCGATTCCGAGCGCAGACCGCATCGCGTCGCGGACTTCATTGAGCTACCCATGCCGCACGATGCGCTAGATGATCTTGGTGACATGCCAGTGAAGCTGGCAGTGACGCTGTCCTACTTCATCGAGCCCACTGACAATCTCACGAGGGGCACGTACCCCGGCGGTCGGCTTCGGTGGGACCTTCAAGGTCCCACCGAGGATCCCGCCAGCTTCCGCGCGCGCGTCAACCAGCTCATCAGGGATCAGGGAGGTAGACCCGGTGGCGGTTCCTTCGACTGGGAAATCGGCGCCGCGAACCGTTCGCGCGGAACCCTTCAGCACGACCGGGCACTTGTTTCCGCAAGCCAAATCGCCGGACCTCGCCTGCTGGCCGTATACCCGGTAACAGGATGGTGGGAGGATCGCGCAGCCACGTGGGAGCGCAAGCTCCCTTACTCCGTGATCGTCAGCGCGGATCTTGGGGATGTCGACCTGGACTTGTATTCATTTGCAGTTGTTAGTCTCCAGCCCATCAGCGTCGATCTAGGGATTCAGGCCTAGACGCGTATCTCGCGACGTGCATTGAAGACCCTGCCGACCGGAACCACTGATACGGACACGAGGAAGATCCTGGCGTTCTTGCACTGGCTGGAAACCGGTGAGATCAGCCCGCGAGGAATAGCAACCACCTCTTCTTGATTGCCACTATTCACCCCATTTGCCGATTTTTGGTTAGTTTGTATAGCACCGCGTGGTTGCGCACCCCGGAATGCCGAGTCCGGTTCCTGTGTCGCTGGAGGTCCTTAACCGCTACCAGTCGCGGCCGTCCGTGAGGAAGTCGTCCTCTGACAGACTCCGATCGATCCACAGTGCAGCGGACTGCGAAAGCGCGCGGTAGAACTCCTCCTCGACGCTTCCGCGTACCGCCCGTGCCGCAAGTTCGGCAGCGAGATCCCGCTGTTCGACGTCCTGGCCAAAGGGCTGCCCTGCGGCGGCCCAGCGTCCGCCAGTGAGGGTCGCGGAGTGCAGTGCACTCTGCATGGCGGACAGGCTCTCGGCACCGCATGTGTCTGCGGCGCGCAAGCATGTGCTCACGAAGTCGGCGTCCCAGACCAGTTCGCGGGGAGCGCCGCGCAGGATGGTGCTGACGGCCCTGATTTTGGGGGGATCTGGCGCGATCAGGTATTCCTCGATCACCTGGCGGGTCTGGGCGTCGAAGGGACCCGCTACGGCAGCGAACAGCCGGGAACCAAGGTAGTGCCGCCACATCGAGTTCGGTTCGGCGGCTAGCCATTCCCGGACCCGGCGAAGCGTGTCGGGAAAATCGGCGCGCTCGCGGAATCGCAGCGGAGTCGGCCAACTGTGCGGGAGAGCCGCATAGGAGGTCAGGCTCGCTCCGGCTTCCGTCCTCTCCACCCTGGCGGTCAGCAGGTCAATGACGCTGTTCGGTTCGTCCCGGCTGAGTTTCGCGAGGAGGTCGATGATCACGAAGTTCTCGATCGATGGCGCATAGCTGAGCGCGTCGAGAAATGCGTCCTTGTGCCGCTGGGCGAGGTCGCTCCAGGCGAGCGTTCCGTGCGTTCCGAATGCCCATGCGAACTCGCCGAGCGCGGCGGCCGTCCAGTTGCCCGGCTGGCAGGTGAGGAGATCCACAGCTAGCTCCTGATGATTCGCAGCTAGCCATCGGACGGCGCCAATGGCGGCGGCGGGAACGATGCCGCCGGGATCAGGGTGTGCGATGAGGGTTCGCAGCAGGTTCGGCTCGCCGTTCAGGATGTCCTTCCTGCCGCGCTGGCTGCCGAACGCGTGGGCGACCTGGCGTGCCAGGTCAGTGTTCCCGGTATCGAGCAGTCGCCAGGCGAGCGGCACCGCGCCAGGATCACCCGCGTGCGCTAGCGCTGCCACGACGGCCGCGATTAGCGACGTTAGGGGGCTGCTAGGTGCGTTCTCCACCCAGGAGCAGATGGCCTCGCCGAGGCCGGGACGGCCTGTGACAAGTACGGCCAGGAACTGCGCGGCCCGTGATTCGTCATCGCCCAATATCTGCCGCAAGTCACCAAGCAGCCGCTCGATCACAGTGATCACGTCGCGTTCCGGCCAGTCCCTGACGGTGTCCGCGCACCCGGACATGAACCGCTGGTCTGCTAGCTGCCGGTCGAGGTAGTCCGCATAAGCGTCCGGGTCCGGGGGCGGATCGATCGGGCCACCGTGCAGCGCGCGGGCCAGTTCGTGTGCCGGCTGGCGTGGCAGGACACTGAGAACATCGAGTGAAGCACGGTGGATCTCGCTAGCCGGGTGCTCCGCCGGCCACTGGAGATGCTGGCGCAGCACAACGGATACGACCGGGGCTGGCGGGTGGGCGCGCACCGCGTCCTGCAAGCGCGCGAGTGTGCGCAGGTAGTGCGGCACCCAGCGCGCGGACGCGTCCCTCGTGACTTCCGGGCCAAATCCGCCGAGCGGACCTGTCAGGCTCGCCCCGATGGTCTCCGCGGCGGCTACGGCTCGGCGCGGGTCCGGGGATTTCATCTGCTCGAATGCCAGGTCCAGGACCCGTGCCCGTAGTTCAGCCACGGGCTGGCTGTCGGGATCGAGAAGGAATCGACGGAAGGTGAAGGTGTGGCGGCTCCAGACCTCATCCTGGCCGTCGGTGGCAAGCAACGGAAGCAGCACGGTCAGGGGATCATGGGCGTCTGTGCTAAGGGGCGGTCGGCGCAGCCAGCGCTCGACGATGGCTGGCAGGGCTTGCTGGTAAGCGGTCACGCCTCTGCGGTCGAACCGGGCGATGTCGGCTAGCTGCCGGAGCGCGTGGTTCGGATGCTGGTTGGGGGCCCGCGTGTCACCGCGGGCTAGTTCCCACAGCAAGGCGGCCGCTTCGGACAGGACGTCCGGGTCATACGCTGCGGTGCGCAGCATCGGGGCGACCGCATCCCGTATCTCCTGGTCCGCGACCTCGTAGGACATTCCGAAGCCTGTGTCTACAGTCGCCGGCTCGGCGGGATGCTCAAGCGCCCAGCGAACCAGCTTCAGCGTCGGACGGGACTGGTAGTAGGCGACCTTGGCCAGCACCTCCAGCACGGCCACCCGAAAGGCGGCATCGCTGACCTGAAACTCGGCGGTCACGGCGTCCCAGAGCGACGTGACTAGCCGACCGCGGCGGGCTGGCGGTTCCTGCCAATCCACCCGGCTGGCGTTGACTATCAGGTTCGCCAGCGTTTCCCCGCTCGCTGCCTGGCGGACACGGTCGAGGTAGGCGGTTGGCATTCCCGTGTCCAGGGTGCTGGACGCACTGGCGAGCAGCGCGTCTCCAAGCAGGTCCGGAACGACGCGGTAGGTATCACCCCGGCGCAGCAGGATCCCGGCTTCCTCCCAGGCGGATAGGTGCGGTACCACCTGGTCAAATGCCCGCTCAGTGAGCGCTTCGAGGGCATGGCGATAATCGTTGTCGCTGGTACGCAACGGCTGGAAAGCGGCGACGGCGAGCAGCACTTCCCGGCGCAGTTCGGGCTGATCGCTGGCCCCGGAAGAAATGGTCTCGGCGAGTGACTCGATCAGCTCGCGGCGGATCCGGTCGTCGCCTTCGAGACGCCCGATTTCGACCACGCCGTCCTGGATCAGCATCGCACCAGTGACTAGCAGGAACGGGCAGTCTCGAGTCGCTGCAGCGAGCCTGGGCGCCGCTTTTCCGTGCTGTGCCCCGAGCACTTCCCGCGCCAGCGCCTCGGCATCGGACAGTTCCAGATCGGCTAGCTCCCACCAAGGCGCCCGTTCTGGATCCAGGCCGGCTTCGCGAAGCTGGCGGCGTGCTCGCGCTTGGCCGTCAGGGCGCAGCGCCAGCAGCACGTTCGCCTTCTTGTTGGCTTCGAGCACGCCAGCTACTACCTTGCCGATCGGCGCCGCCTCGTCGTGGGCATCGTCGATCACGACCAGCAGCCGGCCGGAGGGAAGCTGCTCGAACGCCCGCTGGTCGATAACCGGATCACGTTCGAGGAACCGGACGCTCACCTCGCGCGGAAGGCGCTCGCACAAAGCGTGCAGCATCTTCGTCTTTCCCGTACCGCCGCGGCCGATCAGTACACCTACCCGCCCCGCGGAACTGGCCGCGAAGTCTGCCAATTCCGCCAGCATCGGCTCCCGCCCGATTAGCGGCCACCGGTGACCGGCCCGCCCGCTCCGCCCGGCCGGGCTGAAATAGCGGTCCGGTACCAGCCATGGTCCAGGCAGCGGTACGCCGAGGAACTTCTCCCGCAGCAGCGGGAAATACCGGTCAACCAGCGGCACGGATTGGTTAAGGGGCAAGCCATGCACTTCGTGAGAGAGCTTGCTCTTGTCCCATAGCTGCCATCTGCGGTGAGCACGAAGCGCGGCACGCGCGTCCGGGCTCGCGGTCCGTGACAGGAAGATGAACGCTGTATCCACCTTCATCGCGGCAGCGGCGACCGCCTTGCTGATCTCCTTCGGCCCGAATTCCCTGACGCGCTTGCACTGGATACCGGCCAGCACTTCACCGTCACGCTCCACCACCACGTCGAAGCCGTACTGGGTGTGACCGGACTTCCCTAGGCGGTAGGCCTCCGCGTCGGGAAAAAGCTGGTCGGCGAGCGTGACGGCGAAATCTTCGAAGTCACCCGGTCCCAGATCCTCGAAGGGCAACTCGGACAGCAGCGGTCCGCCGGAGGGTCCGCTGCTCCCAGCCTCCGAAGGCGCCAGATCGGGGGGCAGGTCCAGAACCTTGCTGACAATCCGCTTCGTCTGGTCGCCGGGTTCTGAGATCCCGTTCTCCCAGCTGCTGACCGCGCGCTGACTCACTCCGGCACGTACCGCCAGCTCTCGCTGAGTCCAGCCCCGCGCCTGCCGGGCCGCCCGGACCACCTCGCCGAACACCATCATGCGATCATCGTAGCACCGGCTATGCTACGGTGATTCCGGCGTGACCGACTGGACCACCCGGACTGTCCCGGAACCCAGGGCAATCACCCCACCCGGATCACCTAGAACCTCGGCCTGACAGCCAGCCGACGGAGCGGCCAGTAGTGGGGACAGTTCAACGGTCCCCTCAAGGATCAAGAAAAGCGGTACTACCCACATGAAGATCAACTTCCGCTGGATCCCGGCCATCGCCGTCCCGATCCCGCCGATCGGGGCCATCGCGACCGGGCTAGCGGTCCACGACCTGGTACCGGGAACGGCGCTGCCCCTGGGTCTTGCAAGCCTGGCTAGCCTGCTCCTCCTGATCACCCTGGCCGTACTGGCACATGAGCAGACCCGCCGCGCCGCCCTCCCCTACCGGGCCGAACACTTCCTGGCCAAGGCTGAAGCACGGAACCGGACCCGGTACGCGCGAGCGCAAACCCGCAGGTTCTTCCGGATCAAGTCCGGCGACAAGTACTCGCCAGACAAGGCGACTGACCTCGCCAGGATTATAACCAGTATCCGGACGCGCTCAGCTAACGACGGATCGGTAACCCGCCAGGCCGCCTGATCCCGCGTCACGCGCCCGCCAGCTGCGGTGGCCACGGGCGGCTACCCGACGTCAGCCGCCCACGACACTGACACCGCTTTCCGCCACCTGCTTCTTCAGCCTCAGTCCGTGCCTCGGACTCACGCCTAGCTCGCGTCCGATGTCCGCACCGGTCATGTCCGGCCTGTCCTCCAGCAGACCAGCCGCCCTTCCCAGTGAGCCGCCCCGGTCGGACCCGAGAGTGGCCGACCTCCGGCCCCTTGCGTTCTCAGACCTGGCTGCGGACGGCGGCTTCTCAACTGGCCGATGAGATCCGGCACCACTGTCACTGGAACGTCCTCGCGGAACGGTTCGGACTCCTGCGGACCGGTCCGGCCCCAGCCGACCGCCAATCATGTCGGACCCAGGAGGTCCGATGCTCCGTCCGTTCACCAGGCCGGTGACATTGACCGCGGTCTCAGACATGGGAATCCCTGACCCAAGCAGCCACCACGAGTCCGCTGGTAGGTGGCGCCGCCACTTCCTGCCGTGACGGATCCGCAGCAGCGCGATCTCCATCCGCCGCCGCTCCTCGATCACCAGCGCCGCCGAGTACCCGCCCGTCCGCCACAAGACATTCCGTCGCCACATCAGCCAGGTCGACCACGGTGCCAGGACCCACCGTGCTGCCGGAATCGGATCATGAACCTGCCCGTCCAGACCGGTAATCTGGCGCAGCAGCACAGTCCGTCCGGCCTCGACCATCGCCAGCAGCATCAGCGGTGCCGCGGCATGAAGCCCAGCCGCCACCAGGTCCGGCCAGCCCGCCGCCGCGTTCGCCGCCACCGTGCCGACCGTCAGCGCCCGGACCAGCTGCCGCAGCCAGCCGATCGGCTGGCCGGTCCACGACAGCACCAGGTCCAGCGCGATCACGCCGATCAGCCCGCCGTCGATCCCGACCGGCACCAGCGGAGCCAGCGGCACCCCGCGCCTGGCCGCCAGAACCGACACAGTCTTATATGAGCCAGCAACCCCGTACCCCGCCAGGCCCAGGCCCAGCAGCACCGACACGCCGATCGCCAGGCGCTGCCCGCCACTCAGCCCGCCCGGCCGCCCCGGCTCAGCCATCGCCAGGACCTATCGCACTCCGGTCGCGACCATGATCACGTCGTGACGTGCGCACTTCGTGCGCGCACAATGGACAAAACAGACAACCAGGGCTTCCCCTGTGATCTTGGATCTCAGAGAA
>DAHVDE010000097.1 GCA_027313705.1 Actinomycetota bacterium | reverse complement strand
CCGGCCGGGATCGCGTCCGCGGCAACGGGCTCCGCGGCCGAAACTCGCGTCTGGGCTTTCGCTTCTGCGGCCCATGATCACGTCCGGGCCGGCGGCCTTGTTTCCGCAGGTGAACGCCTGGGCGAACCGGCTGCGTGTCCGTTTTGGGTGTCGGGTTCGCGTGCTGCCCCAAAAGCAGACCAGGGTGCCGGGTTGGTGTCGGCGGTCAACGACCGCGCGGCCCAGGTAATTGCATCGGAGTCGAATAAGGTACGTGGCCCCGTTCTTACTGGGGCGCTCGACACGAAGACTGGGGATATATTCTTCGGGCAGAACACTGGCATTCCTGATCCTTTGGCTCCGGAACTGCAGGCGAATCTGGATAATTTCGAAGGCCCTGGGGCTTATCTCAAGGGCGTTCCCGGCGCGCATAGCGAGGTCAATGCGCTTAACCAGGGCCTGTTCGCCAGGCCGGGCTCTCAGCTCAGCGACTTCCTCTTGTACAGCGTCAGGCTGCAGAGATGACGAGCATTGGAGCAAATCTTGATGTGCCAGAACTGTGCGCGGATAGTCGGCGGTGCTACGGACTACATTCCATGAGCCCGGAGGCGGGTCAGCTCAGGGTGCCAGCGTCGGAGCTGGACTACGACGGAGAGTTGTTTTACACCTATAAGGGCGAAGCATTTACCGGGGTTTCCTATGAGGAGGTCCCGGGGAAGTGGCTCTCCGAGGTCAGTTATCGCGATGGCTTGCAGGAAGGCGTGGGGCGGGACTGGTACCCCTCGGGGAGGCTGAAGTCTGAGTCGTGGTACCGGGAGAACGCGCTGCACGGGTTCTCCCGCGAGTACACCGAGGATCAGGTCAAGGTCTTGGAGGAGGTCTACGAGTACGGCATCCTCGTTCGCCGGACCAGGTGGGATGACGCCGGGCGCGAGACCGAGGCATGGGTGATAGATCCGGACGGGCCAAGCTTCGCACGGCTTAAGCGATACCGGGCGCAAAAGCGGTGGCCAGAGGTGACCTGACGAGCCGCAGCCTGGCCCTGGGTTTCGGCTCCGCCCGCCCCGCCGCGTGACAGGCTCCGATCGTGACCGAACGACCGTCAGGTGCCGCGGGCCTGCACGTCGCTGTCGACGTGCACTACCTGGACGAGGTCACGGCGCGGGCGGCGATGGTCGCCGCATGCGACCGGCGCTTCTCCGTGATCACCTCCAGCCGGACCGCGATCGTCCCGGCGTTGGCGCCATATCGGCCTGGGGAGCTTTACTTGCGTGAGCTGCCGCCGCTGCGGGCGGTCATCCCGGTGGCTGGCGATCTCGCGCTGATCGTGGTTGACGGCTACGTTGACCTGGATCCCGCCGGCAGGCCCGGCCTGGGCGCCCATGTCTTCGCCGAGTACGGCGTCCCCGTCATCGGCGTGGCCAAGACCGCCTTCAGGACCGCGACGCATGCCGCCACGGTAATCCGGGGGCAGTCCTCCCGGCCGCTCTACGTCACCGCCGCTGGAATGACAGCCGCCGACGCGGCGCACCTGGTGCGCAACATGGCCGGGCAGTTCCGCTTGCCCGATGCGCTGAAGCGCGCGGACCGGCTCGCCCGCGGTCTGGAACCGCCCGATGCTGATCCGGCAGGGTAGCCTCCGCTGTCCCTCTGGCCGCCCTTGCGCCGCCTCGCCAGATTCGTTCTCGCCGCCCGTTTTGCCCTTTTCCCGGCCGTTGTCTTTCTCCGGCAGACCATTGCATTCCTGAATGATCTTGCCTGCCCTGGGGCGGGGTTAGCGGGCTTGGTCGAGGGCAGCGCGGATGCGGTGGTTGGCGAGGAGGCCGTCGATGATGTGGGCGATGGCGGCCTTGTCGGCTGGGGGGAGGCGGCTGGCGAGGGATGAGGTGCCCGCCCGGTCCCGGTGATCGCCGAGTCCGCTGGCTTGCCGACGTCAGTCCGCTCGGCAAAGGAAGCCGGCCGCGATAGCCAGGTAGCAAATCAGCAATGGCCGGCTTTCCGGCGAGAGTCCAGACATGGCCATCCAGATATTTGATCAAGGTAAGCGGGTGTTCTCACTGCGCATCATGTCTTGGGGATGGCATAGACAACTAGAACGTACGGGAGCAGACTCTTGCCTAGGTACAGCCACGTGTCCGGAGGATCGCTATTGATGCGAAGACAGCCCTCGATACCGTACCGCCGGCCGCTGACCGACCGGGAACTAGCAATCGCGGGGTTGCTGGCCGAAGGGTTGTCGACCGAGCAGATCGCAGGCAGCCTGTTCCTCAGCCCGCACACCGTCGCCGCGCATCTGGCCAAGATGCTGCGCAATTTTAATGCGCGCAATCGGACTGAACTCGTCGCCAGGTTATTCGTGCACGGCATTCTCGCCAGCGGCGAATGGCCGCCGCGGGCGAGTGCGGCCGGTAACGGCGCCGCCAGCGAGCCGGGCGCACCTGAGCACGCAGCTCCTGCTGAATCGCCAGTGCGCGCGAAGCCAGCGGAAGATGCCCGTGAGGCTGTTGTCTTCCTGCTCAACCGGGTGGTGGAGCCGGGTACGGCTCGCCGCATCTGAGGAAGTGGTGAACGGCTCCGCGAACTGCGCAGTTCGGCGAGTTCGGCGATACCGCGATAGGCCGCTCCTTGTGCCGGCGGTGCTTTCAAGCGGATAGAGTCCCCGACGTGGCCGACATTCAGATCCCAGAACCGGTACCCGTTCACCTGCGCATCGCTGGTGAGCTGAACGTTAGGGACGGGCAGGTGACGGCTGCGATCGACCTGCTCGACGGCGGGGCGACCGTCCCCTTCATCGCCAGGTACCGCAAGGAAGCTACCGGCGGGCTCGACGACGAGCAGCTCCGCACCCTGACCGAGCGGCTGACTTACCTGCGCGAGCTTGAGGAGCGCAGGAGCGCGATCCTCGAGTCGGTCAGGTCACAGGGCAAGCTCGACCAGGTGCTCGCCGACCAGATCATGGCGGCGGACACCAAGGCCAGGCTGGAGGACATCTACCTGCCCTACAAGCCTAAGCGGCGCACCAGGGCCCAGATCGCGCGCGAAGCTGGCCTTGAGCCGCTCGCTGACGGGCTGCTAGCCGACCCGGCCATGGATCCGGCGGCGGCGGCGGCCGCTTTCGTGGATCAGGACAAGGGCGTGGCTGACGCTCAGGCGGCCCTGGCCGGAGCACAGGCGATCTTGATCGAGCGGTTCTCTGAGAATGCCGACCTGATCGGGACGCTGCGCGAGCGCACCTGGTCGCGGGGCAAGCTGGTCGCCAGGGTCAAGCCGGACAAGGAAGCGGAAGGCGCCAAGTTCGCCGACTATTTCGAATTCGACGAGCCCTACGCCAAGCTGCCTTCGCACCGCATCCTCGCCATGTTCCGCGGCGAGAAGGAAGGCGTGCTCGACCTGTCGATGGACGCAGGCGACCTGCCGCCGGCGGCAGGGGAGACGTTCAGTGCCGCTGAGTCCCAGATCGCCGCCGCGTTCGGCGTGCAGGACCTGGGCAGGCCCGCTGACCGCTGGCTGACCGAGACCGTCAGGCTGGCCTGGCGGGCCAGGATCAGCGTGCACGTCGCGGCCGATCTGCGGCTGCGGCTGTGGCACGCGGCGGAAGACGAGGCGGTGCGGGTATTCGCGGCGAACCTGCGCGACCTCCTGCTCGCCGCCCCGGCCGGCGCGCGCACCACGATGGGCCTTGATCCTGGCTTCCGCACCGGAGTGAAGGTCACCGTCGTCGACAACACCGGCAAGCCGGTCGCGACCAAGACCATCTACCCGCACGAACCGCAGCGCCGCTGGGACGAGTCGATCGCGATCTTGGCCCAGCTTGCCGCGGCGCACCACGTCGACCTGATCGCGATCGGCAACGGCACCGCGTCGAGGGAAACCGACCGCCTGGCCGCCGACCTGATCAAGGCCAGGCCTGACCTGGAGCTGACCAAGGTGATGGTGTCCGAAGCTGGCGCCTCGGTGTACTCGGCTTCCGCCTACGCCTCGAAGGAACTGCCTGGCATGGATGTCACCCTGCGCGGCGCGGTCTCGATCGCCCGCCGCTTGCAGGATCCGCTAGCCGAACTGGTCAAGATCGACCCTAAGTCGATCGGCGTCGGCCAGTACCAGCATGACCTGGCCCAGGCCAAGCTCTCCAAGTCGCTCGACGCGGTAGTCGAGGACTGCGTGAACGCGGTCGGCGTCGACGTCAACACGGCCTCGGTGCCGCTGCTGGCCAGGGTTTCCGGCATCAGCGAGGGCCTGGCAGGCGCGATCGTCGCGCACCGGGACGAACGCGGCCCCTTCCCCAGCCGCCAGGCGCTCAAGGAGGTGCCCAGGCTGGGGCAGAAGGCCTTCGAGCAGTGCGCGGGCTTCCTGCGGATCAGCGGCGGCGAGGACCCGCTCGACTCCTCGGCCGTGCATCCCGAGGCGTACCCGGTGGTCAGGCGCATCATCAAGTCAGCGGGGACTCCGGTAGCCGGGTTGATCGGCAACACGGGGGTGCTCCGCTCGCTGAAGCCGGCGGACTTCACCGACGACAGGTTCGGTCTTCCGACGGTCACCGACATCCTGCGTGAGCTGGAGAAACCTGGCCGCGACCCGAGGCCGGCCTTCACCACGGCGGTCTTCGCCGAAGGTGTCGAGTCGCTCGAGCACCTTACTCCCGGCATGGTGCTCGAAGGCGTCGTCACCAACGTGGCGGCCTTCGGCGCGTTCGTCGACGTTGGCGTGCACCAGGACGGCCTCGTTCACGTCTCGGCGATGTCACGCACCTTCGTCAGCGACCCGCGCGAGGTCGCTAAGCCAGGCGACATCGTCAAGGTCAAGGTGCTCAGCGTGGACGTGCCGCGCAAGCGGATCTCCCTGTCCATGCGACTTGACGACGAGGCTGCGGCCCCCGGTGGCTCGACGCCGGGGAATCGCGCCGACGGCACGGGCAAGCGCTCAGGAAAGCCCTCAGGATCTGCCAGAAATCACCCCTCCGGCCCCGCCCGCAAGGAGCCCGAGCCCGAGCCCGGCGGGGCCATGGCGGCGGCCTTGCGCCGGGCCGGCCTGCTGGCATCGCCAGGCGACACCGGGCGTAACGCTGGCGGCAAGCGCTAGCTGATCGCGGGCGGCTCCGGGTGATCGAGCACGCAGCGGGTGCCGGAGTAGATGCTGATCATGCACTTGTTGCAGTGCACGCACGTGCCCGAGGTCGCGGTGCCTTCGCTCATCCTGGTGACCAGGTCGGGCTCGCGGAGCAGCGCCCTTCCCATCGCGACGAAGTCGAAGCCTCCGGCCATGGCCGATTTGATGCTCGCCGTCGTGTTGATGCCGCCGAGCAAGATCAGCGGCAGCGCGAGCGCGGACCTGAATTGCCTGGCCAGCGGCAGGAAATAGGCTTCCTCGAAGGGGTACTCGCGCAGTAGCGCCCGCCCGGCCAGCCGGAAGCCGAGTCGCTGCGGGCCGCGCAGCACCGCCGCCATCTCCTTACGTGGCGCCCCGCCCCTGAACATGAACATCTGGTTGGCTTGCGAGCCGCCGCCGGTCAGCTCGATCGCGTCGAGGCCGCCGTCGGCTTGCAGCAGCCGGGCGACCCGCAGGCTGTCCGCCGGGTCGAGGCCGCCAGGCACTCCGTCTGTCATGTTCAGCTTGGCGATGACGGCCATCCGCTGGCCGACTTGCTCCCGCACCGTCACAAGGATCCGGCGGGCGAGCCTGGCCCGGTTCTCCAGCGTGCCGCCATAGTCGTCGGTGCGCTTGTTCCACTTGGGGCTGAGGAAGGCCGAAACCAGGTAGTGATGCCCGAAGTGAAGTTCCACGCAGTCGAAGCCTGCCGCGGCGAGCATGTTCGCGCCGGCGCCGAACTGGTGCACTACCTCGTCGATTTCGGCGCGGGTGATCGCTTGTACTTGAACTCCGGCGATCGTACGGGTCTTAGAAGGACCGAGCAACCGCTTGCCGCGGACGAGGCCGACCGCGCCTGCGTGGCCGAGCTGGGCGGAGATCTTGGCGCCTTCCGCGTGCACAACCTCGGCGATCTCGGCCAGGCCGTCGGCGGCCGCCTCGTGGATGTAAATCTCGGCCGGGGCACCCATCCCGTCCCGCGACACGGCCACGTAAGAAACCGTGGTCATCGCCGTGCCGCCTGCGGCCATCGTGCGGTGGAACTCTATCAGGCTGCTCGAGACCTTATTGGCCGGGCTCATGCCCTCGAAGGTGGCCGCCTTCAGTATCCGGTTCCGCAGTCTGACCGGCCCGAGGACGGCCGGAGCGAACGGGTCAGGCGGGGCCTGACCCGGCGGCACGTTGGTCATCGCCCCAGTTTGTCACGAGTGTCCGGCCCTGCCCAGGCTGGGCTAGCCCGGGCCGGCGCTGCTTTCGGCGAGCCTCCAGGTGGTGCCGTCAGGGGAGTCCCGAAGTTCCACGCCCGCGGCCGCCAGCGCCGACCTGATCTCGTCCGCGGCTTGGTAGGCGCCGTCCTTGCGCAGCGAGGCACGCAGCCTGATGAAGCGCTCGACGGCGGGCCGCAATCGCCCGGCGGGGTCGGCCAGTCCGTCTTGCGCGGCCTTGCCCAGCCGCACCACCAGGCCGCGCAGCACCGCCCTGGCCCGGTCCTCGTTGTCGTTCTCGTCGGTGTCGGACGCCCAGGCTTCGATAGCCGTGTCCAGGTCGAGGATCGCCGCGACCATGGCCTGGCCGCTGCGATCGCGGATTCCGGCCTCGAACCTTGCCTCAGCGTCCCTGGTGAGCTCGGGAAGTCCGCTGGCTGTCATGGGCGCGGCTGGCTGGTCTTGAGTGGTTGGCTGGCCTTGGGCACCTGGATCGACTCGCGGTGCCTCGGGAGCTGGCGCGGCCGCCGGTGGCCCGGCGCCTGGTCCCTTCGCGACCAGCTCCCGCAATCCGGGCAGAGTGAAGGCCGAGTCCGGTCGCAGTACCGTGCTCGCGCCCGCCTTCCGCACGGTGACCGCGCCTTTGCCGAGAACCTCGACGACTCCGGTCTCCAGGTCGATCACGAGTGCCGTGTGCTCGTCTACGCCGAGCACGGCGCTATCGGCGGGCAATTCACGCTCGAGCCGGGCAAGCCGGCGTTCGCCCAGGTAGCAGAACCTGGTGTCGTGCGTACCGCCTTCGGCGTTGTTGTAGTGCGGTATCAGCGCGACCTTCAGGCCGAGCACGCCGAGCAGGTCAAGCCCGTCGAGCCAGTACGGGTCTTCTCCTGCCTTGTAGATCTCGTAGACAGGAACGGCGGCGAAGCCCATCGCCGCGGCCGCCGCCGACGCGATGATCGTGATGCCGGTGCCGCCGGCGATACGGTCGCGCAGTGCCTTCTGCACCTGGGTTCCCCGCCATTGGCGCAGCGCGTACGAGGGGCTGCCCGGGCCGGCGAACACCCAGTCTGAGTCGCGGATGGCGGCTGCGTCGGCGGCGGCCTGACCGTCCGCGTGGGCGACCACGCCGACCTCGAGGCCGACGCTGCGCGCGAAGTAGGCCTGCGAGCGCGCCGAGATGTCGGCCGCGTTCTCCTGAAAGGCATAGGGGGTGTCGAGCAGCACCCCGGTCTGGTGGCCGGGTCGCAGCCGTGCGGCCAGTGCCTTGTGAATGGTGACCATCGTCGGGCTGGTTTCACCCGAGCCCATGATGGCTAGCACACGGGCCTGCGTCCGATTGCCCATCCCGCCAGCCTCCCTGCGCTGCACACTAGTACGAAAATAAGACTAACTAGTGGGAAGTAACTATTACTCTCCGGTCTTCTCGATGGCGCAGGCCGGCCAGGTGATCTGGTAGATCATGGCACTATGCGACAGATCGACGTAGCCGAACGACGGCGGCGCCTCGCGGTTCGGCACAAGCTGGCGCGCGCCTGCTCCTGTGCTGATCCCGCCGAGATAGCGAGCAGCCTGGTTGGCCTGCACGCCACCGACCCAGCCACGGTTTTCTTGTCGGTCAGGGCCAGGTCGGGCGAGCTGGTCAGTCCGGCGAGCATCGAGGACTCGCTCTACGAGCGGCGGGAACTGGTGCGGATGCTGGCGATGCGCCGCACGGTATTCGTGATTCCCGCTGGTTACGTGCCGGTGGTCCAGGCTGCCGCGGCGGCGCGGGTGGCCCAGGACCAGCGCGCCCAGCTGCTGAAGCACTTGCATCGGTTTGGCGGTATCACCGACCCTGAGCCGTTCCTCGCCGACGTCGAGGCGTCGGTGCTGGCGATCTTCGCCGCGCGCGGGGTTCCGCTTGCCGCGGCCGAAGTGGCCGCCGCCGAGCCCCGGCTGAAGACGACGCTGCGGATGGCCGAGGGCAAGTCGTACGAGGCGACTCAGAACATCACCGGCCGGGTGCTGCTGGTGCTGGCCGCGCATGGTCATATCGTCAGGGGGAGGCCGACAGGCAGCTGGCTATCGCAGCAGTACCGCTGGTCGACGATGGCGGACTGGCTGCCGTCGGTCTCGCCGTTCGAAGGCACGGAACGCGAGGCAAAGGCCGAACTGGCGCGGCTCTGGCTGCGTGCCTTCGGCCCGGCCGAGGTTGCCGACCTGAAATGGTGGACAAACTGGACGCTCACGCAGGTCAGGCAGGCGCTCGCCGACGCCGGGGCGGTGCCGGTGGCACTTGAGGGCGGGCCGGGCGTTGCCCTCGAAGACGATCTCGAGGCGACGGAAGATCCGGGGGAGTGGGTCGCGTTCCTTCCCGCGCTCGATCCGACGGTGATGGGCTGGGCCGGACGCGACTGGTTCCTCGGCGATCACGGCAAGGCGCTTTTCGACACCACCGGCAACGCCGGGCCGACGATCTGGCTCGACGGCCGGGTGGTAGGCGGCTGGGCGCAGCGCAAGACCGGCGAGATCGCGGTGAAGCTACTCGAGGATGTCGGGCGTTCTGGCATGGCTCGGGTGCAGGCGGAGGCGCAGGCGGTGGAATCCTGGCTCGGGGACATCAGGTTCACCCCCAGGTTCCGCACCCCAACCGAACGAGAGCTCTGCGCCTAGCGCCGAGACGGGGTCGGTCTGGACATGCTACTGGTCAGGCAGATGGACAAAGTAAGCTATCGATAGTGTATGCTTGCAGTATGCGGGAGTATGAGAGGACGCATCCGTGGATCAACTTCACGGCCACGGATATTAATGATGTCCGGCCTCAGCACTGGATGATGCTGGGGGAGGCAAGGTCGAAGTGCGAGCATCTTGCCGGCGCTCCGCTGAAGCCCGGTGTGGCGCAGGAGATATACGGCGTGACCTTGGTAAAAGGAGCGCTTGCGACTACTGCGATCGAGGGCAACACGCTGTCGGAGGATCAGGCGCGAGGTATCTTCGACGGCTCATACAAGGCGCCGCAGTCAAGGCAGTATCAGGAACAGGAAGTCCGAAATGTTCTCGATGCTCTTGAAGGACTACACGATAGGATCGTCGCTGGCGAAAATATACCAGTAACGCCTGAACTGATCTGCGAGTTCAATCGGCAGATACTCAAGGACACTCATTATCGCGACGGCGTCGTGCCCGGCGTCATCAGAACCGAGTCGGTCGTGGTCGGTAGCTACCGGGCAGCCCCTGCTGAAGACTGCGCCTACCTTCTTGAACGACTGGCTGACTGGCTGAACGGCCCGGTCTTTGTTCACGATGATCCCCAGTTCCAGTTCGCGCTCACGCTTGCGAAGGCGGTATACGCGCACCTATATATCGCCTGGATACATCCATTCGGGGACGGCAATGGTCGCACCGCACGGCTGCTTGAGTTCCTGATTCTCGCGCGCTGCGGAACCGTCCCCATTCCGGCTGCGCACCTGCTTTCCGACCATTACAACCTGACCCGCTCCCGCTACTACAATGAGCTAGCACGGTCCAGCAAGCCTGGCCAGGGTACTTTGGGCTTCCTCGCCTACGCTATCGAGGGCTTCATCGACGGCATTCGCGAAACGATCGGGATGGTCCGCGCGCAGCAACTGGAGGTGGCCTGGGTCAACCACGTACATGAAAGGTTCGCCGCTCAGCCGAATACCAAAGCGTCCGCACGGCAGCGGTCACTTGTCCTGGCGATGCCGATGGGCGGGGCAGTCAGCCGGGACGACCTGGAGGGGCTTACGCCCCGGCTCGCCAAGATGTATGCGGTCGCCGGACCGCGCACGTTGTCGCGGGATCTCAATACGCTGCGAAGACTCGGCCTGGTCCGCCAAGGCAGGCGCGATCGGTGGCATGCGCGCTCCGAGGTCGTCGAGGCTTTCATGCCACCAGCAGCCAGTAACGACAGCTAGGAGACTCCAGGTCGGTCACCCGCTCCTTGCCTTCCGCGTCGGGCGGAACAGACGGTCGCGGTAGCCGGCCGAATAGCGAACTGGCCTACTGCCCTGTGCTCCGGCGAGGAATGGGGCAGAATTGGATTATGTCCGGATTGATGGCTCGTCTCGTGATCGGTGCCTGGTCGTGACGTGGCCGGAGTGGGCGCCTCCGGAGGTCGATACCGGGCGGGCGAACATCGCCCGGGTCTATGACTACTGGCTGGGCGGGACGCACAACTTTCTCGCCGACCAGGACGCCGCGCGGGCCATCGCCGCGGTGGCGCCGACGGCGCCGCTGATCGGCAAGGCCAACCGCGCCTTCCTGAGCCGGGCGGTGCGGTTCCTGGTCTCGCAAGGGATCACCCAGTTTCTCGACGTGGGCTCGGGCATCCCGACGCAGGGGAACGTTCACGAGGTCGCGCAGGACGCTAATCCAGCTTCCCGCGTGGTCTATGTCGATTCGACATCAGTCATATGTTGTAAGGTAGTGTGCACTCATAGGGCGCGATTCCGGAAAGGGTCGGTCATATGAGTCTAGGTGCGGGGTTTGTGCGGGTCGGTACGGCCAGCCAGGATGAGGCTAGTCAGGTCAAGGTGATCACTGCCGAGTGCGGGCAGCGCGGGATCACGGTCGTCAAGTAATTCAGGCTGCATGGCTATTCGGCGTCGAAAGGCGAGCAGGAGCCGGCGTTGCGCGAGACTATCGCGGACATGGAGCGGGGTGATTACTCGGTTCTGGTGGTGACGGACTCAGGGCTTTTGCATTGTCCCATTACTGACCGTCACTTCCGGCCTGTGAGCAGGCGGAATGCGCGGGCGGGGTCGCGTCCGGCGTGCCGCAGGGCGGCGGCGATGCTGGCGTGGCCGGCTAGGCGCAGGATGCTGATGACCAGGTTGCGGAGGGCGGCCATGACGTGCGGGCCGGTTCCGGTGCGGGCGGTGGAGGCGTCCTCGCCGAAGGTTACGTCGCGGACCCGGTGCAGGCTGTTCTCGATCTTCCAGCGGCCGCGTATCCATGCGGCGATCTGGTCCGGCCGGGCGTCTGCGGCTGGCAGGCTGGTGATCGCGTAGCTGGTCTCGGCGCGCCACCGGCGGCTGCCGGGCCGGCGGGTCTTGCGGGTGATCTGGATGGCCTGGGCGGCGTGCGGGAACGCGATCCCGGCCGCCACGGTGACCGCCTTGACGGTTCGCTTCTCGATCCGGCCGTGGCCCCGTCCGTCGTGCGCGTGCCCGGCAGGGACGTCCCTCCAGGGCAGCGACCGCAGCTGGCGGAGCAGGCCGGGCTGGTTGCCCTTGACGGTCACCAGGTAGTGCGCGCCGCGCCCGGCCAGCCAGGTGGCGTGCTCGCGCTGGGCATGCAGCGCGTCCGGGGTGACCAGCGTCCCCTCCAGGTCCCCGGCCTGGCCCAGCAGCGTGGTGAACATCGTGATCTCATTCGTCTTGCCGTCGACGGCGACCTGCGCGAGCACCATGCTGGTGCCGTGGTCCAGGCAGGCCAGCAGGTGCGGTGCCGTGCCGCCGCGGGGGCGGGCACCGCGGACGGTCTTGCCGTCCACCGCGACCACCCGCCTGCCCGGCTGCCGCCGAGCTGAGCATGCACCCAGGCCCCGATCACGCGGTCCAGCGCCGCCGGGTCCGCGGCGGTCAGTACCCGCCAGATGGTTGCCAGGTCCGGCACCGCGCCGGGCAGGCCCAGCCGGGCGCGCAGCCGCGGCGGCGCATCGGCGGCCCACTCGGCGATCGCCGCGTACGACCGCGCCCCGGCCAGAGTCGCGCAGACCGCGACGGCCAGGACCGGGGCCAGGGCGTAGCGGACTCCCCGGCAGTGACGCGGATCGGGGGCCTGCGCCAGGGCGTCCAGCAGGCTCTCCGGCACGGCGGCCCGGTCACCGCTGCCGAGCAGGGCAAGCTGGTCAGCCGCCAGCGCGATAGGCGAGGATGACATGGCAGGCACGGCTCCCGGCGAAGATCACGAAGTGTGGCAACCTCATGATCAAAGCCAGGCCGTGCCTGCCCGCGTATCACCACGATCCCGGCGTGTCGCACTATCCCGCCAGGTCAGCGGCCCATCAACCGACTATGCAAAGGCCGTGGTGACGGAGTCGCGGAGCCTTGACCGCAGGGAAGATCTCGATGCGCAGGCTGAGATCTTGCTGGCTATCCGCCGGGCGGGCGGGGATGTGGTCTCGATTACGGAGCCGCAGTTCGGGAAGGCGGATTTCGCGGGTCGAGTGGTGACGCTGGTGGCGCAGCACGCGAACGCGGAGAAAAGGAGGACCGTTAAGAACACCACGTATCGCGGGATCATGATGGTTCGTGATAACAGGGCGCATCACGGGGCGCTGCCCTCGTTCTGGGCAACGAAAGGTGTCCGTTATTCCAGGCAGGAATTCTGCGAGAATCCGGCTGCTGTCGCTGATATTTACGAGCGTGTCGCCGGGGGCGAGTCCCTGTCATCGACCGGCCGTGCGCATGGTCTTTACCCGCAGTCGGTCAGGAACGTGATCCGTTTCGCGGCGAATCACACGGGCGTTATCGAGTGTTCTTACACGCATGACGGGCGGACTGAGACGTGGGCGCATGAGGTCACGCCAGTCGTGGATTCCGCGTTGTGGTGGCGCGCGAACAAGGCGCTGAACGCGAACAAGGGCGGTCGCGCGGCCGGCGAACTGGATCAGTGGCGTACTCGACTGCCCGGAATGCGGGGGGAAGCTGTACCTGAACGCCGGGCTGACGCCGGCGACGAACTGGCACACCGGCAAGCCGCTCGTGCAAAAGCCGCGTAACCCCCGGCTGCGCTGCGGCGGCACTGCCCGTCAGCGCCTGTCGTGCGGCGTGTTCGGGGGTATCGACGGTCAGTCGGTCATTGACCTGCTCACGGCCATGTTCGCTGGTGACGGCACGCCTGTTCTGGCGTTCCAGCGGGTCGCGGGGAACGCCCACGAGCTGGACGCGCTGCACGCTGAGCTGCGCAGGATCCAGGCCCGCCTGTCGGCGACGGAGGATGATGACGAGCTGGACGCGCTGGTGGCCGAGCGGAAGGCGGTCAAGGCGCGGATAGAGGCGTTCGCGGTGGTGCCCGACCGTTTCGACTACGCGCCCACGGGCCGGACTGCGGCCTGGATGTGGAACGAGGGAGACGACGCGGTGAAGCGCGGGATGGTCCGGGCGGTCTGGCAGGCGTGGGGGCTGGCCCTGGTCCGCCAGGGCGGGCAGTGGGGTCTCGCCGTCGGCACGGCCGGCCCGCTCGGCACGCGGGCTGTGCTTCCGTCGCGCGGCGGCACTGTGACATCCGGCCTTCGCGGTCGGTGTGACAGTCACCCAGAGTTTGTCTCAGCCTCGCGCGCGCCCGCGCGCGAGGCTGCACGCGTTGGGCACGTGCTGGCCGCTGAGATAAGACAATGAGACAATCACCCGCCGTGACCAACGGTCCCCGCCAGCGGCTGGAGCGCCCCCCGCGCGCGAAGCCGGTGCGCATCGCGATACCAGGTCGGCTTGACGGGGTGATCTTGTGCACGTGCACGGTGCACGGCTCGCGCGCGTCTGCTCGTTGACTGGCCTGCACAGCGTTCCCGTGCACGAACCTCGGAAGCGCGGGGTACCGGCTCTGGCCGGGTCAGCTGGCGTGGCTGGCGTAGTAGGTGTCGCGGGCGTGGGTGAGCAGGTCGTGCCAGTTCGCGACGTCGGGGCGGCGGCGTAGGAGCGCGCGGCGCTCGCGTTCGGTCATTCCGCCCCAGACCCCGAATTCGACGCGGTTGTCCAGGGCATCGGCCAGGCATTCGGTGCGTATCGGGCAGCCTTGGCAGATTTGCTTTACCCGGTTCTGCGCCGCGCCCTGAACGAATAGCTCATCGGGGTCAGTGCCACGGCAGACCGCTTTAGTCAGGAGAATTGAGGAGAGCAACTGCCCTTGCCACCTTTCGCTGCCCGGCTTGTGCATAACACGCCGTATACATTAGATAACTTGACGAGGCTAGCCGTGATTTCGCGGAGTCGGCAATCGCCCGTCATGACTAAACACGGCTAGTCCTTCCGGGGTAACCGCCCGCGCGGGATATCCGGTCAGCCATTCGGCTTGCACGCCATCCAGGGCACGCACCCTGACATCGGGCTGCAATTCGGCCCGCACGAAGGCGCGCACCCGCCCTCAGGCCGGGCGCCGGCTGCCAGGGCCGCGACCTGCCCGGCCAGGCTGGCCAGGGAATCGGCCCGCACGTCGCCGGCAGACAGCCACCACGACATCGGGCACGGCGCCACGCTGCCATCAGGCAGCACGGCAGCAGTCACAACGCCGCACCGGCCGCACAACTCGGCCGCCTCGCCAGCACCGCCCGGACGCGCCCGGCCGATGCGCCGCACTCTGTCCGTACTGACCTGCCCGGCCGGCACTCCCAGGCCCGCCAGCGCGCTCACAGCCTCGCCGACGTCCTGCCCGCCGGCACTGCCCAGGTCGATGACGCCGACCCGCAGCGGCAGCCCCCCGCGCGCGGCACGGGCAATGTTCCGCGCAACGAGCCGGTGAGTGTCCCGCCCGGTCACCGCCCTGTGCACGGCAGCATCACCGGAATACCACGACGTGGCCAGCGCGACCGCTCCCCGGTTCCCGGCCGCTACCTCCCACAGCCATTCCGGCACGCACACCATGTTCGTAAAAATCTCCGCATTCATGCCCAGGCCGGTAACCGCGTTCATCAGCGATCTCAGGCCCCGATTCAGGACAGGTTCTCCGCCGATAAACTGAATCCGCCCGATACCCAGGCCGGCCGCCTCGCTAATGACCTTTTCCCAATCTTCTACCGTCATCGCGCCGTGGTCCCCTTCCGGGCCGGACGAGTTATAGCAGTGAACGCACTCCTGCTGGCACTTCCGAGTAATATCCAACTGTAAAGAACTGATCACTGTAAACTCCTTGTCCATTAGCCGCGAACGCCCGAAGGGAATCCTCAGCGCGCTCGTTCACTTCCGTTCCTTGCGGTAATCGTCGCGCTGCCGCTTGAGACTGACAGTCGCGTCGATGCGGTCGATGATTTCTTCCAGGTGTGTCCGCTCATGCATATACGCGACGCCTGAATCGAGCAGCCTGGCAGCGCTTACCGGTGTTTCGCGCAGCCGCTCGTAACTCCATTCGGCGCACCGATCATCGGCAGGCTGGGGCAATCTGGGTATCGGCTCATGGGTCCGGCTGGTCATGGCTTCCCCACCATGCCATCCGTTCCCGTGACCCCGGTCAGAGCGAGTTCGGCCGACGGGATGTTCGGGGCGTTCGCCAGCGCGATAATCGTCGACCAGCGGTCCAGTTTCCGATTTCCGTGTTCCATCATTGACAGGTAGGCCGGCGACACGCCGCGCAGTTCCGCCAGTGCTGTGAGCGTAATTCCCCGCCTCCGCCGCAGATACCGTAGTCTCTCACCAATATCACCTGCCCGCGCAGCGGACTGGCCTGGCCGGTTATCCGAAACCGAGCAGCCGCCGCAGAAAGGGCGGTCATTGTAGCGGCTCAGCGACCGGCCGCAACCGCCGCAATTACGCATACCGGTGTTGACCACCGCCAAAGCCGGAACCTGACACATAACTAGATCTCCCTTACGTGAGCATCTGGCTTATTGCCTACCTGACTTTCCGGCCTGGCCGGCCAGGGGCACTAAGCTGCGGCAGAATCTAGTTCGCGTATGGCTAGCACGATCGTGCCGGTAATTGTCAGGGCCAGCGTGCCGAGCGGGGGAAGGTCCCAGGAGAAATTCGGATTCCACTTGATGGTGGCATGGTCCGGCCAGTAATCGCGTTCCCATACCAGTGTGCCGTTGTCACTGACATAAACGCGCGCGTCTTTCTCGGTCGGGCTGGTCACGACAACTTCGCTGGCCACGTCCAGCATGTCGTCGTCTTCGTAGACCGCGAGGGCCGCAGTCAGGCCGCGCCGCCGCAATTCCCTGCCGACCCTGCTCTTGAGCGTCGGCCCGTCCGGAACGGAACCGCCGATTCCGCCTTTCTGTCCGGTCAGTAGGCAGGCGGCAATGTCAGCGAGGATCGCGATGCCTTCCGCTTCTTTGCCTGATGGCCGGCATTCCCATCTGACGTAAGCGTCGTCTGACACCTTGAGAAGGCTCTGCCCGCCGTCACGGCCGGCAATAGTGACCGCATTAAGGTCCTTCTGCGCTTTCCTGACCACGATTCCATGACTTTCCAGCACGCTCGCGATCACGGCCAGCAGGTCACCCGACCCGGCCTGGTCTTTTATAACAGCGCTGCCCGGCATGCTCATTACAAATCCCTCTAGGCTGACGATGAATTCTTCTCGCCTGCCTATTAAGGCACAGAGCCAGGTCACGCACGCCGCAGCCGCTGCCGACAGGCCACGACAGATCACGACAGAAAAATTGTCGGCATCCAGTCGGCATCCAGTCGGCATGCCAGCGCAGAACCTTAACGATCTGCCTTCATGCTTACGCGGGCTCGACGGCCAGCGGCATTACCTCGATTGCGAGCACGCCAAGCGCCTCTTTTGCCGGAGGGTAAATAGCCCTGATGGACGCCAACATCTGATCGCGGCTTTCGTCTTCCGGAAATCCGATCGCGCCGGGATTCTCTGAATCGAGCATGATCTCGAATGAGATGTACTCGGTAATTCGGACAACCCTGGTAAGGCAAGTCTCATCACCCGAGAAGAATTCGAGCAAGTCGCCTGAACTGAGCGTCCGGTTCTTCGGGTAAGCAACACGAACTTCTATCGTTTTCTGGCCTGAGGAAATCATGCGGAGGTATTGCCTATAGATTGACATCCGCCGTCGCGCATTTCCTGGAATAGTCACCGGGTGTCCTGCGGTTGCTGGAGAAGGTGTAGCTGCTCGGCAAATTCCTGTCGAATCCCAGGTTCGCGCAATTCTCGCCCTAGCTCGCCAGCCCGAAGTATAATAGAGTTGACCATGCGTTCCGAAGATAGCGCTTTCAATCCGAGTTGCGCAGCCTCGTATGGCTCGCCTAGTCCGTTCACGGCAATCGCCAGATCAATCTGCGCGATAGCTTCCCGAGTCGGGGAGCGGTCCTCTGGCGTTGCTCTAGAGTATTCTTTAAGAGCAGCCTCCGCTGAACTCCTGGCTTCGGTGAACTCGCCGAGCCAGCTAAAGGAGGTAGCGGCATACGAGGTAATCGCGTATGCCGCGAGTTGTGCCGTGCTTACCCCGTGACGATACGGGCCGCGCGCGGGCAGCCGGTCGTACATCCGTTGCGCGCTTGTCATAGAGGAATGAAATTCATCGCCGTGGCCGAGTTTGGCATGTGCGCGTGCAGCTTGCGCGTGAAGGCGAACCGCAAGCGGGTGATCCGCAGGTGCTCTCGCGATTCCCGCCGCTGCGGCCGTCAGCGCCTTGGCTGGCTTGCCATGGTACATCGCTATTGAAGCACGCGCGTCCATTGCCCATGCACATAGCTCATCATGACCCGCTTGAGCGGCATGCTCGAAGGCATCCGCACAATAGGCATCCGCTGCTATCGGATCACCAAGGTCATGGGCTGTCCATGCCAAAGTTTCAGAGAGCCAGGCTACGCACACATAAAGCTCGCGAGCCTCATGAAGGGTATGCGGGCCGCGAATTAGTTTCTCAATACGCCTACGATAGGCACCCGCTACGCAGAACAATTCTGCGGGCGATTCGCGTGAATACGCTTCGCTCAAATCAGCTACCACCGTATTGAGATGATCAAGCATTCCCAATCCGACCGCCGAGGCTTCGGCCCGCCGCGTAAACTCAGCAACCTCCGAAGCCGATTGCCTGAGCACTCGCTGGATAATGGCAGGGGCGGTTGCGCTCGAAATGAGACCAAGCTTCAGCAGATCACGTCGGATCGTTTCATCATCACCTCCCGGCCATTGCGGGAAACCTATCCCGTTATCAAGCTCCGGAGCTTTGTGAACTTCGTCAAGCTGCTCGTTGAGCGCGGTCCATGACCGTACTATTTCACCAGCGGCCGAAAGCTCCCGGTCGCAGCTTTCGGCTAGCTGGCGCGATGGTCGCCGCTTCCCCGTCTCGACTTTCTGAATCAGATCAGCGCTGACATGGACCTGCTTCGCGAGCCGGTCCAACGAAAAGCCCCGTTCTTTCCGGTTCTGTCTCAAAATGAAACCGAATCGCTCCAAGGGCGAGCCATCAGGGTCCAAGCTCTTCTCCGCACTGCCCACTTTGGGATACCACCCGCCGGAACTATCAATACCGAATTATGTTCAGAGGATACGCCAAGCTGAGCTTGACAGCACACCGCGCGGAGGTTCCGTTACGCGGAAAGAGACCCCCATCCGCCGATGCCCCCAGGTGACTGCCGTTCTGGCACGGCCCAAAACTAGCCCTTGATGTAGTCAAGCAGACCTGGTATAGCGCTTGGCCTTTGATTATCGGAACGGATAGACGGCCAGTTAGACGGTCACTGATAGCGACTGCAACTGTCCGTGCTGCCGTGCATGGGCCTCGCGCGCGCCTGCGCGTTAGGGCCGTTTCCGTGCACTGTGCGCACTCTCGACCCGGCGGGTGGAGAAGCTCGTCGAGGCCCTGGGCGTCACGAAGCTATCGAAGTCGCAGGTCAGCGTGATGGCGGCGGAGCTGGACGAGATGGTGGCCAGTTTCCGGAACCGGCCGCTGGACGCCGGCCCGTACACCTTCGTCCGGATCGACGCGCTGACCCAGAAGGTCCGCGAGGGCGGCCGGACCGTGAACGTGCACGCACTGATCGCCACCGGCGTGAACGCTGACGGCAAGCGGGAGATCGTCGGCCTGGACGTCACGTCCTCCGAGGACGGCGCGGGGTGGCTGGCGTTCCTGCGCGGCCTGTCCGCCCGCGGCCTGTCCGGCGTCCGGCTCGTCACCTCCGACTGCCACCAGGGGCTGCGCGACGCGATCGTGTCGGTCCTGCCCGGCGCCGCGTGGCAGCGCTGCCGGACCCACTACCACCGCAACGTGCTCACCAAGCTCCCCAAGTCCGCCCAGCCCTGGGTCGCGACCTTGGTCCGCACCATCTTCGAGCAGCCCGACGCCGCATCCGTCCTGGCCCAGCACGGCCAGGTCGTCACCGCCCTGGAAGCGAAATTCCCGTAGGCAGCGGCCCACCTCGACGACGCCCGCGACGACATCCCGGCCTTCACCGCGTTCCCCCGCGAAATCTGGCGCCAGATCTGGTCCAACAACCCCCAGGAGCGGCTGAACAAGGAAATCAGGAGACGGACCGACGTCGTCGGGATCTTCCCCGGACGCGACGCGATCATCCGCCTCGTCGGCGCCGTCCTCGCCGAGCAGAACGACGAATGGACCGAGGCCCGCCGCTACATGGGTCCCGAAATCCTCACCGCCTCACGGATAGCCGGAGAGGCCAGAGAAACAGGAGAGAATACTGAGACTGACGTGACAATAGGGGCCATTGCCGCCTAGAATAGGTAACGATCGCGAGGCGGCATTCTCATATACCACTCGCGGGGGCGTGGCCAACGCATCGCTTCGGTGTTCGGTTCATGCCCGCTGAGCAGCCCGGAACGCGAGTGCACAACCCGACTTGCTATGATCAGGTGGCGGTAGCCCACAGCAAGGCCATACTCTAAGGCAACGACGGTGCCGCGGTAATTCAGGCCGACCTGCGCCAGACCGACCTGATTCTCGCTCACCAGCAGACGAAGCGGCTGATCGACTTCGCCAGGCCGGCCGGGCTGTTGCTGCTTGCCGTGCTGCACTTCATTCCCGACGAAGACGAGCCATGGCAGCTAGTGGCCACGCTGGCCGATGCCATGGCTCCCGGCAGCTACCTGGTGCTCTGCCACGGCACAAGCGACGGCACGCCCAAGACGGCCCGGGCTGTCAAGGACGTCTATGACCGGAGCGTCACCACGCCGCTCAACCTGCGTTGCCGGGCCGGGATCCTGCGCTTCTTCGACGGCTTCGACCTGGTGGAACCCGGACTCGTCTTCATACCCCAATGGCGGCCTGAGTCTTTGGGCGACGTGCCGAAGGACGCCAGCAGCTACGGCAACCTGGTCGGCGTCGCCCGCAAGAGGTGACCGGCCGGATTAGCGCTGGCCGGTGAGGGCACGAGCGGTGAGTACCCTGGCCAGGTGCCTGCGGTAGTCGGGGTCGGCGTGGATGTCGGAGGCCGGGCTGGTGCCTTCCGCCGCCAGCTCGGCGGCCTGGTACGGGTCGTTGCCGGCGGCCAGGGACTTTTCCGCGGCGGTGGCGCGGAGCGGGGTCGGACCCATGTTCGCCAGTGCGATCCGGCCGCCGGTCGCGGCGACGCCGACGATGGCCCAGTCGTTGGCACGGCGGACGAACTTCTGGTAGCCCCACGGCTCGTCGGGGCGCCGGGGTACCCGGATGGCGGTGAGGAGCTCGCATTCTGCCAGCGCGGTTTCGAAATACCCGGTGAAGAAGTCGTCGGCGGCGACCATGCGGGTGCCGTCAGGGCCGGTCAGCTCAAGCCTGGCGCCGAGCGCGATGATCGCCATCGGCAGGTCGGCGGCCGGGTCGGCGTGGGCGATCGAGCCGCCGATCGTGCCGCGGTGCCTGATCTGCGGGTCACCGACCAGCGAGGCGGCGTGGCCGAGCAGCGGGGCATCGCTCCTGATCAGGCTGGACGAGGCAACATCGGCATGCCTGGTGGTCGCGCCGATGACTATCTCGTCGCCGTCCTGCATGATGCCGCGCAGGCCAGGAACGCCGGTGATGTCGACAAGCACCTCTGGCGCGGCGAGGCGCAGCTTCATCATCGGAAGCAGCGAGTGACCCCCGGCTAGCACCTTGGCGTCCTCACCGTGCTCGGCGAGCAGTTCGAGCGCCTGTGCGATGGAGGACGCGGCGACGTAGTCAAACTGAGCGGGAATCATCCGGTCCCCTCGGAGTTGGCGGCGGCAGCGGCTAGTACAGCGCGGACGATGTTGTGATAACCCGTGCAGCGGCACAGGTTGCCTTCCAGGCCCTCGCGGACTTCCTGCTCGGTCGGGTTCTGGTTC
This sequence comes from Actinomycetota bacterium, assembly GCA_027313705.1. GTDB lineage: Bacteria > Actinomycetota > Actinomycetes > Streptosporangiales > Streptosporangiaceae > Chersky-822. Next base: position 16,247 of record DAHVDE010000097.1, on the reverse strand, counting down.
TCGGCCAGCAAGCTCACCGTGGCCATGACCATGCCTGGTGTGCAGAATCCGCACTGAAGGCCATGTTCGGCGCGGAACGCGGCCTGAACCGGGTGCAGGTCGCCGTTCGATGCCAGGCCCTCGGCGGTAGTCACCTGCGAGCCTGCCGCCTGCGCGGTCAGGACCGTGCAGGACTTGACCGACTCGCCGTCAAGCAAGACCGTGCAGGCACCGCAGGAGGTCGTGTCGCAGCCGATGTTGGCAGCCCGCAAGCCGCAGACCTCGCGCAGGTAGTGCACGAGCAGCAGCCTGGGCTCGACCTCGTCCGACCTTGCCTCGCCGTTGACTGTGAGCTCGACTCGCATCTATGCACGCTCCGATTTCCTGGTTGCCGCAGCCTGGATGGCTCGCCAGATCCGCATCGGCGTGGCCGGCATGTCGATGTGCCGCACGCCTAGGTGGGCAACGGCGTCAACGATGGCGTTCTGCACCGCCGGGGTAGCGCCGATGGTCCCCGCCTCGCCGATGCCCTTGGCGCCGAGCGGGTTGTAGCTGGTCGGCGTCTCCATGCTGACCAGCTCGAAACTGGGCAACTCGGTGGCGGACACGATCGGGTAGTCGACGAAGCTCGCCGTCAGCGGGTTGCCTGCCTGGTCGTAGACGACCTCCTCGAGCAGCGCCTGGGCCGCGCCCTGGGCGATGCCGCCATGCCGCTGGCCCTCGGCGAGCAGCGGGTTGAGCACCACGCCTGCGTCGTCGACCGTGACCACCGAGCGGAGCGTGGCCTTGCCTGTCGCCGTATCCACCTCGGCGGCCGCCACGTGAGTGCCGAACGGGAACGTCGCGCCAGGCGCGGTGAAGACGGTGTGCACGAACAGTCGTTCCAGCGTGGCCAGCCTGACCAGAGGCACCCACGCGTCCGGGTCGCCCTTGACTTCGAAGGCGCTCCTTTCCGCGTTGAAGGTCAGGTCCTCGGCGCTGGCCTCGAGCTCGGCCGCAGCCCGTTCCCTGGCGACGTCGAGCAGTTCGCGCGATGCCTGCTGCACCGCCGCGCCGCCCTGCTGCAGGCTGCGTGAGCCGCCGGTGCCGCCCCCGACAGGGATCAGGTCGGTGTCGCCCCACTTGACGGTGATCTTGTCGACCGGGATGCCGAGTTCCTCGCTGGCGATCATCGCCCAGGCGGTCGAATGGCCCTGCCCGTGCGGTGAGGTTCCGGTGAGTATCGTGGCCGTGCCGTCGGCATGTACCTCGACCGTCGCGTTCTCCTCGGGGGCGTCGCCATCACCGCCGCCGGTGATCTCCACGTAGCAGGCGACGCCGATGCCGAGCTGCACGGTGTCTTTGTTGGCGCGGCGCCGCGCCTGCTCGCGCCTGAGCTGCTCGTAGCCTGCCGCTTCCAGGGCCAGGTCGAGCGCCTTGACGTAGTCGCCGCTGTCGTAGTTGGCGCCGAACGCGGTCATGTGCGGTTCGGTGAACGGCGGGAGCAGGTTACGGCGCCTTACTTCCGCCTGGTCCATCCCGATCTCAGCCGCGAAGAGGTCAAACGCGCGCTCGAGCGCGGCCGTCGCCTCCGGGCGGCCCGCGCCGCGGTAAGCGCCGACGGGGGTGGTGTTGGTGATGATCGTGCGGCCGATCGCCTCGGCCTTCCCGATCTGGTAAGGGCCGGTGGCCATCATGATCGTCAGGAACGGCAGCACCGCGCCGATCTTCGGATAGGCGCCCGCGTCCTGGATGATGTCGAGCCGGTAGGCCTTGACGTCGCCGTCCTTGCTGCCGCCGATGGTGATCTCGTGCCGCTGGGCGCGGCCGTGCGTCATCGCGATCAGGTTCTCGAACCTGGTCTCGCTCCACCTGGCCGGGCGGCCGAGCTGCCTGGCGATCCAGGCGACCACCGCGTGCTCTGGGTCGGCGCCGAACTTGGCGCCGAACGCGCCGCCCACGTCCGGGGTGATCACCCTGACCTCGGAAGGCTCGATGCCGAGCATCTTGGCCATCGAGTCACGGGTACCCTGCGCGCCCTGGTTAGGTATCCAGGTCGTCAGGCGCCCGTCAGCGCCCCAGACCGCCGCCGCCGAGCGGCTTTCCATCGGCGCGGGGGCGACCCGCTGGTTAACGACCGTGGCGCTGACCACGACCTCGCAGCCGTCGAACAGATCGGCCTTCAGGTCATCCTTGCTGCCGAAGCTGGCCGCGAGGTTGGTGCCGGCTTCAGGGAAGACGACGGTGTTATCGGCCAGTGCCTCGTCGTAGTCGACGACGGCGGGAAGCGGGTCGTAGTCCACGTCGACGAGCTCGACTGCGTCCTCGCCCTGGTACTGTTCCGCCGTGACGACGGCGGCGACGGGATCGCCGACGAACCGCACCACGTCGGCGGTCAGCAACGGGCGGCGCATGTTCTCGTTGATCAGGAACCCGGCCATCATCGGGTCGATGAGCGGCAAGTCGGCCAGGTCGGCGCCGGTATACACGGCCAGCACGCCAGGGGCCTCCCGAGCCGCGCTCGTGTCGATCCGCGCGATCCGCGCGTGAGCTACCGGAGACCTGACGAAGAACACGTGGCAGGCGCCAGCCAGCCGTTCGTCGGTCACGTCTTCTGTATAGACGCCGCCGGTGGTCAGGAACTTAGGATCCTCGGTGCGCAGAACCCTGGTGCCCAGGATGCTCATAGGCGACTGGCCCTCCCTCGAACTACCGGCTCATCCGGTCGCAGGGCGACTCTACCGACTGCGGCTGGCCGCGCGGGGCGCGGGATCCCCCCATGCGATCCGGGGAGTTTGCGCCGGGTTAGGTCCCTGCTAGGAATGTTGTAGCACTTTGACTGGTTCAAGGGTAAGGGTCAAAAAGAACTTGAGTGCTTCTGCGCAGCTCCGATAGGATCGCGCGGTTGGGCGGTCGATCAGAAGAGGAATCTCGTTATGCTTACGCGCGCGCTCACGCGCCGCTTCCCCGTCCTTGTCAACAGGAATTTCAGGCTGCTGCTCGCCGACCGGCTGCTTGCCCCGATGGCTTTCTCCTTCTCACTTGTCGGCGTCTCCTTCGCCGTGCTCGGCGTGACAGCGTCGGCTGCCCACCCGTCGGGATCCACGACCGATCTGTCCTACGTCCTCGCCGCCCAGGTCGCTCCCTCGCTAGTTTTCTTGCTGATCGGGGGCGTGATCGCGGACCGGGTGGCACCGCAGTTCGTGATCGTGGCCGCCAACGCCATGATCGCGATCGGTGAGGGCACGTTCGGCGTGCTCGTGCTGACCGGGCGGCCTGGCCTGCCGACGATGGTCGGGCTCGAGTTCCTGACCGGTACCGGCATGGCGCTGTTCTATCCGGCGTCGGCCGCGCTGCTGCCGAGGCTGGTGCCCGCCAGCCAGCTTCAGGAAGCGAGCGCGGTCAGCAGGCTGGTCATGAACGCCGCCATGATGGCGGGCGCGGCGCTGGCCGGAGAGTGCGTCGCCCTGTTCGGCGCCGGCTGGGCGCTCGCCGTGTGCGGGATCGGCACCTTCGGCGCGGTCCCGATGATGTTCCTGATCAAGCTCGGGCCGGTTACCGCGCCAGCCCAGGCCGAGCCGAGCCTGCTGCGCGAGCTACGCGAAGGCTGGTCGGAATTCTGGTCGCACACCTGGCTGTGGGCGACCGTGTTCCAGTTCACCGTTGTACTCGCGGCCTGGTACGCCGGGTTCCAGGTGCTCGGGCCCGCAGTGGCCAAGGCGCACCTGGGCGGGGCATCTGCCTGGGGCCTGATCTCGGCCTGCGAGGCGACCGGGCTGATCGCCGGCGGCCTGGTGTCGCTGCGGTGGTCGCCGCGCCGGCCGATCTTGTTCGTCGTGCTGAGCGGTGCCGCTATCGCGGCGGCGTCGCTGGCCCTGGCGATGCTGCTGCCGCTGCCCTTGATCTGCGCCGCCGCTTTCGGCATCGGCGTGGCCGTCGAGATGATGTCGGTGATCTGGACGGTGACGATGGCGACCAGGATCCCGTCGGACATGCTGGCCAGGGTGTCGGCCTACGACGCGCTCGGCAGTTCGATGGGCATGCCGGCCGGCGCGCTCGCCGCTGGCCCGATCGCCGCCGTGATCGGGGTTTCCGCTACCCAGTACGGCGCCGCCGCGATCACGCTCGTCGCGTCGGCCCTGACCTTGATCCCGCGCGAGATCAGGCAGGCAAGGTGGCAACCAGCCCGTGTCGCCGGCCCCGAGGACGCGGCAGAGACCTTGCCTGCCGAGCTGAGCCTGGTGGCGGCGGAAGGCTAGCGCAGGCAGGCTCAGGCGGCGAGGGCTGTGTCGCCGATAAAGGCATTCCACAGCGCCGCGTACGTGCCGCCCGCCGCGACCAGGTCCTCGTGCGTGCCAATTTCCGCGATTCGGCCGCCAGCAAGCACCACGATACGGTCGGCACGGGCGGCGGTGGTGAGCCGGTGCGCGACCAGCAGCGTCGTGCGCCTGGCGGCCAGTTGCTCGGTGGCCTTGATCACCTCGGCCTCCGCAGCCAGGTCGAGCGCCGCAGTCGCCTCGTCGAGCAGCAGGATCGCCGGGTCCACCAGGTAGGCGCGGGCCAGGGCGATGAGCTGACGCTGCCCGGCCGACAGGTTCCTGCCGCGCTCGGCGACCTGGTGGTAAAAGCCGCCAGGCAGCCGCGCGATCATCTCGATCGCGCCTACGCCGCGCGCGGCCGCCTCTACCTCGGCGTCGCTGGCCTCCGGCCTGCCGTAGGCGATCGCCTCCCGCAGCGTGCCGGGGAACAGGTAAGGCTCCTGCGGCACGACGCCGAGCTGCCTGCGGTAGGTCGACAGGTCGAAGTCGCGCACGTCCTGGCCGTCGATCAGTACCCGGCCGCTGGTCACGTCGTAGAACCTGGCCACCAGCTTGACCAGGGTGGACTTGCCAGCCCCTGTCTGCCCGACGAAGGCGACCGTCTCGCCGGGCGCGACCCGCAGGCTGATGCCGGCGATCGCCTCGCTGGTCGCCTGCGCGTACTTGAAGTGGACGTCGTCCAGGCTGATCTCGCCGCTGAGCTTGCCCGCCATGACCGGATGCTGCACCTGCGGGGTACTCGTCTTCGTCCGCATCAGGCCGGAGATCCGGTTCAGGCCGACCGCCGCCTGCTGGTAGCCGTCGAAGACCTGCGACATCTGCTGGACGGGCGAGAACAGCAGGTCGATGTAGAGCAGGTAGGCGATCAGGCTGCCCGCGGTGAGCAGGCCGTCGTGCACCTGGCCGGCCGCGGCAAGCAATACCAGCGCGCCTGCGGCTGTCGACAGTGCCTGGACGAAGGGGAAGTAAAGCGCGATGTAGCGCTGGGCGCGCAAGCGCGATCGCAGATAGGCGCTGGACAGGCCGGCGAACTTGCTCTGGTTCACCTGCTCCCGCCGGTACGCCTGCGCGACTCGCAGGCCGGCCACGTTCTCCTGAAGGTCCGCGTTCACCACGCTGACCTTCTCCCGTGCCTCGGCATAGGCTTTCGACGACTTCAGGCGGAACCACACCGTTGCCGCGATCAGGACCGGCAGCGCGCTGAACAAGATCAGCCCGAGTCGCACGTTGATCAGCAGCAGCGCGATCAGCACGCCGATGAAGGTGAGCAGTGAGTTGACCATCGTGATCAGGCCGGTCTGCAAGAACGTGGACATCGCGTCCACGTCCGTGGTCATCCTGGTCATGATCCGGCCGGTCATCTCGCGTTCGTAGAAGTCGAGCCCGAGCCGCTGAAGCTGCGAGAAGATCTTCACCCGCAGCGTGTAGAGCAGGCGCTCGCCGTTCCTGCCCACAACGACGGTCTGGATCGCGTTGACGACCCAGTCGGCGAGCACGATCGCGAGGGCGGCCACCGACACGACGATGATGACGTGGAAGGCCTTGACCTCGATGCCGTGGTCGATGCCGCCGCGCATCAGCCAGGGCAGCGCGACGCCGGCGATCGCGTCGAGCCCGTCCAGAATCAGGCCGGCCGCCAGCGCGATCGCGAACGGCTTGAGCAGCCTGGCCAGGTTGAATTTGGGGTCGGGCGCCCGGCTGAATGCCTCGTCCACCTTCGGCTCGTCCCTGGCCGGCGGCAGCGACGCCACCTTGGCGAGCAGTTCAGGCGTGGGCGGCAGGTCATTAAGCATGCCGCCGTGGACGCTGGCCCGGGTGAAACCCGCGGTGCTGACCGGCGCCCCGGACAGTTCGCCTGGCCTGGCCTCGCGCTCCGACGGCGCGTACTTGACCGGCCAGAGTGCCTGGGTGATACCGCGCGGGCCGGTCACGGCCGCCTGGCTGTCTTCGGCGTGCTCGTAATACGCGAGTTCGCCTGCGTCGACGCCTTCCGCGTCGTCGCCAGGGCCTGAGAGCAGCAGGCGGTAGAGCGGGCAGCGCACGGCAAGTTCTTCGTGCGTGCCCAGGTCGACAAGCCGGCCGGCGTCGAGCACGGCGATCTTGTCTGCTAGTTGCAGCGTGGACCTGCGGTGCGCGATCAGCAGTGTCGTCCGTCCGGCCATCACCCGCCGCAGCGTCTCGTGAATCTGCGCCTCGACGCGCGCATCGATCGCCGAGGTCGCGTCGTCGAGCACCAGGATCGCCGGGTCGGTGATCAGCGCCCGCGCCAGCGCGACGCGCTGCCGCTGGCCGCCGGACAAGGTGAGTCCCTGCTCGCCGATCACGGTGTCGTAGCCGCCAGGGAGTGCCCTGATGAACTCGTCCGCCTCGGCCGCCCGTGCGGCGGCGGTGATCTGCTCGTCGGTCGCCTCTGGCCGCCCGTAGGAGATGTTGGCCCGCACCGAGTCAGAGAACAGGAAACTGTCCTCCATCACCAGGCCGATCGACTCGCGCAGCGATTCCATCGTCAGGTCGCGTACGTCATGGCCGCCGATCCGAACGGCACCGCCTGTGACGTCGTAGAACCTCGGCAGCAGCAGCGAGATCGTCGACTTGCCTGAGCCGGAGGTGCCGATGACCGCAACGGTCTCACCGGGCGACACCCGCAGCGAAAGCCCGCGGAGCACCGGTTCTGACGGCAGGTAGCCGAACGTCACGTCGCGGAGCTCGATGTCCCTGGCGCCCGCGGGCAGCGCGATCGCGTCCGGCTTCTCGCTGATCACCGGGGTCGAGTCGATCACTTCAAAGACCCTGATCACGCTGGCCCTTGCTTCCTGGCCGATCGTGATCAGGCCGGTCAGCGCCCGGACCGGGCCTACTAGCTGCGCGATGTAAGAAGAGAAGGCGAAAAACGTGCCGAGGCTGATCTCACCGCGAATCGCCAGCCAGCCGCCGAACGCCAGCACGCCGACCTGCCCGAGCGCCGGCACGGCCTGAAGTGTCGGATTGAACCTCGCGGTCAGCCTGACCGTGCGCACCCGCATGGCGTAGAGCATCCTGCTCGCTCTCTCCAGGCGCCTGACTTCCTGATCTTCCTGACCGAAGCCCTTGACCACGCGGACGCCGGTCACCGCGCCGTCGACCACGGCGGCGACGCCTGCCGACTCTTGCTGAGCCGCCCAGCTAGCGGGGAACAGCTTGTTGCGCGAGGTAATCGAGATGAAGAACAGGGCAGGGCCGACCGCGAGGGCCACGATGGTGAGCAGCGGCGAGAGAAAGGCCATGACAGCGAGCGACAAGAAGAAAAGCAGCACGTTGCCGAGCAGCATCGGGGTCATGCCGAGCAGCCCTTGCACCATGTTGACGTCCGAGATCGACCGGCTCACCACCTGGCCGGTGTGCAGTTGGTCCTGCCTGGCGCCGTCGAGCCTGGACAGCGAGGCGAACATCTCCGTCCGCAGGTCATGCTGCACGTCAAGCGAGATACGGCCGCCGAGGTAGCGCCTGGTGAACACCCCGGCGAAGGTGAGTGCCGCGGCGGCCAGCAGCGCGGTAGCACCGATCCAGATCGGCTGATGCCTGGTCAAGATGGCGTTGTTCACGACGTCACGCTGGATCAGCGGGATGATTACCGCGACCAGCGTGGCGAGCACTGACCCGCCGAGAGCAAGAAGGACGGCGCGAGGCCGTCGCCAGCAGTATCCGGTAAGCCGCCTCAGCCAGCGCTGGTGTGGGTCGGCTCCTGAATCCATAAGTCTCCCTTGGTCTCGCCCTGCCTGTCTGGCGTTTCCAGCCGCCCGCCTGATCAGGCGTTCTTTGCCTATGGCCGGTTCGAGCGCGCCAAGGCCGGCCAGCGCCAGCCGCGCCTGGCCAGGATGCGTACCCGCAGAACGCTATTGTTCGCTCGGCTAACAACTAGCAAGGCTAACAAATTCCGGTAATGACGCTCGTAAGCTGAGCGGGAGAACGAGGTCCGTGTCTGTCAGCCTAGATCTTCGCCTCGGTGGCGGGGATCGGTGCGGCCGAGCAGACCGACGAGGGCGTGTTGTTCGTCATCTTGCAGATTGACGCCGTGATGTAGTTCGCCGCGCCGAGCACGTTCTTCGCGACAATGCTGCTTGGGTCGCCGAGCTGGCTGGCGATCTGAGACCAGGACAGGCCCTTCAGCACGCCAGGGTCATAGAGCGGGCCGGTGATGATGACCTTGCCGCCGAAGTAGATGAACGGATAGCCGGTGCCGCCGCCCTGGGAGTCGTACTTGACCCAGACCGCCTGCTGCTGGCTGGTAGTCGGCTGGAGCGGGCCGTGGGTAATGGTCTCGTTCTCCACCGGCGTGAAGGTCAGGTACGGGCTTGAGTACTTCTGGCGGTAGAAGGTCAGCGTGGCCGTGTTCGGGTACACGTCCGTGCTCGACGAGTGAATGCCCTTGATCGTGCCGAAGCTGCCGAACCGGCTCAGCGCGACAGCCATCGACCACCGCATCGCCGCACAGTACGGACAGAACTCGGCGCCGATGTAAAGCATCTCCGGCTTGCCGTTCACGGCAGCCAGCGCCGGGTCACTGATTGTCCTGATAGGCAGGCCGGTCACCGGCGGCAGGCCGCTGGTTCCGACCGTACTCAGGGTGCTCGGCGGCACGTTGAGCACATCGCTGATCACCTTGGCGGGCAGGCCGCCGTGCGTCGAGGCGGCTTGCTTGGCCGGGGTCTGGAAGGACCTGATCACGAGGATGGCTGCGACGACCGCGACCACGACCAGCACCGAGCCGAGCACCAGGACGAGGCGGCGCCGCTGTTCTGCCCGGCGCTGCCTGGCCTGCAATTCCGCGATCCTCGCCCGCGCGTTCAGTTCCCTGTTGCGCTCGCTCTTGCCCATGCGTGAGCCACCTTTAAGCGTGGTTGATTTCTTTCGGTTTTAGCCGGGCTGCTCACAAGCGGCGGCTGGCGGCTGGCGACGCCCACGAGGTGGCGTCGTAGACGAGCAGCACGAACATCAGGAACGTCAGGACGTGCACGCTCGTGCACCACAGGCAGATGTTCCCGATCTGGATCAGTTCGGCGTACACCAGGTAGAGCACGAAACCGATACCGATTACCGCCGAGCCCAGCCGCAGCCACCTGACCAGCGGTATCCGGTTCAGCGACCAGCCTAGCGGCGAGTTGATCGCGAACATGAAGCAGTAGAAGGCGAGGCCGAGCACCGCCACGGGGAAGATGCCGAAGACCATGGACTGCGGGCTCGTGGTGACCGCCTCGCAGTTGACCAGGCCCTTGTCCGAGCAGGCCAGGGTGATTGACGTGTCGTAGTGCGTGAGCGTGAGATAGATCGACACGCCGAGGCCCAGCATCGACAAGATCCAGGTGGCGAGCGGCAGCGGGTGCTCGCGGATCCACCCGAGTACCCGCCGGGGCAGCGGCACGGGCCCGTCCAGGCCCGCCGGGTCACCGACGGGCCTGGACGGCTCGCTCGCGGCGGCCGTGCCTGCCCAGGCCCTGGTGCGCGGCCGGAAGGCGGCGCGGCCAAGGCCGCCGGCCGCCTGAGTTTTCTGGCCGGCGGCGGCGGTCGTCGGCTCGTTATAGCTGACCTGGCCTTTGCCCCTGTTGTTGCCGTGACCCGCCCGCTTCTTCGCGCTGACCGCGTTGCGCCTGGCCTGCTTCTGCGGCGCCATCAGATGTCGCTGCCGATCTTGGTCACGCTCGGCGACGTGCACACGCTGCCCGGCTGGCCGCCGGTCACCTTGCAGATTGCGGCGGTGATGTGATTAGCGGCGCCGATGATCTCCTGGGCGACCGCGTTGTTCGGGTTCTGGAGGTCGCTGGCGACCTGCGTCCAGGTCAGCGTGTTCTTCTGCGGCTGGCCAGCCGCCGCCACAGTCCCGAACGTGTTCGGCAGGTACTGAGTGCCGTCGACGACGTACTTGCCGCCCACGTCGACGAACGGGAAGCTCCCCCCGGTGTACTTGTTGAGCAGGGTGAGTTCGGACTTGGTCGGGATCTGCAGCGTCTTCTGGGTGACCGTGTACCACTCGACCGGGTTGAACGTGATGTATTTGCTCGTGTAGCTAGAGCCGTAGAAGGTCAGCGTCGGTGTTCCGGCGTACACGTCGGTCTCCGACGAGTGGATGAAGTGCAAGTTACTGAACGTGCCGAACCGGCTGAGGGCGACGACCATCGCCCACCGCTCGGCCGCGCAGTACGGGCAGTATTCCGCGCCCACGTAAAGGACTTCCGGCTTGCCGTTCTTCGTGAGCGTGCCCGTCGTCGTCTTCAGCGGCGCGACGGCGGCGGTACCCGTCGGGCCTGCGCCCACCTGGTTCTGCACGGCCGTAGGGACCGAGGTGATCGCGGTTGCCACGCTCGCATTGGTCGTGGCCGTCGCCGTGGTGCCCGTCGCGGCATGAGCCGGGGTGTTGCCGTGCAGCGTCTTGACGAGTATCAAGCCGGCCACGATGACTATCACGAGCAGCGCGCTGCCGCCCACGATCAGCATTCTGCGCTGAGCCTCGGCCCGCTTGGCCGCGGCCTGCTGAAGGGCGATTCGCTGCCTGGCATTCGCCGCGCGGTTTCGCTCCGCCTTGCCCATTCCTGTCCTGCCTTGTTACGAGGAAGTAGTCGGGGTCGCCTGCGCAGACCATGTTATGGCCCGTGCAGCATAGCGGTTGCACTGTTACGCATGCGCACGGCTCATTGAACCGCAGGAAGCTGAAAGTAGGCTGAATGCGCTCTAGTCCGCGCGCGGTGCGGGCGGCGCCGCCGAACGTCTTGTCAAGTGTTCTTGCGTTGCGCAAGTAACAGTGGCTATCGTCCTGAACATGACGCTCACGCAGGGTTCGCGGCGTACGCCTTCTGGCGTCCGCCGGATGCACTACGCACTGGCCGGGATCGCATGTCTCGGGCTGACGGCGGCGGGCTGCGGCTCATCGCCGGGTTCATCAGGCGCCGCGGCCGGCAAGACGGCAGCGGGAGAGGTCAAGGTCGCCTACGCGTCCTCCCTCGAGTACCTCAACTCCAAGCTCTTCGTCCCTGCCTTCGTCAAGGCAACCGGGTACAAGTACACCGACTGGGTGAACTCGGCCGGGGCGCTGGAATCGGAGATCGCGTCAGGCGAGATCGCCGCGAACGTCTTCGAAAGCGTCGGCGGCGCCAACATCGTGCCGCTCGAGCCGAAATACACCTCGTGGTACGTCCAGTACGCGGCGACCTCGATGGTGGTCGCCTACAATCCGAACAGCAAGTACGCGAGCCAGTTCAAGGCGATCGCCAGCGACAAGGAGCCGCTGAAGAACCTGTTCTCGCTGATGGAAGAACCGGGCTTCAAGCTCGGCCGCACTGACCCGAATATCGACCCGCAAGGCCGGTCCTTCATCGACATGCTCGAACTGGCTCAGCTGGCTTATCACCTGCCCGCCGACACGGTCGCGAAGATCATCGGCACCCCGTTCGGCTCTGCGTCTTCGCCTCAGATCTACTCGGAGGCGTCCCTCGACTCCACCCTTCAATCCGGCCAGCTCGACGCGGCCAGCGCGTACCAGAACCAGGCCGTCGAGTTGCACCTGCCCTACATCACGCTGCCCGCGGCGATTAATCAGGGCGACTTCGCCGACGCGGCCGATTACGCCAAGGTGAGCGTCACGATCACCGATAACGGGCAGAAGAAGACGCTGAGCGGCGTGCCGCTTGTGCTCGATGTCACGATCATCGGCAAGCCGGCTGCCGCGTCCCTGGCGTACGTCAAGTACCTGCTTTCTCCGGCCGGGCAGCAGCTCTACCGGCAGGGCGGTTACACGGTGCTGACGCCGAAGGCGACGGGGACGAATGTTCCCGTCGCGGTGCGCAGTGAACTTGGCGGTTAGCCCGCAGCAGGCTGTGCTGGCCGGCCAGGGAGGCCCCGCCAGGACAACCATGCCTCCTGGCAGGCGCCGTCCGTCGCGGACGCCGCTTGCCAGGAGGTGGCACAGCGCGTCCGGCCTAGCCGGGCTGGCCGGGTCTGGCATCGTCTGGATCGCGCTGCTCGGCCCGGTCATCGCCTTGCTCATGCACCTGTCGTGGAGTTCGGTGGTCAGTTCGCTGACCGCTCCCGGTGCCTGGCAGCCGCTGCTCATCTCGCTCGAATCCGGGCTTGTCACCCTGGCCGTGCTTGTCGTCTTCTGCACCCCGCTGGCGTGGGCGCTTTCCCGCGACGCGCTGCCATGGCCGCGGGTATGGGAGGCGGGCCTGCTGGCTACCTTGCTGTTGCCGCCGCTGGTCATCGGGCTGCTGCTGATCTTCATGATCGGGCCGTTCACGTTCATCGGCCAGGCGCTTGGGCACTTCAATATCTCGGCAGTCAACACCTTCCTTGCCCTCGTCATCGCCGAGATCTACGAGTCGGCGCCTTACTACGTGCTCGGCGCGCAAGCGGCCTTCGCCAGCGTCGACCCACGTCTCGAGCAGCAGGCCGCCCTGCTCGGTGACCGGCCGTTCGTAGTGTTCAGGCGGGTCACGGCGCCACTGGCCGCGCCCGGCCTGGCGATGGCGCTGGCCACGGCGTGGGCGCGGGCGATGGGCGCCTTCGGCGCCGTCGTGATCATCGCCTACCACCCTTACGGCCTTCCGCTGCAGATCTGGACTACCCTGCAAGAGACTGGGCTGTCATCGGCGCTGCCTTTTGCCCTTGTCCTGCTGGTTGTCGCGCTGCCGCTGCCGATCGCGGCCTATGTCTGGAGCGCCCGTGCTCGAAGCCGACGTCGAGGTTGACCGGCCGGACTTCACCGTGCGCGCCAGGCTGACGGTCGGGCCAGGCGAGCGGCTGGCGCTCTTCGGCCCATCAGGCGCGGGCAAGACCACGCTGCTCGAGACGATCGCCGGGCTCGTCATGCCGCGCCTGGCGCAGATCAAGCTTGCCGGCAAGGTACTGACAAGTACCTCGGCCCCGGTGGTCGCGCTGCCGCCGTGGCGGCGCCGGGTCGGGTTGCTCCGCCAGGATCCTGGCTTGTTCCCGCACTTGTCTGTGCGGGAAAACCTCAGGTACGCGGGCGGCTGTGCCGAAGTCGAGCTTGGCTCGCTCGCGACAGCACTCGGCCTGGAAGGATTGCTGCGGGCGATGCCTGCCAGGCTGTCAGGAGGGCAGGCGCACCGGGTCGCGCTCGGGCGGCTGCTGCTATCGCGCTGCGACGCGCTATTGCTCGACGAGCCGTACAGCGGTCTCGATCTCAGCCTGCGGCGCGACCTCACCGAACTGGTGCGCTCCCAGATAGCCGAGCGCGGCGTGCCCGCGATCATGGTCGCGCACGAGCTTGACGAGGCACAGGCCTTCGCCGACCGGATGGTGGTAATCGACCGCGGCGATCAGCTCCAGGCCGGCACGCCGGCCGAGGTGGTGCTGCGGCCGGCTTCGCGCCGCGTCGCCGAACTGGTCGGCTACGGCGCGTTCGTGCCGCTCGACGGACACGAGGGCACCTTCGGCGTGCATCCTGACCGGGTGATCTCCGGCTGCCACCAGGGGCAGGGCATAGTCGTGCGAGGGCTCGTGACCGGCTGCCGCCCGTCTGGCGCCCGCTGGGAACTCAGCCTGCGTACCGACGGTGGCGAGGTCGTCGCCGTGCGGCTGGCCGAGCCGGCCGGACCTGGCCGCGAGATCGCGGTCACCGTGACCGATCCGCCGCGGTTTCGCCCCGATGGGACCGCGGCGTGAGCCGGGCCGCCGAACTGGTTACCGGCACCAGGCTGCGCCTGGCCAGGCAGGCCAGAGGCCTCTCGCAGCAGCAACTGGCGGGCATGGCCAAAGTGACCAGGCAAGCCGTGTCTGCGGTGGAGTCCGGCCAGTCAGATCCATCGCTGCGGGTCGCGCTCGCGCTTGCGCAGGCGCTCGGCATGACCGTGGACGAGCTGTTCGGCGCGGAGGGCGCGATCCCGGCAGTTACCGCCAGCCTGGCCGGGCCGGCGCGAGAACCACAGCGGGTCACGCTTGCGCCAGTGGCCGACTCGTTCGTGGCCCTGCCGCTGGCCGGCCCGACGGTAAGCCGGGCGGGATTCCTGCCTGCCGGCGGCATGGTCACCGGACCCGCCGGGGCGGGTGAACCAGGTCAGGTGCGGGTGCACCCGATCGGACCGCCGAAGCCGACCCTGGTCGCGGCCGGCTGCGACCCGGCGCTGCCTTTGCTTGCCGAGCCGCTGAGCCTGCTCGATCCGCCGGTCGGGTTCAGCTGGTGGCCGTGCGCCAGCCGGGAAGCGCTCCGCCTGGCCAGGGCCGGGCTGGTGCACGTGGCAGGCGTGCACCTGAGCGGCCAGCCGGGCGCGAGCAAGGAACCCGGCCAGCTAGCACCCGGCCAGCTAGCAGAAGGTCAGCTAGCAGAAGGTGGCGAGGTCATTGGCTTCAGCGCCTGGCGGGAAGGGCTGGTGCTTCGCCAGGCTGAGGCTGGCCGGGTCACCGGCCTTGGCGACATCATCGAGGCAAGGCTGCGGCTGGTGAACAGGGAACCTGGCGCGGAGGCCAGAAGCGTGCTCGACCGCGAGCTCGCGAACCTGGGGATCGCTGGCGAGCAGGTGCCAGGTTACGAGACCAGGGCGACGGGGCACCTCCAGGTCGCCGAGGCCGTTGCGACCGGGCTCGCCGATGCGGGCGTGGCCAGCGAGCCTGCCGCCCTGGCCTACGGCCTGGCGTTCCTGCCGCTCGCCGCCGAGCGATTCGATCTCGTCATCCCGGCCAGCCAGTGGGCATCGAGAGAGGTGCAGGCACTGGTCAAGGTGCTGTCCTCGCGCTGGCTGCTCGACCAGCTTGGCAGCCTTCCAGGTTATGACCCCTCGCCCTGCGGCCAGCACGTATCTCTTAGCTGACAGCAGATGCGCGCTGCCAGGAAAGCATGACCTCGGCCGGTCATGATCGGCCACGATGGGATGCATGAGACTTCTGGTACTAGGCGGGACACATCATGTAGGCCGGGCGGTTGTCGAGGAGGCTCTGGCCAGAGGCGACGACGTGACCACGGTGACCCGCGGCGTGAGCGGCGCGCCGGCGTCGGGAGCGCAGGCAAGGTACGCCGACCGCGCCGACACTGGCGAGCTCGAGGCCGTGCTCGGCGAGGACACCTGGGACGCGGTGATCGACACCTGGAGCCTGGCACCCCGTGTCGTGCGGGACTCCGCCAGATTGCTGGCCGACCGCACTGATCACTATGGCTACGTGTCGAGCCGTTCTGTGTACGCCTGGCCGATCCCTCCGCGCGGTGACGAGACCGCCCCCGTGGTCGATGCCGACGCCGATAGCGAGGAGGGCGACGACTACGCGGCCGCGAAGATGGGCGGCGAGCTTGCCGTGCTCAGGTACTTCGACGGCCGCGCGGTGTTCGCCAGGGCCGGGCTGATACTCGGACCTTACGAGCGGGTCGGGCGGATGCCCTGGTGGCTGCGCCGGATCGAACGCGGCGGCGACGTGCTCGCGCCGGGGCCGCGCGATCTCCCCTTGCAGTACATCGACTGCCGTGACCTGGCGCGCTGGATGCTGCAGGCTGCGGAGGACGGTCGCAGCGGCGCCTTCAACACCGTCAGCCGCCCTGGCCACGCGACCATGGAGAGCCTGCTGAACGCCGCCGTCGCCGCGACCGCCTCAGACGCCAGGCTGGTCTGGACGGAGCCGGAGATACTGGAGTCGGCCGGCGTGCAGGAATGGACAGAACTGCCGGTCTGGGCCAACCCCAACGGCGAGGCCGCCAGCCTGCACGACGGCAATGTCGACGCGGTCTACGCGGCCGGCCTGGTCTGCCGCCCGGTGCAGGACACGGTGACCGACACCTGGCACTGGCTGCAAGCCGAGGGTGACCCGGACGTCCGGCCGGACCGCCCGATCCACGGCATCGACCCAGAAAAGGAACGCGTGATCCTAGCCACCGTCCTTACCCCCCGCAACACCACCCCGCCCGGCTAGCTGCCACCCCGCCCGTGCCCCGCCCGGCCCGGCCCGTGCCCCGCCCGTGCCCCGCCCGGCCCGGCCCGTGCCCGGCCCGTGCCCGGCCCC
>DAHVDE010000036.1 GCA_027313705.1 Actinomycetota bacterium | reverse complement strand
GTTGTGGGGGTTGTGGGGGTTGTGGCGCGGTGGCGGGGGGCGCACGTTGTGGCGTTGTGGGGGTTATGGCGCGCACGTTGTGGCGTTGTGGGGGTTATGGCGCGGTGGCGGGGCGCGCGTTGTGGGGGTTATGGCGGTGGCGGGGGCGCGCGGTGTGGGGTTGTGGGGGTTGTGGCGCGGTGGCGGGGGCGCACGTTGTGGGGTTGTGGGGGCTGGGTGCGGGGGGGTGCGGGGGACTGCGGGGGTGGTGTGAGGGGTGGGGTTTGCTGATTGGTGGTTAATGTTTGGCGGGGGCTCGACTTGGCTATGAACAGCGTCAATCTGTTACTCCCGCAACCCTCGGTGAAGGCAGGCTTTCAATGTGCGGCCGGTACGCGTCAGCGCGTTCGCGAATCGAGCTACTCGAGGAGTTCGTCGTCGAACGCGACAGCACCGGCGAGCCGCTGAAGGCCGACTACAACGTTGCGCCTACCAAACCCATCTATGCCGTTCTTACCCGGGCGCCTAAGGATAAGACCGACGAAGGGGTTAAAGCGCAGCGTGAGCTTCGGGTGGTTCGCTGGGGGCTCGTGCCTTCCTGGGCCAGGGACGTCGCGATTGGCAGCAGGCTGATCAATGCACGGGCGGAAACCGTCGCGGAGAAGCCGGCTTTCCGTGCCGCGTTCGCGCGACGGCGATGCCTGCTTCCTGCTGATGGTTACTACGAGTGGCAGGCGCCGCCAGCGGGCACCAAGGGCAAGAAGCAGCCGTACTTCATCTGCAAGCCAGACCGCGGTGTCCTGGCGTTCGCCGGACTTTACGAGTTCTGGCGCGACAAGTCGCTGGCCGCAGATGATCCGGCGGCCTGGCTGTGGACCGCGACGGTCATTACCACCTCGGCGCCTGACGAGCTAGGTGAGATCCATGACCGGATGCCGATGGTGATCGACTCGGCCGGCTGGGCCGACTGGCTCGATCCTGGTAATACGGACGTGGCAGACGTGCGGGCCTTGCTGGCGCCTGCGCAGTCGACCGGGCTGATCAGTTACCCGGTCGCGCCGCTCGTCAACGCGGTGCGCAACAACGGCCCCGAGTTGATCAAGCAAGCCGATCCGGTGGTGCAGGTGCCGCCAGGGCTTGCCGGCAGCTGGGCGGATCACTAGCGCGGGCCAGCAAGCACCGGGCTGGAGTCCAGGGTTGCACAGGAGGTGGGTCGGTTGAACGTTGTCGCCGCTCGGAAGCGCCTTGATGATGTCAGGGACGAGATTGACCGGTCGATTGCCGTGTTGAAGGGCGCTCACGCCGCGCATCCTTTGGTGACCGACTATCCGCAGGACCCGGCCGACGCTGGCACGAACCTGGCCGAGTCCGACCGGGCGGAGGCGATGCTCGAAGCGGCCAGGGCGCGGCGGACGCTCATACTCGACGCGCTGCGCAGGCTGGACGACGGAAGCTACGGGATGTGCCTGGATTGCGGCAGCGGAGTACCAGAGGGCAGACTTGAGGCTAAGCCAGAGGCGGCCCGCTGCGTCAAATGCCAGGCGAAGCGGGACAGGCTGCGGCGCTGACTCGATGCCAGTACAAGGCGGGGTCTGCGGAATGAAGCAGGCATCCGCCGTGTTGCAACGCGCGTGCCCATTGCAGGTAAACACCGGTGCGATAGCGCACCGTCAGACGTGGCTGTGCGCCCGTCCGCTGGCATTGGGGTAGCCGCGCGATTGCCGTATGCGGTCGGCACGGTATCCTCCGCCCGAGGTTGGTGGCAGCCCAGTCAGAAGAAGCTGGGCCAGGCTGAGGGGGTGGGTCAGGTACCCGAGACACAGCAGGGGCGTAGTGAGCGCTTCGAGCGTGATGTCCTGCCGTACCTTGATCAGCTGTACGCGGCAGCGATGCGGATGACCCGCAATCCAGCTGATGCCGAGGACTTGGTGCAGGAGACATTCGCCAAGGCATACGGCTCGTTCCATCAGTATCAGGATGGTACGAACCTGAAGGCCTGGCTATTCCGCATCCTCACGAACACGTTCATCAATACGTACCGCAAGCGGCAGCGGGAACCACAGCGCTCAGGCACCGAGGAAATCGAGGACTGGCAGCTCGCCAGGGCAGCGTCGCATACCTCGTCTGGCCTGAAGTCGGCCGAGGCTGAGGCGCTGGAAGGCCTGCCTGACTCCGACATCAAGGAAGCGCTCCAAGCGCTGCCCGAGGAGTTCAGGATCGCGGTGTACCTGGCCGATGTCGAGGGATTCGCCTACAAGGAGATCGCCGACATCATGGGGACCCCGATCGGGACGGTGATGTCACGCCTGCACCGTGGCCGCAAGCAGCTACGCGACATGCTTGCCGACTACGCCGCCGAACTCGGCCTCGCCAAGGCCGCGGCCGACAGGTCATCGTCCGCGCAGGCACCAGGCGGGGAGGCGAGATGAGCTGCGGAAATCCGCATGAAACGCCATGCAGCGAAGTGCTTGACGCCGTCTACACCTACCTAGACGGCGAGATGGACCGGATGTCATACGCCAAGGTCAAGGTGCATCTGGAGGAGTGCGGTCCATGCCTCCGCGAGTTCGGTCTCGAAGAAGCCGTGAAGCGGCTCGTGCACAAGCATTGCGGCCATGATCCGGTTCCCGCCGATCTGCGCCAGAAAGTGCTCGAGCGGATCGAAGCAGTCAGGGCACAGATGGAGGCCGGTTAATTTTCCGCCTGCGCGTGTCTTAATGCCGTTGATCTGCCAGCAATGGGCGGGACGCCAACACCGATAGCCCTAATGGGGTTACTCTGAGTCGCGACAGTTACCGGGATGTCGGCGAGGAGGTCACGGGGCATGGGCAGGCTGTCACTGGCCGCCTGGCTTTACCTGACCGCGTTGGTCGCGATGGCGGTCGCCATTCTCAGGTACGTGCCCGTCGGACTGGCCTCGCGCCACTGGCTGGCGGCCTATGCGGTCCTTGCCCTGCTCTTCCTGGTCTGCGACTCGGCGCCTACGACGCTCGCCGCCAGGCAGTCGGCCTGGTCGCCGAGTTCGGCGGCCACGCTTGCAGCGGTCGTGCTGCTGCATGGCGGCATCGGCGCGGCGATGGTCGGCGCGGTCGCCGTGCTGACGTTGCGCCGTCACGTATCGCTCGCCGAGCGATTGTTCAATGGTGCCATGTATGCGGTCGCGGGCTACCTGGCCGGCAAGTCATACCTGGCGGTGCTCGGCACGGCTACCACCTTCTGGCCGCACACGCGGGCCGCCAGCGAGGTGAGCCAGGTCGATATCCCTTCACCCGGCGGGTTCGCCAAGGTGCTGCTGCCCTTCGCCGTCGCGGCACTTGTGCACGCGGTCGTGAACCACGGGCTGCTCTGGGGAATACTGCGGATAGACCAGCGCAGCCGCGGTGCGGTGAGGCGCAGCGTCTCGCCTGGCGGGCTGGCGCAACTGCTGGCCTACGACCTGGGCTTCGCAGGCCTCGGCCTGGTAATCGCCGCCCTGTGGGGGGTTATCGGGCCGTTCGCCGCCGCGATCGTGCTCGTGCCGCTTTACGTGGCCAGGTGGGCCATGGGTCAGTTCGCCGAGCAGCGACGAGCCCACTCGGCAACCCTCGCCGCGCTGTGCCAGGCGGTGGAGACCAAGGACTTTTACACCAGAGGGCACAGCGACCGGGTGTCGCGCGGAGCGGGCATGATCGCCCGCCAGATCAACATGCCGCAGAACCGGGCCGATGCCGTCACCTTCGCGGGGATGCTGCATGACATCGGCAAGCTTGGCGTGCCGACCAAGGTACTTCAGAAGGAAGGCACCCTGACCGAGGATGAGTACGCGGCCATCCAGCTGCATCCGATGCGCGGCCTCGAGATCGTCGGCGACATCGGCTTCCTCAACGAAGCGCTGAGCGGGATCATGCACCATCACGAGCGCATGGACGGGCGAGGTTACCCGATGGGCTTCACCGGAGACGAGATTCCCGAGTTCGCCAAGATCATCGCCGTGGCTGACGCGTTCGACTCGATGACCTCGACCCGGTCCTACCGCAAGGCCAGGAGCATCGAGGAAGCGATCGCCGAGCTGAAGAAGGGCGCGGGCTCGCAGTTCGACCCCAAGATCGTCGAGGCCTTCATCACCGCGCTCGGCAGCGGCAAGGAAAAGTGGAAGCCACAGGAACCTGCGCAGCCCAGGGATTATGAGATCCTCACCTCGCAGGACCACGATGACCCGATCTCGCCGCTGCGCGTGTTCCCGAGCCGGTGACCGACGCTGCGGGCGACGCGGTGAGTGATGCGGTAAGCGGAGCGGACACCCCTGCCGCGGGCAGGCGGATGGCCTATCGCGAAGGCGAGGTCATGGTCAGGCCGGCGCCGCGCTGGCAGGCACTGGCCAGCGTGGATACCGGCAGGCTGATCCTGCTCAGCTCGACCGGGCTGCTCGTCGCGATCTGCCTGGTCCAGTTGGTCGGGCTGAAGCACACCACGGTCGCGATCGCCTTCGGGTTGTTCATCGCGTTCGGCGAACTGCTGCGGTTGTCATTGCCAGGCAACCGCGAGGCGGCGCCGATCGCGATGATCGCGGCGCTCGCGTTCGCGATGGTGCTCGACATCGCGGGCAACAATCCGCACGGCAAGATGTTCTGGCCGATACCGTTCGAGCCTGCCCAGGTCGTTGGCGTGGCCGCGCTCGGCATGCTGCTCGGCGCCCTGCCGCACATCGCCGCCGGGCGCCCGGCCGGAGTCACCGGCATGTCGGCGAGGCTGCTCGGCGTCGCATTCGTGGCTTTCGTGTTCCGTCCGCTGGTAAACGCTCACCTGATGATGCTCGGCTCGCCAAGGCGGGCGGCGCTGGCGTTCGCGGTCATGGCCGTGCTGGTACTGATCGCGTCGCTGATCGAGACCCTGATCACGGCCGTGATCAGGGCAGAGGACCTGAGAGCCAGGTACTCGGTGACGCTGGCCGACGAGCTGCGGTTGCAGTGGCGGCTTGGCCTGGCGGTAGGAGTATCGGCGATCATCACCGTGTTCGCCGCCTCCGCTATGGGCCTTTACGAACTGGCCGTCTTCGCGGGCCCGCTGTTCGTGGTCCAGCTTGCCTTCAGGCGTTACGCCGGGATCAGGGCCACCTATCTGCAGACCGTGCGGGCGCTTGCCCAGGTGACCGAGGTAGCCGGCTATGTGGACAGCGGCCACTCCCGCCGGGTAAGCAGGATCTCGCTTGCGGTGGGACGCGAGCTTGGCATGGCCGAGCCAGAGTTGCTCAGCCTGGAGTACGCCGCGCTCATGCATGACATCGGGCAGCTTTCCCTGGTCGAGCCGATACCGGCCGGCGCGACCTGCAACGTCGCGAAGACAACCGCTCGCCGTATCGCCGAATTCGGCGCTGAGGTCATCAGCCAGACCGGCGTGCTCGATGCGGTGGCGGAGATCGTGCGCTGTCAATGGCTTCCCTACCGCGGCGCGGGCGCCGAGCCGCCGCTGGAGAGCCGGAT
Organism: Actinomycetota bacterium; assembly: GCA_027313705.1. Classification (GTDB taxonomy): domain Bacteria; phylum Actinomycetota; class Actinomycetes; order Streptosporangiales; family Streptosporangiaceae; genus Chersky-822. The sequence continues at coordinate 55,217 of DAHVDE010000036.1, read as the reverse complement.
CATCAAGGTGGTCAACGCCCTCGACGATCTGGTCGCCGGCTCGGCGGACAGGGACAGGGTCCTCGCCGCGATCGCCAGCATCCGCGGGGAAACCGACCTCGAGTACGATCCGGTCGTGGTCGCCGCCCTGGCCAAGGTGAGCAATCGCCTGCCGGTCAACCGCCTCTAGCCGCGCGAGCCGAGTCCTGGTGGGCAGCGCGGCCGGCGGAAGGGTACGCTGCCTCGGTGCCTGCTAATTCTGTGTTCGTGAATTCTGCGCTGGTGAATTCTGTGCTCGTCGCTAACCGGGGCGAGATCGCGCGGCGGGTTATCAGGACGGCCAGGCGGCTCGGGGTGCGCGCCGTCGCCGTCTACTCGCAAGCCGACGCCGGATTGCCTTTCGTCGCCGAAGCCGACGAGGCGGTGCTGATCGGGCCGCCGCCGGCTAAAGACAGCTATCTCAACGCCGAGGCGATACTCGCTGCGGCGAAGCAGACTCAGGTCGAGGCGATTCATCCGGGATACGGGTTCCTCGCGGAAAATGCGCGGTTCGCCGAGCAAGTCACCGATGCCGGCCTGATCTGGGTGGGACCGCCGCCTGATGCCATCGAGCAGATGGGTGACAAGATCAAGGCACGCAACCTGATGGCGGCCGCGGGGGTACCTGTCGCCGAGGGGTCAGCCGAGCCCGTGGCCGACGAGGATGCCGCCGTCGCGCTTGCCGACCAGATCGGGTATCCGGTAATGATCAAGGCGGCCGCGGGCGGCGGCGGCATCGGGATGAGCGTGGCGGCCAACGAGCAGCAGCTCAGGAGCGGGTTCGCGACGGCGAGGTCACGGGCGGAGCGGTTCTTCGCCAGCCCGGCGATACTGCTCGAGCGCTACATCGCCCGCGCCAGGCACGTCGAGGTGCAGATACTCGGCCTGGCTGACGGGCGGGTGATCGCGCTCGGCGAGCGTGACTGCTCAGTGCAGCGCAGGCACCAGAAGGTCGCGGAGGAGACGCCATCGCCTGGCGTGGACCAGAGCCTGCGCGAGCGGATGCTAGCGGCGGCGGTCAAGGCGGGTCAGACGGTCGGTTACCTGGGCGCAGGAACGGTCGAGTGCCTGCTGGACACCGAGACGGGCGAGTTCGTGTTCCTCGAGATGAACACCAGGCTCCAGGTCGAGCATCCGGTTACCGAGATGGTCACCGGGATCGATCTCGTCGAGCAGCAGTTGCGGGTCGCCGCCGGCGGCGACGTGAGCTTCGACCCGGATGCCTTCCTCGCCGAAGGCTGCGCGCTCGAACTCCGGGTTTACGCGGAAGATCCGGTGCGCTTCCTGCCGCGTCCTGGCACGATCACGCAATGGCAGGAACCGTCGGGGCCTGGCGTGCGGGTAGACGCCGGTTACGCGGCGGGGAACACGGTGACGCCGCATTACGATCCGCTGCTGGCCAAGCTGGTCGTATCCGCCGCGGACCGGGCCGGGGTGCTCGCGCGGGCGCGCGAGGCGGTCACCGGGTTCGCGGTGGCTGGGTTGACGACGAATCTCCCTTTCCATGCCGAACTGCTGGAAAGCGCTGAGTTCTGCAGTGGAAACTATGACACGTCCTTGGTGGGTAAGCTGCGCACCTGATGGGGCGAGAAAGGGAGGTGCGCGTGGCCGAGATCCGGGCCGAAATGGTCGCCAACGTGTGGAAGGTGGTCGCTGCCGAAGGTGACTCGGTGACCGATGGCGACACGCTGGTGATACTCGAATCGATGAAGATGGAGATCCCTGTGCTCGCCGAAGGCTCAGGCACGCTGGCCAGGCTTGCGGTCGCCGAGGGTGACGTCATACAGGAAGGCGATCTGATCGCCGTTATCGAGTAAGGATGATGCGGTGGGCGAAGAGCCTGGCGGGATCAGCCCTGGCTTGCGGGCCACGGTGACCGCCGAGGTTGGCGAGGGCGATACCGCGATCGCACTCGGCAGCGGAGATCTGCCTGTGCTTGGCACGCCCAGGCTGCTTGCCTTGGCCGAGGCCGCGTGCGTCGCGGCGGTGGCGCCGCAGTTGCCCGCAGGGCAGACGACGGTGGGCGCCGCCGTGTCGCTTGAGCACCACCGGCCTTGCGTGCTCGGCACGCCCGTCGAGGTTTCTGCCGAACTGGTCGAGGTCGAAGGCAGGAAGCTGGTCTTCGGCTTCATCGCCTACGGCCCGGGTGAGGGCGAAGATGCCGTGCTCGGGGCGGGCACGGTGCACCGGGTGCTGGTGGACGCCGAGCGGTTCCTGGCGAAGGCCAGAAGGTCACACGCCGGTAGTTGAGCGCGGGTACGCGATGCCAGGGTCGGTCGCGATGTTCACCAGGTAGGGCACGCCTGAGTCGAAAGCGCGGCGCAGCGCGGGCGCGATGCCCGCGGGGCTGGTGACGAGTTCCCCGGCCCCGTCAAGCGCCTTGACCACCTGGTCATAGCGGCACTGCGGTTGCAGGTCAGCGGCCACGTCGTAGCCGTAAATGGCCTGCATGGGGTGCTTTTCCAGGCCCCAGATCCCGTTGTTGCCGCAGACCATCACGACCGGCAGGTTGTGGCGGACAAGCGTGTCCGCGTCCATCAGGGAAAAGCCGGCCGCGCCGTCACCGAGCAGCAACACGACCTGTGCAGACGGCCGGGCGATGCGGGCGGCGATGGCATAACCGAGGCCGGTGCCCAGGCAGCCGTACGGGCCAGGGTCGAGCCAGCCGCCTGGCCTGGCGGGCTCGACGTACTTGCCTGCGTAACTGACGAAGTCGCCGCCGTCGCCGATGACGACGGCATCGTCGGCGAGCAAGGGCCCTAGCTCGCCGTAGACGCGCATCGGGTGGATGGGGTCGGCGTCGCTGCGCAGCAACTCCCTGTCGCCGGCCTGGGCCTTGTCCCTGGCTGCGGCCAGTCTGGGCAGCCAGTCCGCGGTCCAGGTCCTGGTCGTCTTCGCGGTCGCGTTCGCGAGGCTGGCGAAGAACGCGCTGAGGTCACCTGCTGCCCGAGCGGCGAGCGGCACGTGAGTGGCTACCTGGTCCTCGGCGTCGGCCACGTGCACCACCCGTGCGGGCGGCGTGCCGTTCTTGCCGCCGTACTCGCCGTAGCCAAGCCTGAAATCGAGCGGCGTGCCGACCACGATGACCAGGTCGGCTTCGCCGAGCGCGACCGACCTGGCCCTGGTGACCAGGAGTTCGTGGCCGGCGGGCAGCACGCCGCGACCCTGGCCGTTAGCGATGACCGGCAGGCTCAGGTCCTGCGCCAGGGCGCGGGCCGCCGTTTCCGCACCGTCTAGCCAGACATCTGATCCGAGCACCAGGACCGGACGCCTCGCGGACTCCAGGAGGGCGGCTATCTGGCTCAGGTCGGCGTCTTGCGGCACCTGGCGCGGCTGCGGCTCCGGGCTCGGCTGCTGTCCGGTGCTTTCTGGCGAGCCGAAAAGCGCTTCCAGGCTGACATCGAGAAAGACCGGGCCTCGGTGCGGGCTAGCCGCCAGGTCGAAGGCCGCGGAGACCGACCGCCCCACGGCCGCGCTCTCGTGCTCGGTCCAGGCACGCTTGGTGATGGGTTCGAGCAGCTTAGGGTGGTCGAATTCCTGCAGACCGCCAGAGCCCCAGCGGTAATCGGGTGCCCGCCCGCCGAGCACTACCACGCTGGAGCCGTTGAACCAGGCGGTGGTGATCGCGCTCACGCCGTTGGTGACGCCTGGTCCTGCCGTGAGAACGGCGAAACCTGGTGTCCTGGTCAGGCGCGCGGTAGCCTCGGCGGCGAATACGGCAGTCTGCTCGTGCCTGACGTCGATGATCGGCATCGGCGGATCGGCGTGCACGGCACCGTCGTATACGGGGAAGACATGGCCGCCTGAGAGCGTGAAGATGGTCGCCACGCCATGGGCGCGGGCGGCGGCGACCGCCTGTGCCCCGCCATGGTTCTTGCCCTCGTCAGTCATGGCGGTGACGTTACCAGGACCTGGCTGGCGGAAACGCCTGCGGTTTCCTTTGTGTTTTACGGAAAAGTAATCAAAATCAGGTATATGCGGCCCGTGGTTAGCTCGCCTGTGCATGGTCGTCGTGGTCGGTGACCAGTGGCATCATTACCAGGTGCCCACATTGAATGACCTGGCTCGCCAGGCGCGGGTCGTCGCCGGGGACCTGGAGTGGCTGCACGCGCTCGTATCGGACTGGGAGTTGCTCGCCGACCTGTCCATCGCCGACCTGACGCTCTGGGCGCCGCTGCCGCATGGGGACTGCTGGATAGCGCTCGCCCAGGTACGCCCGACGACGGGGCCGACGGCGTTCCCAGAAGACCGGGTCGGGACCTTGCTTGCTGCTGGCGAGCAGCCGCTGCTTGCCGCCGCGGTCGCCGAGGGGCGGGTATGCCGCGAGGGCGACCCAGAGTGGCGCCGCGGCGTGCCCGTGCGGCACGAGACAATTCCGGTCTGCCGTGCCGGGCGGGTGATCGCGGTCATCGAGCGCTCGACGAACCTGGAGTCGGCGCGGACGCCGAGCCGGATGGACCTGGCCTACCTCAAGTCCGCCGACGATCTTGCTCAGATGATCGCGGCCGGGCTGTTTCCAGGGCCGGCCAGTTCGCCTGCCCATGTCCAGTCGCCACGCGTCAACGACGGCATGGTCAGGCTCAGCAGGTCAGGCAAGGTCAGCTACGCGAGCCCGAACGCGATCTCGGCCTACCGCCGGCTTGGTCTCACCGCCGACCTGGCCGGGCGCGAGCTTGGCCCGCTTACCGCCAGGCTGTGCGCGAGCACGATGCCGCGCGATGACTCCCTGATGCTGGCGGCCAGCGGGCGGGCGCACCTGGAAACCGAGATGGAAGCGAACGGCACCGTGGTCCAGATGCGGACCATACCGCTGATCGTCAGCGGGACGTCCGCGGGGGCGCTCGTGCTGCTGCGTGACGTTACCGAGTTGCGGCACAGGGAACGTGAACTGATCACCAAGGACGCGACGATCAGGGAGATTCACCACAGGGTGAAGAACAACCTGCAGACCGTGGCTGCCCTGCTGCGGCTCCAGGCGCGCCGTACCGGGGTGCCCGAGGCATCGTCCGCGCTCCAGGACGCGGTGCACCGGGTCGGCTCTATCGCCCTGGTCCACGAGACGCTTTCGCAGGCGAGTGGCGAAGTGGTCGAGTTCGACGAGGTGGCGCGGCGAATCGCGATGACGACCGGCGAGCTTTCCGCACCAGAAGCGAGAATCACGCCCGTGCTGACCGGCCGGTTCGGCGTGCTTTCCGCCCAGGTAGCGACGCCGCTTGCCCTCGTGCTTACCGAACTGCTGCATAACGCCGTGCAACACGGGCTGGCCAGGCCAGGCGGCCGGGCAGCGGGCACGCTCGAGCTGACTGCAGACCGGCATGAGGACCGGCTGCACGTGGTGGTAGCGGACAGCGGCTCTGGCTTCCCGCCCGATTTCGACCTTGAGTCCACGACCAGCCTTGGCCTGCAGATTGTGCGCACGCTAGTAGTCGGCGAGCTTGGCGGCACGCTGAGCATCGGTGCCCGCGCCGGCGGCGGTACTAGTGTCCGGCTGGAGCTGCCTTTGCCCGCCGCCGATCAGAGTACGTGAGCCGATCAGAGTACGTGTGGAGAGTTGCCTGCTGATACGAGTGCTAGGCGCTGACGCCAACCCTGGCGCCGCGCCGCTTGAGCGCCCGCCGCTCATCTTCGCTCAGGCCACCCCAGACACCGGAATCCTGGCCGCTGTCAAGTGCCCACTGCAGGCAGGACTCGGTGACCTTGCAACGCCGGCAAACCTGTTTCGCCTCATCGATCTGGAGCAGTGCGGGACCGCTGTTCCCGATCGGGAAGAACAGCTCCGGATCGACGTCACGACAGGCGGCGTGATTACGCCAGTCCATGCGGTCCACTCCTCAATGAGCGCCACAGATCCGTTACCCGGAACCTGTCGCCTCTGTAGTGCTTGTGAACGAATTCACGAGCTATACCGTATGTCCAATCCGCCGCAAAAGCGAATCGGTGTGTTCGAGGCACCTCGTGCCTGAGCTGCCTCGCCGCAGTCGCGAACACGACGTCTTCCGGACATCGCCCCATCTTGGCTGCCAGACCACGCCCCCGTGGACAACCGCCGCGCAGACATCGCCCGCCTAGTGAGGGCGCACGAGCTTGCCTCTCACTAGGAGCGTTACAACCCTCCCAAGTTATTCGATCAAGCGCAAGACCCTGAGGCAAAGGTTAGACCGGATTTCGGTGTCATCTAAGTCACATGGCGGGCGTGGTCCGTGCGCTCGCGAAGAGACCTACCGCAGGCCGACCGAAGCAGTCATATCGTTACGGAACGAATGTGGCATTCATCACGTTCGCCGCGGCGGGCGAGCCAGCACCGAAGCCAGGCGCTGACTGCGGGCTAGGCGATGACCCTGAGGGCACGGGGCACCGAGCGCAGGGTGACCTTTTCCTTTTCCCCGACGTACTCGCCGTCAATCTGGAATGCGACAGGGCGCTGGGCGCGCAGCGTTACGACGGACTGGTCGTGAAGGATAAGCAGACCGCGGCCACGCAGGTCGCGGCCCTTTGTAGTCAGCATCTGGCCGATCGCACGGAACGTGCTGAACGATGACATGCTGCGCATCGCCAGGACGTCGAGGCCGGTCTCGAACCTGGCCTGCGGGGTGGCGTTGACCTCGCGGCCCCCCAGGTAAGTCCAGGGTGCGGTATTGGACACGATTGCCTGGAACGCGGGGCCGACTGACTGGCCGTCGGCCTTGCCGATCCAGATGGCCGGATGCCGGCGATCGGTCTGGTAGAACTGGCGCAGCGCGAGCCGCACGTACAGGGCAGGGGTGACATGGCGCCCGTGCGCGCGGATGCCCTGTACGGCCCTCACTACCTCGGCGTCCAGGCCGATGCCGCAGTTGAAGGTGAAGTACCTGCCGTCGGCGGCACCGAGTCCGATGACGCGCTCGTGGTGCTCTGACAGCGCCCGCAGGATCTGCCCGGTAGCGTCAACCGGATCGCGGGGCAGACCCAGCGCGCCGGCGAATACATTGCCGCTGCCGCCGGGCAGCGGGGCGAGAGCGGGCAAATCCGCTGCGGAAGGTAGCTTCTGGTCCCGCTGACCGGAACTATGATGGTCAGTCGTAACGGCGGAACCGAGCATGCCGTTGACGACTTCGTTGACCGTGCCGTCACCACCGAGCGTGATCACCAGCCCGTAGCCTTCCGCACGGGCATTAGCGGCCAGCGCGGTAGCGTGACCTCGGTAGCGTGTCTGTTCGACTTCCAGCTTGACAGCGGACGCCAGGGCCGACGCGATGACATCCCGGCGCAGCCGGGTCGTGGAGGTAGCACGTGGGTTCACGATCAAAAGAGCGCGCACGCGCTCAGGCTAGCGTCGGTCAGCCCGAGCTTGCGCACGGGCACACGCCAACCGTGACCGCCGCAGCCGCCGTTCAGGCGATACAGTCGGCCGCGATCTTGCTGGCCGCCATCCTGGCAGGCATCGCCGAGGCCGAGGGCAAGTCGTATCAGGACGCGGGCGGAATCGCCATCACGGTGATCGGAGTCTGCACGGCCATCGCGCTCGGCTTCGTGGCATTCGGCCTGGCCGGGACAAGGCGGTGGAGCCGCACCCCGGCGCTGCTCACCCAGCTTTTCACCGGGATCATCGGCATCTACCTGGTCCAGGGGCAGCGCTGGTCCTGGGGCATCCCTGCCTTGGTCTTGTGCGTGGCGGGGTTCGTGCTCTTGCTCTGTCCGGCAAGCACCAGGGCGCTTACTTCCGGCAAGGACAAGCCGGGCGGCCAGATGGCCGCCGGCTAGTCCTCGCTGGTCAGCCCCTCGCGAAGTTGGGTAAGCGTCCTCGCGAGCAGTCGAGAGACGTGCATCTGCGAGATGCCAAGCTCGGTCGCGATCTGCGATTGCGTCATGTTGCCGAAGAACCTGAGCAGGAGTATGCGCTTCTCCCTCGGCGGCAATCGCTCGAGCAGCGGCTTGAGTGACTCGCGGTACTCGACGCCCTCGAGCGCCTCATCCACAATGCCGAGCGACTCGGCCACCGCGGGCGCGTCCTCGTCGCCCGAGTCCGGAGCGTCGAGCGACACCGTCGAGTAGGCGTTGGCCGACTCGAGTCCTTCGAGCACGTCCTCTTCGCTCATGGACAGATGGGCGGCGAGTTCGGCCACCGTGGGCGCCCGGCCGAGTCGCTGCGCCAGGTCGCCGATCGCCTTGGTGAGCGCCAGTTTCAGCTCCTGAAGCCTGCGCGGCACCCTGACCGCCCAGCCCTTGTCCCTGAAGTGCCGCTTGATCTCGCCGACTATGGTCGGCGTGGCGTAGGTGGAGAACTCCACGCCGCGGCTGAGGTCGAACCTGTCGATCGACTTGATCAGGCCGATCGTGGCTACTTGAGTCAGGTCATCGAGCCATTCGCCGCGGTTACGAAACCGCCTGGCCAGGTACTCGACGAGCGGCAGGTGCAGTTCGACTAGCTCGCCCCTGATCCGCAGGCGTTCAGGGTCGCCCTCAGGAAGCTCGTAGAGCCTTACGAACAACTCCCTGGCGTGCCCGCGGTCTCTTACCGCGTGCTGGATCCTGATCGCCCCTGAGAGTTGCTCAGCGGGGTCCTCCTCTTCGACCTCGGCGCTGATGAGGCCGGCGACCGCCAGGACCTCATCAGTTTCGCTGACCGCCTGCCCCCCGGCCGGGCCAGCCGTCATGGTCTCGAACTCTTCGGTCAACGCGACCTCAACTTCCCCCGTCATACCGACCTCGATGAATCACGACTCTTCCGCAGCACGAGCGTCAGCACATCCCCAGGGCCGACCTGAGCGTTCACGCTTCCGGCCAGCGCGGAAAGCACGGTCCACGCGAACGTGTCGCCTGAAGGCACCCTGGGTGCCACGCAGCTGACAGAGACGCAAACCGTCATCTCGTCCTGGCCGAGCGAGAAGGCACACTTAAGATCGCTGCCAGGGATTGCCTGGTGGAGCAGCATCGCGCAGGCTTCGTCAACGGCGATCCGCATGTCCTCGATCTCGTCGAGGGTGAAGTCAAGCCGGGCGGCGAGGCCGGCCGTCGCGGTGCGCAGCACGGAAAGATACGCACCGTCGGCCGGCATCTTGACCGTCACCTGGTCGGCGTTGCCTGTGTCCCCGGCCGCCTGAGGTACGGCGGTCGCGATGTGCCCGCCGCCTTGCGGCCTGGCGGCTGACCCGGTCTGAGCGGCTCGATCACCCTGATCGCCGGTAACCATATGTCCTTGACTCATATCTTTTAGGGTAGTTCTTTCGCTTATGGGAGATGTAGTCATTTTTTCCGTCATGTTTGCCCCTTCGACAACGGCGGGATGCTGTTGGTCACCGCGGGAGCCAGCGTCTCCTTGCAACTTATCCTGATTCTCGGTCTGCCTTGACGCACCGGCACCGCCGGTTTTGTCGGCCTTGCCGGTTACGGGCTCGCGGCAGTCCGCTCAGCGGGCGGCTAGCCCTGTGCTTTCAGGTCCAGGCCGCTCGCGCACCGCGAAAACGCCGAGGTCCTGCGCCGCTCGGCAGGTGCGGACGACCCATGATGTCCTTCTCTCGTGCCGGATTGCTGGATGACGGAATCCGACAGTACAGCGTCAGGCGGTTCAGGTCTCGTTAGGGATAGCCGTGTTGCCGATAGGCAGTGATCGAAGTAGAAAGCTTTAAGTAACTGACGACTTGGTCGGTCGCATGGCTTAAGAGCGGAATATTCGAGTGTAGTCGGCTTGGGCGGCTTGATAACCGACTGCCGCGGCGCTGACCTGCTGTGACCGTTGGATGCAGGCCGACGAGCTGACGGCGAGGGAAGCAGGTAGATGACGCTGTCCGGTAAATATAAGTGGCGCGGGCTTTTACCCCCGCGCCACTTGAGATAGGCTGGTTCAGCCTTTCTTGGTTTCTGCGAAGATCGTGGCAATCTCGTCGATCTTGGCCAGGAGCTTGTCCGCCGTCGCCGGATCGGCGCTGCCCTTGGAGCCGCCTGCCCCCGCCAGCTTGGTGGCCTCGTTGAAGAGCTGGTGCAGCTGCGGGTACTTCTCGAAGTGCGGTGGCTTGAAGTAGTCAGTCCACAGGACCCAGAGGTGGTGCTTGACCAGCTCGGAGCGCTGCTCCTTGATCATCAGCGCCCTGGTGCGGAACTCTGGGTCGGCATTCGCCTGGTATTTCTCGCAGATCGCCTTGACCGACTCGGCTTCTATCCTGGCCTGAGCCGGGTCGTATACACCGCACGGGAGATCGCAGTGCGCGTGCACCGTGACCTTCGGTGCGAGGAAATGTGCGAGCAGCCTCATGATGTCCTTCTCTCGTATCGGATCATTGGATCACGGAATCCGACAGTACAGCTTGCCTCACCGGAGGTACTCATGCAGTGGCCGATCTGGCGAGTCGTGGTCGCCGAGCGGTCCATGGAGCCGGTGCTGCGGCCGGGCGACTGGCTAGTCGTCTGGCGCCTGAGCCGTCGCGGCGTGGCTGGATCATCGCGCCTGCGACCTGGCCGGATCGTCGTGGCCAGGAATCCGCAGCAGCCCGAGATGCTGATCGTCAAACGGGTGGCATGGGCGCAAGCCGACGGCTGGTGGCTGGATTCGGACAATCCCCTGGCAGGCGCCGTCGACAGCGCGCGGTTCGGAGCGGTCGGCGCCGACCTGATCGAGGGAGTGGTGCTGTGCCGCTACTGGCGGCAGGCTGAGAAAACTCACCGGCGGCACAGCGCCTGAGCGCCGTGCCGCCGGTGAGCTACCGCGACTTTGCCTTTGATCGTTACGACACGCTAGCGGTCACCGGGGCTTCGCCGGATGAGCCGGCTTCTGATGCCGTGATGATGTCGTTGAGCTCGTCGGTCCGGTACCCGCTGATCAGCGCGAGCACGAAGCCGTTCAGGCCGACCGCGAGCGCGATGAGAGTGTCCCAAGGGAACCCGATCACCGGAGTCTTGAGCGGGCCGAAGTAGCCGTAATACGACACCGGCAGCAGGGCGAACAGGGAGACGATGATCCACATGCCGCGACCGACCTGATGCCGGACCATTGGCGTCGACAACAGCCATAGGGCGAGGCAGAAGAACGCGACGTCGGCCATCATGGCGAAGAAATACGTGGTGAACGGCCAGGCAGGGTTGGCACCTGGAGTGATCCGCAGCAGCCAGCCGCCTTCCCAGTTGATGTAGATCCAGGTTCCGAGGAAGACGAGGCTCATCACCTGCGCCGCGATGTTATTTGCCGCGTTCGCGAACCAGCCGCGCTGGTGTGCGTGATACCAGACCAGGACAGGAAGGCCGAGGAACGCCGCACCGTAGACCTGGATTAGGACGGCGAAGCCCGACCAGTACACGAGCATCCAGGCGGCGGCGAAGCCGATCGGTGCCATCACCCACATCCAGGGCAGCCGGAACGGGCGGCGCAGCGTCGGAGCGTGCTTGCGCATCACGATTGTTCCGACGCCGCCCATGATGTAGGTGAGCGCTGTCGCCGACGAGATGAAGCCGACCAGCAGGTACCAGCTCGGTGCCGGGATGAAGAAGATGCAGCCGACGACCAGGGCTACGACCATCGACACCCAGGGAACCTGCCAGCGGTTCGGCCGCTGGAGGATCTTCGGCAGCGTGCCGTTCACCGAAAGCCCGTAGTTGGTACGGCCAGAGGTGCCCAGGTAGACCCAGCCGGTAGCGGATGGCGACAGCGCGGCGTCGACGATCAGGACGGTCGGCATGATGCTGATGCCTGCCACTGCCAGCGCCGTGTAGAGCGGCGCTGAACCCCAGTTGGAGGTCTTCAGGCCAAGCCAGTCGCCAGGGGACACCGAACTGTGGGACAGGCTGCCATTGGCCAGCACCGCGTGGGCACCGCTCCAGTCCACAGAACCGGTGAAGCCGATCTGGATCGCGACGTAGATCACGAACGCGATGAGCACGGACAAGATCGTGGCGAGCGGGACGTGCTTCTGCGGGTTCTTCGCCTCGCCGCCGAAGTCAAGTGCCTGCCGGAAGCCGAGGTAGGAGAAGAGGATTCCGGTGCTCGAGATCGCGCCGAAGATCGCCGGGACTCCATAAGGCGCGAAACCCTTCGCGGAGTGGAAGATCAGGCCCGAATAGTTGTCCGACTTGACGATCGTGAACAGGAAGCACGCAGTGACCACGGGGACGATGATCTTCCACCAGGTCAGCCACTTGTTAACTTCTGCGAGCAGCCGGACGCCGAAGAAGTTGAGCAGGAAGAACACGATCATCAGCAGGATGCCGAAGGGCAGTCCCCGTGAGTTCGACATCTCAGGGACGCCCTGCTGCACCGTCAGCAGATTGGTGCTCGGGAACCGTCCGCCCAGGTAGGTGACGACGGCTTCGGCCTCGATGGCCGGCACCGTCACCGCCGACAGCCAGTAGGCCCAGCCCATGAACCAGCCGAGGAAGGCGCCGTGAGTGAGCGCAGGGTACCGGACGATCGCGCCGCTGCGAGGCAGCATGCCGGACGGTTCCATGTAGGAGAAGGCGATGAAGATGACGAACACGCCACCGACCGCCCACGAGACGATAGCCGCTGGCCCTGCCACCGCGCTGGAGTTGATCGCAGCGAACAGCCAGCCAGAGCCGATCAGCGCCGTCACAGACAGGAAGAGCAGCTGATTGAAACCCATGGACTTTCGAAGACTGCGATCCGCTGATTCGAACTCCGCAGTCTCGGCGACGTGCGATTTCTCAATTGTCATGATCGATTACCTCGCTTGATGAGGCAGGAGGCGAGGTCGGGCGCGTGGCTCGGGATCGTACTGGTGATGCAGACGGCGCTGGCCGGAACGGCGGGTTAACCTTGCCCGCCGTCTTGGCGCTGCGCTTGCCCGTCTGTGTTCCGGCCCGAACGATCTGAGCCGCCATGACCAGAACCTTCTTTCCCTAGCCGTCCGCACCGGTACCTTGCGCACGGGAATTGGCCACATCGTAATGATCGACTTCGGCCGTGGCTAGAAGTCGCTTGGCGTCGTTTTGGTAACGCGAGTTGCTGAGGTGATGCTCTGCGCCTTGCAGGAGGGCAGCTAGCTGATCGCTGAGGTGACGGAACGTGACTGCTCGGCGGTGAAGTCGGCCCGTCGCTGCGGGAGAGCGGTCACGTTCAACCGCGCAAGCGAGTGCTCGGCACAGTAGCGGCGCGACTTGTTGCTGCTTCCGTCGATGTAGACCCGGTTGCACGAGGCGATCGCGCAGATGCCGAGTCGGTGCACGCCTAGCTGGCCCACCAAGATGGAGAGGCTGGCAACCGTCGTCGCCGCATATCTGTCGGTGACCGATCCGGCTTCGCTCAGGTGCAGGTGCAGTGGCTCGTCATCGTGCGTCACGAGTACGGGATGCACCGGATGGATCATGAGCAGCGCATTCAGCCGGTCGGCGACGCCCTGGTCAGATCCCTCGACCGCGCGAGTGAAAACGGCGGCGAGGTCTGTCCTGAGCAGCCTGAGGCGGCCAAGGTCAGCCGGCGTTACCTGGACAGCAAGGAACGGACAGTCCGCGACGAACTCACGGAATGACTCCTGGCTGCGCAATGGATCAGCGTCAGCCTCGCAAACGGCCGAGTTGACCAATCGCACCGCTAGTTCGGCAAACGAAGCCAGATTCACGCCGGTCCTTACAGGCGATTGGGGATCGGAACTAGCCTTTGCGGAGTATGACACAGCGGCGGCGCCCGCAAGTGCGTTACGCATAACCTTCTGATCAAACCTGCTCGCCTGACCCGGATGGCTAGTTCACAGGGCAGGCTGCCAGCAGGCGGTTGCAGGACGGGCGCTATGGTCCTGCCATGTTCGCAGTTACCGCAGCTAGATTCAGCCCCGACGCCCCGATCTGCGCGCTCGAGCTAGGCGAGCACGCCGATCCGGTGCCTGCCGAAGGGTGGGCGAAGGTGGCCGTCAAGGCGGCATCGCTCAATCACCATGACGTCTGGACGCTTCGCGGCGTCGGCATCTCAGCCAGCCAGCTGCCGATGGTGCTCGGCTGTGACGCCGCAGGGGTGGACGAGGAAGGAAACGAGGTCGTCGTCCATGGCGTGATCGCCGACCCGGCGGCTGGTTCCGGTGACGAAACGCTCGACCCTGGCCGCTCGCTGCTGTCCGAGCGGTACGACGGCACCTTCGCTGAGCTGGTCACCGTGCCGAGACGGAACCTGATACCCAAGCCGGCCAGCCTGTCGTTCGAGGCGGCGGCCTGCCTGCCGACCGCGTACCTTACCGCGTACCGGATGATTTTCGGCAAATCCGGTCTTGAGCCAGGTAGCACAATCCTTGTCCAGGGCGCCGGCGGGGGAGTGGCGACAGCGCTGATCTTGCTCGGCCGCGCGGCCGGGTACCGGGTCTGGGTCACGAGCCGAAGCGAGGAAAAGCGGGCGAGAGCCCTTGAGCTCGGGGCAGACCAGGCGTTTCCCGCTGGTGCCCGGTTGCCTGAGCGGGTCGATGCCGTGATGGAAACCGTCGGCGAAGCGACCTGGTCACATTCGGTGAAGTCGCTACGGCCAGGTGGCCGTATCGTCGTCTGCGGAGCGACCAGCGGGCCGATGCCGCCGGCGGAGCTCACCAGGATCTTCTTCCTCCAGTTGTCCGTCGTCGGATCGACGATGGGAACCAGGGATCAACTCGCGCGGCTGGTCAGTTTCTGCGGCCAGACCGGCCTGCGGCCGCTGATCGACCGTACCCTGCCCCTTGCCCAGGCGCCGGCGGGCTTCGAAGCCATGATCAACGGTGAATTGTTTGGGAAAGTGGTATTCACCGTCTGACTCGGAGCTCAGCGGCGCGGCCGGTCCTCACGTTGTGGTGGTGCGGGCGCTGGGATGCCTACTCGCCGGCATCGTGGAGGTTGGGCGCTTGCTCGGATGGAGGGGTGGGGTCGGCAGGGTCCTGGGTGCGGAAGACTTCGGTTCTGATGCGGTTGAGCGCCTCGCCGAGGATCCGGCCAAGGTTGCCCACCGTGTCGTCGCCCATGCCTTCTGCGTGCCTGGCTGCGCCTCGGATTTCCCTGGCGAACAAGGCGGCGAGGTGCTCAAGGTCGGAGACCAGGTCGGCGGGACTCTCGTGCCGGTCGCGCGGTCCGGCTCCCTTGAGCCAATCGGGGCGCTGGGTCCACTGCGCCCAGTCAGGACGTCCTGCCCTGGCATGCTCGCGCCGGTCCTGCCTGCCTGTCCAGTCCGCCCAGCCCTGCCGCCTGGCCCAGTCGGCCCAGTCGCGCCAGTCGTCGCGCCAGTCACTTTGCCGCCGCTGCCGCTTCTCGCCGGCCTCACCGTCATCGCCGTCGTCGCCTGAGCAGCCCTGGTCACCGGCCAGGGGAGAGCCGGCGTGCTCGCCGGCAGGAGTGCCTGCAGCCTCGGTGCCGTCACCCGCTGAATCCTCGTACCGCGCCTGACCTGCGTCGGCGTTCTGCGCGCTGGCCGCTTTCCTAGCCCCGGCCGGGTCCGCCTTGGCTTGTTCTGTGTCTGCGGTCTGCGTGCTCGCAGCGGCGGCGGCCTTTGACCATGCCCCGGCTTCTGGCTTCGCGTCCGTACTCGCCCGGGCATCGCCGCCGGCACCGGCGTAATCGCCTGCTCCGCTGTCGCCCGGCTGGTCCTTGCGGGAATCGGCCCGCGAGCCTGACGCCCCGCCGGCCCGGCCCGCTTCACGTACGGCCCAGGTCAGTTCGTCGCGCAGGTTCCTTACTGTTTCCCTGACGTCCCTGGAGATCTCCTTGGCGATGTCGCGAACCGAGGCCGCTAGCTCGTCTTCGAGATCGGCCAGGTCATCTAGCCTGCGATTGAGCTCGGCCCGGCCGGCGTCCGTGATGCGGTAGATCTTCTTGCCGTCTACGGTCTCGTGCGTGACCAGGCCCTCTTCTTCGAGCCTGGCCAGTCGGGGATAGATGGTGCCAGGTGAGGGTGAATAGACCCCGAGAAACTTGTCCTGCAGCAGCCGGATGACGTCGTAGCCGTGCCGGGGTGCCTCGTCGAGCAGTTTCAGCAGGTAAAGCCGCAGCCCGCCATGCCTGAACACTGGGCTCATCGCTCATCCCCCTCTCCGCTCATCGCCATGCTATATGAGATATATCGCGTTAGCCAATCCGCGGCCTCCGCCGGGCCGCGGCCGACCGGGCCGGCTGGCCAGATGCTAGTCCTCGACGTCCTCGTCGCGGGCCAGCCAGACCGCCAGCCGGTCAATCGCGATCTCATGCTCAGGGTGCAGGTCGACAAACGCGGTCAGCTTCTCGCCTAGCCAGGCGAGCGTGACTTCCTCTTCGCCGCGCCGGCCAGTGAGCTCCTCTATCCCTCGGTCGGTGAAGTACATGGGTGGCCCCGCCTAACTAAGCGCGGAGGCCACGAGCGCGGCATGCTCGCGGGCATGTGACTTCGCCGACCCTGACGCGGGGGCCGAGCTTTCCGGCAGTGCTATCACCGAGAGCCCGAGTCCGAGCTGCTGCTGCAGGTGGGTCGCCAGATAAGGCCACGCGCCCATGTTGACAGGCTCTTCCTGCACCCAGGTGAACTCGACCGCGTTCTGGTAAGCACCGAGCAGGGCAGCGATCTCCGCCGTCGGCAGCGGATAGAGCCGCTCCACCCTGATGATGGCCACGTCGTTGCGTTGCTGCGCGGCGCGCTGCTCGGCTAGGTCGTAGTACACCTTGCCTGTGCACAGCAGTACCCGGCTGACCTGTGCCTGGTCTGCGCCAGCCCGATCTGGGATCACCGGCTGGAAAGCGCCATGGGTGAAGTCGGCCACGGCCGAAACCGCCGCCTTGAGACGCAGCATCGACTTGGGTGTGAACACGATCAGCGGCTTGACCCGGTCGGAGAGCGCCTGCCAGCGGAGCAGATGAAAATAGTTGGCCGGGGTACTCGGCATCGCGACAGTCATGTTGTCCTGCGCGCAGAGCGACATGAACCGCTCGACCCTGGCCGAGCTGTGATCGGGTCCTTGTCCCTCGTAACCGTGCGGCAGCAGCAGCACGACGCCAGAGCGCTGGCCCCACTTCTGCTCGCCAGAGGAAATGAACTCGTCAAGCACGGTCTGGGCGCCGTTGACAAAGTCGCCGAACTGCGCTTCCCAGCACACCAGCGCGTCGGGTCTGGCCACCGAGTAGCCGTACTCGAATCCGACCGCGGCGTATTCGGAGAGCAGCGAGTCGTAGGCGTGGAACTTGGCGTTGCCGTTGTTGAGTCGGCGCAGCGGCGTGTACTCCTCGCCGGTGTGCCGGTCGACCAGGCCGGCGTGGCGCTGGCCGAAGGTACCCCGTCTGGTGTCCTGCCCGACCAGCCGTACCCCGTGCCCGTCGATCAAGGTACCGCCGAACGCAAGCAGCTCGCCGGTCGCCCAGTCGATCTCGTCCTGCTCGACCATGACCGCGCGGCGGGCTAGCTGTGGCGCCAGCCTCGGATGCGGCGTGAAGCCGGCCGGCAGGCTGAGCTGGGTATCGATGATCCGCTTGACGGTCTCGCCGCTGATCGCGGTAGGAACGCTGGAATGATCGATCAGCGTCGGCTGCACGGGCGGCGCGGGAAGCACGGAACCTGGCTCTGGCGGCTGGGTCGCGGCTTCCCTCGTCTCGGTGAAGGCACGCTCTAGCTCGGACTGGTAGCCGCGCAGGATGTGCTCGGCCTCGTCGAGCGTGATGTCACCGCGCCCGATCAGCGCCTCGGTGTAGAGCTTCCTGGTAGACCGCTTGGCGTCGATGATGTCGTACATCAGCGGCTGGGTGAACGAGGGGTTGTCCGCCTCGTTGTGGCCGCGGCGGCGGTAGCACACCATGTCGATGACGACATCCTTGGCGAACGCCTCACGGTAGGCGAACGCCATCTTGCCGACCCTGACCACGGCCTCAGGATCGTCGCCGTTGACATGGAATACCGGTGCCTGGATCGTGCGGGCGACGTCGGTGCTGTACACGCTCGACCGGGAAGAGCGCGGGTCGGTGGTAAAGCCGACCTGGTTATTGACGACGATGTGAACGGTGCCGCCAGTGCGGTATCCGCGCAGCTGGGACAGCTCAAGCGTCTCGGCGACGACACCCTGCCCGGCGAACGCGGCATCGCCGTGGATCATGATGGGCAGCACGGTGTAGCCCTGAGTGCTCAGGTCGAGTACATCCTGCTTGGCCCTGACCACGCCCTCCATGACCGGGTCAACTGCTTCCAGGTGACTCGGGTTCGCGACCAGGCTGACCGGGATCGTGGTGCCGTCGGCCGTCTGGTACTTCCCCTCGGCGCCAAGGTGGTACTTGACGTCGCCGGACCCGTGGGTGCTCGTCGGGTCGACATAGCCCTCGAACTCGTTGAAAATCTGCCCGTAGGACTTGCCGACGATGTTGGCGAGCACGTTGAGCCTGCCGCGGTGCGCCATCCCGATCACGGCCTCGTGCAAGCCGAGTGCAGCGGCCTCGCCAAGCACGGCATCGAGCAGCGGTATCAGTGATTCGGCGCCCTCGAGGGAGAACCTGCGCTGCCCGACGTACTTGGTCTGGAGGAACATCTCGAACGCCTCAGCGACGTTCAGCCTGGACAGGATGCGCAGTTGCTCGTCGTGGTCGGCCTCCGCTGGCGGGCGCTCGACCCGCTCTTGCAGCCAGGCTCGCTCGCGCGGCTCCTGGATGTGCATGTACTCCAGGCCGACGGTGCGGCAGTAGGCGTCCCGCAGTACGCCGAGTATCTCCCTGAGCAGCATGCGGGGCTTGCCGCCGAACCCGCCGGTCGCGAACCCGCGCTCTAGGTCCCACAAGGTGAGCCCGTGCTGATTGATGTCCAGGTCAGGATGCTTGCGTTGCTTGTACTGCAATGGGTCAGTATCGGCCATCAGGTGCCCGCGCACCCGGTAAGCGTGGATCAGTTCGTGGACACGGGCGGCCTTGTTTATGTCGTTCTCGTGCCCGGCCGGGATGTCGCGAACCCACCGGACCGGCTCGTAGGGAATGCGCAGCGCGGCGAATACGTCGTCGTAGAAACCGCGGTCCCCGAGCAGCAGCCCGCTGATCACGCGCAGCAGTTCGCCTGACTGCGCGCCCTGGATGATCCGGTGGTCATAGGTGGAGGTCAAGGTGACCGTCTGACTGATAGCGTCCCTGACCAGGGTCTCAGCCGATGCGCCCTGATAGGCCGCCGGGTACTCCATCGCGCCGACGCCGATGATGCAGCCCTGTCCCGGCATCAGCCTGGGCACAGAATGCACGGTGCCGATCGTGCCAGGGTTGGTCAAGCTGATCGTGGTGCCTGCGAAGTCTTCGACCGTGAGCTTGCCGCCGCGGGCTTTGCGCACGATGTCTTCGTAAGCCAGCCAGAACTGCCTGAAGTCCATCTGCTCCGCGGTCTTGATGCTCGGCACGAGCAGCTGCCTCGAGCCGTCTTCCTTGCGGATGTCGATAGCCAGGCCGAGGTTGACGTGCTCGGGCCTGACCAGCATCGGCTTGCCGTCGGCGACAGCGAAAGACTCGTTGAGCTCGGGATTGACGGCGAGCGCCTTGACCACGGCGTAGCCGATCAGGTGCGTAAAAGAGATCTTGCCGCCGCGACCGCGCGCCAGGTGATTGTTAATGACGATGCGGTTGTCGATCAGCAGCTTGGCGGGCACGGCCCGTACCGAGGTGGCTGTCGGCACCGCGAGGCTGGCTTCCATGTTGGTTACGGTTCGCGCGGCCGCGCCGCGCAGCTTGATCAGGCCCTGGCCGTCGGCGGCTTGGGCCGGCTTGGCTGGTGCCTGCACGGCAGCCGGCCTGGCCGGCTGGGCGGTGCCCTGGTGCCCGTTGGCCGATGGTGCGAGGGGTGTGGTCAGGGAAACGCGTGCCTGGCCAGGCTGCGCGGGCTCGGGTGCAGCCTGCGCCCCGCCCGAGTCCGCCGGAGCGGGCTTGTAGTCGGCGAAGAAGTTCCACCACGCGCGATCGACAGAGCCAGGGTCAGCCTGATAGCGCTGGTACAGCTCGTCGACCAGCCATTCGTTGGCACCGAAGTCCGCTGGCCTGCTCGGATGATCGCCAGCGGCTCCGCCTGACTGGCCTGAGGATGCCTGTGACGATGCCGAAGCAACTGGTGCTACGGCCCCTGCGGACGCATGCGGAAACTCGGCAGACACGGCCGACATCGCCTCTTCCGGAGAATGATTTGCCTGAACGACCCCTGTCGCTAAGGCTACCCGCCCGGCAGGGCCAAACGGTGCGAGATCAGCCCGGCATCCGCGTTCGGCCATGCGGCTCGTTCCAGGCGATTTGCGGACCTATAGGTATTATTCCGAGCTTGTTGCGGTCGCGAGAGTGATCGCGCCACTCGGCCGACTGATAGTAGTGACGCTTGATCTGCCCGATATCGGTGGTCTCGCCGAATCCCGGCTGCGTGTGCAGGTCGCGCGTGTACCCCCACAGGTGCGGGTAGTCGGTGAGCCTGCGCAGGTTGCAGTCGAACATCTGGTAGTAGACCGTGTCGAATCTGACCAGTGTCGGATACAGCCTGATGTCGGCCTCCGTGAGCTGATCGCCGAGCAGGTAACGCCGCCTGGCCAGGCGTTCTTCGAGCGCGTCCAGCGTGGTGAACAGGGCCTCCGCAGCCTGATCGTAAGTAGCCTGAGCCGTCGCTAGTCCCGCCTTGTATACACCTGTGTTGACCGTATGGAAGATCAAGGTGGCGAGCGACTCGATGTCGCGGCGGCGGGCGGACGGGTACAGGTCGGGTGCCCCTTGCCGGTGGAACGGCCGGAACTCGGTCTCGAGCATGACGGTGATCTGGGCTACATCGTTGCTGACCACCTGGCGGGTCTTAATGTCCCAGATCAGCGGAATGGTGTAAGGCCCTAGATAGTCCTCCTCGCTCGCGAGGTACAGGTCACTCAGGCGATGCGCGCCGGTGAGCGGGTCGCCGTCAGCGAACCGCCACCCGCTCTCGTCGGCGACAGGATCCGTCAGCGTGAGTCCGATCACGCGGTCGAGGCCGAGCAGCCTGCAGACGATCAGCGCCCGCTGTGACCAAGGGCAGGCCAGCGAGGCATACAGCTGGTACCTCCCGGGTTCGGCAGGGAAACCACTTGAACCGTCTCTGGTAATGCGGCCGGTGAAGGTGCCCTGGCGTCGGATCGGGCCGCCGGTGATGGCTGGCAGGCTGCCCGTGGTCGGGGCTGAGTCACCGGATACGGGTCCGGCTTGCGCCGGTCCTGAAGTCCCGGCTGGCGGCATCCCTGGCCTGGTGGTTCGCTCGCCTGGTCGGCGTGGCAGCGCCTGCGGATGGACCTGTGGATGGACCTGCGGATGGACCTGTGGATGGACCTGTGGATGGGGTTGTTGCGGCTGCCGGGACTGTGGTTGCCGTGACTGATATGACGGCTGCTGGTGCGGTGATTGCTGGCGCGGGTGGGGCTGGCGAGGAGCCGGCGGCTCCCTAAGGGGGACCGCCGCCTGCACTGGAACCTGGTCCACGCCATGGCCGCCTGGCCTGCCAGGCACACCTGGTCCGGCCGGCCAGTCGACCGCCCATGGCGGTCCTCCGGCCGGCGCTGGCTCGCTGACCTGCCACGGCGGGCCAGGCGGTCTCGGCGGGCCCGGCGGGTTCGCGGACACGGGAGGTTCGGTCGCCGCCCAAGGTGGTCCTTGCGATCGGCTACGGTCGGGAGAGTCGGGCGCGTCGCTGGTCGCCCAGGGTGGCGTGCCAGAGACTGGCGGGCGGCCAGATGCCGAAGGCGGCTGGGAACCGGCTGTCATCAGCGTCTCCTCCCCGAAGCCGGATGCTGGCGGTCCGGCGGCGAGTCTAGGAGGCATTATGGGCCAACAAGATTGCAATGCGGGACCCTATCGGCCAGCGAAGCTATTGACGGGTGGTGAGAGCTTGGCCACGAGAGCCTGGCGAAGCTGGTGACTTGGATCACATCGGCGCTCGGCCACATGAATAGCCTGGTCGCCCTCGGCCTGATCGCAGCGCTCGTGTTCGGCGAGACGGCAATCTTCATCGGGTTCGTGCTGCCAGGAGAAACCGCGGTCGTCCTGGGCGGCGTACTGGCCAGCCGCGGGCACATCTCCCTGCCCCTGCTCATGGCGATCGTGGTGGTCGCCGCGGTTACCGGGCCTTTGGTCGGATATGAAATCGGCCGTCGGCTTGGCGGCAGGCTGTTCGCCTCCCGCCTGCTCAGCCGCATGCCTGGCGCCGTCGAGCGGGCTCGGACCGGCTTGCGCGATCGTGGCGGCACCGCTGTGCTCGGCGGCAGGTTCGTGGCCGTGCTTCGGGCACTCATCCCGGCTGCCGCCGGGGCTGCCGAGATGCCATATCCGGTGTTCGCTGCCTACAACGCCATCGGCGGCATCGTATGGGGCGTCGGATACTGCCTGCTTGGCTACCTGGCTGGCTCGGCTTACGGGGCGGTAGAGCGGACGGTGGGCACAGGACTGGCGGTCGCCATCGCGGCTATCGTCGTCGCGATCGTGGCGGTACTCCTCCTGCGGCACAGGCTAGGCAGGCGCAAAGCGGGGCCTATCCTGGCCCGAGTGCCTGTCGAGGAGAACGCGCAGGCAGGCCGCACGACAGAGAGCCGGGCGGCAGAGAGCCGGGCGGCGGAGAGCCCGGACGGCGGAAAGCTGTAGCGGGCCGGTCAGAAGAGTTCAGGGCGGCGGTGCTCAAGGCAAGGCAGCACCGACCTGACTTCCGCGGTCAGTTTGGTGTCGATATTTCCTACGCCGATGTCAGGCCTTGAGCCGAGGTCGATCCTGGCGGTACCCATCGGATCAACGAGCAGGCTGCGTCCTACTCCGGTAGGCGCGCGGGTCGCCGGTTCCTCCGGGTCGGGAACCTGGCCGGCCGCCGCGACCCAGATGGTGTTCTCGATGGCACGGGCGCGCACGAGAGTTATCCAGTGCTCTTCTTTGAACAAGCCGGCGGCCCAGGCAGAAGGGATAGCGATCAGGTCGGCGCCCATGACAGCCAGGGCACGGGCCAGTTCGGGGAACCTTACGTCGTAACAGGTAAGAAGCCCGACCTTGAGCCCGGCGACTTCAGCGACCACCAGGTCAGATCCGGGAGCGACGGTGTCAGACTCCCGCTGGCCAAGAGCGTCGAACAGGTGAATCTTGCGGTATGCGGCGAGGAGTTGGCCCGCGGAGTCGATGACGACGGTGGTGTTGTAGACGAGGGAGCCAGGGGCTGGCTCGAAAACGCCGGCTATGACGGCCACGCCGGTGTTACGCGCCGCGGCCGCCAGTCCGGTGCAGAAGGGCCCGTCCAGTGGTTCCGCGGCGGCACGCAGGTCTGCCGAGAACCTCACAAGGCTGCCTTCAGGGAAGATAGCGAGGTCAGACCCCTGCTCGCTCGCGCTGGTGAGTGCGAGTTCCATCCGGTGCAGGTTGGCGGCTGGCTGGCTGGCGACGGGAAGCTGGCAAAGGGCGACGCGCATGAGGGAAGCCTACTTCGGCGGCGGCCCGAGGTGCGGCGGCCCGAGGTGCGGCGGCGGGGGCTTGGATGGCGGAACTTCTGAATCCGAGAATCCGGCGAGCCAAGCGCTCGCCGGATCCGCGAGCCGCGTAGCCGAGGCTGTGCGCTGACTCCTCGTGCAGGCTCGCCAGGCTCACCAGGGCGATGGCCACTATGGGGATGGTGGTGGCGAGGACCGCGATGATCGCGCCGATGACGATCAGGAGATAAAGCACTGGTACTCCACTCTGTTACGATCAGTCTGACCATTATCAGACTAATGTTCCTGCTCATCTAACTCATACCAAACAGTTGGCCGTTTCAAACGGTCCGTAAGGGTAGGACCTTTCTATCCAGTTGGTGACAGCCGCTGCTGGCTTGCGGGCACGAGCACGGGGCCTGCGGGCCCGCAGCGGAGGGAGGCCGAACATGGCACAGGCCAAGTACCAGGAGATCGCTGACCGGCTGCGTGATCAGATAGACAGCGGCGCCCTGCAGCCAGGAGACCGGTTGCCAAGCGAGCCTGACCTGGTGAAGCTGCATGACGCCTCGCGGAACACGGTGCGGCTGGCGATTGCCTTGCTGACCAACCAAGGACTGGTGGTGACCAGGCAGGGGCTCGGCTCGTTTGTGAGCGAGCCGGCCGAGCCATTTACCGCGCTGCTTTCCCGCGTCCAGAGCCAGCCTGCCGGGCAGAGCCCGTCGACCTTGCTGCCGCAGGTCGGGAACCTCGACCTGGAGCCAGAGACGTCCCGCCAGGTGGTCGAGAAGTCACCGGCGTCCGCCAGCGTCGCGCAGAAACTGGAGATCAGCACGGGCGACCTGGTGGTGATCCGCCGCAGGCACGGCTCGATCGGCGGCGTGCCGTGGATGATGATGGCTTCCTATTTCCCGCTCGACATAGCGGAAGGTACCCAGCTTGAGCAAGCCGGTGACATCGCGCAAGGAAGCATCAGGCTGCTCGCCGACCTAGGGCATGAGCAGCTCGGCTTCATCGACGAGATCGGCGCGCGCATGCCGAATGCACGGGAGTCTGCCTTCTTCGGCCTGTCGACCGGCGCTCCAGTGCTCGTGGTCAACCGCACCGCGTACTCCAAGTACCGCCCGATCAGGCTGACCAGGTACACCTACCGCGGCGACCGGGTGCGGCTCAATCACGAGGTCGGCAGCATCCCCGCGCGTGACAGCTAGCGGCCGGCCGCCTTCGCCAGCGCGACGAGTTCAGGCACGAACCTTTTCGCGACGATGGTGCCAAGCCCAGAGGACAGATCGTAGCCTGGCACGGCGTCCCAGCCGTGCACCGTGTAGTTCTTGCCGTTTTGCTGGAACTGCACGGTGTTGTTGCCATGGGTGATGTCGGTGATGCCAGGGTCGTGACTGGCCGCCATTTCGTAGAGGTAGCTGTTGACCGGCCCGAGTGATCGGCCGGCGACCTGGTCGGCCAGCGCGATGATGCCGGCGAACAGCGGGGTGGCCTCGCTTGTCCCGCAGACCTCTTCCCAGCCAGTGCCGTCGAAGCTCTCGTAGAGGTCAACCGCATGACCGCAGGAGGCGCTCATGGAGATGTCAGGCACGCCCCGGTAGCGGCCGACAACGGATGCCACGCGGTTCTGAAAGGCCGGGCGGGGAAACATGATCGACCTGCCGCCGCCGCCGGCCCACGGCGACTGGCCGCCGTCGTTCCACACCTGGTCAGGCTGCGTCCGCTGGCCCTTGGCGTTCAAGGTCAGGTCCAGACCTCCCACGGCTGTGACCAGGGGGTCGCTGGCGGGCCAGGAAGTGACCGGGTAGGTGTAGTAAAGCGACATGTTGGTCTGGTAGTCGGTCGCGCCCGCATCACCTGAGGCGCCGAGCACCGTGATGTCGTTCCTCGGGCGCGCCGCCGCGAGGT
This sequence comes from Actinomycetota bacterium, assembly GCA_027313705.1. Lineage (GTDB taxonomy): Bacteria > Actinomycetota > Actinomycetes > Streptosporangiales > Streptosporangiaceae > Chersky-822. Next base: position 30,009 of record DAHVDE010000036.1, on the reverse strand, counting down.
AAGCGCCGCGCAACGGGCGGAGCGTTCCCCTGGGAAACGTTTCCTCGGTCGCGCCGAAGCTCTGACTGATCACGTCGGCCAGGTGATGGGCGATGACGTATTCCTCGGCCTTGACGATCTGCGGGAAGCCGCTTGTCCCCTCGTTTTCCGAGGTCGGCGTCTCGACCAGGAGTATCTTCGCGGCCGGTGCCATGACGTGCGCCCACTCGACGTCGAGCGTGGTCTCGCCAGCCCATTGGCTCATCGCCTGATCTGACGCCCTGAACTTCGGTATCGGGCCTGCCGGATGGATGATCTGCAGCACCGGGCTGGCCAGCTTGAACGTCTTGTCGAAGACAGCCAGGTCGTGCCTGATGGTCGGGGAGCCGAAGCTGTCCACGATCGCGATCGTGGTGCCTTTTCCGTTGACGCCGTGGTACAGCAGCGGCCTGGCGAAGTAGGCGGCCCTGATCTGCGCCGGGGTATAGCCGCCGACCGGGGTCGCGGACAACCGCGCGCTCGGCACGCGAATCAGCGGCGCGATCTTAATCACCGCCCGCGGCGCCGCTTGAGCGATGGCCACGGCGGTCGCCTGCGGCGCCGGCGCCGCCGCGCACAGCAACGCCGTCGCTGCCGCGACACCTATGCCAATGCCTGCTTGCCGCATTACAACCCCCTGTCGGTCACGCCTGCTGTCCTGGCCAGCAGTGCCCGTCACTTCTGCATGACCGCGGCTACCCTAGCGGCTGAAGAAGAACGGCACGCCGTGATCGCGGTCAGTGACGGGCCAGCAATAGCGGGCAGGGGGCATCGGTTCGGAATTTAGGTAACGTTCTGGCATGCTCGCCCTGGTCCTCGTCGCCGTGTCGGTGGGGTTGTCGAACTTGGCCGCCTCGGTCGGGATCGGCGCGGGCGGCGTGACCCTGGCCACCAGGCTCCTGGTAGTGGTGACGTTCGGTATCTTCGAGGCCGGCATGCCTATCGTCGGCCTGCTTATCGGGCACGGCATGGCCGGCGCGATCGGCAGGGAAGCCAGGTGGATCGCCGCCGTGCTGCTGACCGGCATCGGCCTTTACGGCATCATCGCGGCCACGCTCAGGAATCGCGGGAGGCTGGCGAGCCAGGAGTCAGCAAGGCCTTCGTGGCTCAAGATCTCGGTCAGCGCCTTCGCGCTCAGTCTGGACAACCTCATCGCGGGGTTCGCGCTTGGCAGCTATCAGGTGAACCTGGCATCAGGAGCGCTGGTTTTCGGCATGGTCGCCATCGCGCTTTCGCTGATCGGCCTTGAGGCAGGCGCCCGGCTGGGGAAAGGCGCGGGTGAGAGCGGCGAGATCATCGGGGGCGTGGTGCTGGCCGGAGTCGGCGTCGCCGTCGGGTTCGGCCTGCTCGGCTAGCGGCTACTCATTAAGGCTGAGCGCGGCCTTGGGACAGGAACGCACCGCGTGCCGCACCGAGTCGACGAGCGTCGCCGGGACCTCGTCGACCTTGATGTGCAGCACGTCATCGTCGTCGACCTCGAAAACCTCCGGGACCAGGCCAGCACAGATCGCGTTGGCCTCGCAGGCGTCGCGATCGACAGTCACCTTCACGGCGTGCCCTCCGTTTCATGGTCCACACGCTTACCGCAGACTATAGCCATGACGTTCGTCTTGCCCGAAGAGCACCGTCGTGCCGCGGCAGCGGCCAAAGGTTTCATGCCGCCCAGGGAAGGTGAGGCCCTCAGCGAGGTCGCGGCCGCCTATGCCGGCCTCGGCCCGATCGTGGAGATCGGCACGTACTGCGGCAAGTCGACGATTTACCTGGCCGCCGCTGCGGCAGGAAACGGGCAGTTCGTCATCACCGTGGACCACCACAGGGGTTCAGAAGAGAACCAGCCTGGCTGGGAGTACCACGACACGTCGCTCGTGGATCAGGCGACCGGCCTGCTCGACACCTTGCCAAGTTTCCGCTCCACCCTGGCCGCCTCCGGCCTGGAAAAGCACGTGATCGCCATCGTCGGCCGGTCGGCCGAGGTGGCCAGGCTCTGGCGGCGGCCGATCGGCATGCTGTTCATCGACGGCGGCCACACCGACGCCGCCGCCACGGCCGACTACGAGGGCTGGGCGCCGCACCTTGCCGTCGGCGGCGCACTCGCCATCCACGATGTGTTCCCTAACCCAGCCGACGGTGGCCAGCCGCCGTACCGCATTTACCGCCGCGCCCTCGCCTCTGGTGCATTCAAGGACCTTTTCGGCAAAGGATCACTCCGGGTACTCGAGCGGGTAGCGGAAGGTATCGGCTAGCGCCGCCGGGTCCTAACGCCCGGTGCTCACCCAGTTGCGAGATCGTCCTTTCCCGTGGCGAGCAACTCGCACCCGCAAGCCGCGTCGGCGGCGGGCAGCACCGAGGCATCGTCGGCGCCTACCGTGCGGAACAACGATGACGCGGCCGTGGCCCCGCAGAGAGTGTCGGCGGCGAGCACCATGGCGGCGCCGGTGTAGCTGCTCTGCTCGTTCGGGTAATGCCGCTGCGTCTGGTACTGCCATCCGGTCCAGTAAGCGCCGCTCGGGTCACGGAGCAACTGGATCTGGTCAAGTAGCTCCAGCGCACGGGCCTGGTCCCCGATGGCCTCGAGCGTGATGGCCAGCTCAGCGGTTTCCGCCGCGGTCACCCATGGCTCGTCGCTGACACAGCGAACGCCTAGTCCGGGCACGACATAGGTGTCCCAGCCCGCGGTCAGCCGTTCCTGCGCCGCGGTACCGCGCAGCGGCCCGCCGAGCACCGGGTAGTACCAGTCCATCGAGAACCGGCTCTTGTCCGCGAACGCGTCGGGATGGCGGGCCACGGCGTGCCCGAGTTGCCCGGCCGCAAGTTCCCAGTCCGGTTGCGGCTCGGCGAAGTACTCGGCGAGCATGATCGCGCACCGCAGGCTGGAGTACATGCTCGCGCTGCCGGTCAGCAGGGCATAGTCCGCCGCGGTGCCGTCGGCCTGCCGCCGCCAGATGATCTCGCCGCCAGGTGCCTGGAGCCCGAGCACGAAATCAATGGCGCACTTGACGACCGGCCACATCCTGCTCGCGAACCCCTCATCCCTGCTGATCAGGAGCTCGTGCCAGACACCGACGGCGCAGTATGCGGCATGATTACTTTCCGTGGTGAGGTCGGTCTCGCCCGGCGGCATCAGCTTGTACCAGGACCCGTCCTGGCGCTGGCTCGCTCGTAGCCATTCGTAGGCCCGCCGTGAGGCGTCCCGCAGCCCGCAGGCACTGAGCGCCATCGCGCACTCGACGTGATTCCAGGCATCCACGTGACCGTCAGGCCAGCCGATAGCGCCCGATGGCTGCTGCACGGCCGCGATCGCCCGGCCGGTGCTGATGATCTGGTCGGCGGTGAGGATGCCTGCCACCTCAGGTATCCACGTGGACACACGCGGCCGCGCCGGATTATCCGAGCCGCGCATGCTTGTTCACGTAGATCACGATGCTCTTGCCGAGCAGCGGATTGAGTGCCTGGTCGGCCAGCCGGGTGAGGGCCGGCTTGCGCATGATGTCCCAGACAAGCACCTTGTGGTATGCCCTGGCGAGGCGATGGTCGTCGTTCCGCACGCCCACCGCGCATTTGAGCCACCAGTAAGGCGAGTGCAGCCCGTGGGCACGATGCTGGCCGGTGACCTCGAGCCCGCTGCGGCGGAGCTTGGTGATCAGCTCATGCCTGGTAAAAATCCTGACGTGGCCGCCTGGAGTGTTGTGATAGTCCTCAGACAGCAGCCAGCACACTCGTTCAGGCAGCCAAGCTGGCACGGTAACCGCAGCCACCCCCCCAGGGCGAAGGATCCGCGCGATTTCGTTCATCGCTTTCTGGTCGGCAGGCAGGTGCTCAAGTACCTCCGCCGCGATTACCTTATCGAAAGCGCCGTCGGAGAAAGGCAACGAGGTGGCGTCACCTTTTACCGCGGTGCCGCTGCCGCCATCGGGGATTTCCCCTTCCTGCGCCATGGCCGCGAAAATCGCGGTTACCTTGCCGAGTTCCGCAGGGTCGGTGTCAAGTGCGACTACCCGTGCGCCGCGGCGGGCGGCCTCGAACGCGTGCCTGCCCGCGCCGCAGCCCATGTCGAGCAGTCGGTCGCCTGGCGCAATCGGCAGCATGCCGAAATCAACTGTGAGCACTGGCCGGTCCCTTCGCGGCTTGCGCTATCGCGATCCGGTATTGCTCGACCGTCGCCCTGGCGACGGCCGACCAGGCAAATCTTTCCTGTATCCGGACCAGGGCTTTGTCGGACAATTGCGCGCGCTCGCGCGGCGAGTCCTGCAGCCTCGCGATGGCGGCGGCAAGTTCTTCCGCATCGCCTGGCGTGACAAGCACGGCGGCGTCGCCGGTCACCTCGGGCAGAGCACCGGTGCGGCTCGCGATCAGGGGCGTGCCCGATGCCATGTGCTCGACCGCTGGCAGCGAGAACCCCTCGTAGAGCGAGGGGACTACGGCGATTTCCGAGCTAGCCACGAGTTCGGCGAGTTCCTGGTCACTGATTCCGGTCACGAATCTGACCTTCTCACCAAGAGAAAGCTCGCCGGCAAGTTTCTCCGTCGGGCCGCCAGGCGCGGGCTTGCCGACAATCGTCAGCGTGGCGTCACGTTCTGTCGCCAGCTTGGCGAAGGCACGCAGCAGAGTCGGTACTCCCTTGACCGGTGAGTCGGCGCTGGCGACGGCGACGATGCTGCCTTTCACCCGCGTGAGCTGCCTGGGCCGGAACAGCCTGGTGTCGACACCCAGCGGGATGACCTTGACGTTTTCCTGCGGCACCTTGAAATCGCGCAGGATGTCGTCGCGGGAGGACTCCGAGCCGGTCATCACGATCCCGACCTTCCGTGCGACCTTGGCCTGCATTCGCACGAACGAGTACCAGCGGCGCTTGGTGATCTTGGCAAAGCGCCTGGCTTCCGCCAGTTCGATTCGCCTGTCGACGCTGATGGGGTGGTGAATGCTGGTCACCATGGGCAGGCCGAGCTCGCCGATGGACAGGTTGCCGTAGGCGAGCACCTGATTGTCATGCACGACGTCGAAGTCGTCGACGCGTTCGCGCAGTGCGCGCACGGCGCGCAGGCTGAAAGTCAGTGGCTCGGGAAAGGCGGCCGTCCACATCATGGCGACCTCGAGCAGGTCGATCCAGTCCCTGATCTCCCTTGGATGCGGGGTGCGGAACGGATCCTCGTCCCTGTACAGGTCAAGGCTCGGCAAGGTGCGAAGCAGCGGACCTGGCTCCAGCTCAGGGTAAGGCTGGCCAGAGTAGACCTCGACGTGATGCCCGAGCGCTGCCACCTCGCGGGATACGTGGCGCAGGTAGATACCCTGGCCGCCGCAATGCGGCTTGCTACGGTAGGAAAGCATCGCGACCCGCAGCGGCCGGTCATCCGGTGGTGGTACAGGCAGGTCGCTCACGCTGGTTCTGCCTCCTCGTCGCAGGCGCCGGCATATGTTACTGGCTGGGAACATTATCACCGGCCACCTCAGTGCTCCCAGACCACAGTGACTCACTGACCGGGGATGGCGTCACTTCGGTCCTGAGGGTGCGGATATGCTGCCGCGACATGAGCAGCCATCGGGCGGCCGGGCAACGGAGGCGGAACTGACCAGGCGAGCGCTGATCACCGGCATTACCGGTCAGGACGGGTCTTACCTGGCTGAGTACCTGACCGCCCTGGGCTACGAGGTGTGGGGCCTGGTCAGGGGCCAGCAGAATCCGCGCGTGCGCCAGCTTAGGCAACTGCTGCCTGAGGTCAGGCTGATCAGGGGCGACCTGCTCGACCAGGGCAGCCTGATCTCGGCGGTCGAGCGAGTGCAGCCAGATGAGGTCTATAACCTGGCCGCCATCTCCTATGTGCCGATGTCCTGGCAGCAGGCCGAGCTGACCGGTGAGGTCACCGGGCTCGGGGTACTGCGGGTCCTCGAGGCGATCAGGGTTTGCAGTGGCATCAGCGCGTCCCGCAGCCCTGGCCGTGGCCAGATCAGGTTCTACCAGGCCTCGTCTTCTGAGATGTTCGGCATGGTGCGCGAGTCGCCGCAGACCGAGCAGACGCCGTTCCATCCCCGCAGTCCATACGGCGTGGCCAAGGCATACGGGCATTTCCTGACCCAGAATTACCGTGAGTCTTACGGCATGTTTGCCGTTTCAGGAATCCTGTTCAACCACGAGTCGCCGCGGCGCGGCGCGGAGTTCGTCACCAGGAAGGTGTCTCTCGGCGTCGCCAAGGTCAAGCTCGGGTACGAACGCCAGTTGCGGCTCGGCAACCTCTCCGCCCGTCGTGACTGGGGTTTTGCCGGGGACTATGTCCGAGCCATGCACCTGATGCTCGGCCAGGACGAGCCGCAGGACTTCGTGATCGGCACCGGCGTGACCCATTCGGTCGAAGACCTGCTCGAGCAGGCGTTCAAGGTGGCCGGCCTGGACTGGCATGACCATGTGGTCACCGACGCGGCCTTCATCAGGCCCGCCGAGGTAGACAAGCTGTGCGCGGACCCGGCTGCCGCCCGCGACCGGATCGGATGGGAGCCCAAGATCGGCTTCGAGGAACTCGTCGGCCTGATGGTTCAGTCCGACCTGCAGCTACTTTCCTCTGGCGGTCACGCTGAGGACAGCTTCGGCACCGACACCTGGTAAAGCCAGCACGCGCCGGTGCTTGCGGGCCGGCGCATCAGGGTCAGTGGATCGAGGCACCTACCGCCGTGCCGATCGCGTAAGTCAGTCCGGCCGCGCCCGCCGCCAGGACAAGCTGGCGCAGCGCGCCGAACCAGAACGGCCGGTTCGTGACCCGCGAGACCATGCCGCCGCCGACGAACGCGAACACTCCGGCCATGACCAGCGTCGCCGTGAGCGAGGAGAATCCGATCAGGAAGGGCAGCAGCGGGATCAGCGCGCCGACCGCGAATGTCAGGAGTGATGCACCGGCCGCCACGTAAGGTGACGGCAGCTCAAGGTGATCGACACCGAGTTCTTCGCGTACGTGCATGCGGAGCGCGGCCTCTGGTCGGTTCGACACCTGCCTGGCGACCCGATCGGCTAGTTCGGCGTCGACGCCGCTGCGCCTGAAGACCGCGGCGAGTTCACGGCGCTCGGCTTCCGGGTGATGCTCGAGTTCGTGCTGCTCCCTGGAGACCTCGGCCGCGATGAGCTCGTTTTGCGAGGAAACAGACACGAACTCTCCGGTGGCCATGGAGAAGGCTCCGGCCGCGAGTCCGGCGAGGCCGGTGACCACGATCGCCGTGGCGTGCACTCCGGCACCGCCGACTCCGGCGATCAGCGACACGTTCGTGACCAGGCCATCCATGGCGCCGAAGACGGCCGGCCTCAGCCAGCCGCCGGAAACGTCCCGATGATGCCCGTGTGCCTCACCGCGCGTCTGAATACCTTGTCCGGTCACGCGGCGCTTGCCATCGCTGGCCGGGCTGCTGGGGGCGGCATCGTTCACAGGTACCAGGATATTCGCGGCTAAAGACGCCCGGCGATTCCCCCCTGGCCGGCGCGGGCCAGGTGAGGTATCGCCGGGCGGTGGCGGCGCGGGGTCAGGCCGTCTTGGTGGCGTTGGAGAGGAACAGGTGACCGATCGCCGTTGGATAGACACCTGCGACATTCTTGGACCAGGCGGACAGGTAGTTGTAGAAGTAGGCGTAGATTACCGGCGTCTCGTCGAGCAGCAGGTTCTCGATCTGGCCCGCGATCCGCTTCTGGCTGGCCAGGTCGACGGCCGCGATGTAGTCGGCGGCCAGCTTGTCGTACTGGCTGCTATTGAAGTGCGCGGCGTTCCACGACCCCGTTCCGGTCTTGGCGTTGATGGTTTCCAGCGGGTTGGTAAGGAAAGCGTTGGGCACGCCTCGGTGGCCGTAATCGACCAGGCTCATCGTGGCGTCGAGCCAGTTGGAGTCACCGAAGGTGCCCTTGCCGTAGTAGGCGGCCGATGGCTGGGAGTGGACCGTGATGTCGACGCCGATGGCCTTGGCCGCCTGCTGGACGATCTGGGCGAACTGCGGTATTTCCTGCACGGCGTTGGCATAAAGCTGGGTAGCGAAGCCGCTTTCGTGCCCGGCCGCCTTCATCAGGGACCTGGCCTTGGCGATGTCCTGCGCCCGTTGCGGCACGCTGGTGTTGGCCGAGGGAAAGACCGGGGCGAACGGGCTGTCGTTGCCGACGTCGGCGTATCCGTTGAACAGGGACTTCACGATTTCAGGCCGGTTCAGGGTCAGCGCAAGCGCCTGGCGCACCCGTGAATCGGTGAATGGCGCCTGGTCGCAGCGCATGGAAAGCTCACGGTGCGCGCTCGAGCGCAGCCTGCTGATGTTGTAGTCGCCGTTGAGGAGCTGCGGCCCGCCGGAAACCGAGAACTGGCCGAGCACGTCGATAGTGCCGCCGGTGAGCGCGAGCACCGATGGCGTCTCTTCCGCGAAGAACGTGAACTGGGTCTGCGCTGGCAGCGCTTTCTTGCCCCAGTAGCTCTCGTTCCTTGTGAACATGGCGCCGACGTTCGTCGTGTAGTTCTTGAGCACGAACGGCCCGGTGCCGATGAACGTCTTCTGCCAGGTCCCAGGGTCCTGGCCGTTCGGGAGGATGATCATGTTGTAGTTGTCAGAGGAGGTCAGGTAGGGGAAGTTGCCGTTCGCGGCTTCCAGGTGGAACGCGACGGTGAAGTCATCGGCCTTCTGAACGCCATCTGGCACGAGTACGCCGGCCAGCGTCGGGTTCGGCGACTTCGGATCGGTGAGCAGTTTGTAGGTGTAGACGACGTCGTCAGCGGTCAGCGGGTGACCGTTGTGGAACTTGACGCCCTGGCGGATCTTGAAAGTCCACACCGTGGCCGCCGAGTTCGACGACCAGCTTTCCGCCAGGACCGGCTTGAGGGTGAGGGTCTGGTCAGACAAGCACAGGTACTCTCCCGTCTGCGCGAGCATGTCGAGCCCGCCCTGGTCATCGACGGTGACCGGATTGATGGCACCGGTCGGAGTGAGGATGCCCGCCTTGATCGTGGCGCCGCTGCCTGCCGCAGAGCCGGGAGAAGATGACGAGGACGTAGCCGATGAGCCGCTGCAGGCGGCGAGGATGCCGCCGAGCGCGGGAAGCGAGATCCCCGCGACCGCGCCCCGCCTGATCAGGTCGCGACGGCTGATGCGGCCGGCCACGAACTCGTCGATCACGTGGTTGGGGACCTCTCCCTGGCCAGCACGCAACTCGTCAAGCCGAGCATGATCAACGTTCACGGATTATCCTCCGTTCGTCTGCCTGACAGTCATCTGCCGGCAAGAGATTTCCTACTTAATCCGAGATCCGGATTTGGCGCAATCTTGTTACCAGTTCTGCGTCGTTTTTACTTCTGCGCCTGGTCTTTGACCTGAACGGCAATGCCAGGTGCCTGAAGCCGCCGCAGTTCGCCAAATGGGATATGGCAGCTGATGAAGTGACCGGGCTCGACTTCGTCAAGCCCGGGTTCGGCATGCTCGCATGCGCCGCTGGCCAGTCGCCTGGGGCAGCGGGTATGGAACACGCACCCTGACGGCGGGCTGGCTGCGGCGGGGATCTCTCCGGTCAGCCTGATCCGCTCGGTGCGCTTGCCGTCCAGGCTCGGCACGGCGGACAGCAGCGCCTCTGTGTAGGGATGGTGCGGCCCGGCGAACACCTGCTCCGCCGGGCCGATCTCCATGATCCGGCCGAGGTACAGGACGGCGATCCGGTCGGACAGGTAGCGGACGACGCCTAGGTCGTGCGAGATGAACAGGTAGGTGACCTGTTCCTTGGCCTGGAGGTCGGCGAGGAGGTTAAGTATCGCCGCTTGTACAGAGACGTCGAGTGCCGACGTCGGCTCGTCGCAGACCACGAGCCTTGGTCCGCCGCCGAACGCCCGCGCGATCGCGACCCGCTGCTTGAGGCCCCCCGATAGCTGCCCAGGGCGCAGGTTCAGCTGGCGTGCCTCCATCCGCACCGACCTGATCAGGTCGTCGAGTCGCTCGGCGAGGCGGCGGCCAGACAATCCGGCGAGCCTTCTCAGCGGCCGTGCGATCAGCCAGCGAACAGACCGCCGCCTGTTCAGCGCGGAATCCGGGTTCTGGAACACGATCTGGAGCGCCTTGAGCTGCTCAAGCGTCCGCTTCGGCAGGCTGGCGGAAAGTGCCGTGCCGTCGAGTTCAAGCACCGAGCCGCGATCGGGCGGGATCAGGCCGAGCAGGGTTCTCGCCAGCGTGGACTTGCCGCTGCCTGACTCACCGACCAGGCCAAGCGTTTCCCCCCGCCAGATCTTCAGGTTCACGTTGGCCAGCGCGCGGACCGCGTTCTGGCCAGTACCGAACGTCTTGCTGAGCGAGCTGATCGTCACCAGCGGCGCGACCGGCCGCGCGGTCTGGCCTGGCTCGCCGCCTTCGTAAACCGTCGTCTTCGGCAATTCCGCGACCTCGGAGTGCCGGTAGCACCGCGAAGAATGCCAGCCACCGAGCGGGAAGGCGGGCGGTGGTGCCGTCCGGCACTCGTCAGCGGCAAGTGAGCACCGCTCCGCGAATACGCACCCGGCGGTGACCCGGCCTGGCTGCGGCAGGAAGCCGGGAATCGCGTCAAGCCGGCCCTGGTCCTTGCGCTGCCCGCGTCGCGGGATGCAGTGAAGCAGCGCCACCGTGTACGGATGGGCAGGCTCGCCGAACACCTGGCGCGCGGTGCCCTCTTCGACCAGTTCCCCGGCGTAGAGCACCCCGACCCGGTCGCACATGCTGGCCACGACCGCGAGGTTGTGGCTGATGAAGAGCACTGAGGTGGCGAGTTCTCGCCTCAGCTCCGCGATCAGGTCGAGTATCTCGGCTTCGACGGTGGCGTCGAGTGCGGTGGTCGGCTCGTCGAGAATGAGCAGTGCGGGCTCGGCGGCGAGCGCCATCGCGATCACCACCCGCTGCGCCATGCCGCCGGAAAGCTCGTGCGGGTACCTGTCCATGGCCCGGCCAGGATCGGCGATCTGCACCTTGCGCAGCATGTCCCTGGCCTTGTCAAGCGAGGAGGCCCGGTCGAGCCCGGCGATCTGAAACACCTCGGCGATCTGACGCCCGGCCTTGATCGAAGGATTAAGCGCGCGGCTCGGTTCCTGGTACACCATCGAGACGGTCCTGGCCCGCAGGTCACGCAGGCGGGCCGCGGACAGCCCGAGCGGATCGAGGCCGTTGATGCTGATCGAGCCGCCGGACACCCTGCCGTTCCTCGCCAGGTACCTGACCAGCGCGAGCGCCACCGTGGACTTGCCCGACCCGGACTCTCCGACCAGCCCGTAGGATTCCTGCCGCCCCACCTCAAATGACACGTCCCTGACCACCGGCCGGTCCTGGCCGCGGACCCGGTAGGTGATCTCCAGGTGCTCGACTCGCAGGGTTGGCCCGGCCGCGGGTACTGCTCGCGGTCCTGGTTCGGCGTCTGCTTGCTGTTCGGTCACGAAGAGAGCACCTGCTCGATCGAGTCGGTCACCAAGTTCAGCGCCATCACGACAGAGGCGATCGCCAGCGCGGGAAACAGCGTCTCCCACCAGTAGCCCGCGCCGAGCAGGCCGTAGTTGGCCGCGATGTCACCGCCCCAGTCAGGTGTCGGCTGCTGCACGCCGAAACCGAGGAAAGACAAGGTGGCAACGGCGAAAATGGCGTAGCCAAGCCGCACGGTGAACTCCACCACGATCACAGGGAGCACGTTAGGCAAGATCTCCGCGATCATGATGTAGGCCGGCCGCTCGCCAAGCAGGCGGGCAGCAGGCAGGTAGTCCTGCTGGCCTTCGATGAGCACGGCCGTCCGCACCGTCCGCGCGATCAGCGGCGTGAAGATGAAGCCGATCACGACGATAAGCGTGAGCGAAGACGGCCCGACGGCGACGACGAACAAGAAGGCGACGATCACGACCGGCAGGGCGAGCACGGCCTCTACGATCCGGCTGATCACCGCGTCGACGATCCCGCCGAAGTACCCCATGATCAGGCCGAGCGCCGTCCCAAGCACGGCTCCGAGCAGTGTCGCGAGCGGGGCGATGGTGAGAATGTCGCGGGCACCTGAGATCACGCGGGACAGCACGTCACGCCCGAGCGGATCGGTGCCGAGCAAATGCGTGCCAGAAGGCGCCGCGTTCCTTGCGAGCAGCTGCTGCGCGAGCGGATCGTAGGGCGCGATCAGGTGCCCGAGGACCGCGCATGCCATCCAGAGCAGCAAGATCCCCGCCCCGGCGACGAAGGCGGGCTTGCGCGCCAGCAGCCGCCAAGAAGCGGGCGGCGCCGCGTAGGCGTGCGCGACAGTGACCTCTCCGGGCACCGCCACGTCCGCGCTCACGAGGCAGCTCCGACCCGGAGCCGGGGACTGAGCGCGGTATAAAGCACGTCGGCGATCAGCGTGGCCACCATGTATACGACGCCGATGACAAGTACCCCGGCTTCCAGCATCGGAAAATCCTTGCCGTTGGCGGCGTTGAAGATCAGCCGCCCGATGCCCTGATAATTGAAGAGCGTTTCCACCACGACGAGGCCGCCGATCAGGTACCCGGTCTGGGTCGCGATCACCGTGATCGTCGGCAGCAGCGAGTTCCGCAGGATGTGCCGCCTGATCATGGTGCGCCGCCGCAGCCCTTTCAAGACCGCGGTCCTGGCGTAATCGGAGTCAAGTGCCTCCACCGTTCCCGCGCGGGCCATCCTGGCGATATAGCCGAATAGCACGAGCACAAGCGGAATGACCGGCAAGATCAGGTGATCAAGCTGGTCGGCGAACGAGGCGCCAGGATCGGTTGCCGCCGTGATCGGCAGTGCCTTGAGTGCGATACCGAAAACAAGGATCAGCACAATGCCTGAGACGAATTCTGGCACGGTCGATCCGGCCAGTCCGCTCAGCGAGATCACCCGGTCGATGATCCGTCCCGAGTACACGGCCGCGACCACGCCGCCCGCGATACCGAGCGGGACGATGATGACCAGCGCGAGCAGCGCGAGCTTCCCGGAATTCGCGAGCGCTGAGGCGATGAAAGGCTCGACCGGGGAGCGGTAGGTATATGAGGTGCCCATGTTGCCGTGCAGCAGGCCGCCGATCCAGCCGAAATACTGCACGAGCAGCGGCCGGTCCACTCCGAGTTGATGATCGTAAGCGCGAACCGCTCTTTCCGCCGCGAACGGCCCGAGCACGGCACGACCAGGGTCTCCTGGCAGCACCTGGCCGGCAAAGAAGACGATGATGCTGAGAATCCAGAGCGTGACGACCGCCAGTAGCACTCGCCTGAGCAGGTACAGCGTCAACGTGCCTCCCTGGGCGCAGCCGCTCACCTGGCGTGCACTTGCGGCATACCGGCCATACAACAGGGTAGCGGCCCTTACCTATTCCATGATCGTGTCATTTAGGGTCCGGTATCCGGCGCATTGCCGCTATGAGCGCACTGGTGAGATTCTGGCGATCTAAGTGCTGCAGCGGCGGGCTGTGATCTCTGGCTCGCCGGGCATGGCGGGCGTCCGTCCGTTCTTCCGTGACGGCGGGCTGTCTCGCGGTCGTGCGCACGCGGTAAGTTCGCTGTGTGGCTACGAAATCCTCCGCTGTGCGGCAGCCGCACCCGCTTAGGGCTGCCGCGCTTGTTGTCGCCGCTGCGGCGGTGCTTTCCACCTTGACGGTGCTCGGGCTGCGGTGGGCGGACTCGCCTAGGCGTGGCAGCGCCACCTACTCGAGCCAGCAAGCGCAGGGACTCGGGTTCACCCGGCTTGACAAGGCCGCGCCCGCGCTGGCGCTGCCGAGCCTGGCAGGCTCCGGGACGATCACGCTCACCAAGCTGAGCGGCAAGCCCATCGTGCTGAACTTCTGGGCGTCTACTTGCACGGTGTGCAAGAAGGAGACACCCGCCCTGGCCAGCGTGGCGAGGTCGCTGGGCGCCAAGGTGACCTTTCTCGGTGTCGACTCGGTTGACCAGCGCGCGCCCGCGCTCAAGTTCGAGCAGAAGTACGGTGTCCCCTACCCGAGCGTGTTCGACCCGCAGGGGATGGCTGCCGTCAAGTACAACGTGCCCGCGCTGCCGGTGACCTTCTTCCTTTCGCCTTCTGGTAGGACAATCCTCGGTGAGAACATCGGCGCGCTGACCGCGAGCGGGCTGCGGGACATCTTGCATGAGCTTTACGGGACGGTATAAGTGGAGCACGGACCTCGCCAGGTAACGGCCCCGACAGGCAGCGACCTGACCTGCCAGGGCTGGCCGCAGGAAGCCGCCATGCGGATGCTGATGAATAACCTTGACCCGCAGGTGGCCGAGCATCCCGATCAGCTCATCGTCTACGGCGGCTCAGGCCGGGCGGCCCGTAGCTGGGCGGCATTCGACGCGATCGTCGGCTCGCTGCGCGAACTGGCGGGCGATGAGACGCTGCTCGTGCAGTCGGGCAAGCCGGTGGGCGTGTTCCGCACCCACGAGTGGGCGCCGAGAGTGCTGATCGCCAACTCGAACGTGGTGCCGCAGTGGGCGACCTGGGATGAGTTCAGGCGGCTCGAAGCGCTCGGCCTGACCATGTACGGGCAGATGACGGCCGGTTCCTGGATCTACATCGGCACGCAGGGGATCTTGCAGGGCACCTACGAGACCTTCGCCGCCGTCGCGGCGAAGAGGTTCGGCGGGTCACTGGCAGGCACGATCACGCTGACCGCCGGGCTCGGCGGGATGGGCGGTGCTCAGCCGCTGGCGGTCACGATGAACGGCGGCGTGGTCATCTGCATCGACTGCGATCCGGCGAGCATCAGCCGGCGCATCAGTTTCGGCTACCTGGACACCGCCGCGCAAGACACCGATGACGCGATCAGGCGTGCTGTGGCCGCCGCCCGGGCCGGTGAGCCGCTGTCGATCGGCCTGCTTGGCAATGCCGCCGACCTGGTGCCCGCCCTGCTGAAGATGAACGCGCCGATCAACGTGGTCACCGACCAGACCTCTGCCCACGACCCTCTCACCTACCTGCCGAGCGGCGTCGCCTTCGAAGATATGGCTGCGCTGCGAGCAGAAGACCAGGCTGGTTTCATCCGGCGGGCACGCGAGTCGATGGCCGCCCAGGTGGAGGCAATGGTCGGCTTCATGGACGGCGGGGCCGAGGTTTTCGACTACGGCAACTCGATCAGGGGCGAAGCTCAGCTTGCCGGTTACGAAAGGGCTTTCGACTTCCCTGGTTTCGTGCCCGCTTACATCAGGCCGCTGTTCTGCGAAGGCAAAGGGCCGTTCAGGTGGGCGGCGCTGTCCGGCGACCCGGCCGACATCGCGAAGACCGACCAGGCCATACTCGGCCTTTTCCCCGACAACGAGCCCTTGGCCAGGTGGATCAAGATGGCCAGGGAAAAGGTTCACTTCCAGGGACTGCCAGCGCGGATCTGCTGGCTCGGCTACGGCGAGCGGGACAAGGCAGGGCTGCGGTTCAACGAGATGGTGCGCAGCGGCGAGCTCAGCGCGCCGATCGTGCTCGGCCGCGACCACCTGGACTGCGGTTCCGTTGCGTCGCCTTACCGCGAGACCGAGGGAATGGCCGACGGCTCGGATGCGATCGCCGACTGGCCGCTGCTCAACGCCCTGGTGAATACGGCCTCAGGGGCGAGCTGGGTGTCGATTCACCACGGCGGCGGCGTCGGCATCGGCCGGTCGATTCATGCCGGCCAGGTCTGCGTTGCCGACGGCAGCGAACTCGCTGCGGCGAAACTGGAACGGGTACTCACCAACGACCCTGGCATGGGCGTGATCAGGCACGTGGACGCCGGCTACGACAGGGCGGGCGAAGTCGCTGTGCAGCGCGGAGTGCGCGTGCCCATGCACGAGCAGCCCTAGTGCAGGCCCAGGTCTGGGACAACCCGCTCTGGCGGTCATTGCTGCCTCTCGGGCGGGACGAGCAGGCCGGCGGATACCGACGGTATTCGTTCACTGCGGCGGATGCCGCCTGCCGTGACTGGTTCGTGCAGGCGGCGCTGCAAAGAAACCTGCGAACCGAAGCCGACCGCAACGGCAATCTCTGGGCCTTCTGGGATGCGGGTACCGAGTCCGCGGCGGTCGCTGCCGGCAGTCACCTCGATTCTGTGCCTGACGGCGGGGCGTTCGACGGGCCGCTCGGGGTTGTCTCCGCCTTCTGCGCCATCGACGTGCTGAGGGAGCGCGGGTTCGAGCCGGCACGGCCGGTCGCAGTCGTCGCGTTCGCCGAGGAGGAAGGGGCGCGGTTCGGGCGCGCCTGCCTGGGCAGCCGCCTGTCGTCCGGGGTGATCGAACCCGAGGCGGCGCGTGAGCTGACCGACGCCGACGGCGTGACGCTGGCGCAGGCGATGGCCGCCGCTGGCCTTGATTCAGGGCGGATCGGAGCTGACGCCGGCCTTGGGTCACGATTCGCGGCCTTCGTCGAACTGCACATCGAGCAAGGCAGCGTGCTCGACGGACTGGGCGCGGCCGTCGGAGTAGGCGAATCGATCTGGCCGCACGGCAGGTGGCGGCTCGACTTCGCCGGGCGAGCCGACCACGCGGGGACAACCAGGCTCGGCGACCGGCGAGATCCCATGCTCCCTTTCGCCTGCGCCGTGCTCGAGGCCAGGGCAGCGGCGAAGGACACCGGCGCTCTGGCCACCATGAGCAAGGTGGCCGCGGTACCCGGAGGTACCAACGGCATCAACTCGGCCGTCCGAGCCTGGCTCGACGCGCGGGCACCTGACGACGAGCACCTGATCAGGCTGGTCGACCAGGTAATGGAGACCGCGCGGGCGGCGGCGGCCACGCACGGCGTCAGCTTCCGCGCCGAGCGCGAGTCTTGGAGCCCGCTGGTCAAATTCGACCTTGAACTTCAGGACCGGCTGGTGACGGCGCTGGCTCACGCGGGCATTACCGCGCCCGTGCTGCCGACCGGGGCCGGGCATGATGCGGGCGTGCTCGCCAGCGTGCTGCCTACCGCGATGCTTTTCGTCCGTAACCCAAGCGGGGTGTCGCACTCGCCTGCCGAGTACGCCGCACCGCAGGATTGCCAGGCGGGCGTCGAGGCACTGGCGGTCGTACTCACGGAACTGGCCGGGCGGTGACGTCGGTGCGGCGGGCCTGGCACGCGGAACTGGCCTGGCTGCCTGGGGCAGGCGTGCTGCCCGACGTGCTGATCGAAGCCTCGGGCGACAGGTTCACGACGATCACGCCAGGGTGCGTGCCTGCACCGGCTTCGGCGACCAGGCTGACCGGGCTGACGCTGCCCTCGCTGGCCAACGCGCATTCACACGCGTTTCACCGTGCGCTGCGGGGGGCCGGGCAGCGGGGGCGAGGGTCGTTCTGGACCTGGCGGGAACAGATGTACCAGGTCGCGGCTGGGCTCGATCCAGACAGCTACCTGGCGCTCGCCCGTGCCGTGTACGCCGAGATGGCGCTGGCCGGCATCGGGTGCGTCGGGGAGTTTCATTACCTGCACCACGGGCCTGGCGGGGTGCCATACGCCGATCAGAATGCCATGGGGCAGGCACTGGTCCAGGCGGCGGAGGAGGCCGGGATTCGGGTCACCCTGCTCGATACCTGCTACTTGTCAGGCGGCCTGGACCTGACCGGGGCCAGCCTCGCGCTCGACGGGCCGCAATTGCGGTTCGGCGATGTTACCGCTGACTCCTGGGCGAAGCGAGTAGACCAGTTCGGGGCGGACGAGCACGGGATGCTCGGGCCAGCGGCCAGGCTTGGTGCCGCGATTCACTCCGTGCGGGCCGTGCCGCCAGAGCAGATGCATCCGGTGGCCGCCTGGGCCAAGCGGACCGGTGCGCCATTGCACGTTCACCTGTCCGAGCAGGTCGCCGAGAACGAGGCGTGCCTGGCCGCCTACCGGTGCACGCCGGCCGCCGTGCTTTACAACGCCGGGGTGCTCGGGCCGCGCACCACCGTGGTGCACGCTACTCATCCGACCGAGGCTGATATGCAGCTTCTTGGCGGGAGCGAAGTATTTGTCAGTGCATGTCCTACCACCGAGGCTGATCTTGCGGACGGGATCGGGCCGTTCGGCGCACTGGCCGAGGCCGGCTGCCGGCTGACCGTGGGCAGCGACAGCCAGGCGGTCATCGACCTGTTCGAGGAGACCAGGCGGATCGAGCAGTATCAGCGGCTGGCCAGCCATCAGCGGGGCACTTTCGGTGCCGAGGCGCTCGGCTATGCCATGACCTGGGACGGGCACGCCAGCCTCGGCTGGCCCGATGCCGGGGAGATCGCGTCTGGGTCGCTGGCCGATCTGGTGACGGTCTCGCTTTCTTCCGCGCGCCTGGCCGGGGCGGTCGAGGCGGCCGGTGCCGGCGGGCTGCGCGGGGTCGGCGGGTCGGCCGATGGCGAGGCTGATCTCGGGTTGCTCGAGGCCGTCATCTTCGCGGCAACCGCCGCGGACGTGCGCAACGTGGTTATCGGCGGGCGCGATGTAGTCATCGGCGGGCGCCATGTCCTGATCGACGACGTACCCGGCGCGCTCACCGCAGCAGTCCGCAGCCTCTTCGCTGCCGAGTGACCCGCGGCGGATGGCAGGATGCGCTTGTGAGCACGTTGATCACTAACATCGGCGAGTTGATCACCAACGCGGACGTGGCCGGTCCTGCCCGCGGGGCGGCACTGGTGCTTGACGACGGCGTGGTTGCCTGGACCGGGGCGGCGGCGGGCGCGCCGGCGGCGGACGAGGTTGTCGATGCGGCCGGGCGGGCGGTGCTGCCTGGGTTCGTCGACTCGCATGCGCACCTGGTGTTCGCGGGCGAGCGTGGCGCCGAGTTCGCCGCGCGGATGGCGGGGCAGCCTTATCACGCCGGGGGGATCGCAGGCACGGTGGCGGCGACGCGGGCCGCCGCGGACGAGCAACTTGACGCTAACCTGCGCCGGCTGGCGGCGGAGATGCTTGCGCAGGGGATTACCACCTTCGAGTGCAAGTCAGGCTACGGGCTGACCGTTGCCGACGAGGCGCGCAGCGTCGCACTGGCAGGCGCGGTGACGCCCGAGGTGACCTACCTCGGCGCGCACGTGGTGCCGCCCGAGTACGCGGGCGATATCGGCGGCTATGTGGACCTGGTGCGGGGCCCGATGCTGGCCGCCTGCGCTCCGCACGCCAGATGGGTCGACGTGTTCTGCGAAGCAGGCGCGTTCGGCGCCGACGAGGCCAGGGCCGTGCTCATGGCCGGCCAGGCGGCCGGGCTGCGACCGAGAATTCATGCTAATCAGCTTGGCTACGGCCCTGGAGTCCAGGTCGCGGTGGAGGTCGGCGCCGCCTCGGCCGATCACTGCACGTACCTTTCCGACGCCGACGTCGAGGCACTCGCCGCCTCATCGACCGTGGCCACGCTCCTGCCCGGTGTCGAGTTCTCCACCAGGCAGCCCTATCCTGACGCCAGGCGACTGGTCGAGGCGGGAGTCAAGGTCGCTATCGCGACCGACTGCAACCCTGGATCATGCTTCACCTCGAGCATGCCGTTCTGCATCGCACTCGCCGTGCGGGATATGCACCTCACCACGTCCGAGGCGATCTGGGCGGCGACCGCGGGCGGGGCCAGGGCACTGCGCAGGGACGATGTCGGGCACCTGGGAATCGGGGCCAGAGCCGATGTGATCATGCTCGAGGCGCCATCGCACGCCTACCTTGCCTACCGTCCTGGCGTGCCGCAGATCGCCGCCGTCTGGCGGGCGGGAGAGCTGGCGGTCGATCACCTGGCGGGGTCCGCCTAGCCATGCGGCACCAGGCAGCATAGGGTCACGGCATGAAGGAGATGCTGCCGCTGTTTCCGCTTGGCACGGTCCTTTATCCCGGCCTGGTGCTGCCGCTCAATATTTTCGAGGAGCGGTACCGGCAATTGATCGGCGACCTTCAGGCCAGCCCGCAGCCGCGGCGCTTCGGCGTTATCGCGATCAGGGAGGGCCGCGAGACCGGCGTGGCCGGAGTGTCTTCGCTCTTCGAGGTCGGCTGCGTGGCCACGTTGCGAGAAGTCACCGAGCTTCCCGACGGCAGGTTCGAGATTGTCACCGTCGGCACCGACAGGTTCAGGCTGCGTTCGCTCGACGACTCCATGCCGTATTTGCGCGGTGAGGTCGAACTGCTCGCCGAGCCAGCCGGCGACGAGATCGAGACGCTGATTGTGACGGCGGCCGTGCAGCGCGCGTTCCGCGCCTATCTCGATGTGCTCGCGAGCCGGGGATCAGCCACGATCAGCGTGCCTGAACTGCCTGACGAGCCGGTCTTGCTCTCCTACCTGGTCGCGGCCTCGATGATCATCGAGTTGCCGCAGCGGCAGGATTTGCTGGCCAAGCCTGATGCGCTCAGCCGCCTTGAGGCCGAGCGCAGCTTGCTGACCAGGGAGACCGCGATCCTGCGCTCACTCGGCTTGACTCCGGCTCCTGATCTCCGCTCGTCCCCCTACAGCCAGAACTGACCGGCATCTCCGGTGGCGGCGCTACGGATCGCACGGCGCGACTAGTCAAATTTGCGAAGGAACGCGCGGATTGACCGCGCCGACCTCTGGTCGGACGTGCGGCCTGGCTCGCTTTGCAACGCGCTGCACCGCCTCGCCGCGGAGGGGCTGATCGAGCCGCTGCGCACCGAGCAGTCAGGAAACCTGCCCGCCCGCACGGTGTACGCGATCACCGGTGAGGGTCTTCGGGAACTCAAGGCACTGCGCGGCGAGGCGCTCTCCGACGTCGGGCTGCGGCCCGACCCTGTCGACCTGGCCCTGGCCATGAGAGATGATCTGGACGAGGACACGCTCCGCGGTTACCTGGATGACCGGATCAAGACGCTTTCTGCGCAGGCCGCACAGTTTGACCATCAGGCTGATCGCGCTTGGCCGGAGCGGACGGCAGCCGGCGAACTGGTCGCCGAGCACACCAGGCTGCGCCTTGAGGCCGAGTTGGCCTGGCATGAGCTTGTGCTTGACCGGCTAGGCAAACTGAGCCTCGCCGTCTTTTCCTACGACGTTGAAGGTGCCTTCGGTTACGGCCTAGTCGATCCAGTACCGCCGCACGCCGCCGGGGAAGCTGTTCAACTCGATGATCGAGTCAAGCTTCCCGCCGCACGCCTCGATCACCCTGATCGAAGCTATGTTGTCGTACTCGCAGGTGAGCAGCACCCGGTCGATCCCTGTCGCCCGCGCGACTATCAGGGCCTGGCGCAGCATTTCCCTGGCGTAGCCGCGCCGCCTGAAGGCGGGCAGCACGCAATAGCCGATATGACCGCCTTCTGCGGCCAGAAAGTCGTTCAGCTCATGCCTGATCGACACCCGTCCGACGAGTTCGCCCGCCACGTCGGCGACCAGGAAAGTATTCGGCACGAACCGCCCGCGCAGTGCCCGGCCTGACCGCTGTTCCTCCCGCGCTTTCAGGTAGGTGTCGAAGGCCATGCCAGGGGTGAACCCGACGCCGAAGATGTGTCCTTCGACGGCAAGCGCCGCGTGCGCCGCGAGGAAAGCCGGCTCGTCGGCGGACCGCAGCGGACGCAACCTCAGCATTTCCTGTCCCTTGGCCTGTCCTTTGGTCTATCCCTTGGCCAGCGCTGGGTAGCCGCCGGCGAACCTGATCAACGGGTCTCCTGATTCACGCACATATTCGACAAAAAGCACATCGGCGATCACCAGCAGATGATCGCCGGCCGGTACCCGGTCGCGGACCTCGCACTCGAATGCCGTGAGCCCGTCCTCGGGGATCAGGGCGCCAGATAGCTGGCCGCGACGGCAGCGGACATCGTCAAGCAAGATCCTGGCCCCCGGCCTGCCACTGGAGGCGAACCGTCCTGCCAGCTTCCGCTGAGCAGGCGTGAGCAGCGTGACCGCGAACCGGTCGAGCCTGCCGAGCAGCTCAGCCGGGTAAGAGCCGCCGATCAGCGATACGCCGATCAGCGGTGGCCTGAGCGACACGGGGCAGAACGCGCTGACCGTCACGCCGATGTCCTCGCGGTCGTCCGCGATGGTCACCAAGGTCACCGCGCTGGCCACCAGCCCGAGCGCGGACTCGTAGCCGGCCGCCGAGTCGCCGGTCATCAGGCGAAGGTCCAGCTTCCGGTGAGTAGCAGCGGCCCGGCGGAAGGAAGCCCGCAGCTGACTGCCGCCTGCCAGACAGGTCCCCAGCTCTCGGTCAGCTCGGCGAGCAGCGCGGCCGCCACGGCGGCACTGGCGGCAGCTGCGCCAAGCTGGCCGCCGGGGCCGGTCAGGGCCGCGACGCCCGCCACGCCAGTCAGCGGAGTGCCAGGTGCCGCACTGACCGAGGCCCGGCGATCCTCACTGTTACTAGCTGGCCTGATGCGGTCGAGAGGGCCGAGTCTCGGGTAATGGACGAGCGGAGCGCTGGCCGGCAGGCCGGCCAGGCGCCTCGCGATGGCGGTCGCTTCCTCGATGCCGCCGAGCTCGTCGACCAGGCCGATCTCAAGTGCGTCGGCGCCGGTCCAGACCCGGCCGCGCGCGATCTCGTGCACCCGCTCGGCCGACAGGCGCCTGCCCGCCGCGACCTTCCCGGTGAAATCAGCGTAGATATGATCAAGCCAGGTATCTACCACCTGCCACTCGTCGGCGGTGAACGGGTGCGAGGCCGAGAACATGCCGGCGTGCTTGCCGAGCACTACGGCGTCGGTAGAGATGCCGATCTTGCCGAACGCCTCCCTGAGCACCGGTTTCGCGGTCAGTACGCCGATCGATCCGGTGACGGTGCCTGGCTGGGCGACGATCGCGTCGGCGGCCATCGAGATGAAATAACCGCCTGAGGCGGCCACATCGCTCATCGACACCACGACTGGCTTGCCCGCGTTGCGGGTCCTGATGACCTCGCGCCAGATCGAGTCGGAAGCCACGTAAGAGCCGCCAGGACTGTTGACCCGCAGTACCACCGCCTTGACATTCTGGTCTGCTGCGGCGGTGCGCAGCATCGCGGTCATGCTGTCCGAGCCAAGCATGGCGCCGCCGCCGACCGGGCTGCCGCGTCCGTTACGTCCTCGCCTGATCATGCCGGCTGCCTGAATCAAAGCGATTCCAGGTGCGGGTCGCGGGCCCTGCGCGGGAAGTTGCCTGAGCCGGTTGCCAAGCTCACGGTGGCGCTGATACCTGAGCAGGTAGAGCAGGGAAGTTTCCTCGGTTGTCCTGACCCGCTTGCGCGCGGCGGCGTAAACCTCGTCCCGGTAGCCGAGCGCGTCGACTAGACCCGCCTCAAGAGCCTGCCCAGCCAGGTAAGGTCCCCCGTTGACCAGGGCGGCCGCCTGTTCTTCTGTCAGCTTGCCGCGCTCGGCGACGGCCTTGGCGAGTTGCTCGGTGATCGACTCTGCCATCCGCTTGGTAGCTTCCCTGGCCGGGGCGGAGAACTCGTGCTCGGTCAGTTGCTCGGCCGCGCTCTTGAATTCGTGCCTGGCGCCCACCTCGAAGCTGACACCAAGCTTGTCAAGGGTGCCTTTGAGGAAGACCCGCTCCACCGCGAGGCCGGTGAGCCCGAGGTCGCCTGACGGCTGAAGGTAGATCGTCTCGAACGCCGTGGCGAGATAGTAGGGGAGGTTGCCGGCCGCGAACTCGCCGAAGGTCTCCGCCCACGCATACGTCGGCTTGCCTGCCGCGCGGAACCGGCCGATCGCCGACCTGAGTTCCTGGACCAGGCCAAGCCCGATCGGCCGCCCGCCCAGCTTGACCACGAGCGCCTTGACCCGGTCGTCCTCCCTGGCCAGCCGAAGTCCGGTAACCACGTCGGCGATGGTCGGCTGGTGCCTGGACATGACCGCCGCCAGCGGGTCGGGCGGCCTGACCTCCATGAGCCCTTCAGTGAGGTCGAGTTCTAGTATCAGCGGTGCCTTCCGCTGCCTGGAGAACTTGATCAGCGAATTCTGGATGCTCGTGCCTGCCATACAGCCACCCTAATCACGCCTGGCCGACGAGGAGCCACAGCGCTGCCCTTTGGCGTGCTTGTGGGCTATCGTCGGCTGAGATGACGGCGCATGACGGGAACGGCTGGGTCAGGTGCGGCCTAGGTCACCGGCACTGGGGCCGGCACGGAGCGGCCGGCCTGCTGGTCGCCGCGCCCGATCAGGCTGGCAGGCACCGGGTGCTGCTGCAGCAGCGAAGCTGGTGGGGCAGTCACGGGGGAGCGTGGGGGCCGCCTGGCGGTGCGAGGGACAGCCATGAGACCGATTTGCATGCCGCTTTGCGGGAAGCCAAGGAGGAATGCGCGCTTGATCCGGCGACGGTCGCTGTGCACGGTGTGCTCACCGATGATCATGGCGGCTGGATGTATCGCACCGTGCTCGCCAGCGCTCCCGTGCCGGTCACCGCATTCGCCGTCAGCGAGGAAACCAAGCAGGTGGCCTGGGTGCCAGTGGACGACGTGGCCTCGCTGCGGCTGCACCCGGGCTTCGCCGGGCAGTGGGCTGCGCTGCGGGAGGTGCTCATGCCGCTTACCGTGATCGTGGATCTCGCCAACGTGATGGGGTCGCGGCCCGACGGGTGGTGGCGTGATCGTGCGGGTGCCGCCGCGCGGCTGCTTGGCCAGATTGCCGAACTTGCCGGGCAAGGGGTCACCAGCCTGCCTGATGCGGTGCCCGTTCCCGCGATCGAGCGCTGGCTCCCGCAGTTCGTGGTCGTGCTCGAGGGCGCGTCCAAGGCCGCCGCCGACCCGCAGCACGCAGGAAAGCGCCTGCTGGTGGTGCGGGCGAGCGGATCTGGCGATGATCAGATTGCCGCGATCGCCGCTCAGACTGCGGGCCAGCGACTTGTCGTCACCGCCGACAGGGAACTCCGTGCCAGGTGCGAAGCCGCGGGCGCCGCGGTAACAGGACCGCGCTGGCTGCTCGACCTGCTCTGATGCCTGCTGGCGGAGCAGAACAGGTATTTGCTGGTCAGCGCTAGTCCGTTTCGGCTGGCGGTGATGCTTGCGGCTGCTGCTGGGGCATTGGCAGCACGTGGCCAAGCTCTGTCGCGGCGTCCTTGTGCACGTGGTGCAAGAGGCTGTGAATGTCTTGCAGCAGCCTGAGGCGCTCCCTGTCGATCTTGGCCCGCTTGCGGCTCTGCCTGATCAGGTGCAACGTGCCTCCGGCGGCGATGCAGGCGCCGATATCTGAGGTGACGTTGGTGTAGTTGCCGCCGATCAGCTCCGCTTTCTGGCTCACCATGACGCCGAACAAGGGCAGCGCGATCAGGTAAACGCCGAGCAGGATGAGCAGCACGATATGCGGCTTGCTGGCAAGAACCCTGGGGATCCACTGGAGAGCCCGGTCGAATACGCTTGCTTGGCTGTCGTCGGCCAGTCCGGTCAGTGACATCGGCCCGTCGGCAGGCTCATGCTCAGCTGCCGTCGCGGCTGGCACTTCGTTCATGTGGCGCCTCCAGAAGCCTGGTCTCGTCTATGAGCCGAGTATCGGCCACTGGCGCAGGCTCTTCGGCCTCATCTCCTTCGTGCACCAGCCAGAGCGTAGCGAGGGGCGGGACGGTCAGGACGGCGGAGGCCGGGCGGCCGTGCCAGGGTTCGCCAGATGCCTGCACGGAACCGTAGTTGCCCGCTCCGCTGCCGCCGTAGCCGGTCGCGTCGGTGTTGACCAGTTCCCGCCAGCGACCGGTCTTCGGCAATCCCACCTGGTAGTCATAGTGCGGTTCGCCGGAGAAGTTGACGATGCACGCGACTACCTGGGCACCTGCCGCGAACCTGAGGAACGAGATCACGTTCCCGAATGCGTCGTTGGCATCGATCCAGCTGAATCCGGCGGGCTCGAAGTCCTGCTGCCAGAGCGCCGGCTGCCCGCGATAGGCGGCGTTCAGGTCGTCGACCAGTCGCCGCAAGCCGACGTGGCTCTCGCCGAGCAACGCCGCCCAGTCGAGTCCTTGCTCTTGCGACCACTCGCCGCGCTGGCCGAACTCAGAGCCCATGAATAGCAGTTGCTTGCCTGGGTGGGCCCACATGTAACCGTAGAGCGCCCGCAGCGTGGCGAATTTCTTCCAGTCATCACCCGGGATCTTGCCGAGCAGCGAGCCCTTGCCGTGCACGACCTCGTCGTGCGACAAGGGGAGCACGAAGTTCTCTGTGTAGGCGTAGATCATCGAGAAGGTCAGTTCGTTGTGGTGATAACGCCGGAACAGCGGGTCGTGGCCGAGGTAGGACAGCGTGTCGTGCATCCAGCCGAGGTTCCACTTCAGGCCGAAACCTAGCCCGCCCAGATGCACCGGCCTGGTAACCCCTGGCCATGCCGTGGACTCTTCGGCGATCATCACGATGCCGCCGGCCCGCTTGTAACAGGTGGCGTTGACTTCCTGGAGGAAGGAGACCGCATCCAGGTTCTCCCTGCCGCCGAGCACGTTCGGCGTCCACTGGCCAGGACTTCTGGAGTAGTCCAGGTAAAGCATGGAGGCCACCGCGTCCACGCGAAGCCCGTCGATGTGGAATTCTTCCAGCCAGTACACCGCGTTGGCGACAAGGAAATTGCGTACCTCACGGCGGCCGTAATCGAAGATCAGCGTGCCCCAGTCCGGGTGCTCGCCGCGACTAGGGTCGGGATGCTCGTAAAGCGGCGTGCCGTCGAACCTGGCGAGTGCCCAGGAGTCCTTGGGAAAGTGCGCGGGCACCCAGTCGACGAGCACGCCGATCCCGGCCTGGTGCAGCCGGTCGACCAGGTACCTGAAGTCGTCAGGATCGCCGAATCTGGCCGATGGCGCGTAATAAGAAGTGACCTGATAACCCCAGGAACCGCCGAAGGGATGCTCGGCGGCCGGCATGAACTCCACGTGGGTGAACCCGCGGTCGAGCACGTACTCGACCAGGTCCTGCGCCAGCTCGCGGTAGCGCAGGCCAGGGCGCCACGAGCCGAGGTGCACCTCGTACACGCTCATCGGGGCGGTCAGCGGATCGCGGTCATGCCTGCCGGTCATCCACGTCGAATCGGCCCACTGGTAAGCGGATTCGTAGACAACAGAGGCGGTAGCGGGAGGCGTTTCCGCGTACCTCGCCATCGGGTCAGCCTTGCGGTACCAGTTGCCGTCCTTTCCGCAGATCTCGAACTTGTAGACGGCGCCGCTGCCGATGCCTGGCAAGAAGAGTTCCCACACCCCTGAGGAACCAAGGGAGCGCATCGGGTGCCCTCGTCCGTCCCAGTGATTGAAATCGCCGATCACCCTGACGCCGCGGGCACTGGGCGCCCAGACCGCGAACGAGGTGCCCGTGCCGTCCTTGCTGACCCTCGCGCCAAGCGCGCGCCACAGTTCTTCGTGCCTGCCCTCGGAGATCAGGTGCAGGTCCATCTCGCCGAGCGTAGGCAGATGCCGGTACGGGTCGTCGCCGGCCAGTTCCGGCCCGTCCGCCGCGTACCTGACCGCGAGGTGGTAGCCGTCGGCCAGGTCGGCGGGCACGAGCACGGAAAACACTCCGCCATGCAGGTGCCCCATCGGGTACCTGGTGCCGTCAGGCAGCACCACGGCGACCGATGATGCCAGCGGCCGTAGCGTCCGGACGATGGTGCCGCCAGGACCAGGGTGCGCTCCGAGCACCGAATGAGGATCGTGATGATGACCTGCCACGATCGCATTGATCTCGTCGAGGCCGACCGGATCAGCTTGACCTGTCGCCTTCATCTCGTGCCTCCGTCTACCGCCGAAGCGATCGCATGCAGCGGGATCGGCAGCCAGCGTGGCCTGTGCCTGGCCTCGTAAACCGCCTCGTACACCGCCTTCTGGAGTATCAGCGCGCGCAGCAGCACCGCGTTTTCCCTCGGATCTATCCCCCCTGCTTGCCCGTACCCAGCATTGAACGCGTCCTGGCACCTGGCGACCCAGCCAGGTGCTATCGACCTGAGCCTGTCGTCTTCTGGGTGCTCTAGCACCTGGTGCCGCGCCGCGTAGTCGAACGACCGCAACATGCCTGCCACATCGCGCAGCGGCGGCGCGAACGCTCGCCGCCTGGCCAGCGGCACAGAAGGCTCGCCTTCGAAATCGAGTATCACCCAGCCATCTTCTGTGCCGAGGACCTGCTCAAGGTGATAGTCCCCGTGTATCCGCTGAATCTGCACAGGAGTCCCGAGCCTGCCAAGCTCCGCGTAACTGGCCAGAACGGCATCGCGGTAACTGGCAAGTTCGGTGACGATCTTCGCGGCGGCGTTGAACTCGGCGGTCAGGTTGGCCGTCAGTTCGTCGAGACCGGGCGCAGGAAGGGTGCTCGCGCCGAAGGCGCTGGTCAGTTCGGCGTGCAATCTCGCCGTGGCCTGGCCGAGCGAATTCGCCTGCGCGGCGAAGTCAGCCTCAGGCGCGTGCAGGCTGGCGATCGCCAGCTTCCAGGCGTCGGTCGCGTGCGGGTAGAACCTCGACAAGATCGCGAGGATCGTGTCGCCGGTCTCGATCCAGCCGAGCGGCGCGGCTACCAGTCGCGATCCCGCACTGGCGAGCGCGGCAGGTATCTCCAGGTCAGGGTGGCGACCCTCGAAAGGGCGGCGGAGCACCTTCATGATCGCCCGGTCGCCGAACACGATTGCCGTGTTGCTCTGCAGCGGGGGCAGTGCCCTGGCGGTGAGCGCGGCGTCTATCACCGTGCCGGGTTCGCTCGCGAACGTGAGCGGCCCGGCGCTGCGCCCCGCCGCGATGCCTTGCAGCAGGACCAGTGCAAGGTCGGGGTCCATCGTTCCGTCGTAGGCCACCCGGCCATCCGCGCAGGCGCCGATCCTGGCAGGTTCGAGTTCCGGCGGCAATTGCGCAGTCAGGCCGAGCAATATCTGATAACTGACCGTATGATCGCCGACGCTGGCGTCGGCCAGCAAATGCCGCAATTCCGGATCGCCATCGGCCAGCCTGACATCTGACCTGATCACGATCTCGCGAACGGTCGCGCCGCTTCCGGCGAACCACCGGCGGGTCGGCAGCCACGCAGCAAGCATTTCGCCGAGCGAGCCATTCCCCATCTACAGAGTCAAGCATCCCTTCTGGCCACCTGACTGGCTGGGGTGCCAAGCTCCGCACTGGCCAGGCGAGTAGCCTGGCCGCCGGTTGCCTGACCCCGGTGCCGGTCGTCCTGAACCGCGGTTTCGCCCTCGTCGGCGGTGAACCTGAGCGCACGCAAGGCGTTGAGTATGACCATTACGTCGATGAGTTCCTGCAGGAGTGCGCCCCATACGGCGGGCAGCAGCCCGGCGGCGGCCGCGGCCATGGCAGCTCCTGACATCGCCATGCCCGTGATCACGCTCTGGGTAGCGATACGCCGTGTTCTGCGGGCCACGGTGGCCGCCTCGCCCAGGCAGTCAAGCCGGTCGACGGTGAGCACCGCGTCTGCGGCCTCCGAGGCGGCTGTCGCTCCCCGTGCGCCCATCGCCACTCCCACGTCGGCGAGCGCGAGCGCCGGAGCGTCGTTGATGCCGTCGCCGACCATGATGGTAGGAGCGTGCTGGTGCTCCGCCCGCACGACGTCCAGCTTGCCTTCAGGCGTCCGTTCGGCGAGTACCTCATCGACCCCGGTCTTGGCGCCGACGGTCTCGGCGACCTCGCGCCGGTCCCCGGTGACCATGACGATCCTGTTGATTCCGCCAGCACGCAGTGCCGCGATCGTGCGTCCGGTATCCGGCCTGATCGGATCGTCAAGCACCAGCACGCCGGCGGGCTTCCCGTCGACGCCGGCGAACACGGTGCTCGCGCCTTCGATGTCGGCCCGGTCGCGCGCCGACTTTGCCCAGTCGGGCGTGCCGGTAATCCCTGCCCAGGTCGCCTTGCCCAGGCGCACCTCGTGACCGTCGACCAGGCCGCTGATGCCCTGCCCTGGAACCTCCGCTACCTGCTGCGGCGGGGTCAGGCGGCAGTTGCGCTGACGCGCTGCGGCGACGACGGCGTCGGCAAGCACGTGCCGTGATTCCTGGTCGAGTGACCCGGCCAGGCAGAGCAGGTCGCTGGCCTGCCAGCCACCTGTCGTCGTCACGACAGTCACTTCAGGGTGACCGGCGGTCAGCGTGCCTGTCTTGTCGAAGAGCAGGGTCGTGCAGCGGGCCAGTCGCTCGAGCACGGCTCCGCCTTTGACGACCACGCCGCGGCGGGCAGAAACCGACAAGCCAGAGACCATCGCCACCGGCGCGGCCAGAATCAGCGGGCAAGGGGTCGCCACGACGAGTACCGCCACCGCCCGCGTCGCTCCGGCC
>DAHVDE010000015.1 GCA_027313705.1 Actinomycetota bacterium | reverse complement strand
TGAGCCTGATGCCGCCGACCATTATCAACGATCTCAAGCTGGCCAGCCATGGATACAAGATCTACCCGATGGGTCCTTACTATCAGGCCTTTCCAGAAGGCGGCTCGATCAAGCTGTATGCCGACGACGCCAAGCGTAACTATGAATCCGTCGCCCAGTGGTCGAAAAAGGACGCAGAGGCGATGCCGAAGTGGGATGCCTGGCTGGCCGGCCTGGCCGAGGTGCTCGGCCCGCTGCTGCTCACCGTCCCGCCGAACATCGGCTCGCGCAAGCCAAGGGACGTGCGCGGCCTGCTTAAGCTGGCCTGGCGCAACCGGGGCCTCGACGTGCGCACTACGGCGGACGCGACCCGCCTTATGACCATGTCGATCGCCGACCTCCTCGACGACTGGTTCGAATCTTCCCAGGTCAAGGGCGCTCTTGCGGTCAACGGCGTGATCGGCACCTGGGCCGGTCCCTACGAGCCAGGCACCGCCTATGTCATGGCGCACCACTCGATCGGCGACGTCGGCGACGGCCACCTGGGCAACTGGGGCTTCCAGGAAGGCGGCATGGGCGGGGTATCCGACGCGATCGAGGCCGCCGCCCGCGGCTTCGGTGTCGAGGTCAGGCTCAACTCGCGGGTCAACCGCGTGCTTACCGCGGGCGGCCGGGCCACCGGAGTCGCGCTCGACGACGGCACCGAGCTTCGCGCCAGCACGATCGTCTCTACCCTGCACCCGCGCATCGCGTTCCTTGACCAGGTAGGCGAGGAAAACCTGCCGCCCGAGTTCGCGCGTGACATCAAAATCTGGAAGACCAGGTCGGGCGTCGTCAAGATCAACCTGGCCCTGTCTGAACTTCCCAGCTTCACCGCCGATCCCGGTTCACAGCTGCAAGAGCACCACACCGGCTCGGTCGAGATGGCTCCGTCGATGGAGTTCACCGAGCAGGCGTTCCAGGACGCGCGCAACGGCAAGGCTGCCCTGCGGCCGTTCAGCGACGGGGTGATCCCGACCGCGTTCGACAAGACGCTGTGCCCGGAAGGCACCCACATCATGTCACTGTTCACCCAGTGGGTGCCCGCCGGCTGGAACCTCGAGCCGCACCAGTCAGAACTCGAGGCGTACGCCGACCGCATGATCGAGCTCTACGACGATGTGGCGCCCAACTTCAAGGCCTCCGTGCTGCACCGCGACGTGGTCGGGCCTTACCAGATGGAACAGGAATACGGCCTGGTCGGCGGCAACATCTTCCACGGCGAGCTTTCCCTGGAACAGCTATTCCACATGCGCCCGGCGCCCGGCTACGCCGACTACCGCACGCCGATCGGCGGGCTGTACTACGGCAGCTCGGCGACCCATGCGGGCGGCGGTGTCTGCGGCATTCCCGGCTGGCAGGCAGCGAAGGCCGCGATCGCCGACAAGAAGCTGACCAGGTCGGGTCACGCGGCCGCTAAATGACAACCGACATTTCTGCCAGCAAGCACCGGCGCGCCAGCGCCACGAGGGAGCCTGCCTTGCTCGGGCTGCTCGAGGCCAGGTCGGTCGCCGTCGTCGGCGCATCGGCCAGGCCGGGCAGTTTCGGTGCCAGGATGCTAGCCGAGCTGGCCAAGTCGCCGGCTCGGCCAGCGGTGTACCCGGTGAACCCCAGGTACGGGCGGATCGGCGACCAGCGCTGTTACCCGTCCCTGGCTGACCTGCCAGCCCCGGCCGACCTGGTGCTGTTCGGCGTGCCTGACGCGGCGCTCGAGACCCAGCTCACGCTGGCCGCCGGACTCGGCTGCCGTGCCGGGGTGATTTTTGGCAATGCGCATGAAGAATTTCAGGAGGGCGAGCCGCTGCGGGCGCGGCTTTCCGCGACGGCGCGGGCGGCAGGGATGGAACTGTGCGGCGCGGGGTGCATGGGGTTCGCTAACGTGACTTACGGCTTGCGCGCGATGGGGTACGTCGAGCCAGACCCGATCCCTGCCGGTCCGGTCGCTCTCGTGACGCACTCAGGTTCGGTCTTCTCTGCCCTGCTCCGCGCCCGGCGCGCCTTCGGCTTCACCCTGGCCGTCTCGTCAGGCCAGGAACTGGTCACGGCCGCGCCTGCCTATCTCCAGTACGCACTCGCCCAGCCGGAAACCAAGGTACTCGCCCTGGTGCTCGAGGCCATCAGGGATCCTGATGGCCTCGTGGGCGTACTGGCGGCCGCCGCCGAGCGCGACCTGCCCGTGGTGCTGCTCACTGCGGGCAACTCGGCCAGCGGCCGGGCCATGGTCGCCGCCCACTCTGGCGCGCTGGCCGGGACCGGGGCCGGCTGGGAGGCGCTGACCCGTGCCTACGGTATCCACCGGGTAGCCGACCTGGCGGAACTGTGCGACACCCTGGAACTGTTCTGCGCGCACCGCCAGGCCGGCCGTCCATCCGGTCGCCGGCCAGGCATGGCGACCGTGCACGACTCAGGACTCGAGCGAGCCCACGCCGCCGACGTCGCCGAGGAACTCGGCGTGCCGTACGGTGCCATCTCGCGGTCCACCGTCTCCCGGCTGGCCGGACTGCTCGACCCCGGCCTGCTCCCGGCTAACCCGCTCGACGTCTGGGGCACGGGAGCGAGTACCAGGGAGCTGTTCCGCGACTGCCTGCTTGCCCTCGCGGACGACGACAACGTCGACGTGGTGGCCCTCGCCGTCGACTTGGTCAAAGAACTGGACGGCGACGACTCCTACCAGCTTGCTGCCCTCGACGCGGCGCAGCGTACCGCCAAGCCGCTCCTGCTGATCAGCAACGTCGCCAGCGCCGTCGACCAGGACGCGGCCGCGCTGCTGCGCGGCAACGGCATCCCGGTGCTCGAAGGCATGCGCACCGGAGTGAAGGCCGTACGCCACCTGCTCGACCACCTGGCCGGCGCCAGGCGGCGAACGCCCGCGCCGCCGCCAGACCCGGTGCGCACCTCACGCGGCAGGCAGCTCATCGCGACCCCGTTCGACCTGCTCGCGCACTACGGCATAGCCACGCCGGCGACCGCGCGGGTCACCAGCGCCGCGCAGGCCGTAGCCGCCGCGGACCTGATCGGCTACCCCGTGGTACTCAAAACCGACAACCAGGCGATTGCCCACAAGTCCGACGTAGGCGGCGTCCTGGTCGGCCTCGCCGGCGAAAGCGCGCTGCGAGCCGCCTACCACGACCTGGCCGCCAGGCTCGGACCGGACGCCCTCGTCTGCCAGACCGTTCCCGCAGGCACGGAACTATCGCTCGGGCTGGTCAACGATCCCGACCTCGGCCCGCTGATCGTGGTCGGCGCGGGGGGCATCCTGGTCGAGCTGATCGCCGACCGTGCCGTCGTGCTGCCGCCCGTAACTGCCGAGCAGGCTGAGGAACTGCTCGCCGGGCTCAAGGTCAGCAGGCTGCTGGCCGGCGCACGCGGCGCACCGCCCGCCGACCTCGACGCGATCGCGGCCGCGATCGCCGGGCTCAGCACCCTGGCCGTCGACCTGGCGGACGACATCGCGGCACTGGACATCAACCCGGTCATCTGCTCGGCCGCCGGCGCCATCGCCGCCGACGTCCTGATCATCCCCGCTGATCCCGGTGCACGCCAGGAAACCAGGGAGCTGACCGGGGAATAACATCGTCAAAGTCCCGATCCATGGCATGCTTTCCACGGGAGGCCAGGTGGCGGAGAATTCCGGACCGATCTCGATCTGCCATGCCATCGAAGAGATCGGCCGGGCCCAGTGGTCGGCGGTGACCGATGCGGCCGGGGCGCCGGTCTTCTATGACTACGTGTTCCTCCGCGCGTACGAGGCCGCGCCATTACAGGAGACCAGCGAGTTCTTCTACCTGAAGTTCGGGGAGCCCGCGGTCGCGGTCCTGCCCGCGTACTTGCAGAGCAGCGACGATCCGCTCGGCATACTTTCCGCGCTCGGGCTGCCAGGCAGGAAAGCCGGCGACCCGATCTTGGCGACCCACGTCGCGCACTGTTACGACACCTGCCTGCCTGCGCTACCTGGCAGGCTGACGCCTGGCCTGGCCGAGCGGGCTTGCACGGTGCTCGCCGGCTTGGCCAGGCAAGCGGGCGTGAAGTGGTTCGCCTTCTTGAACGTGGACGGCTCAGGCGCGCTGGCGGCCGCGCTGACTCAGGTGGGACTGACGAAGGTCCCCATGAACACCAGGTACCGCAAGGACCTGAGCGGCTTGGGCTCTGCCGAGGACTTCGTCGCGGCGATCCCCAGCCCAAAACGCCGAGCCATCTTGCGGCAGAGCCGCCGGCTGGCCGGTCGTGCCGGAATGCGGTACGAGAGCCCCGATCCAGCGGCCGGCGCGCCAGCCGCGGTCGAACTGTGCCAGCGCACGACCACGCGCCACGGCACCGCGGCCTATTACCCAGGCGAGTTCGGCGAGTTCGTGGCCATGGCGGCGGAACTGATCACGGTGACGGAGATCTGGCGGGACGGCAGGGTCGGGCTGGCGAGCATCAGCCTGCGGGACGCGACCCGCTTTCACATGTGGGCAGGCGGAATCGACTACGAGCTGATGGCGGGCGTCCGCAGCGCGTTCCCGCTGCTGCTGCTCCCGGCGCTCGACGAGGCGATCGCGACTCGGCGGGCCGTGCTTGAGGGCGGCAGGGGAAATCCCGCCACCAAGCTGAAGTACCGGCTGAACCCCGTTGACCTGATGGCGTTCGTCGGGACGCCCTAAGCCTTCCTGGCGCCTGGCCGTTCTGCCTGCGGAGGGGTCAGGAGCATGGCCCGGCCGTTACGCAGCCCATCGGTGAGGTGGGCGGCGGTGACGATGCGGTCCCAGAGCGGCAGCCAGCTAGCCGCTTCGAGCGCGGCCACCACTTCCAGCGCCTGCGCGGGATCGGTACGGCCGGTCTCGATCGCCGCGCGGGCAAGCTCAGGCAGGCCGCCTGTCCCGCGTTCACGCAGGTAGCCGTGCATGCGCAGGAAGGTCGCCTTGGTATCAAGATCATGCTCAGGCACCAGCAGGTACCTGGCGGTCATGGCCGCTTCTGCCAGGCGCGCTTGCGCCGCGAGTCCCGCGGCAGGCGCGGCGGCCGCGGTCACCAGGCTGGACATGATCTCGCTGACCAGGACAGGCTCGCAGAGCACGGGCAGTTCGCGTATCACGTCGGCCGGCTCATCTGGTGCGTGCACGAAGCTGAGCATCGCGGCCTGGCCGCCAAGCAGGTCGCGGAGCGAGTGGTCGGCCGGCGACGAGGAACTGCCCTTGCACCAGTGCAGCAGTCCGGCTGCGCTGGCTGCCTCGTCCGCCGCTTCCGGGTGGACCAGGCCGAGCAAGAAGAGCTCGCCCGCGGTGACGCCAAGCTCAAGCGCCCGCAGATGCGCCACCGGCGCGATGTTGGCCTGATAGCGCCAGAGCGCGCGGGCGGCATGCCTGCCGATGCGCACCGGCCAGTGACCCGTGACGAGAAATCCGTGCGCGGCCAGGAATTCGACTATCCGCTCGATCCGGCGTCCGGCGATCGCCTCCGGCTTGATCATCAGGTAGGTCAGCCGGTCAAGCGGCCTCGCGCCAGGCCGGCCGCCGCAGGCGCCCGCGAACGAGGCCCAGCCTTCCCAGAAATACGGGTCGTCGGCGTAGACCTCGCGCTTCCGCTCGTCGAGGATCACCCAAGGTTCGATCTCGGCGACGGCCGCGGCGCCATTCATTACCGGCCCGCCGACCAGATGGCCATCGGCACGACTACTTCCGCCGCGGTCATGGACCCGTGCTCGAAGGCGGTGCTCGGGTCGGGCACAGGAAAGTCAGGTCCGGTGGCGAGGAGCACGACCTCGCCGATCCTGCGCTGCCCGACCGAACCTGCCGCCAGCACGCCAATCTCGGCCAGTTCGTCCGGCGAGGTCACGAACGCGTCGCTGAGCTGTCCGGCAAGCTGAGCGGCCAGCCGCCCGGCCTGGCCAGGATGCGGATACAGCCACCTGACCCGGCCGGCGCCGCCGGCCGGCAGCCTGCACCAGCGCTCGCCGGCAGCCGCGTCCCACGCCTTCATGGTCGCCTGCCCTGGCGCGCTCGGAGTCAGGCCGTGGTCGCTGAAGGTCAGCACCGACGTTCCCTCGTCCCGCAGCCGTCCGGCGAGTTCGCCGAGAGCCGCGGCACCAGCCAGCACGCGGTGGTCGAAGCCGTGCCGGTGAATATAACTGTCGAAGTCAAGGTAAACCCAGGTCAGGGTGCCCGCATCAAGCTCGAGGGCGCTGAGTTCAGCGGCGAAGGCGGCCACCAGCCTGACCGGATCGGTTTCTTTCGATCCTGCCTGGCGGCAGGCATGCGCCCCGTGCAGCATCCGGTTCCGCACCTCGGCGTGCAGGCCGGCTAGTTCGTGCGGCAGCACGACAGAAGGCACGCCGAGCTCGCCGAGGCGATCAAAGACCGTCGGCAGGTCAGGCGTCACGGTCGGGCGGATGAGCGCAGCTGACCAGCCGGCGACCTGACCGCTGTGGCAGTTGACGACCCGCTGGCCGTCGGCATGCAGGTACTGGACTCCGACGAAACCGTGCTCGGCACCGGCTGCTCCGGTCACCGACGCCATCAGGCAGGCGACCGTCGTGGTGGGGAACTCGCTGGTCAGCGGCCGCAGGTCGGCGGCGGCATAGGCAGCCTCCGCATGCTCGTAACCGAGTCCGTCGACGGCAACCACAAGCAGGCGCCTGCTCGGGCCAAGCCGCAGCGGTCCCGCGCCTTGATAGCAGTCCGCAATCGTCTGCGCGATGAGGCTCAGGTTCTGGTCGGCGTGCCGCCGGTACAAGCCGGGCACCGCCGTGCTTGCCTGGCCGAGCAGCTCGGCCGGCGTGGCCGGCCAGGTACTGGCCGGCCTCATTCCGGTGCCTGCCCGGCCACCGCGACCTCGGCCGCTGCCTCGGCCGGCTTGCCTGCTGCCCACGTCGTGTCCTTCGGCTTGGTGGTGTTCAGGTACGGCAGGAGCGCCAGGCCCGCGATGGTGAAGCCGCCGGCCACTCCGAGGTAGATCGGCCGGAAACCGACGACCGCGATCAGCGAGGCCCCCACCGCGATGGCGACCGAGAACGGGGTGTTGATGATGGCTTCAGAGGCAGCGACCGCCCGCCCCTGAAGGCCGGCCGGGGTGCGGCGCTGCAGCACGGTCAACTCGGCGACAAGCACCATGGGCAGGCCGATCCCGATCAGCGCGGACCCGCTCAGTGCGCCGGCCAGGGTCGCGGTGCTGGCAGCCGCCAGGCCGATGCCGTTCAGCAGGAATCCGGCGCACGCGACGCTGTACTCGCCGGTCCGCCGCATCGCGGGGCCGACGGACAGGCCGGCGAGCACGCTGCCCGCGCCCTGCACGCCCGTCAGCACCCCGATCCAGGAGGTCGGACGCCCCAGGCCCTGATCCACCAGCGAGAACATGGCCACGTCGATCATGCCCGCCCCGGCGAAGCCGACCGTGCTCGCGATGACCACGCGCCTGATCACGGCGTCGCCCAGCAAGTGCCGCACCCCGGCGGTGAGCTCGGAAAGGAACTCGCCCGGCGTGCGGCCTAGCCGGTCCTGGCCGGTTCGCTCCAGGTCGCAGAAGCGGCTGAGCGCCAGATAGGAAGCCACAGAAACGGCGAACGTCCCCATGTCGGCGACGGCCACGACACCGCCGCCCCAGGCGGCGTAGATCGCGGCGCCTGCCAGCGGCCCGACGATCCTCATGCCCTGGCTGAGGCTGGCGAACAGGCCGTTGACCTCACCGAGCCGCTGGTCGGGAACCATGGAGTGCAGCAGTCCGCCTCGTGCCGCACGGTACCCGATGCCGGAGATGCCGTAGACGCCCGCTACCAGGTAGATGAGCCAGACCTGGTCCCTGTGATGCACGAGCAAGAGCAGCCCGACGACCAGGCCGGTGACCGAGTCGTTGACGACGAGCAGGCGCCGGCGAGGAAAGCGGTCGACTACCAGGCCGGCCGCGGGCGCCAAGAGCGCCGCCGCCGCCAGGAGCAGGAAGATGAGGCCGGCCGCACCGCTCGATCCGGTCAGGTCCTTTACCCAGATGCCAAGTACGATGATCATGGCGGTGTTGCCGATCATGTTCATCGTCTGCCCGGCGAAAAGCACCCGCAGGTTGCGATCGGCGAGCACGCCTGTTTTCAGCACCGCTCCCCCTGCCCGGCCCATCCGGCCCGTCC
Source organism: Actinomycetota bacterium (assembly GCA_027313705.1). Taxonomy (GTDB): domain Bacteria; phylum Actinomycetota; class Actinomycetes; order Streptosporangiales; family Streptosporangiaceae; genus Chersky-822. The sequence goes on along the minus strand of DAHVDE010000015.1, from coordinate 13,022 downwards.
GAGCATGGCAGCGAACCGTTCCGCGAAGGCCACCGGAATGGCGAGCTCGCTGCTGAGCGCCGCCCACCAGGCAACTTCCGCCTGGTCGCGCTCGCCGTTCACGCCGCGCATCAAGGCGAGCGCGCGGGCGTAGTTGCCGCCCCGATCGACGGCGAGCGCCTCGTCCAGCCAGCGCTTGTCCTCCGCGCAAGCGTCCTCGGCCAGCCCGCGCAAGTTGGCCGGGCCGGTCCAGTTCCTGGTCAGCGGCCGGGTACCGCCCTCGAAAGTACCGGCGCTGGCCTGCGCGCCCGCCGCGGGCAGCCGCAATGCCGTCGCGGCGATGATCGACTCGATCCAGGCGCGAGCCTCCCGCACCCTGGCCTCGCCGACGCCGACCGACGACAGGGCACCGACCGCGGCGGAGGCGACCGAGCCGCGGTGCCCGAGCCAGCGGGCGGCAGCCGCCGTGCTGTGCGGGTCGAGCAGGCCGCCTTTCACCTCAGCCATCTTCGGCCTTGTCACGGCTGGCGCCTGCCGCGAGCCTGGCAGGCAGGCAAGCACATGCCTGGCCGCCCAGCTCACGGTCAGTTCCTCGAGATCGTCAGCAAGCCGCCCGCTCGCACCGCCGCTGACCGCCGCTGCCGCGGCGCCTGCTATGGCGGCCGTCCGCCGCAACTCGGTCTCGTCGACCAGCTCAGGGGTATCGGCCGAGCTGTGATTTGCCCGGTCTGGCCAGTGACCTAGCCCGGCGACCTGGCAGCCGGCCGGCGAGTCGGCAAGCAGGGCATGATCGGAGCCGCCGGCGAACGGCGTCAGGCGCCAGGTCCACGGATCGCACCCGACCGCGCCGCTGTAGGAGCGTGCAGCCGGCGGCAGCAGTTCGGCGCAGCGGGCGGTGAGGGCCGGCAGCAAGGAAGGTACATCGTCGGGGCCGCGCTCGATCACGAGCGGCCCGCCGCACCTGCCTACATCCTCGCCCGCCATGTCCACGTTGATCGCGAAGGCCGGCCTGGCCGCCTTGCCGGTGCCGACCAGTTCGTGCAGGTAAGCGACCATGCCGGTGAACTCGGGGCCCCACAGGAACCTGATCGCCTGCCTGGCGCCGCCGCCCGGCAGGTGACCGGCTAGCGGACCGGCAAGTACCCGGCCGATGCCGAGCAGCGCGGCGACGCCAGAGGCATTGTCGTTGGCGCTTGGTCTCGGGTGACACAGGTGCGCGCTGAGCAGCACCTCGGCGTCGCTGTCACCTGGCAGCCTGGCAGTCACCACGGGCATGGCCGCGGCACCGGGGTCGAGCGTCACCTCGACCCTGGCCGAGGCGCCCGCGTCCGCGCCCGCCGCGAGCCTTTCCAGTTGCCAGGCGGTCACGCTGAACGCGGCCAGTCCGCATCCGGCCGGCAACTCGATCCTGCCGACCTGACCCCGGCCTCGCCCTGGTGACCGGCCGAGCGGGTCGATGGCCACGGCCACCGCGCCGGCCACCGCCAGCGGGCCTGCGACCGCGCCGAGCGCGGTGCCGTCGTCGACGACCACGAGGGCACCGCGCGGCTCCGCGCCCAGCCGCACCGCCGACATGCGCACCACAGCTACGGCGCGGCCGCCAGGACCGATCGGCGCCGAGTAAGCCGCCAGCGTGTACGGCTGCTCCGGGTAACGCACGGCGACGTCGCCGCCTGCCTCGAGCCTGGCCCGCACCGGCGTCCACGACGTCGGCGCGCGGAAGGTCCACCAGCGTCTGGCACCATCCGCGGGGAAGGTCAGCACCTCGACGTCAGACAACCCCGCGGCCACCGCGTGGCCGGCCACGTACTCGGCGGCGCGGGCTATCCCCGCCGACGCCTGATAGCGGTCGTGGGTGCAGATCTCGTGCACGTCCTTGAGCGCCAGGCCGGAGTCGAAGGTGTCGTAGACGGCGGCTACGACCTCCCGCAGCCGCCTCATGCCAGCGCCAGTGCCGCGATCACCGCGTCCGCGCGGTCACGCGAGAGCGGCACCGACATCCTGAGCAGGCCGCCAGGCCGCCAGGTGAGCGGCACCGGCTTGGCGATCAGGCCGCACCTGGCAAGCACCGACCTCGTAGCGGCGTCGTCGCGCAGCGCGATCCATGGAACGTGGTCATCTGTGCCGATCATTTCCAGGCCGGCCCGCCGGATCGCGGCCTGCGTCCCCGGCTTGACCTCGGCCACCCTGGCCCGCAGCGGGCCGAAGGGATCGGGCTGACTGAGCAGTTCAAGCGCGAGGTCGAAGGCGAGCGCGCTGCACGCGAGCGGTGCGAGCACCGCCCGCACCTGCGCGGCGATGCCCTCAGAGGCGATGGCGAAACCGACCCGCAGCCCGCCGCAGCAGTAGCCTTTTGATACTCCGCGCAGTACCACGAGGCCGGCCGCGCTTTGCGTGAGCGTGGCGGCGCTGGCGCCGGCCGGCAGGTAGCAGCCGTAGCTCTCGTCCACGATAAGCACGCCGCCTGCCTCGAAGGCACTCGCCGCCAGTTCGGCAACCGCGCTGGCTGGCCAGCACGCCCCGGCCAGCCCTGGCCGGTCGAGCACCGTGACCGCCGGCCTGATCGTCGCGATGGCGGCCCTGGCGGTGGCCAGGTCGGGCAGGTCAGCGACCGCGACCTGGCCGCCGGCCGCGGCAGCCGCCTCCGCTAGCTGCGGGTGCCCGTAAGGCGAGATCAGCACGATGCCGCCGTCGGCGAGCCTGGCCAGGCCATGCAGCAGCCCGGTGACTCCGGCCCCGGCGCTGACCCGCGCCGCCGCGGGCGCCGTTCCTGCTGGCCAGCCGAGTTGCCTGGCCAGCACAGGCGCGGCCCGTTCGCCTCCGTAGGGGTCACGCAGGTCATAACGCCTGGCCCGGTCGGGGGTGTGCACTGGGTCCGCCGACAGCCGTGCCCAGGCAATCGCCAGGTTCCTGCGGGTGAACTCGGCCTCGTCTGGTGCCCAGCGCAGGTCGACTCCGTCAGCTCCGGCCGGGTCGAGATGCCCGGCCAGTGCCGACTCGACCCCGGCGGACGGGGTGGCAAGGAACTGCACGTACCTGGTGTCGATGGTGACCGGCCGGCCAGCACGGAAGTCGGCGTCGGCCCTGACTACTTCGAACCCGGAGCGGGCAAGCAGCCCGGCCACCTCGACCGGGGTATACAGCCGCACGTTGTCCGGCAGCACCGCCGGGCCGCCGCCCGGACGATCGACGCGGACCTCGCCGCCGCTGCGGCCGCTGACCGGGTCGTAGCTCCTGCTGAAGGTAACCTTCGCGGCGCCGATCCTGGCCTCGTCATGCGCCGAGTACATCCTGGCGATCGCGAGGAGGCTGGAGTGATCCAGCACGAGCAGTCCGCCTGGCACCAGCAGCCGCCTGACCCGGCGCAGCAGCGCAAGCTGGTCGGAATCCTCGCCCCAGCCGAACGCCTGGACGCAGATCACCGCGTCGACTTGCGGCAGCTCCCATCCGGTGCCGCGCAGCAGGTCGGCCCGCCGCAGGCCCAGTTCCACGCCTGCGTTCGCCGCCGCCAGGCGGGCTCGCTCGAGCGCGTACCCGGACATGTCCGCGCCGGTCACCTCGAAGCCGAGCCCGGCCAGTCCGACCGCGTGCCTGCCAGTGCCGCAGCCGAGGTCGAGCACCCTGCGGCCGGGGGCAAGCTCGCGCAGCACCTCAGCGAGATAGCCGACCTCGGCCTCGGTCCGCTCGGCGGTGTACTCCGCGTCCGCGTACAGCCAGTAATCAGCGGTGAAATAGTCCTCGTACCATGACATGCGCTGCGCTCGCCGGGCTCAGCTGACCGTGCTCAGCTCGCGGCGGGCGAAGAAGTCGCACACGTCGCAGAGATCAGGCGCGTTGGCGATGCCCTCTTGCATCAGGTAGAGACCACCGCAGCCGCGGCAGGGCACCTCGATCAGCGGGAACATGTACCGCTGCATGTTGGCGAACGCCGCGAACAGGTAGTAGTCGATGCCCGGCCACAGGTCGAACAGGTGGTCGGTGAGTGCGTAGGACATCGACCGCTCGTCTGGACCTGTGGTGAACCGGCCAGGCGTCCCCTGCCTGTTCAGCTCGGGCGCGACTAGCTCCAGGTAAAGCGTGAGTTCTTTCTTGGTGATCCGGTACAGCGGGAATACGTACCGCAGGTCCCCGATCTCCCTGACCGGGAGACCGCCCATGCGGAAGCCGCTCGTGAACCAGGTGACCATGGAGGCGACCAGGTCGTCGGCATTGAAACCGAACGCCACGACTCCCGCGCCACGGGACCTGGCCTCCTCTTCCAGCATCCGGCGGAGCACCTGATGGCCGATCACCATGGTCAGGTGATTGCCCTCGCCCGCGACGACCTCGTTCATGGCATCCACGAACTGTCCCTTGAGCTTGAACGTCCGCTCGACGTCGGCCGAGGTGACGATGACCTGCTCGATGCCAAGTCGCTCGCCAGACTCCCTGGCGGCGGCGAACGTCGCGGGTTCTTCCCAGTCCGGCAGCCCGGTGATGGTGACAGCCGTCATGTCGAGGTCGGGCAGCCGGTCCCTGGTGCGCTCGAGCAAGGTCAGGTACGCGACGCTGTCCCTGCCACCCGACAGGCCGACGACCACCTTGTCACCGGCCCGCATCACCTCATGGGAGAGCACGCTCTGGACGAAGGTCTCCTCCACGTACTGCACGAAGCCCGCGGCATCTAGCTGCTCGGTCTTGCGCTCGAGCGAGCCCATCGTGTCGAAAAGCACGGTCTTGGCGTATACCGGGTCAGGCACGCCGTATACCTGCCGCCTTGGCCGGCGGAGCACGTCCATGTCGTAATGCCTGACCTGGCGGACCTCGATCACGTCCTCGGCGTGCACCACCGTCGTCTCTTCCGCCGCTATCGTGCCGTTGCACCAGGTCAGGACCGCATTGAGGGGAATGCCTGCCCGTCTGAGCACGTCGGTGAGCGGCTGCCCTGGCGCGGCAGCGAGTTCCTCGGTGGCGCCGAGCTTGGTGCGGAAGAATACTGATGCCATGGCGATGCTCCTTAGCTGCTGACCTGCTGCCCGCGGGCTGGACTGGCAAATTGGCGCTGATCTTGGCGGTATGCGGCACGGCGCGGCCAGAACCGGCGTGAGGTCGCGAGCACCAGGCGTTCCCAGTCGTCGAGGCCAGTGCCGAACGCCGCCAAGGTCACGGCGACCCGCTCCGGATCCTGGCCGGCCGACGCCGGGGTGTAACTGGCTTGCAGCAGCCCTGCGAGCGGATGATCGGGACCAAGCAGGCAGGCGAGCCGCTCGCCGCTCGCCGGCGAGGCGAGTTCTGGCGTACCTGAGGCGAGCAGTTCGCTTGCCGTCTTGCGCACTGGTCTTGGCAGGTCCGGCCAGGCCGCCGCGATGGCCTTCGCGCGCAGGCCGGCCACCACGTCAGGGTAGTCACGGGTTTCCCGCGGCCTGGCGACCTGGAGAAGTTCGAGCACGCTGAACAGGTCTTCGACCTCACCGCGGCTAAAGCCGGCCGCGCCGGTGAACACGGCGCTTTCGCTGGCCGAGTCGGCGGGTGAGTCGGCGGTGTGCAGCAGCGACAGCATGGCGTTGATCGACCCGAGGTCTCCCCTGATGGTGCCTGGCCCGGACCTGGCCGGATCGCTCGGGCCTTTCGCCAGGCGCAGCCTGGCGTGGCCGCCGGTGCCAGGACGCTGGTCCGCGAGCAGCAGGGCGATGGCAGGTCCGAAGCCGAATAGCTGATCGACCAGCCGGTACAGGTACGCCTGCCAGGCGCTGGCGATATTACGCTCGTGGAAAAGGTCGAGATCGTCCGGCCGGTGCCAGATCACCCGCCAGGCCGCGGGGGAGAAACCGGCCAGGCCGATCCGCTGGAGTACCGGCAGGCCAAGATGCCGTACCAGCGCGTCCGGGCAGATCAGCGCGAAGACGGTGCGATCGAAGTCGACGTGGTCCAACGGCTAGCCTTTCCTGCGCAGCCGGGGCGCGATGCGCCACTGACCGCGCGCCGCACCCCGGCAATTCATGATTTACTCATGCGCCAGATCATGAGGGAAGGCCCTACTTCCTCTTCACGACCGGACGACGCAAGGAAACCCGGCCTCGATCCATGTCTTCTCCCTCCGGCTTGACCCTGTTTCGCTGACAGTCAGCTACTTCCTGACCGGCTTGACCTTCGGACGACGCGAGGCGTACATGTGCCGCTCCATCGATCCCTCCTTCACTAGTCAGTTCCGCTAGGTGATCACTTCTTGATCGGCTTGACCTTAGGCCGGCGCGCCGACACTAGGTGACGGTCCAACTGGCACCTCCTTTCTCTGGGTTTGTCGCTCGGCTGGAACGTCATCGGAAACCGGCCGGCCCGGCGGTCGCCACCACCAGCCTTTCTGTCATGAACTCGGCGGCATGTGCTACCTCCTGCGGCCCGATGGAGGCAAGCTGACCGAGGTAGCCGGGCAGCGAGAAGCCCGCCAGGCCGCCTACGAAGGCGTAGTCGCCGAACCGCAGCGCCTCCTCGAGGCCGGACTCGGCACTGACCTGGGCCAGCCCGGCGACCCTGCGCCTGGCGGCGCTGATCGCCTCCGCAGTCCAGCCAGACCGGACGGCGTCGGTAACCAGCGAGGTCGCGAGGCTGGCTACCTCCTCGCGGTGCTCAGGGGCCGTGGAGATCGCGACCCGCCAGGTGCCGGTCTCCCGGTACCCGCTGACACCGCCGAAGATGTCGTAAGACAGGCCGCGGTTCGACCTGATCTCTTCGTTAAGCACCGACGCGTTGCCGCAGGCGATCAGTTCGAGCACGATCTCGGCGGCCAGCATGGCGCGATCACTCAGGGCGAACGCCTGACCGCCGATGACGACCGCCGCCGTGTCGGCGACCATGGTCAGGTCGAGGCGCCCGGCGGCGACCGGCGGCGAACTGTCAGCAGGCAAGCCGGCCGGGTCGGGAGGCAGCCACGCAAGCGGGCCGTCCGCAAGTGCACGGCGCACTTGCGTCTCGGTCAGATCACCGCACACGACGACGGCCATGGTCGCCGGCCGCATGAACATGCCTGACCACTCGTGCAGGTGAGCGCGGCCAAGTCGGGCGATCTCCGCAGCCTGGCCGCCGACCGGCCTGCCCATCGGGTGGTCGCCGTAGGCCGCATGGAAGAACACGTCGTGCACGACGTCGGCAGGGTCGGCAGCGGCAAGCCTGAGTTCCTCCTGCACAACCCGGCGCTCGGCGGCAACGACCTCGTCGTCGAAGTCCGCCGCGGCGGCCGCCTCGGCGAGCACGGCCAGGGCCGCGGCAGCGTCCGCGGCCGGCACCTTCGCGTGCAGCACGACATGGTCGCGGGTCGTCATCGCGTTGACATCCCCGCCCCACGCTTCGATCTCGTCTACTACCCGGCGGCTGCGCCCGGCAGGTACCGCCTGCATGACGACGTGCTCAAGCAGGTGAGCGACCCCCGGCACCGGTTCGTGCCTCGATCCGGCCAGAATCCACACAGAAACCGCGGTCACGGCGGCGCCCGGCCGGTGCAGCACCGCGTACCTGACGCCGTTGGCCAGTGTCCCTGTGGCGGCGCCCGCCGTTGCTGGCGAAACCGTCGTCATCGGCTGGCCTCGGCGACGGGCGCAAGATCTGGCTCGGGTTCTGCCTGTTCTCCATCGCCTAGCTCGGCCACGGCTTCCTGCGACACGAAGTCGCCGACGGTGAGCAGGAACCGCCCGGCCGGGGTGTCTGCCCAGGCTAGGTCGCCGCGACGGCGGAGAACCGCGCGGGTGACGTCTGAGCGCGGCCCGCTGACCGGCAGGCCGAATCCGAGCAGGCCGGCCCGAATCGCCGTGACCGGGTGCAGCCGCCGCTGCACGAGGTCCCACGCCGCCTTCTCGGCCTGGCCAGGATTGGCCATCATGAGCCGCCGTTGCAGATGCCGGCCGGTCCCGGCGACCGGCTTGGCGAAGAAGCCTGCCCCTCGGCTCATCCTGGCCACCCGCGTCCGCGCCGTCGTCCACCGGCCACCAGGCAACGGCGTGAGGTCAGCCAGTCCTGCCTGCTTGACCAGTCGTACCAGCTCGGAGTATTCGACCGCGAGGTTAAGTGCGATCACCGCCTCGTGCAGAGCGCGGCACTCTCCCTCGCTCATCGACTCGTGCAACAGCGCGGCGTCGACCAGGTCACGGGCACGGAACGGCTGTTCGTAGCGCTCGTGCAGCAACATGATCGAGTTCTTGACCGCAGCGGCTCGCCATGTGCCTGGCATCCGCACTATCGGCGGTATGCCGCCCTGGTTGCCTAACGTGTAGTAGGTCGCGAGCTCGATGCCGTATGGCAGCCTGAACCGGTCGTCGTTCTGCATGCGCATGCTGACCATGACGTGCAGCGTGCCTTCCAGGAACGAGAACGTGGCCGTGTCGACATCCCAGCCTGTCCCGGTCAGCCATCCGATCGCCGCCCATAGATCTTCCTGCGACGGCGCGATGAAGTCCAGGTCGTTCATGTACCTGACCAGGCCCGCCGGATAGAGCGCGGCGACCTCAAGCCCCTTGACCGCGGTCAGGCTGGTGACCTGCCCGGTCAGCTCGGCGGCGACCAGACGGTAGCGGTCGACGCGGTCGGCCGCTGACTCCACGTCCTCGGTCAAGGCGGCGTTGAGCGCGATGCCTTCAGCGCGCCAGGCAGAAAACATCGTGGCGGCGAACCCTGGCTCGGTCCTGTGCACAAGCTCGACGACCGCCGCGGGTTCCTCAGCCAGCTCCCCGCAGGCCGCGCCGAGTGCCTCGGTCAAGTTCTCCGCGCGCAGCTCCATCATGCTCCCCGGCGATCGGCGGACAGGACGCGAAGCGACGCCGTGGCGAGCCGGCCAGTCGGCGTCCTGGCCCGCCGGCTACCGCGGCGCCGCCGCACCGCTTAGTAGTTAGGCACGCAGTCCGTGCAGGTGGTACGGAACTTCATCACCTGAACGGCCTCGCGGCTGGCGAGCATCTTCTCCACCAGCGCCGGGGTGAGCAGCACCGGGGCCACCGAGGTATCTGTCCGGTTAATGACCTTTTCGTTCATGAGCTGACCTTTCCTGTAAACCTCAGGTTGCCGTCAGCGTAAAAAGCAGTTTGCGTCCGGTCAATAACCAGGTCGCCAGATTGTCATTGCTGAAACGCCTGGTAAATCAGGCCAGCACTGGTCAGGGGCCTGTCCTCGTCGTGGTGACCGGCGGGATCGCCGGTCCGGCGGCGGCAGGGCCGATGTTGCCCGCCTCCACATCGCCCACGCACATGCCGATCCCGCCAAGACCTGACACCACGATCCTGCTCGCCGAGCCGCGGATGTGCAGGAAACCCGCATGCAGGCCAGGCTCGACCGACAGCGCTTGCACTTTGCTGCCGTACCGCACGTACACCACGCCTGGGCCGCGAGGTGGCCAGATGTAGCCGATCCTCACCGTGCCGGAGAAACCAGATGAGGGATGGGTGAAACGCACCACGATCCGGCCATGCCGCTGCGGCCAGCATGAGTGATTCGGCCTTGGCTGGCTCGCGGTGCCGAATATCTGGACGACGTGCAGGCGGCCGTCGGTGCCGAAGGTCATCAGACCGTCTATCGTGCCTGTTGGCCTGCTGATCCAGCGCAGCTTGCCCTTGAGGTCGCCGCGCTCCAGGTAGCCGATGACCTTCGAGGTATAGGCGTATGCCTCGAAGGTTCCCTCCACGATGTTCTGCGGCATGGGACGGTTGACGACCGGGGTTCCCCTCGGTGCGTCTTGCAGCGCCAGGCTGGCATTAGTGATGAAGTCGCGCGCCTGCGTGCCGTTGGTCACGCCTTCATATGCCGCCACCGACCAGATCGAACTGAAGACGAACACGCCGACGAGCGCGGCGGCCGCGGTACGCAGCGCGGCCAGGTCCACGCGGTGCCTGCGCGCTGCGGCCGCCGTGGCGCCCCGGCCCGTCACGACGGGCAGGAAGGCAAGTCCCGCGCACAGCGCCAGGACAGGAATGGTGTCGGCCACGTACCTGGTTTCCAGCCCGAGCACGGACGGGTTGAACGTGTTGATCCTGCCGATGGCCACCGGCGCCATGTCCGCTACGGCGAGCCAGACCGCCAGGACCAGCCAGGCCCGCCAGGCGACCTGGCGCAGCCAGATGCTGCCGGCCAGGATGGCGAGCACGACGACGATCGAAACGCCGACCAGAAACCGGGGCGGCGCGGCGAAGGAAAAGGAGTTGCCCGCGACGGGGAACCACTGCCAGGGCCCGCCGATCGAGCCGGGTATGAAGGTGTCTCGCAGCAATTCCCAGACGAAGGTAAGCACGCCTGATACCGATACCGGCACTTTCGGCTGCGACGTCGAAGTATGCAGGGCCTGGGCGAGTATGGCGCCGTAGCCAGCCGCCAGGGCCAGGTAAAGCAGCCAGGCCCGCCAGTACTTGCCCAGGGCGATACGGATCCCGCCGAGCAGCGAGCGGGCGTCGACCAGGAAAGCGGCCGTCACGCTGAACAACAGCAAGGGCAGTACCAGGCCCTTTTCGAAGAAGATGAGCCCGAACACCATCCAGAACGCGGCTGAGGCCAGGTGCTGCCAGCGCCTGGTCCTGACATACCGCAGGTGAGCGCTCAGCGCCAGGAACGTCGCTAGCTGCAGCGGTACCGACTCCATGGCCGATGACCAGATACCCAGGTCGGGCATGGTCAGCGGGCTCAGCAGGTAGACGGCGAGCGGCACCAGGATCGCCGGGCGCTCGCCGAAGAAGTCGCGAAACAGGCGGTAGGCCGCGATGCTCGCCGCCGTCACGAACGCCAGGCTCACCATCGAGGCGAGCAGCCAGTTGTACGGGGTCGATGACATCCGCACCAGCGCCCAGGCGACGATACGAAGCCCGATGATCAGGTGCCCTGATCCGATAAAGGTGAGGTATTTCCAGGTGAACGCGTGGTCGACGGCCAGATCCAGGTCGTGGAAGTCGTCCTGGCGGAAGTAGAGCGTACTGAGAAACTGGGCCTTCCACGCGAGCTGCGCGGCGATCAGGAGTACGGCGCCGACCAGTACCCGGTGCGAGCGCAGCCAGCCGACGGCGGAACGCAGATCCGCCCAGGAAAGCCCGTCGTCGACGTCCTCGACCCCGGCAAGGTCTTTACCTGTTCCGGTTACCTCGATGTCCTCATCAGCCTGGCTCAAAGCTACTTCCCTAGGATCGAGCAGTAGTGTGACCGGAAACCTGCGGCGCGGGCCTGCCTGCCTCGGCGTCGCCGACGCACAGGCTGCCGCCGCTGATGCCGGAAACCGACATGCCGGTCACCGATCCGCTGACCGGCAGGTAGGCGGTGTGCAGCCCTGGCACGACCGGCAATAGCCTGGTGATTGCTCCGAACTTGACCGCGACCGTGCCCGCCGCAGAAGAACCCCAGATATAGCCAATCCGAACAAGAGTGGTGAAGTAGGGCGACGGCTGCAAGAACTTGATCCGCACCGTGCCGTTGCGCTCAGGCCAGCATCCGCCGTGGGCGGCGGGGCCGCTCGACGTGCCGTAGACCCAGACCTTTTCCAGCAGCCCGTTGGCTGCAAGCACCCGCAGGCCGTCGATCGTTCCGTAGGGCTTGGCGATCCAGCGAACGTGACCAGGCACCGCGTCGCCGATCACCCGCGAGGCGCGATTGTCCGCGGCCTGATAGCTGACATCGGGCGGTACCGCGCTGTCCAGTACGGGTGAGCCGCTCGGCGCCTGCCTGATCTCGGCGGTGCCGAACGCGATATAGATGGCAGCCGGGCTTCCTGTCATCAGGCGCGAGTAGTCCTGCGCCGACCAGACCGATCCGATCACGAACACGGCGAAAAGCGCGGCGGCAGTCGTGCGCCATGCCTGCTCCCCGCCTTGCCGCAGCCGGTGCCTGTCAGCCGGGACCGGTCCTGCCCGGCCGGCCAGCGGATCGGGCACAGGAAGGAACGCCAGCCCGAGGCACAAGACGAGTACCGGCATAGCGTCGGCGACATAGTGGGTGTCGAGCGCATACAAAAGCGGGTAAATCGTCAGTCTGCTCACGATCACTGGCAGCATGTCGGCGAGCACCAGCCATCCGGCGAAGATCGCCCACGCCTGCCAGGCGTTGCCGCGACGCCAGATGCTCGCCGCGACGACGAAGATCGCTACCGCGACGGCGATCCACTGGAATTCCCTCGGTGTCGCGGCGATCGCATACCAGTTGCCAGGCAGCGGATACCAGTGCCACGGCCCGCCCAGGGCACCGGGCAGCAGGGTGTCCTTCAGCAGGCCCCAGCTGAAGGTCACCACCGCACCTAGGGAAGCCGGCGCGTGCGGCCGCACCGAGGAGGTCCCGAGCGCTACGGCGAAGACGATGGCGTATCCGATGAGCACCGCCACGTAGGCCAGCCACAGCCGCCAGTACCTGCGCAGGACGCGGCGGGCACCAGCGAGCCAGGATCCGCCGGGCTCCAGAAAGACGGAGACCGCCAGCAGCAGCAGGGGCAGGACGAGGGCCTTCTCGAAAAAGATGAGACCGAAGATCACCCAGGACAAAGCGGCCGCGAACTGACGGCCCGCCCCGGTCCTTACGAACCGCACCTGCGCGTCGACGGCCATGAAGATCGCGATTTGAAGCGGTATCGACTCCAGTGCCTCTGTCCACCAGCCGAGGCTGGACACGGTGAGGGGTGTCAGCAGGTAGAACGCGAGCAAGAGCAAGATCACCGGGCGCTCGCCGAACAGTGTCCGCAGCATCTTCAGCGCCGCGAGGCCCGCAGCCAGCGTGCAGGCGAGCGTCATCGCCATGGCCAGGTGCCAGTCGTAAAGCGAGATCCTGACCAGCAGCCAGATGATCAGGCGCTCACCGACCATGAAGTGCCCGGCACCCACGTAGGTCAGGTAACGCCAGCCGAGATGCGATTCGGCCGCGAGGTCGGAATTGAAGAAGTCCTCGCGCAGGAAGTACATGTGGCTCAGGAACTGCGCCCGCCAGATGACCTGCGCCACCACCATGACGACGGCAGTAACCAGGACCGGCCGCCCGCGCTTGAAGAGCCGGATCGCACTCCTGAGGTCGGCCCAGTCGTCCCGCCGCTCAACCTGGCCAAGCGGTACCAGGGCGCCGCCCGC
>DAHVDE010000006.1 GCA_027313705.1 Actinomycetota bacterium | reverse complement strand
GCGGGCGGGTGACGGGTCGCCAGGGGGGCTGGCCGGTGAGGTGGAGTATGCGGCTGACTTGTTCGACCGGGGCACGGCGGAGCTGATCGCGGCCCGGCTGGTTCGCGTGCTCGAGGCGGTGGCCGCAGACCCGGCCGTGCGGGTCAGCGACGTGGACATGTTCGCGCCTGGTGAGCGGGAGCAGGTGCTTGAGCGCTGGAATGACACGGCGCTTGCCGTGCCGCAGGTGACCTTCCCCGACCTGTTCGAGGCGCAGGCCGCACGCACGCCCGACGCCGCAGCGGTGGTGTGCGCCGAGGCGCGGCTGACCTTCGCGGAACTGGACGCGGCGGCAAGCAGGCTCGCCCGCCACCTGATAGCCGCAGGAATCGGTCCAGAGTCGCGGGTCGCGATCGCGCTGCCAAGAACCGCCCAGCTCCTGGTCGCGGTGATTGGCGTGCTGAAGGCGGGCGCCGCCGTCGTGCCCATCGACTTGGCGTACCCGGTGGCCAGGATCGCCTTTCTGCTGGCCGATGCCGGCCCGGCCTGCGTGCTCACGAATATCGCCAGCCAGGAAAGACTGCCAGGCGATACCCCGATGCTGCTTGCCGATGACCGGGACGTCGCGACCGCCGTGGCCGCGCGCTCGCCCGCCAGCCCCGCTGATAACGAGCGGACGGCGCCGCTATCACCGGCCAGCCCCGTGTACGTGGTCTACACCTCTGGCTCGACCGGCGTTCCGAAGGCCGTGGTGGCCACGCACGGCTCGGTGGTCAGCCTTTTTCACGGTCACCGTCGCGACAGGTACGGACCCGCCCGGCGAGCAGCCGGCAACCGTCCGCTCCGGGTCATGCTGGCCGCGTCCTTCTCGTTCGACGCATTCTGGGACCCGTTACTTTTCCTGCTCGACGGCAACGAACTGCACCTGCTCAGCGAACTGACCCGCCGTGATCCCGAGGCGGTCGTGAGCTACGCCGGACATCAGGGTATCGATGTGCTCAACGTCACCCCTGCCTTTTTCGGCCAGCTACGCGCCGCCAGGGCAGGCCGGCCCGCAGGCCGCGGGCAGGCCTGGCCGCAGATCGTCATCCTCGGCGGCGACCGGCTGAGCCAGGCGGACTGGGACGAACTGGCCGACTCGCCTGGCACGACCGGATACAACTTCTACGGCCCGACCGAGTGCACGATCGACGCCCTGGCCGCGCCGGTAACGGCCGGAACTCATCCGGTCATCGGCAAGCCGCTGCCGAACACCCGCGCCTACCTGCTCGACCGGTGGCTGCGGCCGGTGCCGCCGCTTGAGCCAGGCGATCTGTACCTGGCCGGCCTCGGGCTTGCCCGCGGCTATCTGGGCCGGCCGGGGCAGACCGCGGGCAGTTTCACTGCCTGCCCGTCTGGCCCGCCTGGCGAGCGCATGTACCGGACTGGTGACGTGGCCAGGTGGACCGCCGATGGCCGCCTTGAGTTCCTCGGCCGTGCTGACGATCAGGTGAAGATTCGCGGCTTCAGGATCGAACCTGGCGAGGTCGAGGGCGCTCTCACGGCCTGTCCTGGTGTCGTCAGGGCCGTCGTGGTGAAGCGCGGAGACCTGCCGGGTGGCGAGGGACTGGCCGGCTACGTGGTGCCTGAAGCGGCCGCTGCCCCGCTCGCGGTTGCCGCCCTGCGTGATCACGTCGCGGCGCTGCTGCCCGGCTACATGGTTCCCGCCTCGATCACCGTGCTGGCCGAGTTGCCGCTGACCGCCAACGGCAAGGTGGACGCCGGCGCGCTGCCCGCACCTGTCCCGGTGCCCGGCCGGGCCGGCCGGGCACCGCGTGGCGCGCAGGAGCAGGCGCTCAGCGCGCTGTTCCGCGAAGTACTCGGGGTGACCGAGGTGGCCGCTGACGACAGCTTCTTTGACCTGGGCGGCCATTCGATGCTCGCCATCCGGCTGGTCAGCCGGGTCAGGTCCGAGCTTGGCGCCGACATCTCGGTTCGCACCGTGTTCGAAGCGCCGACCGTGGCCGGGCTGGCGGCGGCGATGCGGGAAGGACCCGGGTCGGACCCGTTGGCGGGGTTGCTGCCGCTGCGGACGCGAGGTGACCGGCCACCGCTCTTTTGCGTGCATCCAGGTGGCGGGCTGAGCTGGTGTTACGCCTCGCTGCCCGGCCAGCTAGGCCCGGACGTGCCTGTGTACGGGCTGCAGGCGCGCGGCCTGCACGAGGGCGAGGAACTGCCGCGCAGCATCGGCGAGATGGCGGCCTGGTATGTCGAGCAGATCAGGGCGGTGCAGCCGGAGGGTCCTTACCACCTGGCCGGATGGTGCTTCGGAGGCAGCGTCGCTCATCAGATGGCCACCCAGTTGCAGTCGGCCGGACAGCAGGTCGCGTTGCTCGCGCTGGTAGATGCCGCGCCTTCGAATACGCCGCCGCCTGGCAGGCAAGTCGCCACTCCAGCTGACCTGCTGCGGACCGAGCAGCAACTGCTGAGGGAAGTGCTCAACGGCCTCGACGTGGATCTGCCCGGACTTGACGGTCAGGAACTCGACCAGCAGGCGACGCTGGCGATCATCAGGGCGCAGAGCGGTGCTGCCGGCCTGACCGAGAACAACATCCTCGCGCTCGTCGCGGTGCTGCGTAACAACATCTGGCTGTCGGTGAACTTCGCGCCCGGCGTGTTCGAAGGCAGCATGCTGTACTTCGCCGCCGCCATCGACGGCCTGCCACCGGCCAGGTGGGAGCCTCACCTGACCGGGCAGATCGAGGTCCATGAGATCGCGGCCAAGCACGACCACATGACGCACGCGACCGCGGTCGCGGAGATCGGGCGCGTAATTCTCGCCAAGCTGGATGCGGGTGACAGCGATGGCTGACCCGCATGACGTGCCGCCCCTGACCCTGCCTGAGCTGTTCGAGGCGCAGGTGCGCCGGACACCGGGTCAGGCGGCGCTGGAATCGCCGGGCTGCCAGCTTTCTTACGCGGAGCTGAACGAGCGGGCGAACCGGCTGGCGCGCTACCTGATCAGCCTGGGCGCCGGCCCCGAGCAAGTGGTGGCGCTTGCCTTGCCGCGCGGCGCGGCGGTGATCGTGGCGCTGCTTGCGGTGGCCAAGACCGGCGCGGCGTACTTGCCGGTGGACCCGCAGCTGCCGGCGGCCAGGATCGCCTTCATGCTGGCCGACGCCGGGCCGCTGATCGTGGTCACCGACGCCGCGACGGCAGGCGGCCTCGGCGGCGATGGCAGGTCCCGGCTGGTGATGACCGACGATCTGGCCGTGTCGGCTGCCGTGGCGGCACGGCAGGCAGGCGATGTCACCGACGCTGACCGGGTGACAGCGCTACGGCCGGCGCACCCGGCCTACGTGATCTACACCTCAGGCTCGACCGGCACGCCCAAGGGCGTCGTGATCACGGCGGGCAGCGTGGTCAACCTGGCGATCGCGCATATAGCGGCGTTCGCGCTCGGTCCTGGCAGCAGGCTGCTTCAGGTCGCGTCGCTGAGCTTCGATACCTCGGCCGGGGAGATCTGGCGGGCGCTTGGATCTGGCGCGACTCTTGTCGTTCCGCCGCCAGGGCCGCTCGGCAGCGAGGAACTCGCGAGGCTTGCCGCCGAGCACGACATCAGCCACATGTGGGTTCCGCCTGCGGTGCTGGCCGGAATCCCAGCCGGGGAACTTGCCGGGGTGCGGGTGATGACGGTAGGTGGCGAGGCCGTGCCTTCCTCGCTGGCCGGCCCGTGGGCCGGAGGGCGGCTGATGATCGTGGGGTACGGCCCGACAGAGAACACCGTGAGCACCACGCTTTACCAGGTGAGCACGGAGGACGCGGCTATGGCCTCGGCGTTGCCCATCGGCACGCCGATAAGCAACGTGGCCGTGTTTGTGCTTGATGAGTGGCTGGGGGTGGTGGCTGCGGGGGTGGCGGGTGAGTTGTATGTGGCGGGGGCTGGGGTGGGGC
>DAHVDE010000005.1 GCA_027313705.1 Actinomycetota bacterium | reverse complement strand
GTCCACCGCCGAGCAGTTCGCAGGCCGGCTGATCCGGGTACTCGCGGCCGTCGCCGCCGATCACGGGATCCGCGCCGGCCAGGTCGACCTGCTCTCGGCCGCCGAGCGGCACCAGCTCCTCACCGGGTGGAACGACACCGCCGCCGACTTTCCCTTGACGACGCTGCCGGATCTGCTCGCAGCCCAGGCCGCCGCCACTCCGGCCGCCATCGCGGTGACCAGCGGCGCGCGGTCGCTCAGCTACGCCGAGCTTGACCGGCAGTCCAGCCGGCTGGCCAGGTACCTGATCGGCGCGGGTGCCCGCCAGGAACAGGTCATCGCCGTCGCGCTGCCGCGCGGGATCATGCTGGTCACCGCGCTGCTCGCGGTGCTCAAATCGGGCGCGGCCTACCTGCCGGTCGACCCTGGCTACCCGCCGGAGCGGATCGCGTTCATTCTCGCCGACGCGGCGCCTGTCATGCTGCTCACCGACGCCGCTACGGCAGCCGATCTGCCACCGACCACGGTGACCGCCGTGATCGCCGACGACGCCGGCACCGCGGCGACGATCGCCGCCGGCGCCGGAGGCCCGATCACCGACACAGACAGGCACGCGCCGCTGCGGCCGTCGAGCCTGGCCTACGTGATCTACACCTCCGGCTCCACCGGCAGGCCCAAGGGCGTCGCGATCACGCAGAACGGCATCTCGAACCGGCTGCTTTGGATGCAGCGCGAGTACTCCCTTGAAGCGGCGGACGCGGTACTGCAAAAGACGCCGTTCAGCTTCGATGTTTCCGTCTGGGAATTCTTCTGGCCGCTGATCACCGGAGCCAGGCTGGTACTGGCAAAGCCAGGCGGGCACAGGGACCCGGACTATCTCGCCGGGCTGATCGCGTCGGAGCGGGTCACGACGCTGCACTTCGTGCCGTCGATGCTCAACGCCTTCCTGATCGCTGGCGGTGCAGAGAAATACGCGAGCGTGCGCCGTACGATCTGCAGCGGCGAGGCACTGTCAGGCAGGCTCCGCGACCGGTTCGCGGAACTGACTCACGGCTCGCCGCTGCACAACCTGTATGGCCCGACCGAGACCAGCGTGGACTCGACCGCGTGGACCTGCGTGCCCGCAGGCACCGGGGAAGATCCGCCGATCGGCCGCCCGATCGCCAATACCGGAGTGTACGTACTTGACGCGGCACTGCGGCCGGTGCCACCAGGCGTACCCGGCGAGCTTTACATCGCCGGGTACGGCCTCGCGCGGGGCTACCTCGCCCGGCCAGGGCTGAGCGCATCGCGCTTCGTGGCAGGCCCGTTCGGTGCGCCAGGGGAACGGATGTACCGTACCGGCGACCTCGTGCGCTGGTCGAGTGATGGCCTGCTCAGGTACATCGGCCGCACCGACGACCAGGTGAAGCTGCGCGGATTGCGGATCGAGCTTGGCGAGATCGAGGCGGTGCTTGCGCGTCATCCTGCGGTCGCTCAGGTCGCCGTGGTCGCGCGCGAGACCACACCTGGTGACTGGCAGCTAGCCGCTTACCTGGTTCCCGCCGCTGGCCAGGAAACGGATCCGGTCGCGCTGCGCGAGCATGCCGCGGCCAGCCTGCCCGAGTACATGGTGCCATCGGCGTTCGCCGTACTCGAGCGCCTCCCGGTGTCGCCGAACGGCAAGCTGGACCGCGCCGCGCTGCCTGCTCCTCGCTTCGGCGCGGGCGTAACGGAGTACGTGGCGCCGCGAACCGCCTGGGAGGAGACCTTGGCGCGGGCCTGGAGGGAAGTGCTCGGCCAGGACCGGATCAGCGTCCACGACAACTTCTTCGATCTCGGCGGGCATTCGCTGCACGCTGTCCGCGTCGTCGCCAGGCTGCGTGCCGAGTCAGGCGATGACCGGGCGCCCGTTGGCGTTATGGACATGTTCAAGCACCCGACCGTGGCCGAGCTGGCGGCCTTCGCCGAGCAGGCCGATGGGGCCGCCGCGCGGTTGCTGTACGAGCTGACTCCGCCGCTGAGCGACGATGAGCGAACCGCCTCCTTTGTGTGCGCTCCGTACGGCGGCGCCAACGCGAGCGTCTACACCGATCTCGCCGCCGCGCTTCCGCCCGGATGCTCGTTGTACGCGATCCAGGTCCCCGGTCGTGACGCCGGGCGCGCCCAGGAGCGGCTGCCGATCGACGAACTGGCAAGGGCCTGCGCGGACGAGGTGCTGCGGACCGTGCGCGGACCTTTGATCGTCTACGGCCACTGCGCGGCGGGCGTAGCGCTCGCGGCTGCGCTTGCGCAGAGGCTCGAGGAGTCAGGCAGGAAGCTGGAGGCCGTTTACCTCGGCGGCGCGTTCCCCGTCGCCAGGCCAAGAGGCCGGATCGCGGGCACCCTCAGCCGCCTGGTCGCGAGGGACCGGCTGAGCGCCGACCGCAATGTCGAGAACTGGCTGCGCGGCATGGGCTCAGAGATGGCCGGCCTGGACGATGAGCAGGCGCACGCCCTCGTCCGCGGTATGCGCCAAGACAGCCTGCTGGCGGAGAACTACTTCACAGAACTGCTGGCCGGCGGCGCTCGGCGACTCCGCGCGCCGGTTATCGCGGTCGTCGGCGAGCGGGACCCGAGCACCGAGTACTGGCAGGAGCGATACGCGGAATGGGGGATCTTGTCGGACTCGCTCGCGCTTACGGTGCTCGGCGAGGGCGGGCATTTCTTCATCAGGCACCGTGCCGCAGAACTATCCGCGATCCTGACCCGCACCCACCACGCACTGCGGAAAGGAACGACGGGTGACCTGCCCAGGCGCGAGCCGGGCAGCGATCCGACCTGGTGGCTGGAGGACACGCGCTCCGCCAGGCTGACGGGCATCGCTGAAGTCGCAGGCCCGGCGCCGAGCATGCGGCGGTTCCTGGTGCTCGCGCTATCTCAGCTAGTGTCGATCACGGGGTCCACGCTGACCCAGTTCGCGTTGCCGCTGTGGATCTACACGCAGACCGGATCACTGGCCAGGTTCGGGCTCCTGGCGGTACTCGGCCTGCTGCCGGGCATCCTGGTCGCCCCGCTGGCCGGTGCGATCGTCGACCGCGGTGACCGGCGCCTGGTCATGATCGCCGGCGACGTCGCCTCGGGCGGCGCCGTGACCATCCTGCTGGCGCTGCTCTTGACCGGCGCGCTGGCGCCATGGCACATCTATGTGCTCACCGGCTGCCTGTCGCTGGCGCTTGCCTTCCAGCGGACCGCTTACCTTTCCGCCGTCCCCCAGATCGTGCCGAAGCGGTACCTGGGCAATGCGAACGGCATCGTGCAGGCCGCGACCGGAGTCGCGCAATTCATTGCGCCGCTGACTGGTGTCGCGCTCCTGGTAGCGGTCGGCCTGCGCGGTGTCCTGTCGTTCGACGTAGCCAGCTACGCGGTCGCGGTCGCGGCCGCGGTAATCATCAGGTTCCCTGCCACGCTGCCTTTCCAGCGAGCTGAGTCGGTCATGGCGGAGATCGCGGCTGGCTTCAGGTACATCGTCGGGCACCGGAGCTTCCGGGCGATGGTGATCTTCGCGGCCATGGTCAATCTCTTCCTGGCGCCGATGATCGTGCTCGTATCCCCGCTCGTGCTTTCGTTCTCCTCGCTTTCCGCCGTCGCGCTGACCTCAGGGGCGGCTGGCATCGGCGCGATAGCGGCCGGCCTGGCGATGACCGCATGGGGTGGTCCGCGGCGGCGGCGGATGCTTGGCACCAGGGTAATGCTCGGGGCGCTTGCGCTGTGCGCTCTGCTCACCGGCCTGCGGCCGAACCTGGCACTGGTGGTCGCAGGCATTGCCGGGATCGGTTTCTGCCTCGGCATGATGGAAGGGATCTTCATGACGATCGTCCAGGTGAAACTGCCGCAGCGCATCCAGGGCCGGATGATCGCGGTGATCACGATCATCGCGACGGTCGCATTGCCGTTTGCCTTCGGCGTGGTGGCGCCTTACGGGCCGCCGCTGCTCGACCGCCTCTTCACGGCCAGCGGCGCCGTCGGTGCCATCGTGCGGGTTCTGGCCGGGACCGGCACGCACCGGGGTATCGGGCTCATGTACATCTGCTGCGGCCTGGGACTCGGAGTGGTCGCGCTCGGCGCCGGATGGATACGCCGCCTGGCGACGTTCGATACCGAGGTCGCCGACGCCCTGCCCGACGACGTGCTCGGCCTGGATGTGCTTGGCTGCCAAAGTCAGGCAGCAGAACCAGTGAGCGGCGCCGAAGCGGTGAGCGGGTGAACGCCTTCGATAACCCGCCCGTTAGCAAGCCCGATGTGCGGTTCGGCATCGTGATTCTCGCCGATCAAGGCTGGGCACGGGCGGCGCGGCGATGGCGGCTGGCCGAAGAGTACGGCTTTGACCACGCCTGGACCTACGATCACCTGGGCTGGCGCACTCTGGTTGATGGCCCGTGGTTCGACGCCGTGCCGACGCTTACGGCGGCTGCGGGGGTGACCTCACGGATCGAGCTCGGCATCTTGGTAGCGTCGCCGAACTTCAGGCACCCGGTCAGCTTCGCGCGCCAGCTGACTGCCCTCGACGACATATCTGGCGGGCGCCTCGTACTCGGGATCGGTGCCGGCGCGGGCGCGACCAGCTTCGACAGCGCCGTGCTTGGTATCCCGCCGCTGACCACCTGGCAGCGCGCGGACCGGTTCGCCGAGTTTGCCGAGCTGCTCGATGAGATCCTGCGCACCGACCGGGTCACCTTCCGCGGCAAGTACTACACGGCCGTCGACGCGCGGAACCTGCCAGGTTGCGTGCGGGTGCCCAGGGTGCCTTTCGTCATCGCCGGCCACCACAAGCGCTCGATCGAGCTCGCCGCCCGGCTCGGCGACGGCTGGGTGACGATTGGCACTAAAGCCGACGGCCTTCGCCGGTGGTGGGACTCTGTCGCCGAAGGAATCAGCAGGCTCAAGGATGCGCTTGACGCGGCCGGCCGAGATCCGGCGACGATGCCGAGATACCTGCAGCTGGATGCCGCGCCGGTTTTCTCCTTGTCAAGCGCGGGTTACTTTGCCGATGCCGCCGGCCGGGCCGGGGAACTCGGTTTCACGGATGTGATCACTCACTGGCCGCGGCCTGACGGGCCGTACGCCGGAGACGAGGCGGTACTCGAGGCTGTCGCCGCCGGCCTATTGTCGAGGCATGAAGGGCGTAACCGGGCATGCTTATCTGCGGAATCAAGCTCTCTCACGACGCCGGCGTCGCCCTCATCGATGGCAGCAGGCTGGTGTTCAGCATCGAGATCGAGAAGCTGGAAAACAACCCGCGTTACAGCTCGCTGGCCGATCTCTCGCAGGTGACACGACTGCTCGAGGCGGAGGGCCTGAAATCATCGGACGTCGACCAGTTCGTAGTCGACGGATGGTTCGTGGCGGGCATCGACGACACCGACGTGCGGGACCCCGCCTCGATCTGGGCGCGCGGCGGTAGCCCGCTCGGCCTTCCCGTCGCGCCCTACCAGGATCGTCCGGGCGCGGGGGATCCGCTCGCGCGGTACTCCTTCTGCCAGCACTCCTTCAGCCCGTCTGCCGAGGGCTACGTCAGCTACCACCACGTCGCCAACCACTTGCTCGGCGGCTACTGTTCCAGCCCGTTCGCCGCACGCGGCGAGGACGCCCTCGTGCTGGTCTGGGACGGCGGGACGGTGCCGAGGTTGTACGAAGTGACCGCGCGGGACCGCAGCGTGCGGGCGGTGACCTCGCTGCTGCCGCTCACCGGTGACATCTTCGGCGAGTTCAGCTCGCGGTTCGAGCCGTTCTGGAAGGACACCGCCGGGTTCTCTCCCGACGAGGTCATGCGGCACCACCTGTCCATCGCCGGCAAGGCGATGGCCTACGCCGCGCTCGGCCGCGCCGAGGAAAACGCATTTCCCCTCTTCGACGAGGTTCTGGCTAGCTTCCCTGGCAGCTCCCCGGAGAACGCGATGGAGTTCAGCGACAAGATCGCCGCCGATCGCGACCAGCTGCTGCCAGGACTGTCCGATGCCGACCTGATCGCCACGTTTCAGGCATACCTCGGTGACCTCCTGATACGGAGCTTTTCCGCGCTACCAGGAACTGCGGGGCGCAATCTGGTACTCGCGGGCGGCTGCGCGCTGAACATCAAATGGAACAGCCAGCTTCGCGGCAGCGGCCTGTTCGCGGATGTATGGATTCCCCCGTTCCCGAATGACTCAGGCGCGGCCATCGGCACAGCCACCTGCGAGATGTTCAGTCGCGGCGGTCATCTCGCGCTTGACTGGGATGTTTACAGCGGCCCGCGGCTCGCCAAGGGAGATATTCCTGCGCAGTGGCGGGTACGCCCGTGCAGCGAACGCCAGCTTGCCGAACTGCTCTGCACCGAGGGCGAGCCGGTCGTGGTCCTGTCCGGCCGGGCCGAGATCGGCCCGCGGGCGCTAGGCAACCGGAGCATACTCGCGCCCGCTACCGATCCCGGCATGAAGGACCGGCTGAACCTCATGAAGGGCCGCGCCGGATACCGGCCGGTGGCACCGATCTGCCTGACCTCGCGCGCCGCGGCGGTGTTCAGCCCGGGGATCAGCGACCGCTACATGCTCTTCGAGCACCGGCCACGCCCCGAGTGGGCCGGGCGTATTCCGGCCGTCCTGCACCTAGACGGCACGGCACGGCTGCAAACCATCGATCCGTCAGCAGCCAGTGCCACCGCGCGTATCCTCGAGGCCTACGCCGAGCTCAGCGGCATTCCCGTGCTATGCAACACCAGCGCGAACTTCAATGGCAGCGGGTTCTTTCCTGACATCGCGTCCGCCGCGCGCTGGGGCGGTACCCGTTACATGTGGTCGGATGGCCTGCTCTACGAGAACTGATTACCAGCGCCATTCTCGGCTGCCGTACAAGTGCTCGACAGGCAGGTCCCGCTGCTTGCACCAGTCCATGAAGTCGGCTATCTGCCTGAACTGGTAAGAGGTCTCCCTGTCGTAACTGGTCGCCATGATGTGCCCCTGCCAGCTTTCCTCGCCCATGGCGTAGATGTATGCCTCAGCTGCCTCAAGCTCGGTGACGATCTGGGCTGCCTGAGCCGCGTTCGAGCCGGAGAGCTTGCGTGAGTCGCTCATCTTCTTGCTCACCGGCATGGTTAGCAGCGCCTGGTACAGCCAGGTGAGCGGTGCACCATCGCACTCCATGCCGAGGAAGGCCATGTCTGCCCGGCCAAGGTGGCGGCGGATGTACCTGTAGAGCACCGGGTCGATGCCTGAAGAGTCCGCTCCGATAAACAGGTTCTTGCCGGCCAGGTTCACCCAGTAGGTGGCCTTGCCCCGGATGTCAAGGTCGGCATGCTCGCCGAGGAACGGCGTGGCAGTAACCTTTCCGCCCTCGAAGGGAACCTCGTCGAAGTTGTCGACCTCGATGACGGGGAGGCCGACCCGGCGCAGATACAGGCCCATCGAAGGGTCGCAAAGGTTACCTCGGGACGAGCGCGGCACGACCACTGCTCCTATTCGCCCGCGAAGCGCAAGCAACGTCTCGAGCACGATGTGATCTTGGTGGCCGTGCGTAATGAGGGCCAGGTCAATGAAATCGGGCAGGTCGTCGAGCGTGTAACGGTCACCAAGCTGGTTGTAGGTACTGATCATCGGGTCGGTCACCAGTGATGCCTGCGGCGTCTGCAGTACCAGGCAGGCGTGCCCGAAGTAGCGGGCACGGCCGCCCGAGGCGATGTGGCGATCCTGGCTCTGTGCGGGCCGGTCGGTCAGGAACGTCTCGAGCAGTTCCGCGCGGGCGTCGTCAAGTTCCAGCGCCTCGCGCAGCGCAGCCGACGTAGTTGGCGTGATCCTGGCCTTCGCGAGCGCCTCGATGCCCCGATGCCTGAAGGGAAGCGCAAGGTCGAGATTGCCTGGACCTGGCAGCCGCGGCGTGCTCAGCACGAACGGGCGTTCCACCCCGGTGTCCAGCGACAGCTGGACGGACTGCCGCCCTTCGTCGTAGTAATCGCTCGCGTAGGCGAGAGCCTCAAGGAAGTGGATTGACGCCTGGTTGCTGGTGTCATAAGCGATCTCTACCAGGCCGTTAAGCGGCGCGGGCAGTTCAGAATAGAGCGGAGTCAGGTCGAAGCCGGTCGCCTTCTTCCGTACCAGATCCTCACCCTCGGCTATCGCGGCGGCGAGCTCGAACATCGGCGCGCGGTCCCGCTTGATCGACGCGATGAGTGCTTGTATCTCGGCGACCTTCCCTGGCAGGTTGACGAAATAGCCGCCGCGCAGGCTGGGGTTGGCGCAAGCAGCCGCATGTACCTGCGGTGCTCGCACGAAGGACTCAAGCAGCGGTACCTGCACAGTGGCCAGATTCAGCGCCGCCTGAGCCGGAGCGACGGTATGCAGCCAGGCGTAGAACCGGTCTACCAGTCCTTCGATGATCACATTCGAACGGAGATACTTCTGATCATCAACGTCCTTCATAAGTCGTATTTTAGCGGAACAGTAAATGGTGGATACCAGTCAAGTTGCCGCCCGAGGACGACCTTGCGCCTGGCCCTCGTGTCACCGCTCGCTGACCGGCGCGAACTGGCCGCGATCTTCGCGGGCGGCGCCGCGGGCACGCTGTCGCGCGCCACGCTCGCCGACACCTTTCCGCGCGCAGGGACGGCCCGGCCCCAAGTCGAACTCAAGTCCCTTGGACAGCTCACGAGCTGAGGCCGCGACATGGGGGGAGTTTGTCTTAGTTTCGCAAGGCCAGGGCTCACCTGGTCAGGTGATTGTCTCGGTGCGGGCGACGTAGCCGTCGTCGTCAATATAGGCGACCTCGATCCGGTCGGGCCGCAGGTCGAGCACGGCGAAACCGAACCTGGTCCAGTTCTGGCCATCCTCGTGCACGGTGCGCGTGCTGTGCCAGGTGATGGCGGGGCTGGCCCCGGCCGGCGGGTCCGGGTCGGGCAGGATCGGCACCCCGCCGTTGCCCAGGCACCTGGGGAACCTGACACCGGACGCCGGCTCATAGGTGATCGCCCGGTGCTCGTGCCCCCACCACCACGCCGTGACCCGGTCGCCGCCGAGTACCGGCGCGAGATCATCGGGGAGCAAGGTACCGATATCGGCCTTGTCGTAAAAAGACACCAGCTGGTGATGGCTGAACAGCACCAGCCTGCGCTCGGACGCCGCGGCGACGCTGGCGACGTAACTGGCCTGCGGATCGTGCAGAACCGCGATCTGCCCGGCTGAGACGACGTCGGCGTCCCAGGCGGTGTCCAGCCCGACGAAGTCCCACGATGGTGACCTGAGCCGGAAGTAACTGGTCGTATTGCCGTCAGGCGACCGCTGGTGACCGAACCTGGGGTCGGCGAGGAGCGTGCCGAAGTAACCGAAGCCGCCGCTGTACATGTCGTGGTTGCCGTTAAGCGACCAGGACGTCACTCCCGCGCCTGCCTGTGCCGCGGTCACCGGCCACAAGTCAAGGAACCGCACGCGGTCTTCGTCCTCGAAGCCTGCGTAATAGACGTCACCCAGGTGCACCACATGTACCTGACGCCCGGCCGCCAGCGCCTCGGCGACCTTCTGCTGCATCAGCGCCGCGACCGCCCGCGCCCTGGGCAGCCCGGTTCCCCAGTCACCGACCACCACGAGCCTGGCATCATCTCGCATCTCGTCATATTCGGCAGGCTTGGCGTTAAATGGCGCGTTGCCCTCGGCCAGCCGCTCGAGCACGCCCTTGGCGATGGCGACGTACCAGTCGGGGTCTTCGGGCGTGAACGAGCCCGGTTCGAGGTGCACGTCGCCCTTGACGGCACGGGCCAGCCATGCCAGCCATGCCAGCCAGCGCGGCCGCCGCGGGCTGGCGTCCCGCACACCTGACTCGGCCAGCGCTTCTTCGACCCGGCTCTGAACCATGCTCACCAGCGGTGAGCGGGCCAGATAGGGAACCCCGGCGCCGGCACCGCCAGAGGAAGGCATCGAGTCGAGGTCCTGTCCGAGCAGCGCGTCGATCTTGTCCCGCGACGCCGCGTCTCCCGGTACCTGCGCGGCGGCCCGCTCCAGTGCCTCCCGCAGCCGCGGGTCGCCGAGCACCGCCCTGATCTTCCCTACGTACCGGCCAAGTTCGCCCTTGTCGGTGACGTCTTTCCGCATCTGATCCGCCGCCTTATGCCGCTGCTTCGTCCTAGCCTCGCCTGCCGGAGATGCCTTCGTGCCCAGGACCGTGAACCCGCCACTTAGTCTGGCGCAGAGTTCAAGCCGGAGTAAAAGCCTCGTATGAGCATGTGCCCACGCCACTGGCCAAGGGCTAACCTGGGCGGCGGAGGTTTCGCCGAGAGCAGCAGACCACGCGACGGGGAAGGGACTGAGGCGGTGCTGTCGGAAAGGAAAGGAAAGGAACTGACAGCCGATGAGGCGGCCACGCTTGACCGTTACTGGCGGGCGGCGAACTACCTGGCCGCCGGGCAGATCTACCTGATGGGCAATCCTCTGCTCACCAGCCCGCTGCGGCCCGAGCACATCAAGCCGCGACTGCTCGGCCACTGGGGTACCTCGCCTGGCCTGAATTTCATCTGGGCCCACCTTAACCGGGTGATCTCGCGATCTGGCGCGAGCCTCATGTGCGTGATAGGGCCGGGTCACGGCGGTCCGGCCGCGCTGGCCTGCACCTGGCTCGACGGCAGCTACACCGAGATCTATCCGAGCGTCACCATGGACGCGCGCGGGATGGCGACCCTGTTCAAGCAGTTCTCCTTTCCCGGCGGAGTGCCGAGCCACGTGGCGCCACAGACGCCTGGCTCGATCCATGAGGGCGGCGAGCTTGGCTACTCGCTGTCGCACGCGTTCGGCGCCGCATTCGACAACCCCGGCCTGATTGTCGCCTGCGTCGTCGGGGATGGCGAGGCGGAGACCGGGCCGCTGGCCGCAAGCTGGCACGGGCACAGGTTCCTCAACCCGGCCGCGGACGGGGCGGTGCTCCCGATCCTGCACCTGAACGGATATAAGATCGCCAATCCCGCCGTGCTGGCCAGGATCGGCGACGAGCAACTTGACGCGCTCCTGCGCGGCTACGGCTATGAGCCTGCGTTCGTGTCTGGCGAGCACCCCGCCACGATGCATCAGGCGATGGCGGTGGCGCTTGACCGCGCGGTCGCCAGGATCGGGGCCATCTGGGAGCAGGCGAGAACGGGCCAGGCGCGGCCGGGGATCAGGTGGCCGATGATCGTGCTGCGCACGCCCAAGGGCTGGACCGGACCCAAGTTCGTGGACGGATTGCCGGTGGAGGGCACCTGGCGAGCGCACCAGGTGCCGCTGCCCGAGGTACGCGCTAACCCCGAGCACTTGCGGCAACTCGAGGAATGGCTGAGGTCATACCGGCCAGGCGAGCTCTTCGACGAAAGCGGCGCACCGCGCCCTGATCTCCTTGGCTTGGTCCCTTCCGGCGAGGCGCGGCTCGGCTCGACCCCGCACGCGAATGGCGGCCTGCTGCTGCGCGACCTTGACCTGCCTGGCTTCCGCGAGTACGCGGTGCCGGTGACCGCGCCAGGTGCGCAAGTCTCCGAGCCGACGCGCGTGCTCGGCGGGTTCCTCCGCGACGTGATGGCCTGCAATGCCGGGCACCGCAACTTCAGGGTCTTCGGCCCAGACGAAACTGAGTCCAACCGGCTCAGCGCGCTGCTGGAGGTAACGGGAAAGACCTGGGAGGAGAGCACGCTTCCTGTCGACGTGAACCTGGTGCCCGATGGCCGCGTGGTCGAGATCTTGTCAGAGCACACCTGTGAAGGCTGGCTGGAGGGCTACCTGCTCACCGGGCGGCACGGCTGGTTTTCCTGCTACGAGGCCTTCGTGCACATCGTCGACTCGATGTTCAATCAGCACGCCAAGTGGCTGAAGGTGTCCAGGCAGCTTGCCTGGCGGCGCCCGGTGGCCTCGCTCAACTACCTGCTGACCTCGCATGTATGGCAGCAAGATCACAACGGGTTCTCGCACCAGGACCCTGGCTTCATCGACCACGTGATGAACAAGAAAGCCGAGGTCATCAGGGTCTACCTGCCGCCAGACGCGAACACCTTGCTGTCCGTCGCCGACCATTGCCTGCGCAGCAGGAATTACGTCAACGTGATCGTGGCAGGCAAGCAGCCGTCAGCCGACTGGCTCGGCATGGACGACGCCGTGCTGCATTGCACCAGGGGCGCGGGCATCTGGGAATGGGCCAGCACTGACGGCGACGGCGCCGCGCCAGACGTGGTACTCGGCTGCGCGGGAGACGTGCCCACGCTCGAAGTGCTCGCAGCGGCGAGCATACTGCGCGAGCACCTGCCTGACCTGCGGGTCAGGGTTGTCAACGTCGTCGACCTGATGCGGCTTCAGCCTGCGACCGAGCATCCGCACGGCATGAGCGACGCTGCCTTCGACGCGCTGTTCACCACCGATACGCCGGTGATCTTCGCCTATCACGGGTATCCGTGGCTCATTCACCGGCTTACCTACCGGCGGGCAGGCCACGACAACTTCCATGTTCGCGGCTACAAGGAAGAGGGCACCACGACGACGCCATTCGACATGGTGGTGATGAACGACATGGACCGTTTCCACCTGGTCATGGACGTGATCGACCGGGTGCCAGGACTCGACCAGCGGGCGGGCCGGATGCGCCAGCTCATGGCCGATACCCTCACCAGGCACCGCGCCTGGACCCGTGAGCATGGCGAGGACCTGCCCGAGGTGACCAACTGGAAGTGGCCGGGCATGCGTTGACCGTTCTCGTCGTCAACGCGGGCTCGAGCAGCCTCAAGGTCAGCGTCCTTGACGACGATGACCAGGTCACCGCCGCGCTTGAACTTGACCGCTGGGATGGCAGCCCCGACCACGCTGAACTCGGCTCGTTTCTCACCGCGCAGGCAGGGATCTTTGTCGCCGGGCACCGGGTGGTGCACGGCGGTTCGGTCTTCACCGGCCCTGTCCTTGTCGACGACGCAGTCGCCGGCGAGATCGCCGGCCTTGGCGAACTCGCTCCCTTGCACCAGCACAGGGCGCTGGCCGGCCTGCGAGCTGTGCGCAGGCTGCTGCCCGGCGTGCCCTGCGTGGCCTGCTTCGACACGGCATTCCACGCCACGCTGCCGCCGCAGGCGGCGCTTTACGCGCTGCCTGCGGCCTGGACCAGGCGGTTCGGCCTGCGCAGGTACGGCTTCCACGGGCTGTCGCACGCGTACGCGTCCAGGCGGGCGGCCGAACTCACCGGCAGGACCAGGATCGTCACCTGTCACCTCGGCGCCGGCGCATCGCTTGCGGCGGTCAGCGATGGTATCTGCACGGACACGACGATGGGTTTCACTCCGCTCGAAGGCCTGGTGATGGCGACGCGAAGCGGCAGCGTGGATCCTGGCCTGATCCTGTGGCTGGCTCAGCGCGGCGGTATCGGCCTGGCGGAACTCGCTGACGGACTGGAAACCAGGTCAGGGCTGGCGGGCCTGGCCGACCTGCCGGGCGGGTCGGGCGACCTGCGCGACATCCGAGCCGCCGCGGCGGCTGGCAACGAGCAGGCGAAGGTGGCGGTCGAGGTGTACCTGCACCGGCTGGCCGGCGAGGTCGCGGCAATGGCGGCCGCCATGAACGGTCTTGACGTGCTGGTGTTCACCGGGGGAGTCGGCGAGCACGACGCGGCGACCAGGGCAGGCGCCGCCGCCCGGCTGGCCTTCCTCGGCGTGGCTATCGATTCCGGGCGCAATGCAGGCGCGAGCGCCGACGAGAACCTGTCCGCGGCAGGCGCGCGCGTCACGACCTTGCGCATCACCGCGCGTGAGGACATCGAGATCGCCGGCCAGGCTCGGGCTGTCATGCGGAAGAGCTGAACCAGCAATCCGCGCCCTGCGGCGCAGCCTAGATGAGGGCGGGCTCCTGACCGGCCGTCACTTCGCCTGACTGGCCGCGGGCGATGTCGTCGAGGCTGAGGCCGGCCGGCTCTGGCAGCACCCGCGTGAGGGCCAGGCCAAGCAGCGAGATAACTCCCGTGAGCAGGAGCGTGCCGCGCAGGCCAAGCGAGGTCTGCAGCAGCGGGAAGAGGAAGACCCCGACGAAGGCGCCCAGCTTGCCGACGCCGGCGGAGATGCCGTGGCCGGTGGTGCGCATGGCGGTCGGGAAAAGCTCGCTTGGCAGCACGAACGTGGTCATGTTGGGACCGAATTCGGTAAAGAAATAGCTGACGCCGTAGACGAGCAGGAACGGCAGGATATCGGTCGTCAGGCCGGGAACCGCGCCGATGACCAGGAAGCACAGTCCCATGGCCGCGAAGCCGACGAGCTGGAGCTTACGATGGCCCATCCGGTCGAGCCGCGCGATCGCCAGCAGATATCCAGGCACGGCCGCGACGGCGAAGATCGCGAGCTGAATGGCGATCTTGGTCATGGTCGAGGCGGTCGGCGAGATCAGGGTGAGGATCTGCGGCGTCGAGATCGTGTTGCCGTAGTAGGCGTAGTCGAGCAGGAACCAGCAGCCGGCCGTCCCTGCCAGCGTGATCAGCCACCTGCGGTCGGCCAGGATCGCGCGCAATCCGGACTGGCGCGGGCCGGAAGCTTGCTGGCCAGAGCCCGCAGGCACCGCGCGCGCGGCGCGCACCTGGGCATTAAAGCGCGGTGACTCAGGCATCTTGCTGCGCAAGTAGATCACCGCGGCGGCAGGCACGGCGCCGAGCGCGAGCAGCACCCGCCAGGCCATGTCGTCGCTGACGCCCGATCCGAGCAGGGCCAGCGCGACGAGCGGGCCCACCATCAGGCCGAGTGCCTGCGTTCCGAACACCATCCCGACCAGCTTGCCGCGGTCTTTCCTGTTGGCGTGCTCGCTGACCATCACCGCGCTGACCGGGTAGTCGCCGCCGACCCCGAAGCCGAGCGCGAACCTGAAGGCGATCAGCATCCAGTATGACTGGGAAAGCGCCGACCCGAGTGCTCCGACGATCATGATCAGGGCGACCAGCCGGTACACCCGCTTGCGGCCCGCCTTGTCGGCGTACCGGCCGAGCACGAAGGCACCCAGGCAAGCCGCTCCTAGCATCGTGCTGTTCAGTATCGCCAGCCGGTCGGGGCTGACGTTCCAGTCCTTGGCGATCAGCGCCGACGCGATGCCGATGACGAAGAGATCGTACGCATCGGTGAAGAACCCCATTCCTGAGGCGACAACGGCCCGCAGATGAGACCGGCCAAGTGATGCCTCGTCCATGGCAGCGATCAGGTCAGCCGGCTGACCTCCGGCCGCCGCATCGTTGATCCCGGTCATTCGCAGCCTCGCATCCGCTGGTCAGCGCCATTGCCCGCATCGACGCTAGCCACCGCAGGCGACAACTAACCGACTGGAACATGAATGAACGGTAAATGCCGGCCATACACTAGGCGACTCAGGAGAGCTGCCGGCAGGCTGTTTCTGGTGTGGTAGCAGACCTTCTCTTGTCGTTCAACTGAGAGTCACTCGACTGCCATGCGGTGTAAGTTGTTCCGTTCCAGACTTCACGCCATGAAAACCTCTAAGCGGTACACGGCTGTCCGTCTCGGCGCGGTTGCCGCCGTGGCGGCTGCCGCCCTGGTCGCAGGTTGCAGCTCATCGTCCACTACGAGTTCTGGCGGGAGCGCGTCAGGATCGAAGAACACGGCAAAGGTTCCCCTGATCGTCTATTCCGCGCAGGGCTACGACTCGGCCATGACTAAGGCGTTCAGCAAGGCCACCGGTATTCCGGTCAAGCTTGACGACAACTCAACCGGTCCCTTGCTCACCCAGATCGAGGCGTCAAAGAACAACCCGAACTGGGGGCTGCTCTGGGTAGACGGCTCGACCGCCTTCGCCGGCCTTGACACCCAGGGACTGCTTCAGAAGGGCTTCGAGCCCAGCGTCTCCTGGAACAACCTGGGCACGGCCTCGTTGCCTGCGGACAAGAGCTATACGCCGACCGGCGTGACACTGATGGCCGCCCTCGTCTATGACAAGACCAAGGTGCCCAACCCGCCGACGTCCTGGTCGCAGCTGCTCTCGCCGGCCTGGAAGGGCGTCGTGGGCATGAACGACCCGTCGCAGTCTGGTCCGACCTACCCGTTCATCGCCGGGATGATGAACTACCTCGGCGGAGTCAGCCAGGGCGAGTCCTACTTCACCAAGCTCAAGAACAACGGCCTGATCGTGCACCCGACGAACGGCCCGACGCTCCAGGCACTCACCAGCGGCCAGATCAAGCTGGCACTGGTCCAGAGCTCGGCAGGCATCGGCGCCGTACTCGGTGACAAGCAACTGACGGTCAAGTACCTGGACCCGGTGACGTTGCTGCCGAGCTGCATCGGAATCGACGCCAAGGCACCGGCCGCCGAGCGCGCGGAAGCGGAGAAGTTCGTCGAGTACGTACTTTCACCTGCCGGGCAGAAGGTGATGCAGTCAGGTGACCCGACCGGTGACTCGCTGTACTACCCGGTGATCCAAGGCGTGAGCCCGCTGCCTGCACTGCCTTCGCTCGCCTCGGTCAAGACGCAGTCGATCAACCCGTATACCTGGGGTCCGCGGGAAGGCACGATCAACACCTGGTTCGACTCCAACATCGTTCGGTGATGCGTGGCCATCACCGCTGAAGATGCCGCCGGCGGCTCGGCCGCAGGCACTGGCAGCGCCCGCCAGGGACCCGCTTCGCGCGGGCCGGGCGGGCGCGGCCTGGACTGGCTCGGATCTCACCTGCGCCGGCTAACCGCCGGCCGCCCTACGAGCGAGCTGATCGGCAGGCCGCTCTTCTGGCTGCTGCTGATCTTGTTCATCCTGGTTCCCTGCGCAAGCTCGCTGGTGCTCGCCGTCTCGCCCGCGATGTTTGACCAGGGCAGCCAGTGGTTCACGCTCACGTACCTGGGTCAGGCCTTCTCAGGTACCACCGCGATCGCGATCACGAACTCGCTATGGGTCAGCGCGGCCGCGGCGGGACTTGGCCTGGTCATCGGGTTCCCGATCGCCTGGCTGACGAACCGGACCACGCTGCCTGGGCGGCGGTTCGTGCCCCCGAGCATGTGGCTGGTGGTGCTCTTGCCTTCCTGGCTGCCCGCGCTCGGCTGGGAGCGGATAGTCCAGGCAGACGGCGTCATGTACCGGCTCGGGCTCAACTGGCCGTGGTTCACGCACCTGATCATGGGCCCGGGCGGCGTGGTGCTATTGCTCGGACTCCGCTCTGTGCCTTTCACCTATCTCGCCATCACGGCCGGCCTCGCCGGTCTCGGCCAGGAGTTCGAGGACGCCGCCAGGGTGCACGGCGCGGGCCGTGCGGCCACCTTGCGGCTGATCTGGCCGATGCTGGCACCCGCGATCTGGTCGGCGCTTGCAATCGGCTTCGCGGAGGCGATCAGTGACTTCGGCGTCGCAGCCACCTTGGCTTACAACTCCAATTTCACGCTCGCCACCTACCAGCTTTATGCCGCCATCAACAACTTCCCGCCCAGCTTCCCAGCCGCGTCTGCCATGGGCGCACTCCTGGTCGCCGCTGTCGCCATCCCGTTGTTCCTTCAGGCCAGGGCGCTGCGCGGGCGTTCATACCGGGTCCTGTCCGGACGTACCAGGCAGCCGGTGCGGCGCAGGCTGAGCACGCGGGGGAAGGTATCTGCGATCGGCGGCATGGCGCTGTTCTACTTCGTGGCGCTCGGCGTGCCCGGTTTCGGCGCGGTGAGCGCTTCGCTGCTCGCCGACTACGGCGGCTCGTTCTCGATCAGCCTGGTGAACTTCCGGGCGCTATTCCATCAGGCCGATCAGTTCGGCCCGCTCGAGCGGTCACTTGCCTATGGCGTGATCGTCGCCTCGGTCACTGTCGTCGGCGGCTTCATCGCGGCGTGGCTGCTGGCCCAGCGAAGGGAAAAGTCGTCCCGTCTGCTCGACTTCCTCTTGCTGGCGGCGGTCGCCCTGCCGAGCGTGGTGTTCGCTGCGGGCTATATCTTCGCGTTCAATCTGCCGATCTGGTCGAGCCTTGGCATCGACCTTTACCAGACCACCACCTTGCTGGTCATCGCTTACATCGCGTCAAGCCTGCCGACCAACGCGCGGGTGCTCGTCGGCGCGGTGTCACAGCTCCAGCCGTCGCTGCGGGACGCGGCAAGGACGCACGGCGCCGGCGAACTTACGGCGTGGGCCAGGGGAGTGCTGCCGGTAGTTTCCCGGCCGCTGACCATGGCCTGGCTGCTGACCTTCTGCGGGATCTTTCTCGAGCTGCCAATCTCGCAATTGCTCTACGCGCCGAGCAATCCGCCGGCCTCGGTCGCGATTCAGGACAATCTCAGTAACTATCACTTCGGAGTCGGCATGGCCCAATCGGTGTTCGCGGTCTGTATCGCGCTGGTGGCGGTGGCCCTGGTGCTCGGCGGTTACCGGCTGCTCGCGCCGGCCGGATGGCGCAGGATCGGAGCGGCTGGCCGTGGCTGAGAGCATCGCGATCCGCAACGCAGGCAAGGAATACCCTGGCGGCAGCCAGGCGCTGCGCGAGGTTAGCCTGGACGTAGAGCCTGGCACCTTCCTCGTGCTGCTCGGGCCTTCCGGCTCAGGCAAGACCACGCTGCTGCGCTGCCTGGCGGGCATCGAGCGGGTCAGCGAGGGCCAGATCAGCATCGGCGGCAAGGTCGTCGCCAGCGGTGCGGTGCACGTACCGCCCGAGCGCAGGAACCTGTCCATGGTGTTCCAGGACTACGCGCTCTGGCCGCACCTGCGGGTGCGCGAGAACGTGGCGTTCGCGCTGCGCCGCCAGCGGATATCGAAGTCCGCGGCGACAGGCAAGACGCTGGACATGCTCAAGCGGGTGGGACTCGGGGCGCTGGCCGAGCGGTACCCTAATGAGCTGTCAGGCGGCGAGCAGCAGCGGGTGGCGCTTGCCAGGGCACTGGTCGCAGACACCGGCCTGATCTTGTGCGACGAGCCGCTCTCCAACCTGGACGCCGACCTGCGGGAGCGGATGCGGGTGGAGATCTCCTCGCTGGTGCGCGAGGCCAAGGCGACCACTGTCTACATCACCCATGACCAGGCCGAGGCTTTCGCGCTCGCCGACCAGGTGGGCGTGCTCGAACGCGGGCGGCTGGTGCAGGCCGGCACGCCGGAGGAAATCTACGCCAAGCCCGCCACGCCGTTCGTCGCCCGCTTCACCGGGCTCGCGGGCGAGCTCGAGGTGCGGGTGCTCGGCCGGGCTGACGGCGCCGTCGAGGTGGCGCCAGGGACCTCCGCGAGGCCGCTCACGGTACCCGCACCGATGCGGATAGACGCGCAAAGCGCCCTGATGCTGGTCCGGCCGACAGCGGTGAGCCTGTGCGACGCAGGCAACGGCGACCATCACCTGGCAGGAACGGTCGCCGACGTCGCCTTCCGTGGGCGCGGCTACGACCATGCCATCGATGTCGCCGGGCACGGCAGGCTGACCGGCGTGTTCGCGCGAACCCGCGCCGATCGCGGCACGATGGTCGGGTTGCGGCTCGACCCGGCCGGCTGCCATATCTTCCCCGCGTGATTTCTGAGATGAGGCACGGACGGCCTAGATGCCGACTAGCGTCACGCTGGCCGGATGCTCGACCGTGAAGCGGTAGGTGATGGCGGCGGTCTCGCCCTGGTCAAGCTCCAGCTGCCAGGTGAGTTCGCCGAGTTCTGTGCGCTCCGCCGGGCTAGGGGATGTCTCCTTGAGCTTGACCTTGACTTCGCCGTCCGCCGGCACGGGAATGTGATCCTTGACGCTGATCAGGACCTTGCCCTGCCTGTGGTTCTCGACCGTGATCTCGTAGGCGACGTCGATGGTCCTGGTACCGCCGAGCACGGCCTTGCTCGCGGCGCGGCGGCGAAGCTCACGCTCGACCCTGATCTGGTCATCGACGCCTAGCTGCAGTTCGAACTCCTCGCCTGAGGCGACGGTCCCCAGCTCGGTATCACCGGTGAACTGGCTTTCGTGGAAGATCCTGGCCTGGCCGGGGAGAAGCAGCAGCCTGGAGTTGTTGGTCACCGTCGCGCGCAGGTAGGCCTCGGAGGCAAGCGCGGGGACCGCCAGGTGGTCAAGTTTCGCGTCGAGTTCCAGGCTGGCGATTGACGTCTTGTGCGGGCTGCCGTCTGAGGGCACCGCGAGCGGCCTGGGTATCCGGTAGACCAGGCCGGCGCCCGCCTCGTCCACGTCGGCCGCTAGCGGGGGCGCGGGTGGCGGAGGCAGGTAAGGCGCGGGCGATGCCGACGGTGCGGACGCCATTGGCCCGGCCGCCGCGCCGGCAGGCACGGCACGCTCGACGGTGACCTCTGGGCCGAAGCGCGAGGACATGGCCCCGGCTGGCGGCATGGCAGGCGACCGCGGCCTGAACCTGCTGACATACCACGGCCGCAGTTCAGGCAGCGTCTGATGCCGGCCCTGCCTGGCCGTGGAGACCGCGAGGTCTGCTTCAGGCCAGTCCTCACCGGTGCGCTGCGTGATCTCCGCCAGGTAGCCGAGCGTGAGCACCTCACCGGTCAGCCCGAGGTCATAAAGCGGCCGCCAGGTGACGCCTGACACGTGGTAGGAGAGTTCGAGATCTGCCTCCGCCCGGGCACTGGCCTGAACGATCGCAGCCACCTCAAGGTACCTGACGGCGGTGGCGGGCACCTCGGCGTCGGCCAGGCGCTGCTCGGCCGCCTGGAGTTCACGTTGCGCGTCCCGCTTGCGCGCCGCGATCTCGCGCCTCCTGGCGAGCGCGGACGCGGTGCTCGCGGACAAGTGCGCCGCCATGCGGTCCAGGTCCTCGTGGCCGGTCCGGCCGAAGCTCATGGCCCTGGCCAGCGAGGTAGCCGCCTGCTGGGAAAGATGGCCGGCGAAAGTCAGCGCAGCCTGCTCCGCCGCATCCTCATCGTCGAGTGCCGCAACCGCATCGCGGCAGGCCTGAACCTGCGCCCTGAGCCTGCCCGTATCGGCGCGAAGCGGCTCTGCGGCATATTTGCGCTGCACTTCGATGTCGACAAGCGTGACCGAGTGACCGCGCAGGGCGACCCGGACCGATGCGGCGTCGGTGTCGGCGGGCAGTCCGCCGATCACGGCCCGCACGGTGCCCGGCCCGGCGGTGAACGAGCCATTACGCACCACGCGCGCGCCGTCGTGGAAGACGGTGACCGCCGTTATCTGCGCCTCGACATCGATGACCTCAGGCACCTTGTCTCCTTCAACACCAGTAGCCGCCAATTGCCTGGGCTAGTCACCGGGCAGCGATGGCTTCAGGGTACGGTAATTCCTGCCCATGACTGAGACGACGGATCCAGCTACCACAGAACGCGACAGCGCGCGGCGCTTGCGCGCTCTGCTCGTGATGGCCGGGGTGGCCGTGTTCGTGCTGGCCGCGGATCAGGTCTCCAAGCGGCTGGTGCTAGAGAAGCTACCGCTCGGCGAGACGGTCAGGCTGCTCGGCGGCCTGATCACGCTCAGGCTGACCTTCAATGCCGGCGCGGCGTTCGGTTTCGGTACCTCCTACACGGCGATCATCGCGCTGATCGCGTGCGGAGTGATCGCATTCGTGATCAGGACGGCGCGGCGGCTGCGCAGCTTCGCCTGGTCGATCGCGCTCGGTCTGCTGCTCGGCGGCGCCACTGGCAATCTCTGCGACCGTATCTTCAGGTCGCCAGGTCCGTTCCGCGGCCGGGTCGTCGACTGGATCAACCTGACGCACTTTCCCTGGACGTTCAATATCGCCGACTCGGCGATCGTCTGCTCCGCGTTCCTGATCGCCCTGCTGGTGTTTCTCGGGCGCCCAATCGGCCAGGCAAGCTAGCCGAAGGACGCGTATCCTGGGCAGGTGGATCTCGCACCTTCGCTTCCCCGCTGCCGCGACTTATGCCGGGATTCCGGGTCGCGCATTGAGATTGACGGTTTCAGGCCGGCTCCTGAGGAGCTAGCGACCGCCGCTCTGGACCCTTACTGCCACTTCACCGCCATGCAGATAAGGAACCTGCCCACATCAAGCGGTTCGCCGACTTCGGCCAGCGCTATTTCAGGCGCCGGGTGGAGCAGTCAGGCTTCGACGAGGCGCTGCTGACAGGTCCTGGCGGCCTGGTCTGCGAGGGCGCGATCACCAACATCGGCTTCATCGAAGACAGCCGCATCGTCTGGCCGAGCGCGCCGATGCTCGCCGGGATCACCATGCAGCTCATCGACCGCAAGTTCGCCAGCGCGGGCATCAAGCCGGAGCGCGCCGAGATCAGGCTCCCCGGCCTCGGCAAGTACGACGGCGCTTTCACCTGCAACTCCCGCGGCATCGCCGTGGTCGGCCAGGTCGACGACGCCGTGATGCCGGTCGATGCCCGCTGGATGACGATGATCAATAAAGTCTACGAATCGGTGGAGTGGGACAAGATCTGAGCAGCCAAGCTCGGCGCACCCCCTACTTTCCCCCTTGACCCTCAGCCCGGAATCTGGGCAAGATCCGTACACCATTGGCATTTCCCCCAAAGGGTGTGGGACATGAGCAACGCGGCTACGCCATTCTCGGAAACCAAGGCGCCTGACTCTGCCGACCGGCTGCACCGCGGTGCCTTGCGGCTTATTGACATCTCCGCGTCCACGATGGCCAACATCGGCCCGGCCTACAGTTTCTTCTTCGGGTTCGGGTTCCTCGTCTACACCGCGGGGATCGCGGCGCCGCTGACCATCATCGTGGCCGGCATCGCAATCGCCTTCCTCGGCAATACCCTGGCCGAGTTCTCGCGCGCGCACCCCTCGACCGGCGGGTTCATCTCCTTCGTCGGCAAGACCTTCGGCGGGACCAGCGCGGTCACCACGGCGCTGCTCTGCGGTGCCGGCTACATCATCGCGATCGCCTCGGTGCTCGTGATCTCAGGCGGCTTCCTCGGCGACACGCTTCAGTATTACTTCCACTGGAACATCCCCTGGATCATCTTGTCAGTCATCCTCACCGGCGGAGCCGTGCTCATGACGATCAGGGGCGTCGCGGTGTCCACGAAGCTGGCAGGCTTCTTCTTCGGCTTCGAGATGCTGGTCCTGATCATCGTGTCGGTCGCGGTGATCATCAAGCATGGCGGGCACCTGTCGGCGACGCCGTTCGAGCCTTCCCACATCTTCCACGGCGCCTCAGGCCTGGCCGCCGGATTCCCGCTTGCCATCTACCTGTTCATCGGCTGGGAAAACTCCGCCGCCCTGGCCGAGGAGACCGGCAACCCGCGCCGCAACGTGCCAAGGGCCGTCTTCCTGTCGACCGCGCTGATGGTCGTCAGCTACGTGCTTTTCGCCTTCGCGACCGTCACAGGTTTCGGCTACAACCGGACGGCGCTTTCCGCCGCCCCGATCCCGTTCATCAGCGTGGCCCACTCGATCCTGGCCGGCTTCGCGGTCTTCGCCTACCTAGCCGGCCTGACCTCCACCCTGGGCGTGCTCATTTCCGCGGTGAACTCCCAGGCCAGGCTGATCTTCAACGCCGGCCGCGAGGGACTGCTGCCGACCTGGATCGGCAAGGTCCACCCGGTCAGGCGCACCCCGGTTAACGCCATCTACGTGTTCGTCGGCGTGGCTGGCCTGATCATCTTGGTATGGGCACTGCTGCACCTGATCGGCGGCCCCAAGAACAGCGCAAGCATGAACCCGCTCAACTTCTTCGTCGAGTCCTCGACGATGGGCACGATCCTGGTCCTTGTCGTCTACTTCCTCGCCAACCTGGCTCTGCCGTTCTACTACGCCAGGCACCGCCGCAGCGAGTTCAACGTGGTCAAGCACGTGGTGCTGCCCGTACTCGGCATGATCGCCATCGTCATCCCCGTGTATTACCTGGTCAAGCCCGGCCAGCAGGCACCATACGACTGGTTCCCCTACGCCGCGCTCGGAATCGTCGTGCTGTCGGTCGGCTATGCCTTTATCTTGAACCGTCGCGACCCTGGCCTAGGCGAGCGGGCGGGCTCCATCGTCGCCGACGAATAGCCTCCCCGGCCGGCCATCGCCAGCTCCGGTGGGTGAATGCGCAGCTAACCGGGACTGAAGCGGGACCTAGACGGGACTCGGTTAGCGTCCGGATCGCCGAGAACCGTAGGTATGATCCCGCTAGATGCGGTGCCGGATACCGCTATGCCCGCGATGGTAAGAGGGAGCGATTTGATGGGCATTCTCAACGAGGCCCGCCGTGAG
Source organism: Actinomycetota bacterium (assembly GCA_027313705.1). Taxonomy (GTDB): domain Bacteria; phylum Actinomycetota; class Actinomycetes; order Streptosporangiales; family Streptosporangiaceae; genus Chersky-822. Next base: position 84,513 of record DAHVDE010000005.1, on the reverse strand, counting down.
TTCATCGCGGCGCCTGACAGTTCAAAGGGTCAGATCGTCTATAAATGGCCCGATACCAACATCCGCAAGTTGGCGCGGGCCATCGTCGAGCCGGACGCGCAGGCGGTCTTCATCAGCCAGGGCCAGGTCATGGGGACACTCGGTCCCGGCCAGCACACGCTCGACGCCAAGGAACTGCCGTTCCTCGGCCTTTTCATCGACTGGGCCACGAACAGCAACGCGTTCAAGGCGGAGATTTACTTCGTCGGTGCGCGCGAGTACCCGAACCAGCGGTTCGGCGGGCGCCTCGACGAGGTGCAGGACCCGCAGACCGGCCTGATCGTGACGCTGCGCTCCTTCGGTGAGTACTCCATGCGGGTCGTCGAACCTGCCAAGGTCATCTTGAACCTGGTCGGAACCGTCGACGTCACCAATAACAGCGCGGTCACCGACTGGGTGACCCAGCAGCTGCTCAAGGCGACGCGCACCACGGTCACCACTCAGCTGATGTCAGGTGCCTGGCCGATCCTCGGCCTTTCCATGCACAGTCCCGAGATCGAGCAGGGTGCGATGCAAAGCGCCAACGCCGAGCTTCAGGACTACGGCATCACGATCACCAGGCTGGGCAACCTCGACATCAACCTGGATGAAGACGACAACAAGCGCCTGAAGAAGCTGGCGGGCGACACTGCCTACAGCCGCCTGGCCGGCGGATACCTCCAGGCCGCACAGGCCGAGATGATGCAAGGCGCCGGGCAGGGCCTGGCCCAGGGTGGCGGCGCGACCGCGCCGATCTTCTTCGGCGCGGGCATGAACCTGGCCGGGCAGATGCAAGCGCCGCCAGCGGCACCCTACCCGCCGCCCGCAGCTCCCGGATTCGCCGGCGGCGGTCCTGGCTACGCGCCGCCCGCACCTGGCCAGCCGCCCTATCCTGCACCCCAGGCGGCACCGCAGGCACCGCCTGCAGGTCAGGCTCCGCCCGCTCAGGCTCCGGCCGCACCTGTTGCCGACGCCGCGCCAGGAGTCGCCTGCGGCAATTGCTCGACTCAGCTTGCCGCGGGCGCCAAGTTCTGCCCGGAATGCGGCACGCCCACGGCCAAGCACTGCACGAACTGCAACGCCAGCATGACTCCTGGCGCGAAGTTCTGCGCGGAATGCGGCACCGCGGCGGGCTGACGCGCCGCGGCCGCCCCGCAGAACTGAGCCCGGTTTACCTGGGGCCGTCCCCGATGGCCGGCCCCAGGTAACTGACGCATAACCGCGTGCGACGACCAGGCCCTGAGTTACGATTTGATCCGCTTAACGGGCTCTTCGTCCGCTTGGGGCCATCACAAGAAGAAAGGCCAGCCTATATGGATCGGATCGAGTGTCAGTGGTGTAAAGCGCAGAACGAGGCCAGCCGGACCAGTTGCAACACCTGCGGCGCACCGCTGGATCAGCGGAACGTGGTCTCCGACTCTGGCTGGGCCGAGGCGCCCAGGCTCAGGGACATGACCGAGTTCCGCTTCTCCAACTCCACCTGCCAGGTCGAGGGCGAGATCGTGCCGGTGGCCGAGATCAACCTCGCCCACGGCGACTCGGTGTTCTTCGAGCACCACGTGATGCTGTGGAAGGAACCCAACGTGCCGATGTCGGCGCTGAACACCGGCGGCGGCATGAAGCGCACTATTGGCGGCATGCCGCATGTGGTCAGCGTGGCCCACGGCCCGGGAAGGATCGCATTCTCCCGTGATGCCACCGGCGAGGTCGTGGTGCTGCCGCTGCATCCTTCCATGGAGATCGACGTGCGCGAGCACGCGTTCCTGGCCGGGACGCACTCGCTCAACTACTCCTTCGTGCGGATCAAGGGCCTGGCCAACGTGCTGCATGGCGGCAGCGGCATGTACATGGACCGCTTCATCACTCACCAGGAGCAGGGCCTGCTGCTGTTGCACGGCTACGGCAACGTCTTCCAGAAGACGCTCGCGCCTGGCGAGAAGATCATCGTCGAGCCTGGCGGCTTCCTCTACAAGGACTCCTCGGTTCAGATGAACACGGTGAAGCAGAACATCAAGACCGGGCTGATGGGCCACAACATGTTCCTCGCCGAGATGACCGGTCCAGGTCGCGTCGGCATCCAGTCCATGTACGTCCATCACGGCAGCGAGTAGGGGCCGCCATGTCGACTCCTACTACGACGAGCAGTTATACCTGCCCGTACTGCCGCAACCAGAGCGCTGGCGGGGGCACGGCCTGTGACCGCTGCGGCGCCCCGATCGATATCAGGCTCAAGGTCTCCGATTCGGGCTGGGTCAAGCAGCCGGCGATCAAGGACATGGCGCGGATTCGCTTTAACCGTTCCACTGCGCAGATCAGCGGCACCCAGGTTCCCGTCGCCGAGATGAAGCTTGACGCGGCGGACTCGCTCTACTTCAGCCACCACGTATACCTGCACTCCGATCCCAACGTGCGCCTGGAGGCGCTGAAAATGGGCGGCGGCTGGAACCGGGTGCTCGCCGGCATGCCGCTGATCATGATGCAGGCCTCAGGACCAGGTCACGTCGCGATCAGCGCTGACAGGCCGGGCGAGACCCTGGCGATCCCGCTGCCCGCCGGCCACGCCGTCGATGTGGTCGAGCACCGCTTCCTTGTCGCCACCACGAACGTCCAGTACCAGTGGGAGCGATCGGGCATCTGGTTCACCACCCAGGACGGTGACGATCAGGAGTGGCATTACCCGCTCGGCCAGATGATGGACAGGTTCACCGCCCGCGACGGTCACGGCCTGCTGCTGCTGCACGGACCCGGCAATACGTTCATCAGGGACCTGAACCACGGGCAGAGCATCCTGGTTCAGCCGAACGCCCTGATATGGAAAGACCCGACAGTGCGCATGAACCTGCACGTCGAGTACCCCAGGGGCCAGTACTGGTTCAGTTCGGCCAGATGGCAGGCAAAGTCGATGTGGCTGCGCCTGACCGGCCCGGGCAGGATAGCCATCCAGTCGGTCTTCGAACCGCCCGAGATGGTCGGCAGCATCGTGAACAGCTCGCCGTCGACCACGCATTACTGGTAGGCAGGAGCCTGTCAGGCGGGATAAGGCCTGACCGCGATCACCGCCCCGGTGAACGCAGGCTGGCCTTATCCGCCTGGCGCACGTCATGATGTCGGACATGGCTCGCAGATCGCCGCCAGTCAGCTAGTGGCGGACATAGCATGACCGGCATCCTGGCCCAACCCGCCGCCGTGCTGCTTGCCGTGGCCGCCGCCATCTGCTTCGCGGGCGCCAACGTACTTCAGCAGCGGGTGGCTTCCGCACTGCCCTCGCAGGCTGCTTTCGACACCGGCGTGCTCATGCGCCTGTTCCGCCGGCCGCTCTGGGTGCTCGGCTTCGCGGCGATCATCGCGAGCATCTCACTCCAGGCTGCCGCACTGGGCACCGGCAGGCTGGTCGTCATCGAACCCGTGCTGGCCAGCAGCCTTCTCGTTGCTCTCGCCTTGTCATCATGGGTCGAGCGCCGCCGGATGCGACCGGTTCAGTGGGCGGCGGCGATCGCGACGTTCGCCGGACTTGCCGCTTTCCTCGTCGCCTCCCAGCCATCGGGCGGCCAGCAAGTAGCGGGCACCAGGCAACTCGGCCTGGCCGCCCTCGGGGCGTTCATCCTGGCCGGCGGCGCGGTCCTGATCGCGGTCAGGCTGCACTCTGTGCGCCGTGCGCTCGCGCTCGGCATCGGCGGCGGTGTCGCCGCCGGGGTAACAGACGCGCTGACCAAGACCGTGGCTTTCCTGGCGGGCAGCCGCCAGTTCGCCGTGTTCGCCGATCCCAGGCTCTACCTGCTTGTCGTGGTCGGCCTGATGACCTACACGATGCAGCAGAACGGGTACCGCGCCGCCGCGCTCGCCGCTTTCCTGCCGGTGTTCGCCGTGCTTGACCCTGTGGTCGGATCGCTGCTCGGCCTGTTCGTCTACCACGAGCGACTGGGCGGCGGGCCGGCAAGGATCGTCGTCGAGTCCGCTGCGGCGATCCTCGCCACCTGGGGGATCGCCCATCTCGCCAGCACGAGTGCCACCCCGGTGCCGGTGACCGACCCAGGGCCGCAGATCGCGGCAGTCCTGCCTGTGCATGCCGCACTGCCCGTTCCCGTGGCGCCGCCCGTTCCCGTGCCGCCGCCCGTTCCCGTGCCGCCGCCAGATGAGTAAGCGCCGGGCGACTGTCCGTCCGCCGCGGATCCTGGGTAGCAGGTACACATGACGCCGACCGCGCAGCCTCCCGCCACTGCCCCGAGCCTCGGCAGACGGCAAGTGCTCATCATCATGAGCGGGCTGCTGCTCGGCATGCTGCTCGCCGCCCTTGACCAGACGATCGTGGCCACCGCCCTGCCGACGATCGCCGGGGACCTGCACAATCTGTCCAGGCTCTCCTGGATCGTGACCGCCTACCTGCTGGCGTCAACGGTGTCCACGCCGCTTTGGGGCAAGCTGGGAGATCTGTACGGGCGGAAGACCTTCTTCCAGGCCGCAATCGTGATCTTCCTGGCCGGCTCGGTGCTTTCCGGTATCTCGCAGACGATCACCGAGCTGATCATCTTCCGCGCGCTCCAGGGCATCGGCGGCGGCGGGCTCATGGTGGGCGCTCAGACCATCGTCGGCGATATCGTGCCGCCCCGTGAACGCGGCAGGTACCAGGGCCTGTTCGGCGCGGTGTTCGGGGTCACCAGCGTGATCGGACCGCTCATCGGCGGCTTCTTCGTGGACACCTTGTCGTGGCGCTGGGTGTTCTACGTCAACGTGCCGATCGGGATCGTCGCGCTCGTGGTCGTGGCCGCTGTCCTGCCTGGCTCGCTCAGCAGGCAAAAGCACTCGATCGACTACCTGGGCACGATCATGATCGGTGGCGCGGCGACCTGCCTGGTGCTGCTCACCTCGCTCGGCGGGGTCACGTTCGCCTGGTCTTCTGGTCCGATCATTACGCTCGGAGTGCTCGGGGTGGCCTTCATCGGGGGTTTCGTGCTGGCCGAGCGGCGGGCCGCCGAACCTGTGCTGCCGCTGCGCTTGTTCAGGCAGCCGGTGTTCGCGGCGTCATCGGCGATCGGCTTCGTGGTGGGATTCGCCATGTTCGGGGCGCTGACCTACCTGCCGCAGTACGAGCAGGTCGTACGCGGTGTCAGCCCGACCGCGTCAGGGATCAGGCTGCTGCCGCTGATGGCCGGGCTGCTGGCGACCTCGATCGGCACGGGACAGCTAATCTCCAGGTGGGGGCGGTACAAGATCTTCCCCGTCATCGGGACCGCCATGCTGACCTTGGGGTTGTACCTGCTTTCCCAACTCGGCGTGACGACGACCGTGCTGGCGTCATCTGCCTGGATGTTCGTGCTCGGCGTCGGCATCGGGGCGACGATGCAGGTCCTGGTCATCGCCGTGCAGAACGCCGTCGGCTATGCCGATCTCGGCGCGGGCACCTCTGGGGCGACGTTCTTCAGGTCGATCGGCGGTTCTTTCGGTACCGCGGTGTTCGGCGCGATCTTCGATAACGTGCTGCCAGGCAATATCACCCGTGCGCTGCACGGTCTCACGCTTCCGCCTGGCGTGGGCATCACGAGCGGTGCCAGCCCTGCCGTTCTGGCCAGGCTGCCGGCTCCGCTGCACGCCGCGCTGGTTGCCGGCTATGCCGCGTCGATACGCACGGTGTTTCTCGCCGCTGTACCGGTCGGAGCGCTGGCCTTTGCCCTGACATGGACGCTCAAGGAACTCCCGTTGCGAGCCACCGCCACGGCGGTAGACCAGGCCGACCGGCTTGCGCCCACGGCGCGGCCGACGATCAGGACTTCAGAGCAGGAGATGAGGCGGGCCATCTGCTCGCTGCTCGGGCGCGAGGCACGCCGGGCCGTCTACGGCAGCCTGGTCGAGATTTCAGGGCTCTCCCTGTCGCCGCGGGCGGCCTGGCTGCTGCTGCGGGTAGGCGAGCACAGCGGAGCACCGCGGACCGAACTGGCGCGACGCCTGAACATCAGTACCGCCGACCTCGGCTCGCGGCTCGAAGAACTGACCGCGGCCGGGTTCGTCACGTCCGCGGGGGCGCAAGCAACCGGGCCCGCTGAGCTCACGGCCGCGGGGCAGGACGCCTACAGGCGGCTGTTCGCCGCGCGGGAGGCGCGGATCGCGCAGGAGCTTGACGGATGGCATCCGGAGTTGCACGCGTCGCTGCTCCAGTTGCTGACGCAGATCACGCACGAACTGGCCGCAAGCAGCGAGCACCCCGGCAGGGACCTGGACTTCGCCGGGGGAAGGCCGGCCCGTCACGGGGCGCGCGGCGGGACCGGCCCGGCTTAGGCCGCTACGGCCTGCTCTTCGTCTGACTGAGCGGTGTCATCGGTTTCGCCCCTCATCCACATCTCGCGGACGGCCATCGCTACCAGATAGGGCACGAGATCGGTTGATCGCTTCAGCACCCAGGCCGTGCCCTTCGTGGACATCCAGGCGAACTGCGCGAGTTTGGTCGGCGGCGGATTCTGCGGCTCGGCATCAGGGATCGTGCCCATCGGCACGCTTGCCGCCGTCAGGAGGTCATGAAAAGACCTGGCGATCAGCCGGTGCCCGCGCTCGTTCGGGTGCAGCCGGTCAACCGCCCACATCCGCTTCTCGTACGTCGCCGGGTTGCCAGCGGCGTCGAAATGGATCGTGCCGAAGCGCTGCGCCACCGAGTCGAGCGCGGCGTTGACCGCGCCGGTACGGCGGGCAAGTGGCTTGGCGAGGGCGTCGGGAAGGCCGAGCATCCAGCCGGAGTCAGGCAACCGCATGGTGAGCACGTGCGCGCCCGCGGCGCGGAGCGCGCCAACCGTGTGAGCGGCCGCCGCCTCGATCTTGTCAGGGTCAAAGCCTGGGCGCAGGGTGTCATTAATGCCGAAGACCACGCTGGCCACATCTGGATTCCTCGCCAGTGCCCTGGGAAGCTGGTCACGAGCGATGTCGGCCGCGCAGGCTCCGTTGGAGGCCAGGTTATGAAACATGGGCTCAGGCATGGACTCGGCGAGCAGCGCTGCCCAGCCGCGCCAGGCCCGGCGCTGCTCGCCCGCCGGCCTGACAGGATCGCCGACGCCGAGCGTGATTGAATCACCAAGCGCGGTGAAGGTCGTCATGCCGCCGCTCCCACGACGCCGGCCGTTTGCGGCCGGCGTAGCACGTCCTCGTAATGACTGATCAACTCGTCGCCCCTGGCCGCCCAGGAGCGAACCAGCATGCTGCGCCTTGCCGCGTGCCCGGTGGCGGCGCGAAGCTGCCAGTCGGCCGCGAGCGCGGACACCTTGTCCGTGATCGCGTCCGCGTCACCAGGGGTGACCAGGAACCCTGTCACGCCGTCCTCCACGATGTCAAGCGGGCCGCCTGCCTTCGGCGCCACCACGGGCAGGCCGCTGGCGGCCGCCTCCTGCAGGGTGTTGCCGAACGTCTCATGCGGACCGCTGTGCACGAAAATATCGAGACTCGCGTAGATCCTGGCCAGTTCCTCGCCCTGCCTTTGGCCAAGGAACAGCGCCGTGGGCAGCTGACGCCGCGCGATCGAGTCGTTCGGGCCGCCGCCGACGATCACCAGCTTCACGCCGGGCAGCGCGGCGACGCCGCCGAGGAGGTCAAGGCGCTTTTCCGCGGCTACCCGCCCGACGTAGCCCACGATCAGCTCGCCGTCAGGCGCGATTTGTGCCCTGAGTTTCTCGCTGCGCCTGGCCGGGTCGAATCGTTCTGTGTCCACGCCGCGGCCCCAGACGCTGACTCGCTCGAAACCCCTGGCTACCAGGTCGACGGCGGTAGCGGTCGACGGGGAGAGCGTGCAGTCGCACTGGTTGTGAGTGCGGCGCGTCAGCCACCACGCGAACTTCTCGCCCTGCCTGCCGAGATGATAAGTCCGGGCGTAGGCCGCCATGTCGGTTGCGTAGACCGCGACCACAGGCAGCCCGAGCTTCCTCGCGGCTGCCCCGCCGCTTGCGCCGAAGAAAACGGGTCCTGCCAGGTGAACCAGGTCGGCGCCGTGCTCGGCGATCACCGCCCTGATCTGCGGTCCTGGCAAACCGAACCGGAAATCGGGGTAGACAGGCAACCCCACGGAGGGCATCCTCACCACTGGGTAACAAAAATCGGCGTCCGGCCACGACGAACCGGGAGCCGCCTGCGGCGCGATAATAATGGGTTCGTGGCCACGGCGGACCAGGTGCTCGGCTACGCGCATCGCGGTGATGGCAACGCCGTTTACGACAGGTGGGAAGGACTCAGTTACATAGGCGATCCGCACACCAACACCTTCGCCGATTCAAGGCAGCGGCAGACTCCGGCAACGTGACGTTAAGGCAAACAGTAGATGATAAGTTCGCAGGTAGCAGCAGGTCAAGCACCTAACGCAAAGAAGCTGTCCCCCCTGGCTACCGCCAGGTAACCAGGGCACTCAAGGATAGCCCGGATGAACAGCGCCCCGCTCAGTACCCTCCAGCGCATGATCCGCGGCCTGGACCGGTGGCAGCAGCGCCGCAAGCCTGCGGCGTTCGCGTTCGGCGTGATCAAGAAGTACGGTGACGATAACGGCGGCCAGCTTGCCGCCAGCCTGACGCACACGGGTTTCGTCACCTTGTTCCCGCTCCTGCTCGTGCTCACCACCGTGCTCGGCCTGGTGGCTTCCGCTAATCCCGTGCTGCGGCACAACGTCACCTCGGCGGTCGCCAAGCAGTTCCCGCTCATCGGGGACGAGCTCACCCAGAACGTCAGCGCGCTGCACAGGTCAAGCCTGATCGGCCTGATCGTCGGCTTGCTCATCGTGATCTGGGGTACTTCATCCCTGGCCCAGACGGCGATGTTCACGATGGCGCAGGTCTGGAACATCCCTGGTCCCGAGCGGCCAAACTACCTGCACCGGCTCAGCCGGGCAGGCCTTTTCCTGCTTGTGCTGCTCGTCGGCGTGGTCGTGACGACCGGCCTGGCCAGCCTGAGCGCATTCGGGCACCATAGCGTGGCCCTCCTGGTCATCGCTGATATCGTCGCCATCGCCGTCAACATCGCGATGTACCTGCTCGGCTACCGTGTCATCACGCCCAGCCTGGTGCCGACGCGTGACCTGGTGCCAGGCGCCATGATCGCGGGGGTGCTGTGGACCGTGCTTCAGGCGGGCGGCGCGCTCGTCGTGTCGCACTTCCTCACCAGCGGATCCGTGTACCACATCTTCGGGGTGGTGCTTGCCCTCATCGCCTGGATCTACCTGGTCGTCCAGCTCACAATCTACGCGGCGGAGGTCAACGTGGTCAGGGCGGGGAAGCTGTATCCCCGCTCGCTCGCGCCCCCGCCTTACACCAAGGCCGACCGTGCCGCCCTCGCGCTTCAGCCGCTGCAGATGCGACGCGTTCCTGAGCAGCAAGTCGAAGTGACTTTCAGTGACGAGTAATAACGTTAATTTCACAACTGGAGTTCCAGGAGTGCCAGATGACCGCGCCTGGCTTAAGGTTTGTCCATGATGGGCGATGTAGCGCCGAGAGAGCCAGAAGAAGCCAAGCCGGCGCCGAGTCAGTTGCGCGCCTCACACGGCGACAGGGACGCGGTGATCGAGATCCTGCGCGTCGCGGCCGGCGATGGCAGGCTCACTGCCGAGGAACTCGACGAACGGCTTGAGATAGCTTTCAACGCGCGCACCTACGGCGAGCTGGCCAGGCTGACCGCCGACCTGCCGACCGGGGCAGCCGCGGCTTCGGTGACGGCCGAGCCCGCGCAGGTCACGCCCAAGGACGTGGTCAGGATCGACTGCCGGAGCGGCAAAGCGGTCAGGGACGGCCGCTGGGTGGTGCCCAAGCGCATCGAGCTCAAGGTCACTAGCGGCAACGTGAAACTCGACCTGACCCAGGCGATCATCACGCACTCCGTGCTCGACATCGAGGCCGAGGTGCGAAGCGGCAACGTGTACATCGTCACCAAGCCCGGCATCGCGGTCGACGCCGACGACGTCGCCGTCCGCAGCGGAAACGTGCACGTCAAGACGCCTTGGGGACCCGACGTGCCGGTCAGGCTGCGGGTCAGCCTGGCTGGCAAGGTCGGCAGCGGCAACATCACCGCCCGGCCAAGGCGCCGCAGGCGCACCCTCTGGCAGTGGCTGACCAGGCAGCCGCTCCCCGTGCCGTTGTGGGCAGGCGCCGAGTACGAGATCGGCACCGACCAGCGCCGTCTCAGCCAGGCAGGCTAGCGACCTTTTCGAGCGCCGCCCTGAGCATCTTCGCGTAGGCCACGCCGCCGGCTGGCTGCGGATGGATGCCGTCTGGCCAGAGCAGGTAAGTGCGATGATCGACCGTGCCGTACCAGTTGGCCAGGGCGGTGGTATCCGGATGGGAAGCGACCGCCGCGGCTAGCGTGGAGTTGACCTCCTGCTCCCACGACCTCGCCTCGTAGGTGTTGACGAGTACCAGGCGCCGGCCAGGACCGATCTCTGCGAACAACTGGCTGATCTCGCCCGCGGTGACCGTGCCGTTGGTGCCGAGGCCCACGACCACGACCGGCCGTAGCTGACCAGCCGACTTAAGCTGCTCGATGACCTGCAAGCCGGCGTAGAACTGCCTGCCGACCAGTGCGTTGACGTAGATTCCCGGCAGCGCCTGGTCAAGCGCGGGAGTCGCGGCGACCATGACAGAATCCCCGACGGCGGTAACTTCGCTTCCGTCCACGCGAGCCGGCGGTGCCTTGCTTGCCGTCCGCGACGCAGAAGCCGGGGCCGATGCCGCGCCGTCGGGCCCGCCTGTGCTACGGGAAGCGGGGGATGACACCGCCGGACTCAGCCTGGCGTGCGCGGAGCCGCCGATCGCGGCCGCGTGCCCCGCACCTGCCTGCCCCGCCGTGTAAGAGAACAGCTCGGCGCCGGCAAACACGCTAAGTACCAGCGCCCCGGCGATGCCGCCGCCACGCAGCGCCGCCGCCAGCCTGGAGCGCGCGCTTGGCGCGCGTCGATGTTTCCCCATGAGCCAGGTTGATCCGCAAAGTTGAGTGCCCGGCTGCCCACCATACCGTGCGCCCAGCCTCCGCGCCTGCGCACCGCGGCAAAGCGCCCTCGTTGCGGCGGCGTGGTGCTATTACCCGCGTTGCGGCCTCGCGGGGCCGGCTGCGGCGCGGTAAGGAGGCTGGCACGGGCGCGGTCGGCGCTAAGCGCAGGCTCAGCGGGTGCGCGCCATGCCGTTCTGCCATGCGCTCGCGCCGGCCGAGGTGGCGGCCTTGGCCTGAGTGAGCTTGCGCTTGACCACGGCGCCTGGCGGTTCCTCCTGCGCCATCAGCCAGCGGCTGACCGCGGTGATCGCGGCGGTGCCGCTGACCGCCATGCCGCAAAGGCTGATCAGGCCGCCGGCGGCGACCAGCGCGAACCCTGCCATCATGGCCTTGGAATTGACCGAACCCATCTGAATGCGAGTCATAGAAGACCCGGTGCCTGCCATGGTTCCCCCGATGTCAGCCTTGTCCCGGCCACCAGCCTTCTCGTCAGTGTTCCCGGCATGGCCAGCGACGCTGTCACCCTGACCGGGTGAACGCGCGGTAGCGCGCCCGCCGCGGCGGGCGGCGCGTTCTGCGGCAAAGCGGTTGTGCGGACGCCGCGGGCTGCGAAATGCTGTTCAGGTTCCTCTCCTGAACCCCGACTAACGGCAGGAACCAAGCGGTCCATGCACTCCATGCAGTTATGCGCTGGCGCCAGCGCCCTGGCGGCCCGTAGCTCACCATCGTGCGCTTGGCCGCTGTTAAGGCACCTCGCTGCGCCAGGAGCGGTCAGCGGGCTTCCTGATCCGCTGATCTTCTGCGTCGGCGCGGTCGCCGGAATCACGGTCGTCGCTGCCGTGCGTCTGCGGCTGCGGCTGCGCCGCTCGAGCGCATGCGCAGGACGGCCCGTCCAGGCGGCTCCTGGGGCGAATTTCGAGGCCGGGCTCCCGGCTAGCGCGGAGGCGGAACCGCGGCCAGCGCCCGCCGTCACCGCGACGGTGCCTGAGCAACGCGGCTCCGCGCCTGAGGAGGCGACGGCCACAAGAAAGAGACCCGTCGCACCCGCTCCGGTGCCAGGACTGCGGATCGGCGTGCTCGGACCGCTCACGGTCAACGGCCAGCCAGGGGCACTGCTGCCTGCCCAGACCCAGCTTGTCGTGGCTCTTGCCCTGCGCAAGGAGACCGGACTGCCCAACCGGGAGCTGTGCCAGTTGCTCGGCCCAGACGCCAGCCATCCCAAGCCGGCCGACTCGCTCCGGCAGTTGATCACCAGGACCCGCAGGCAGCTTGGCCAGGCCGCCGACGGCCGGGAGTGGATCGAGCACCTCGGTCACGGCCAGTACGCACTGCACAAGGACAGCAGGCTGGACTGGGACGAATTCCGCGCGCTGAGCGATTCGGGGATGTCGGCCAAAGACGCGGGGCAACTGGCCAGGGCGCTCGGCATGATCAGGGGTCAGCCGTTCACCGAGTGCTACTACTGGTGGCTGGATATCGAACTGGTCGAGGCTGTCAGCGCCAGGATCGTAGCTGCCGCGGCCATGCTCGCCGGGCTCTCGCTTGCCGGGCACGAGCCTGCCCTGGCGGCCCGCGCCGCCAGGGCAGGACTGGCGGCCGACAGCACTGCCGAGCGGCTATGGCGATTGCTCATGCGAGCCGAGCATGCTGCAGGCAATCTGTCCGGCGTGCGGGAAGCCTGGTCGCGCTGCGCGGAGGCGGTTGCCGAGATAGCCGCCGACGGCGAGCCAGAGACCGCCACCACCGCACTCTACGAACGCCTTGTCGGCGCGCGCGCGGCGGCCGCCAGCTGACCCCGGCTGTTTGCCAGGCCCGGACCCTGGGCAAGCGATCTAAGTACGTTTTCCCGAATGATAGACCGGTGACCGATTAACATTTCCCGATGGCCAGCTACGCCCGCGTAGCTGGCAGTATTGGTTACCGATGTGCGACATCTCGCTAGCGGCTAGGCCGGGTTTGGACTCAGGTGAAACTATCGTCGTATGAGGTCGCGCCGACGCCAGCAGCGACCTGCAGCAATGGCTACGCTGACGCGCCGGGATAGCGAGGCACGGATGCCGGGCGGTCAGCCCGACGTACTGGTCACCGATCACCTCGAGCCGAGGGTCAGGATTCCGGCCGACATGCTCCGCAGCGTTATTGCCGCGGCGGAAATCGGGCTCCTGCTCGGACTCGCCATGCTTGCAGGCGCTACCGCGACCGGAGTTGACGTCGACTTCGTCGGCGCCAGCGAGCGGCTGCCCGCCGCTGTCCTGCACTTCATTCAGCTTGCCGGTGACCTGGCGCTGCCGATCCTTCCGCTCGCGCTCGCCGTCAGGCTTGTGGTGCGCGGGCAGTTCCGCAGGCTGTCCGAGGCGGTGGTCACCGGAGGGCTGACCGTCGGCGTGGTCACGCTGATCAACATCGGACTGAGTCTCGCGCCGATGAGTCACCTGCACTCGGCGCTGCACACCGTGACCGCAGCTGGTCCCGCCGAAGCGGCGCTCGACGGCTACCTCGCCGGGCTTGTCGCTTATGTCACGGTCATCGGGCTACGCGGCTACGCGCACTGGCGGCCGGCGTTCCTGACCGGCATCGGATTGTACGGCCTGGCCAACCTCGCGCAGGGCCGCTCGACCGTGTTCTCGTTCCTGATTGCCGTGCTCACCGGCTCGGCAATCGGCTCTGGCCTGCGCTATGCGTTCGGCACGATCTCCGGCCGGCCAGGTGCATTGCTGATCGCGCATGCGCTTAACAGCGGCCAGGAGCGCATCGTGGCCATGCGCAGGATCGGCAACGGCAGCTCTGAAGTGCGCAGGTACTCGGCGACCTTGAGTGACGGCCGGCTACTCGATGTCACCGTATTCGACCGTGACCAGCAGGCTGCCGATGCCTTCTACCGCCTGTACCGGAGGATCAGGGTAAGGGCCAGCGTGTCCCGCAGCGCCCCGCTAACGCTCGAGGGCGCGGTCGAGCGCCAGGCGCTGCTGATGTACGCGACCGAGGACGCCGGGGTCCGCACGCCCAGGCTGCACGCCGTCACTAAGGTCGGCCCGGACGCGGCCGCGTTCGCGATCCACCACGTGGACGGCATGACGCTGGGTGAATGCGGGGAGCACACCACCGATGACCAGCTCAGGGAGGTATGGGACACGGTGCTCAGGTTGCACGAGCACCGCGTCACGCACCGCGCGCTTACCGCCGACCGCATACTGTTCGCCCCGCCGGGAAACTCGGACGGCCATTTCACCGGGCCGGCCGATGCCGATCCGGTCGTGCTGCTCGATCCCGGCAACGGTGACGTCGCGGCCAGCGACCTGCAGATAAGGCTTGACCTGGCTCAGCTGATCGCGGAGACCGCGCTGATCGTCGGTCCCGAGCGGGCAGCGAGCGTGGCGATCGAGAAGGCGGGGAACGCTGAGCTGCCCGCGCTCGTGCCCTTGCTTCAGCCCGTCGTGCTCTACCGGTCCACCAGGTCTGAACTGCGGGGGCGCAAGGACCTCCTGCCGGCGCTGCGCAAGGGGCTCGCCGAGGCGGCGCCTGACGTCGAGGTACCGCCCGTTCAACTCGAGCGGATCAGGCCGCGGGCCGTGATCACCTTGGTCGCCGGCGTCTTCGCCGCTTACCTGCTGGCAACTCAACTGGCCAACGTCTCGTTCTCCAAGCTGCTCGCGCACGCCAACCTCGCCTGGAGTTTCGTCGCACTGGCCCTGTCGGCGACGACGTACCTGGGCGCCACCTGGTCCATCACCGGCTTCACGCTCGAGCGCCTTGACTGGGTGCGGACCCTCATCGCGCAAGTGGCAGGCTCGTTCGTGATCCTGGTGACGCCCGCCGCCGTCGGCGGCGTCGCACTCAACGTGCGCTACCTGCGAAGAGCCAAGCTCAGCGCCGCCGACGCCGCCGCTACCGTCACAGCCAGCCAGGTCACGGCGTTCCTGGTATATGTCGTGCTGGTGCTGATCTCGGTGGCGGTCACCGGGCAGTCACACGCGGCCAAAGCACTCAGGCCACATGAGTGGGAGTACATCGCGCTCAGCATCCTCGCCGCCAGCGCTCTGGTGGTGCTGGCCGTCCCGGCGGGCCGCAGGCAGGTCCGCAGGCGCCTCGGGTCCGCTTTCAGCCAGGTTGTGCCGAGGCTGCTTGACCTGGCGCAGACGCGGGGGAAGCTAGTCGAGGGCATCGGCGGCACTGCCCTGATCTCGGTCGCCTACATCTTGTGCCTGGCCGCGTCGATCCGCGCCGTAGGAGTCAGTCACGTGCCGCTGGCCAGCGTCACCGTGGTGTTCCTCACCGCGAATGCGGTCGGCTCTGTCGTGCCGATCCCCGGCGGCATCGGTGCCATCGAGACCGCGATGTCACTGGGTCTCACTGCGGCGGGGATGCCAGGCGGGTCGGCGATCACCGCGGTGCTGCTGTTTCGGACCTTCACCTTCTGGCTGCCCGCCCCGGCGGGCTGGCTGGCGCTGCACCACCTGCAGCGGACCGGCGCTCTTTAGCCACTGACAGGGATCAGTTCTGTGACGCTGCCCGCACCGCCGTTGATCACCCAGATCCGCCCGCGATAGACGGCGATTCCGGCAGGGCCAGCGAACCCGTAGCGCGAGCCAGCCAGCCTCCTTGCCAGCCGGCCTGTCGCGGCGCTGATCTCGGTTACCGAACTGTTGCCCGCGTTCGCGACCCAGAGCTTGCCGTCACCGAGAGAAAGTGCCGATGGCGCGGCGAAGCCGAAGCCTGCCCCCGCAATGACCCTGACCAGGCGACCGGTGCGACTGTCGATCTCGCTGATCGAGCCAGACGCCTTACTGGCCACCCAGAGCCGCTCGCGGCTCGCGGCCTCGCAGTCCGGATCGTCAAAGCCGTACTTCCTGCCGCGCAGCGTAGCTATCCAGGCACCGGTCACCGCGTCTATCTCGGTAACCGAGTCGCCGGCCGGGTCGGCCACCCAGAGCCGGTGGTGGCTGATGGCCAGGGCGCCGGGAGCAGCCAGCCCGCGCTCTGGCCCGCGCAATACAGCGATCAAGCGTCCGGTGACGGTATTTACCTCCGCTAGCGAATGACCATCCGCGATCCACAGCCGTCGCCCGAAAAGCACCAGAGATGAGGGATTGCCCAGCCACCGTGCGCCGCTTATCAGTCGTATTATCCGGCCATTAACAGAACTCATTTCTGTAATGGAATGCGGACTGGCGATCCAGAGCGAGTTCCGGCCAGGGGTAATGGCCATGGGCGCGCTGAAGTGGTAGTGCCGCGCCGACCAGACCCTAGGGCCGTCCCCTGACCTGGCGCCGAGTTCCATTACTGAGTTGCGGCCGGCGTCCGCTATCCAGACCCGGCCGTGCCCGATGGTGATCGCCGTCGGCTTGAGCAGCCCGAACTTGGGCCCGGAGTCGATCCGCACGCCGAAAAGGCTGGCCGGCCGCGACTGGCAGCCCGCCATCCCCGCCGTGCAGGCCGGACGACGGCCGTCAGGCAAGACGAGCCAGGTCACGCCGCCGAGCGCGGCAGCGCAGGCGACGATAGCGATCCTGACCGCCAGGCTCCGGCGGCTGGCCGGCCGGCGGGGCAGCGGCGGGCGGGGCAGCGGCGAAGGGGCGGCATGTCTGGGCAAATAGCCGATATTCGCTGCCTGCATGACATCACTCCTGTTTTAACGCGCGAATCCCGGATGACGGGCCGAGTTTAGCGGGAGTGTATTTGCGAGGCCAGCATGCCATGCCCGGATGGCTTAAGTCCGCCCGCGCATCACTGCGATTTAGCCGATCGGCCGGAAAGGATCGGCCGGAAAGGATCAGCCGGACAGGATCAGCCGGAAAGGATCAGCCGGACAGATTCCATGGAAAACATCCGCTAATATCCATTCAGGCCAGCCTGGCCGTCGCGACGGCGGCGGCCAGCAGGACGACTCCCCAGGACAGCGAACGCAGCGCCCGCTCGAGCGGCTCAAGCAGCCTGGCGGCATCGATCGTGATCTCTTCGCCGCTGTTCAGCGTGATGACACCGCAGACGGCCGAGGTCCTGCGGCGCAGCGTCCTGGCCGGCGTGGACAGGTGCCGCTGGCCAAGTGACAGTGCCGTGGCCGCCGCGGCCATGATGACGGGCGCAAGCGCCAGCCGCCCTGTCTGGCCGACATAACCAGTGAGGGCGGGGAATCCGCCCCAGGCGATCGCGAAGCCGAGGTCGGTGTGGATCAGGCCGCGGAACAGCTCGGCGTTATAGCCGATGACAAGCAGCGGACCGATGATCATGAAGGGGATCAGCACCCAGCCGACCCTGATCACGCCCCACACCCCGAGGCCAACCGCGCCGGCCAGCCCGGCAACGGTCGCGGCGATCAGCGCGGATGCCGGGATCGAGGTGCGCAGCGGCCGTCCGTGCCACTCGTCAAGCGCGTGCGCGGCGACGCCGACGGCGAGGAAGAACGCGCCGACGGCGGCCAGCAGCCGGCTGAGAGCCACCTGTGGGGCAATGGCGGCGCCGAGCACCACGTAGGCCAGATGCCAGGCGGTGAAAGGCGGGTGCAGCAAAGTCCACCAGTCCCGCCACCGGCCAGGTCCCGCGGCGTAGAAGGCTGGCCTGGCCCCGGTATCGGCCGGCTCAGCCACCCGACTTGGCTCCCCACATGATCAGGCCGCCGCCGAGGCTCATCAGGGCCGTGTGCACGTCGGTGAAACCGGCCTGGCGCCAGGCGTCCTGCGTCCAGCTGACCGGGTACTTGCGGTAGTGCGCGCTGATATCGGGCCCGAGGAACCTGCCGACGTCCAGCCACTCCCTGCCGCCGGTGACCAGGCCGCCGGCCGGCAGCAGCGTCCTGGTGTAGAGCCACCAGGCGGCATGCCAAAGCGGCGCGGGCGGCGAGCAGAACTCGAGGCTGGCGACCCGCCCGCCCGGTTTCACCACCCGGCCAAGCTCGGCCAGGGTGCTGGCTGGATCCTCGACGTAGCGGAGCAGGTAGGTAAAGGTCAGCCCGTCGAAGCACGCGTCGGGGAAAGGCAGCCGCTCGGCCCGGCCAGTAACCAGCGCCACCCGGCCAGCCAGCCCGGCCGCAGCCACGTTCTGCTGGCCGCGGCGCAGCATCTTCTCGGTGAGGTCGACGCCGACGACCCTGGCGCCTCCGCGCCTGGCCAGCGAGATGGCCACCCCGGCGGTTCCTGACGCCACGTCGAGGATCACGCCGGAGTCCGCGGGCAGCACCCGGTCGATCATGGCTTTGCGCCAGCGCCCGTTCTGCCCGAACGACAGCCATTCGGCCAGCCGGTCATAACGGTCAGGAAGCGGGGTGAACAGCTCCCTGGCGAAGCTGTTGCGGTCGGTCGCGGTCGAGAGCGGCACGGGGTCTCCTTGCTCACGGACAAGCACGCCTATGAGTGGATAGTTCCCGCTGACCGGGCTCGGCGAACTAGCCGTACCTGACCGGCCTTGTCCCGACCAGCGAATATTCTGGTGACCTTGAGATAGTTGCGCAGTAGTCTGTACCCCCATGCGCCAGTTGCCGGTTCCTGATCCCGGCACTCCTAACCTGGCGTCGCCTTCCCGGTTCGTTCTGTGGCTGATAGGCAGGCAGCGCGGCAGCGTCCTGCTCGGCATGGTGTGGGGCAGTTCCTGGATGATCGCCCAGGCGCTCGTGCCCGCCGTGCTGGGCTCGGCCGTCGACGCCCTCGCCGGTCACCGGACTATCGCGTTCAGCTGGGACTGTGCCGCGGTGCTCGCCCTCGGCGTGATCACCGCGCTGACCGGGATACTGCGGCACCGGATGGTGCTGACCTGCTTCCTTGACGCGGCCTTCCGCATCATGCAACTGGTGACCGAGCACAGCAGCCGGCTGGGGAACACGCTGTCCAGGCTGCTGACGACCGGCGAGGTGGTCAGCGTCGGCACCGCTGACGTCGACGCGGTAGGTGGCGCGATCGATATCACGGGCCGCGGCGCAGGCGCGATCGCCGCCGTGGTCGTCGTGGCGGCGATCTTGCTGGCCAGGTCGCTGCCGCTCGGACTGATCGTGCTGATCGGCGGGCCGGCCATGACGGCGCTGGTCGGCTTGCTGCTCCGCCCGCTGCACCAGCGCCAGCAGCGTTACCGCGACCTGCAGGGCGCGCTGGCGACCAGGGCCGCCGACATAGTGGCTGGCCTGCGGGTGCTTCGCGGCATCGGCGGAGAGCAGGCGTTCAGCGCGCGGTACCGCAGCCAGTCACAAGAACTGCGCAGGACCGGAGTGCACGTCGCGAGGACCGAGTCGTACCTGAACGGCGCCGAGATCCTGCTGCCCGGCATGTTCGTGACGGCCGCGACGTGGATCGCCGCCCATTACGCGCTGCGCAAGGTGATCACGCCTGGCCAGCTTGTCACGTTCTACGCGTACGCATCGTTCCTTGCCGTGCCGCTGGCAACGCTCACCGAGGCCGCGGACAGCATCGTGCGGGGTCTCGTCGCCGCCGGGCGGGTGGTGACAATCCTCCGGCTCGAGCCCGAGATCGCCGGTCCCGCCGATCCGGCGCCCGCGCCTCCTGCGGGCGCCACGCTGCACGATCCGGCGTCCGGGCTGATCGTGGCACGGGGCGAGCTTGTCGGCCTGGCCGCCGAGAACCCGGCGCAGGCCGCGGAACTCGCCGACCGGATCGGCGGGTACCGCCTGGGCGAGCCTGCGGCGAGCCTTGGCGGAGTGCCGCTCACCGACCTGCCGGTCGGCATCGTGCGGGAGCGGATCCTGGTCGCCGTCAATGACGCGCACCTGTTCGCCGGCGGGCTGACCGGGCAACTGGCCGGCGCCGGCCAGGTAAGCGAACCCGACGTCCTGGCCGCGATAACCGCCGCCTCCGCCCGCGACGTGCTCGATACGGTCGGGCTCGACGGCCACCTCGCGGCACGCGGGCGAACGCTGTCCGGCGGCCAGGCTCAGCGCGTCAGGCTGGCGCGCGCCTTGCTGACCGGAGCGGAGATCCTGGTATTGGTCGAGCCGACGAGCGCCGTCGACGCGCACACCGAAGCGGCCATCGCGCGCAACCTGCGGACCGCGCGGCAGGGTGCCGGCACGGTCGTGATCAGCAACAGCCCGCTGCTCCTCGATCAGGCCGACCGGGTGGCGTTCCTGCGCGACGGCGTGATTGCCGAGCAGGGCACGCACAGGGAACTGCTGGCTCGCAGTCCTGCCTACGCGGCCGCGGTAACCAGGGGAGAAGGATAGTCGGTGGCGCAGTCCCAGATTCTGCCTGTCGCCGGAGGCCGGCAGGTGTTTACCCACGTAAAGATGGTCATGGCGAGCCGTCGGCGCGAGCTCGGCGCCGTGCTCGGCCTGTACTTCGCGGCGACCACGGCTGGCCTGATCCCGCCCAGGATGCTCGGGTCGATCGTCACCGACGTGCAGAACGGCGCGGCGGTCAGCCGGATCGACCTGCTGGCCGCCGCGATCGCCGCCGCGCTGCTCGCCCAGTCGGTACTGATCAGGTTCGGCGCGCTCGCCGGGGCCAGGCTCGGCGAGGCGCTCCTGGCCACGTTCCGCGAGGAGTTCGTCGACGGCGTGCTCGGACTGCCGTTGTCTGTGGTCGAGCGGGCGGGGAGCGGCGACCTGATGACCAGGTCGTCGCGCGACGTCAACTCGCTGAGCCTCGCGGCCAGGCAGGGCGTGCCCGCCGTGCTCACCGCGGTGCTTACGGTGAGCCTCACCTTGGGTGCGGTCGCCCTGGACAGCCCGGTCCTGGTGCTGCCCTGCCTGATCGTGGTGCCGCCGGTCTGGGCGGTCACCCGCTGGTACCTGCGCCTGGCCCCGGCGGGCTACCTGCGCGAGAGCGCGTCGTGGGGAGTGATGACCGACAGCCTCGCGGAGACCGTGGAAGGTGCGCGCACTGTCGAGGCACTGCGGCTTGGCCAGCTACGCCGCCAGCGCGCCGACGCCGACATCAGGGCCTGTTACGCGGCCGAACGGTACACGCTCAGGCTCCGCACGATCTTCTGGCCGGCCGCGGAAGCCTCTTACGTGCTGCCGCTGTTCGGCGTGCTCGCGTTCGGCGGCGTTGCCTACCTGAACGGCTGGTGCACGCTGGGCGAGGTGACGGCCGCCGCGCTCTACGCCAGGGCACTTGTCGCGCCGATGGACCAGCTGATCCAGTGGCTGAACTACCTCCAGACCGGCACGGCGGCGCTGTCCAGGCTGCTCGGCCTGACCGAAGTGCCTGCCGACAGGCGGCCCGGGCTGGCCGCCCCTGACGACAGCCAGCTTTCCGCCGAGCAGGTGAGCCACGCCTACGTTCCCGGCCACGATGTCCTCAGGCGGATCAGCCTCGACGTTCGGCCGGGGGAGCGGATCGCGATCGTCGGCCCGAGCGGCGCGGGCAAGTCCACCCTCGGCCGCTTGCTGGCCGGAGTCCACGGGCCAGACCGCGGCCGGGTAAGCATCGGCGGCGTGCCGCTGATCGAGTTGCCGCTAGAGGAGCTGCGCGGCCAGATCGCCCTCGTCACCCAGGAACATCACATCTTCCAGGGCAGCCTGCGCGATAACGTCACGCTCGGCTATCCGGAGGCGACCGACGCCGCCGTCGCCGGGGCGCTCGCGGCGGTCGACGCGCTCGGCTGGGCGGAAGCCCTTCCCTGCGGTCTCGCCACCCAGGTCGGTTCTGGCGGCATCAGGCTGTCGGCGTCCCAGGCGCAGCAGATCGCGCTCGCCAGGCTGGTGCTCGCCGACCCGCACACGCTGGTGCTCGACGAGGCCACCTCGCTGCTCGACCCGCGCTCGGCCCGCCACCTCGAGCAGTCGCTCTCGGCGGTGCTCGACGGCCGCACCGTGGTCGCGATCGCCCACCGGCTGCACACGGCTCACGACGCCGACCGTGTCATCGTCATGGAGGACGGCGAGATCAGCGAGTCTGGCCCGCACCACGACCTGCTCGTCACCGGCGGCGCGTACGCCGCATTGTGGCAGTCCTGGCATGGAAAGTAACCAGCGCGAAAGGTGTTCGCCTAGTCCGCGTACCAGGACAGAACCACGAAGAAAAAGGATTCACAGCCTCTGTGCATAGTCCTGTGGACAATCGGTCTCCCGGGCTCGCGTTCGGTGGATAAGCACGGCTTGCGCTGTGGACAGGCAAAAGAATCTTGTCTTTAGTTGCCGAAGACCTTGTGCTGGCGCCGGCCAGGCAGTAGAACTGCACTCACCACTGAAACGGGCAGATCGCTGGGACGGCCGGACCACCGGTGACCTCGGCGGACGTCTGGCCTGGTGGGCGGTTACGCTGCGCACCTGCCGCCGGGTCACCGGCGAGCGAACGCGCCGGGCCGCAGGGGCCCCTCCATCTCATACGTGGAGGGGCTCCTGGTTTCAAAGCCCCTTCCGCTCAGCTTCCTCGCCATTCTGTCGGCGTCCACACCGGCTCGCCATCAAGTTACCCGAAAGTAACGTTGCTCCTGGGGACAGCTAGCCAAGCGCCGGGCCTACAAGGTCACGGCCGGGCTTTAAGCCTGTAAGGGTTTGCTTCCCGTGCACGGCTCCCTTGCCGCAGCGGCACCGGCGCCAGGGCCGATCCGTCATGCGGACACGATCACTCCGCGTGTTTGCCGGACGAGAGCTTGGTTACGGTGCGACACTGTTGCGTGACGATCCGCGCACGAGGTGGCGTGCAGGTACTCAGGACCACGAGGAGTCAGCCGGGCGTGCGGGCAGGAACAGCTAGGTAGATGGGCGTCATCACCGATCACGACGGGCCAGCGGACGAGTACGAGGCGATCGCGCTGCCCGCTCAGGACAACCTCAGCTCGGCGGTGTTCGTGCGCCGTTCGGCGCGGCCAAGCCGGCGGGCCGTGCTTCACCTGCACGAGCTAGCCGACTCGCTCGCCCCGGCCGACCTGGTGCGCTGGTACAACGAGCGGGGGTTTCACTTCTACCTGGCCGACGTGGAGTATGCCGACGCGCCGGCCAGGCGCCGCGGCGCGAGGCCGCACAAGGCCGCGTTCGCCGCCCTTGACGCCGCGTGTGCCTACCTGCGCGAAGCCGAAGGGATCGACGCGATCATCTTGAGCGCGCAAGGCCAGAGCGCCCTTTCCGCGGCGTTGTGGTGCGACGCCCAGCTCGGACTGCGGCCCGCCGAGGCCCTGATCTTGTCGAGTCCCGACTTCGGCAGCTTGCGGGCCAGGCTGGACATCACCTGCCCGGTACTGGTGATCTCGACTGCCCGGCCGTGGCGGGACACCAGAAGGGAAAGGCGGGGGACGGGCGTCAGGCTCGGCCAGCATGTGACCTGGCTGCACATCGACGCGGCCGCTGGCCAGGACGGGCCGCCTGGCACGCTGCCAGCGCCCTCGCGCCGGCGCCTGTTCGACGAGATGGGCCGCTGGCTCGGCGCTTACATGTACGGCCAGGTGCGCGACCAGCTACTGTGACGCCGTCCGCGCCGCCGCGCCGGGGAGACGGCTCGCCCGGCCGAGCGGCAGCCCCAAGTCGCGAAGGTCGGTCCTGAGCTGCCCTGCGGTCGTGAACTTGAGCGCGATCAGGCCAAGTTCCGCCGCGGCGTCGACGTTGGCCGCCAGGTCGTCGATGAATACCGTCGCGGCCGCAGCCAAGCCGTACCTGGCCAGCAGGATCGCGAAGATCTCCGGCTCAGGCTTGGCGACCCCTTCGAGACCGGAGATCACGCAGCCAGCAAGCACCCCGAAGAACCCGAACCGCGCGCGGCGCAGTTCGTACTTGTCTGGCTCCATGTTGCTGAGCGCCAGGCAGCGTACTCCCGCCCCGGCCAGCTCGGTCAGCACCTCGACCGTATCGTCGAACTGGCCGGCCACCATCTCCTCGCTGCGCCGCGACCAGGCCATGATCGGTGCCGCGTAGCCGGGATACCGCAACGCCAGCTCACAGCAGGACGTCTCGGTGTCCGCGCCCAGGTCGTGCGCCCGGTGCCAGTCGCGCGTGCAGATCGTGCCGAGAAACCAGTCAAGCTCGGCGTCGTCGCTGAACAACTCCCGGTAGAGGTAACGGGGATCCCAGTCGAGCAGCACGCCGCCGATGTCGAACACCACGGCGGCGATCTCAGGTTCGCTCACCAGGTCACGTTAGCCGGTGACGCTCACCTGCACGATCGGGTACCCGGTCGCGCCGTTCGGCTCAGGCGCGGACTGAAGCGCGATCTGCGTGTAGCCGGTGGCGTCGGTGGCGCGGGCCTCGATCACGTGCTGTCCAGGGGGCGCGTCCCAGTACAGCACCCACTGCCGCCAGGTGTCGATGCCGGGCACGGCGGCCAGCGTGGCCTGCTGCCACGGGCCGCGGTCCACCCTGACATGCACGGCGTCGATGCCCTTGTGCTGCGCCCAGGCGACACCGGCGATCGCGGTGCGGCCTGCCTTGATCGGGCTCTGGCCAGAGGGGACGTCGATCCGCGATTGCGTCTTGATCGGCGCCTGCGCGGACCAGCCGCGCTGAGCCCAGTAGGCCTGATTGGCCGCGTAGGTGGTGACGTTGATGTCGGTGATCCACTTGCAGGCCGATACATAGCCGTACAGGCCAGGCACCACGGTGCGGACGGGGAAGCCGTGCGCGACGGGAAGCGGCTTGCCGTTCATCGCGACCGCAAGCAGCGCGTCCCTGCCGTCCATCGCCGCGGCTGCCGGGATGCCTGAGGTGAAGCCGTCGAAGGAGGTACAGAAAAGCTGGTCGGCCCCTGCCTTGATGCCCGCCTCGCGCAGCAGTGCGCGCAGGCTGGCCCCCAGCCATTTGGCGTTGCCGATATACGGGCCGCCGACCGGGTTGGACACGCAGGTCAGCGTGATGTAATCCTCGATCAGCGGTCGCCTGATCAGGTCGTCGAAGGTCAGTGTCAGCTCCTTGCCGACCATTCCGTGCACGCGGAGCTGCCAGTTCGACGGCGGGATCTGCGGCAGCACGATCGCCGTGTCGACCCGGTAGAACTGGGAGTTCGGCGTGATGAACGAGGCGAGGCCCGGCACGCCGAGGTTGGCGCCTGACGGCACAGGCGGCACGCTTACCGACGGCGCCGGCAGCTTCATCGATTCCTCGGCCGCCGTGACGTTCGCCTGCTCGCCGAGCAGCCGCCCGCCGAAGTACGCGGCCGCGGTGACGCCCGCAACGACCACGCCGCCCCTGATGAACTCGCGGCGCGGCGGCTCGTTCACCGTCAGGCTGGCCGCACGCCGGCGCGAGCCGCGCGCGGTGCCTTCGCCGGTTGCCTGACTCGTGCCTCCGGCCGGCCGGCCCGCGGCAGGCAGGGCACCAGCGAGCCAGTAGATCGCGGCGGCGGCCGCAGCCGAGCCTGCCAGCGCGGGCAGCAGGTAATACGGCGTCGCCGTGGGCCTGGTGAGCGCCGCTATCACGCCGATCAGGCCGAAGATGGCGACCCCGATCAGCCCGTTCCTGCGCCGTCGCTGCGCCGCGAGGCCCACGAAGGCGGCGAAAATGGCGAGCAGGACAAGCACGCCGATCTGCAGCGCGACCTTGTCCTGGCTGCCGAATTCCCTGATCGCGAAGTTCTTGACGGCGGGCGGGCTGAGATCGATGGCGAGTTCGGCGACGGCGACGACCGGAGAGCTCTCCGGCCCGGTGAACCCGGCGACCAGGAAGCCAACGCAGACCCCGGCAGCTCCGGCCAGCAAGCCAGCGAGCACGCTGAGCATGCGCGTGCGGTAGGAATTGATCACACTGGATATTCGTACCAGGGACGGCAGCGGATTGGCGGCTGATGCCACCCAAGCCGGAACGCTCTTCGCGACGAATAGGAAGCGTGTGGATGACCGAAGAGGACGGGCGCAAGGACTGCGAAGGACTCGCGCCAGCGACGGCCGCGACGGCCGCGGTGCCGCGCCTCGACGACCTGATCAGCGCGGTGGCGCTCGGCGACGAGCGCGCCTACGAGGCGCTTTATGACCGGTCCTGCGGGTGGGTCCTTGGTACGGTACGGCGGGTACTTCGCGACCCTGCCCAGGCCGAGGAAGTCATGCAGGAAGTCCTGCTTGAGATCTGGCGCAGCGCGAGCAGGTTCGATCCTGCCCAGGGAAGCGCGGTCGCCTGGGTTATGACGATCGCGCACCGCCGGGCGGTTGACCGGGTGAGGTCAGAGCGCAGTCACGCGACCCGCGAGCAGCGCGCGGCCACGGCGGTCATCGACTACGACGACGTGACCGAGGCGGTGCAGGCAAGCCTGGACCGCGAGCGAGTGCGGCGCTGCCTCGGCTCGCTGACCGAATTGCAGCGTGAGTGCGTCGGGCTCGCCTACTACAGCGGATACACCTACCGCGAGGTCGCGGAACTGCTCTCCCTGCCGCCCGGCACGGTCAAGACGCGAATGCGCGACGGGCTGATCAGGCTCAGGGATTGCCTGGGGGTGGCGTGATGTCAGCTTCCCGGCATGAACTGCACACGCTGGCCGGCCCTTATGCGCTTGACGCGGTCAGCGACGCCGACCGGGCCGGCTTCGCCACGCACCTTTCTGAGTGCGAGCAGTGCCGCGAGGACGTCAGGGAAATGCGGGAGGCCGCGGCCAGGCTCGGTCTCGCGGCTTCCGTCATGCCACGTCCTGACCTGCGGGAGCAGACCCTCAGGGCGGCGTTCGCCAGCGCGCAGCTGGCGCCGGTTGTCCCGGCCGCGGCGCCGAGCCCGCCTGGTTTGCTGGCAGAAAAGGACCTGGTCAGCGAAGCGCAGAACTCGCCTGGCTCGCCTGCGGACACAAGTGCGCCAGAACCGGGGGCTGCGGCGGCGAGCGGCGTGACCGGCTGGCAGCGGCTGCGCGGGCGCGCCGGCGCCATGCGGCCGCCGGCGCGCATCTCGCTGGCCGCCGCCGCGGTGCTCGCCGCGGTCGCCGCCGTGCTCGGCGGCGTGACCAGCAGCGCGTTGCGGCAACTTGACCGCTCGAAGCAGCAAGATCACCTGATCGCCGCGGTGCTCAGCGCGCCGGACAGGGTCATGGTGACCGCGCCGGTCATGACCGGCGGCACCGCGACCTTGATCATGTCGCACCAGGCGGGGGCGGCAGTGTTCACCGCGCACGGCCTGGTCGCGCTGCCGAGTACCGAAGGGTACGAGATCTGGCTGATGGGGCCGACCGGTGACCGGGCAGCCGGCATGGTCACGCCGCAGGCGGGCGGCATGGCCGGACCCGAGGTGGTGCGCGGCTTGCGGCCCGGCGACATGGTCGGGGTGACCGTCGAGCCGGCCCGCGGCGCAAGCCACCCGACGTCCGTGCTTGTGGTGGTGTTCAAACCGCGGCCATGAACGGGTAAGCGGCCGTTAGAGCTGTGCCGCGCTGGGCAGGCTTGGCTCACGTGAGGCACATAGGTAAGTCCGCCGCGGTACTGGCGGCCGGCCTGGCCGCAGTGGTCATGGCCGGCTGCGGCACCTCACCGCCGGCTCCGGCAACGCCGACCGGATCGCCGCCGGTGCCTTCCGCGGGTCAGGTAGCCCCGGCGACCGGGCACGTGGGTGCTGACTGCGGTGTCATACCGGGCAACGGGCCCGGCAGCTTCCACTGGATGGCTGGCAGGCAGGTCGTGAACGCGATCTCCGGCAATCCGGAGCTGACCTCCTTCAGTTCAGCGGTCAAGTCGGTCTCGCTGACCGGCGAACTGAACGGGATGCGATCGTTCACGCTGTTCGTGCCCTCCAACAGCGCCTTCACCGAGCTGAGCAAGGCTGAACTGAGCTACCTGCACAATCGGGCCAACGTGGCCAAGGTGGTGCGCGGGCTGGTGGTGCCCGCGCGGATCACGCCGGCCCAAATGGCCGCCGGAGGCACCGTTACGACGCTGGCGGGAAGGACGCTGGCGCTCGGCAAGAGCGGCAGTTCTTACCGTGTGGAGCGGGCGACAATCGTGTGCGGCAACATCAAGACGGCCAACGCGACCGTCTATGTGATCGACCGGGTGCCGTTGCCGCCCAGGTAGCCGCGAAACATGATGACCTGCCGCCCGGTCTGCGGCGCGCGCAGGCCGGGCGGCAGGCTAACGTGGCACCGTGAAAGCTTCACCCGAGGCGCAGCGCAAGCTGCTTGAGCTAGCCGACATCGATGCCGAGCTAGGCAGGATCGCTCACCGGCGGCGCTCGCTGCCCGAGCACGCCGAGATCACCAGGCTCGACGGGCGTGACGCCGAGTTGCGTGATTCCATCGCCGCGATGACCGCGCAGGCCAGCGACCTAGGCCGCGAGCAGGCCAAGGCCGAGGCCGACGTGGAGCAGGTGCGCGCCCGCATCGACAGGGACCGCCAGCGGCTCGACGGCGGCATGATCGCCTCACCGAAGGAGCTCGAGAACCTTCAGTCGGAGATCCAGTCCCTCGCGCGCAGGCAGTCCGATCTCGAGGAGATCGTCCTCGACGTCATGGAGCGGCGAGAGACCACTTCCGCCGATCTCAGGACGGCGGCGGAAGAGCGCGCCTTGGTCGGCTCGCAACTCGCGGCGGTGACCGCGGCGCGGGACGCGACGCTCGCCGAACTCGACGAGCAGGCCAGCGGAGCCGAGGCGAAGCGGGCACGGGTGGCTGACGTGATTCCCGGTGAACTGGCGGAACTGTATGACAAGATGCGGGCGCAGCACGGGGGAGTCGGGGCGGCGGCCCTGCGCCAGCGCGGCTGCCAGGGCTGCAATCTGACGCTGAACACCGTCGACCTGAACGCGATCAGGGCGGCGGCTGAGGACGAGGTACTGCGCTGCGAGGAGTGCCGCCGGATCCTGGTCAGGACGCCAGAGTCAGGCCTGTGAGCGCTGCTAGCCCTGGCCTGGGCTGGGGTCCTGGCAGCCTCGGCAAGCCGACCGCGACGGTGCTGCTGCGCCACGGCGAGACCGCGCTGTCACCCGAGCGCAGGTTCGCTGGGCGGGCCGACATTCCGCTGACTAAGGAAGGTGTCAGGCAGGCGAGCCTTGCGGGGCGGCGGCTGGCTGGTGCCGGGGCAGACATCATCATCAGCTCGCCCTTGCGGCGGGCACGGCAGAGCGCGCAGGCCGTGGCCGAGGCCACCGGTGCGCCGGTGGCGGTCTTTGACGAGTTCGCCGAGGCCGACTTCGGCGCGTGGGAAGGGCTGAGTTTCGCGGAAGCGGGGGAGAAGTGGCCCGCCGAACTGGCCGCCTGGCTGCGCAGTCCCGACGCTTCGCCGCCAGGGGGCGAGAGCTTCGCCATGGTGGCGTTGCGGGTGACCGCCGGCCTCCGTCAGGTGCTCGCCGCCTACCGGCATCAAACAGTAGTCCTGGTCAGCCACGTGACTCCGATCAAGACGCTGCTGTGCCTGGCGCTGCTTGCCCCGCCTGAAGCCATGTTCCGCATGAACCTGGACGTGGCATCGGTGTGCCGGGTGGACTGGTTCGAAGAAGAACCCGGGTCAGGTGCCGGCTCCGGGTCGGCCGTGGTGCGCTCACTCAACGACGTAGCACATTTGCAGGAGCCGGGCAGTCGTCGCTCTGCCAGCCCTCGCCCCCGCTAACCGGGCGCGGGCATGGCCGGGGAGCCTCGGGAGCAGAGTGCCCGCCTTGCGGCGAGCCCAGCCGACCGGCCACTGCCCGGTCGTCACCAGTACCCAGCCAGGCTGTCCCGGCCTGGCGATTGCCCTGCCTTCGCGGAAGGCACGCAAGTCTTCCCCGCTGAGCTCCTCGTGCGCGGTCACGTCGGCCGGGCCAAGTGCCATTGCCAGCGCGTGCGCCGGGCGCAGGCTGGTGCCGACCAGGCGGCCGAGCGGCAGCCCAGGCCGCAGCGCGACGTTCGCCGGCAATGGCATGGCGGCCGGCCTGAGGTAGCAGGTCGCGCCCCTGAAATCGACCCGCGCGGGATCAAAATTCGCGCGCAGCACCTGCGCGGCAAAATCAGCCCAGGCAGAGTAAGGCATGTCCCGCTCTCGCCTTGGCCTCGCGGGCCGGCGGGCTCCGGTCAGTCCCCGGTCGTGCCAGCGGTCGTGCTCGCGGCCAGGCGCGCGCAGCACGGCCACGAACTGGCCTTCGCACCGGAACAGGTGCGGATAGAACCGCAATGCGTAACCGGTTCCTGCTTGACCTATTGCCGATGCCTGACCGCACGGCAGGTGCCCGAGATCGTGCAGGTTCCAGTCCGCATGCTGGTCAAGGAAGGTCTCCACGACCCGCTCATTTTCAGCAAGCGCGAACGTGCAGGTGCTGTAGGCCAGCAGCCCGCCGGGAGCGACGGTGCGCGCGGACGACTCCAGCAGCCTGGCCTGACGCCTTGCGGCACCGGCGACCTGGGCCTCGCTCCATTCTGCGCGGAGGGCAGGCTGGCGCCTGAACAGCGCCTCCCCAGAGCACGGCGCGTCGACGATCACCCGGTCGAAACTGGCGGGAAGCGCCTCGGCGAGCCTGGGCGGGGCTGCGCTCGCGATGGCCACGTTCCGGTAACCCCAGGCATCCAGGTTGGCCAGCAGCGGACCAAGCCGGGTCCCGACCATCTCGTTGGCGAGCAGCATCCCGTCCGGGCCGAGCTTGGACGCCGCGTGCGTCGACTTCCCGCCAGGCGCGGCCGCGACATCGAGCACCAGGTGGTGCGGCTGCACTACAAGGGCCTCCACGACCGCCATCGACGATGGTTCCTGCAGGTAGAAAAGCCCAGCCCGGTGCTCGACGCTGTCGCCGGGTAGCGCCTCCTGCGGAAGATAGGTCGCTGTCTGGCACCAGGGCACCTGGTCCACCGCAAGCCCGAGCCGAGCCGCAACCTGACCGAGACTGGCCTTATGCTCGTTGACCCGCAGCGCCCGCACCGGCGCGCCATTGAGGGCGGCCAGGAACGCGCCGGCGGCGTCGCCGAGAACCTGCCGCTCCCTGCTGACGAACGGCGCAGGCAGGTCGCCCGCCGCGGCAGACCCGGTCATCGCCAGCGAGCGACGCCTCGCTGCCTTCACCTTCCCCCCGCTCACTCACTGCCCCCGCTCACTCACTGCCCCGCTCACTCACTGCCCCGCCTCAACTAGCTTCCCCGCTCACTCGCGCAATTGTATGAAGATTGACCGCCATGACCGGGCTAGACTTCCATTGGTGACGGGCGAGTTGGCCGGGCGGTCGCGTCGGTCCCGGTATACCGGGATCGCCGAGGAAGGTCCGGGCTCCACAGGGCAGGGTGGTCGGTAACGCCGACCCGGGGTGACCCGCGGGAAAGTGCCACAGAAAGCAGACCGCCGTCAGCGCACGGTTCGCCGTGCGCTGACGGGAAGGGTGAAACGGTGGTGTAAGAGACCACCAGCGCCGCAGGTGACTGCGGCGGCTCGGTAAACCCCACCCGGAGCAAGGTCACAAGGGCTTCTTGGCTTCGGCCGGGAGACCTGCGCGAGCGTTCGAGGGCGGCCCGCCCGAGCTCGCGGGTAGACCGCACGAGACTGCCGGCAACGGCAGCCCTAGATGGATGACCGCCGGCCCGCGCAAGCGGGTGCACAGAACCCGGCCTACAGGCCGACTCGCCCGTCACCTGACGTTCTGACCTGCTGGTTGCGGTCTCGGCGCTGGCTCTCGCCGTCGGGCCGGTAGGCTTCGAGCCGGGTCAGGATACGGGTCTGCGGCACTGACCCCGAGCTGCCTTGGCTGGGTGCCTTACGCTGGGCTGCGATGAACGCTGACTGGGATGTGGTGATTGTCGGTGCCGGTCCGGCCGGACTGGCGGCGGCCGGCGCGGCGGCCGGGGCTGGGGCGCGCACGCTCGTGCTTGAGCGCGCTGCCCACCCCAGGTACAAGACCTGCGGCGGCGGGCTGATCGGAACCTCGCTGGCCGCGCTCGGCCCGGAGGTGCGGGTTCCGGTCAGGGAGCGGGTTGACGCCGCGACGTTCACCCTTCGCGGTCGGCGTGCGTTCACCCGCAGGCAGGACGGCGGCCTCCTCACCATGGTGCTGCGCGCGGAGTTCGACGACGCACTCCGCCTCGCGGCCGTCAGCGCCGGGGCGCAGGTCAGGCCGCATGCCGTCGTCCGGGCGGTGGACGCGGACGAGCACGGCGCCCGTGCCAGGCTGGCCGATGGCACAGACGTGCCCGCCAAGGTCATCATCGGCGCCGACGGCTCGGCCGGCGTCACAGCGAAATACGTCGGCGTCGAGTTCAATCAGGTCGACTTGGGCCTGGAAGTAGAGGTCGCCGCCCCTGCCGGGGTCCTGGAGGAGTGGCGCGGCAGAATCCTCGTCGACTGGGGTCCGATCGCTAGTTCCTACGGCTGGGTGTTCCCCAAGGCCGACAGGCTCACGGTCGGCGTGATCGCGCCGCGCGGTCACAGCGAGCAGATGAAGAGGTACCTGCGGACGTTCATCGACAGGCTCGGCCTCGGCTCTTACCCGGCCCTGCACGACTCTGGTCACCTGACCAGGTGCCGTAGCGCGACCTCGCCGCTGCGCCGCGGTCGTGTCATGGTTGCCGGGGACGCGGCTGGCCTGCTCGAGCCCTGGACGCGCGAGGGAATCAGCTTCGCGCTCAGGTCAGGCTCGCTGGCCGGCGCGGCCGCAGCCAAGGCGGCCGCTGGACGTGACCTGCGGCCAGCCGACCTGGACAGTTATGCAGAGGAGGTACACCGCACGCTGGCGAGGGAAATGGACGCCGGGCGCCGCATCCTGGCCTTGTTCACCAGGCATCCGGGAATCGTGCACGCGGGCGTCGCCTCCGGGCCGGGCTGGCGGGTATTCACGAGGTTCTGCCGGGGCGAGCTCGCCTTCCCTGCCCTGGTCGAGCGGCCCGTGCTCGGACCGGCGATCTCGGCACTTGGCCGGGTCTAGCACCTCTGCTTGCCCGCGCCGGCCAGCGATCACGCCGCGATCATGATCTATTTTCGAGGAACGCTCGCATCCCGCTACCGTGACGATCTGAGACCGCCGGTCCCACAGGTAACAGTCGCGCCACAGCATGAGCGCGCCAAGCGAGAGGGAAACGCCGATGACACCGCGCCATGCCAGATTCGTCTTAACGACTAGCCGAACCCGCTCGCCTCAAGCGCCGGCTACGACACGGCATCTCACCGTACGGCGGCTCACCGTACGGCCCGTCCAGGCGCTCTCCCTGGCTGCGCTGCTCGCCGCGGCGCTGCCTTTCACGGCCCAGCCGGCATCAGGCGGACCGGTCGCACGGGCCCCGCTGGCCTGGCCGGCCAGCCCAGCGGGTTCCTGCCAGAAGGCAAGGGGGCCATTTCACGTGCGCGGCACCAAGATCATCGGTGCGCACCGCCGGCTCTTCATCCCGGCCGGCCTCACCGTCAGCGGCCTCGCCAACCCCACCTACCTGGGCACGATTTCGATCGACCATGCGAAGATCAGGGCAACTGCCGGCTACTGGTGCGCCAATCTGGTGAGGCTGCAGGTCAGCCAGGACACCCTCGTCGGCGGCGACGGTCACTCGCTCTCGCGCCGGTTCCTGCACGCTATCGAGGCCGAGGTGACCCTCGCCGAGAAACATGGCCTCGTCGTGGTGCTGAACGACCAGACCGAGGACGTCGGCTTCCAGCCAGCTCCGACAAAGGTCACCGTGATCTTCTGGAAGGACCTGAGCCGGGTATACGGGCACGATCCGCAGGTCATGTTCGACCTGTTCAACCAGCCGAGGATCGAGCGCTACGCTCGTTGCGGTGCTGGCAGAGACTGGGCTTTCTGGCAGCGCGGCGGTCGCTACCAGCGGAAGACCTATGTCGGCATGCAGGCACTGGCGGACGACATCCGCAGGGATGGTGCCCAGAACGTGCTCTGGATCGAGGGTCCGTGCTTCGCGAACTCGCTGAGCGGCCTCAGGTCGCACCGGATCAGCGGACGCGACATCGTCTATGCCTTCGAGCATCCGCGCGGACCGCATGATGCCCGCCAGTGGTACTCGGATTTCGGCTGGGCACTCTTCAAGCATGTCGGCGCGGTCGTGGATGCCGAGTGGACGAACTACGCGGCGGCCAAGTCGGAGTGCTGGGCCGACGCGCCGGAAGCCGTGCCCGCCTACCTGCGCTACCTTCGGGTCCGCGGCATCGGGCTGACCGCCTACCAGCTCAAGAAGGGCCTCCTGATCAGGAACACCAACCTGGACGCGCCGACCCGCATCTACGCCTCCGGACGCAGGAAGTGGCGCTGCTCGAACAACCTCGACGAGGGCATCGGCGCGCTGCTGCACGCCGACTACCGGTCCCGCTGAGGCAAAACGGGCAGGCCGGGTGACGCGGCGTAACGCGCCCACCCGGCCTGCCCGCTAACCGGACTGTCAGCAGCCCGGGTTGCGCTGGATCCGGCTGGCGAAAGCGCCGATGGTATTCGGCCCGATCGAGCCGTACTGCGCGTCACCGCCGAATGTGTTGCCGTTAGTCATATTGCCGAATTCCCACACGCAGGTGTCCGCCACCTTCGCGAGCGTGAAGTACGGGTAGAAGTGACCTGGCCCCTTCGGCGGCAAGACACAGCCCTGGCCCGTGGTCAGCTTGCAGTTGGTGTTGAACTCGGTGGCACTCGCGTCGGTCTCGAACTGGATCGATGAATAATGCGCACCTCCTGTTGTAGTCGGCTGCTGCTGCTCGAACGGCGTCGGGAACGGGTTAGCCGCGTTTACCGAAAGCGAGTCAGGCCAGTCAGCCCGGTAAGGAGATCCGTCGTAGTTCAGGTCGCCGATCGCGTCGAAGAACACGTCGCAGCCGGTGACCAGGTTCTTGGCTGCCAGTCCCGAGTGCGTGTCACCGAACTTGAAGCACGGAGCGTCGTCGGGCTCGAAGGCCTTGGTTCCGTCTTTGGCGGTCTCGTAAGGACCCAGGCAGTTCTTGTAATAGGTGTCCTTGACCTTGCCGATCGTGGTCGTGGCCGCCCCGGTGACCTTGGTGCAAGCCTCGAAATGCCCGATCTCATACTCGGTGTTCATCATGTAAGGGCCGATGCCCCAGGGAAGGTAGTTGCCTGCCTTGGCCGTGTTGTACTCGGGCTGGAAGTTGAACCTGGTGCCCGAGCAGTCGAACGGGTTGGTGTTCATGAATCCGTTGGCGCCGGAAGCGATCATGAAGCCGCTCTGCCCCGTCGTATGGTCGGTCTCCACCACCTCAAGCGCATGACCGCCCTTGATGGTCGCATCGAACATCCGGACCGTGATCGAGTCGCCAGGATTCATCAGCAGCGTGCTGGAATTCGGGGTGAACGTGGCGGCGTCGGCCAGCTGAGGGCTCGGCGGGCCAGTCGGCACGCCGCCGTTCTGGATGAACGCGAAGTTGACCGGCTCGACGCAGTTGTTGTTGCAAGGCCCTGAACCATTGCCGGTGCACTCCAGGCTGTCGATGGTCAGCGCCGAGCACCAGTGCGAGTCGTCGCAGCTGATGTTGTCGTCGAGCGGCGCGAAGCCGGGCGGGTAGAACTGAAGCTCTACGAACGCGGCGCCGGCGCCCGGGTAGTTGCCGTGCGGCGCGTTCGAGTCAGAACCCGGGGTGCAGGGCAGCAGCGGCGCGGAGTTCGGGTCGCAGACGTCCGTGGAGAACCACGGCGCGACCGATAGTTCGAACCAGTGCGTGACGTCTTTGCCCGGATGGGCGACGGTCGGGAGCGCGACCGGGTCGGCGGGAAGCTTCTCGGTGATGGTGAAGTTGCGGCCTGATCCCTTGACGCTGGAGATGAACCTGACCGAGGGCTCGTCGTGGCCGATGTAGTGCCCGTTCTCGTAGAACCTGCCGCCCCAGGAACCGCGCGGGTCTGCACATAGCATGCTGATCCTGGCCGGCCGCTGGATCGGGCTCAGCCCGTTGCAGTCAAGCTCGCCAACCGACTTCGGCGCATACGCAGCCACCTGGCGCTGGCCACCAGGGCGGGGGACCGCACCGTGGGCCATGCCGGGGGCGAGCACGCCGGCGGCCAGGGCAACAGCCCCGAGTACCGGCGCGCTCAGCATCGTCCTCAGGCGGGCACCGTGACGTCGTCGCATATTTGACCTCGTTTCTTCGATGACAGGCCAAATAGCAACTTTAACCGTGAAACCTTTTTCAGGCGCGCCAATCTGCTCCTGGGCGTAGCGCCTTCAGGCGCGCCACGCCGGGGTAGCTCGCGTGATGAATTAAACCGGCAAGGTAGCGATTAAGTGGCGAACTGGCCACCGCGCCGCTCAGGATTTCTCGAACCGCACCTTTTCCGGGTAAGTGCCTTCTCCCTCTGAGGTGAGTTCGATCGAGTCAGCCAGCACCTCGCCGGCGATCCAGTCCTGGTAGCCGAGCAGGTCAGCATCGGGCTCGGGCAGATACAGCCTGATCCGGTCCGACAGGCCAAGGCCCGCGTCCTTGCGCATCGTGTTGACGTGGTGTACCAGGTCGTAGACGCGGCTCTCTCTGCGCAGTTCCTCGTCGAGCGCCGTGTCGAGCGCGACGGTCACGCCGCCTTCAGAGGCGACTTCCCAGCCAGCCTTCTCCAGCCGCTCGACGATCACCTCGGCGGGCTCTAGCACGAAGCCAGCGACCTCGAAGCGCCCGCCGTCGAGCACACGGAACTCGGCCGCGTCCAGCGCTTTCTTCACCAGCGGCATGCTGGCGCCCAGGCGTGGCGCGACTACGGGGAAGTTGGGCTTGACCCGCAGTCCGCTGGTCTCGATCGGCTCCAGCCTGACTTCCTTGACCCGCAATTCGTCGGCGATCTCAGGCAGGTAAGTCTCGATGCCGAAGGCACCTTCGACCAGCAGGGTGCGCAATGGCTGGCGCAGCTTCAGCCTGGATTGCGCCCGCACCTTCCGCCCCAGGTCGACCACCGCCCTGACCGCCGCCATATCGCCGACCAGGCGGTCATCGACCTGGCCGGCGGCTGGCCAGCCGGCCAGGAACACCGACTCAGGTGCACCGTCGCAGGCACCGACGACCAGTACTTGCCATAGGTGCTCGGCAAGGAACGGCGTGATAGGTGCCATCATGCGAAGCGCCTGAACCAGCCCGGTCCACAGCGTGCGCAGAGCCGCCTCGTCGCTGTTCCAGAACCGGCGTCTTGACCTCCTGATGTACCAGTTAGAAAGATCGTCGAGGTAGGACTCGAAGGTCCGGATCACGTTGACCGTGAGGTATTCCTCGTAACCGGCCGTCGCATCGGCTACCAGCCGAGCCGTCCGCGCGAGCAGCCAGCGGTCGAGGAACTGCATGCCCGGCCAGGGATCACCTGCCTGCGGAGGCTTACCGACCGCATCGAGGTCAGCGAACCTGGGCGTGAAGCCGGAGGTATTGGCATAGCTGGCGAAGAAGGACAGGCTGTTCCACAGCGTGAGCAGCTTGCGCTGGATCTCCTTGCCAGGGCCGAAGCCGAAAAGCAGGTTCTGGTTCGGTGGCTGCTGGCTGTACTGGTAGCGCATGACGTCCGCGCCCATCTTGGCGAACGCTTCTTCCGCGCTGATCATGTTGCCCCAGGAGCCGTGCATTTCCCGGCCAGTCTCGTCGAGCATCTTCTCGTAGCCGAGCACCTTCCGGTAGGGAGCGCGACCGGTCAGCGTGACCGACATGAAGAGCTGGCTGTAGAACCAGAGCCTGATCTGCTCGCGCATCTCAGACACCCAGTCGGCAGGGAACCACCCGTCCCAGTAATTGCTGTCGGGCAGGTCGGCCGTGGTCAGGCCATGCGCCGCTCCGGTGGCGTAGCCCTCGTCAAGCCAGGACGGGTTTTCCCAGCCGAGCGTGGAGAACGGCACGATCCCGGCGTCCAGCCAGACGTCGCCGACCTCGGCGACGCGCCCGGCTTCCGCGCCGCACTCCTCGCACCTGATCTTGATCGGATCGATCCAGGGCCTGCGGAGCTGCGGCAGGTCGGGAAGCGGCGAGGTGGCGCGGCCGGCGAGTTCGGCCCTTGACCCGATCACGTTCAGGTGGCCGCACTGACACGGGTAGAACGGCAGCGGCAGTCCGTAGTACCTCCGCCGCGAGATGTTCCAGTCGGACATGTTGACGAGCCAGTCGTCCATCCGGTTGCCCATGTAGGCAGGGGTCCACTCGACCGTGCGGTTCGCCGCGCGCATCGGCTCCCTGATCTCGGCGACCGAGATGAACCAGTCGTCGGAGATGCGGAAGATCAGCGGCGTGTGGCAGCGCCAGCACTCCGGATAACGGTGCGTGATCTTCTCGTCCTTGGCCAGCAGCCCGCGCTCGGCCAGCGAGGTGATGATCCGCGCGGCCACCTCGGCCGTCGAATGGCCCGCGAGCACGCCGTACTCGGGGTAGAACCGGCCGGACTCGTCCACCGGGGTGAGCACAGGAAGGCCGCACTCCTTGCCCAGGTCGAAGTCCTCGGCACCGCAGCCCGGCGCGATATGCACGATCCCTGTGCCCTCGTCCATCGAGACTTCGTCCCAGCCCACGATCGCGTGGTCCACTCCGCCGCCAGGCGGCAGATGGTCGAACGGGCCTTCATACCGCCAGCCAGCCAGCGCCGAACCGGGAAGTACCTCGGTGAACTCCTCCCCTTCCGGCGCCCTGGCGACGGCCACCCAGTCGCCGTTGGCCCTGCGCCCGTACTCAGCGTCCGGCCGCACCGCCGCGGCGACGTTAGCAGGAAGCGTCCACGGCGTCGTCGTCCAGATGACGATGGCCTCACCCGGCCGGTCGAGCAGCGGGAAGCGGACGGAAAGGGCAGGGTCCTCGCGGTCCACGTAGCTGCCCACGAGCTCGTGCGCCGAGATCGACGTGCCGCACCTGGGGCACCACTCGGTCGGACGGTGACCGAGGTAAAGCCAGCCCCGCGAGCTGACGATCTTGAGGAACTTCCAGATGTACTCGATGTTGGTATCTGAGAAGGTGAAGTAGTCCTTGCCCCAGTCCATCCACTGACCGAGCCTGACCGATCCTTCGGTAAGTTCCCTGGCCGACCACTCCACGACTTCGCGGCACTTCGCCGCGAACGCCTCGAGACCGTATTCCTCGATCTCGCGCTTGGAGTCGAGCCCGAGTTCCCGCTCGACCCCGACCTCGATCCACAGGCCCTGGCAGTCAAAGCCGTTCTGGTACCGCTGGTCGAACCCGCGCAGCGCCTTATAGCGCTGGAATACGTCCTTGAGCGTACGCCCCCAGGCGGTGTGCACCCCGAGCGTCTTATTCGCCGTGACCGGACCGTCGATGAAGCTGAACTTAGGTCCGCCCGCGTTGCGCGCCCGCAATTTGGGGAAAATGTCCTGACGATCCCACAGCTCGAGGATCGCTAGCTCCAGGGAATCGGCGTCTGGCTTGTCAGACAGGTCAGGGAACATGCGCCGAAGTTTATCGCCTCGTCGCCCCCGCCCCCGCCGGCTTTACCGCCGCCCTGGCAGCGCCGCCCGCCTGACGCTACGTGCCGAGCAGCAGGCCGCGCACGTACGCGGCCTGGCCGGCGTGCTGCGCGTCGTCGTCGATGACACTCACCAGCCGGACGCCAAGCGTGACCGGCGGATCCCACCGCTCGTCCACGACCCGGTCGAGATCGGGATCGGTGAGCGCGCGCACGTACGTGAGCGTCTTGGCATGCACGGCGTCGTAGTAGCCGGTCAGCACGTCGCCGGAGGGCACCGCCACCTTGGCCGCGTCGGCGCTGCTCTGGCCGTACCCGGTGACGTCCTCGCCGAAGGGCAGTCCGAACCGGCCTGACCAGCCGTCGCCCGTCCACACCTGCTCGGTGCCGGCCACCTCCGCCACGTGATCGTCTTGCACCCTGGTCAAGTGCCAGATCAGCCAGCAGATCGAGTTGGCGCCTGGGCCTGGCCGGTAGGCTAGCTGCTCGGTGGTCAGCCCGGAGACCACGTTGTGCACCACCTCGCGGACCCGGCTGAACCCGTCTTCAAGCACTTCTGCTGTTCTCATTGGGTAAGCCCTCTCCGTAGCGAATCTACGTTTCTGACTTTTTGGAGCAGATCATGGCGCCGAGGCGAAGAAGCATCGAGATCAATCCGCTCTTTTCCCGTCCTGGCGAGGCGACCGAGCGGCCGAGGTTCGAACTGGCCGACGATTCAATGCTGCCAGAGACTGCCTACCAGGTTGTGCACGACGAGGCGATGCTCGACGGCAACGCCAGGCTCAACCTTGCCACCTTCGTGGGTACCTGGATGGACGAGGCTGCTTCCCGGTTGTACCAGGAGACCTTCGACAAGAACATCGTCGACAAGGACGAGTACCCGGCAACCGCGGCGATCGAGACCAGGTGCTGGGAGATCTTGGCCAGGCTGTGGAACGCGCCTGACCCTCGCGCGGCGATCGGCACTTCGACGATCGGCTCGTCCGAGGCGTGCATGCTGGCTGGCCTGGCACTCAAGCGCCGCTGGCAGCAGGCGCGCCGGGCAGCGGGCAAGCCGGCCAGCCAGCCGAACCTGGTCATGAGCTCTGCGGTACAGGTCTGCTGGGAGAAGTTCGCCAATTACTGGGATGTCGAGGCCAGGCTGGTGCCGATCAGCGCGGACCACAGGACGCTTGACGGCCATAACCTGGACGGGTACGTCGACGAGAACACGATCGGCGTGGTCGCGATTCTTGGCGTGACGTATACGGGCATGTACGAGCCGGTTCGCGAGATCGCCGCGGCGCTCGACCGGATCAAGGCCGCGACCGGCCTGGACATCCCGATCCACGTGGACGCCGCCTCGGGAGGGTTCGTCGCCCCGTTCTTGCAGCCAGAACTTGAGTGGGACTTCCGCATCGGCCGTGTTCACTCGATCAGCACCAGCGCGCACAAGTACGGCCTCGTCTACCCCGGACTCGGCTGGGTGCTCTGGCGCGACACCGGCTACCTTCCCGACGACCTGATCTTCAACGTCAGCTACCTGGGCGGCTCGATGCCGACGTTCGGACTGAACTTCTCCAGGCCAGGGGCGCAGGTGCTGCTCCAGTACTACAACTTCCTCCGCCTTGGCCGCGACGGCTACCGCGCGGTACAGCGGGCAAGCCATGATGTCGCCAGGCACCTGGCCGGCGAGATCGCGAAGCTGGCGCCCTTCGAGCTGTGGAGCGAAGTCCCTGAGCTGCCTGTCTTCGCCTGGCGACTGAAAGACGGCTACACCGACAAATGGGACTTGTACGATCTTGGCAATCAGCTCCGCCAAGGCGGCTGGCAAGTTCCCGCCTATCCGATGCCAGATAATCTGGCCGACGTCACCGTGCAGCGCATCGTGGTACGCAACGGCCTCTCGCTCGACCTGGCCGACCGGCTGCTCGAGCGCATCAAGGAGTCAGTCAGCTATCTCGACGGCCTCAGCGGCCCGCTGCCACACGAAGGTCGCAGAACCACCGGCTTCCACCACTGACCCCCTGGGGGACGCATCCTGGGCGCGGTCAGAGGGTTAGCGGCAGTGAGCGCAGCCGCCTGCCTGTCACGTCGAAGACCGCCGCCGCGATGGCCGGTGCGACGGCAATCATCGGGGTCTCGCCGGCGCCGGCTGAGGGCAGGTCGGGCCGGTCGAGCAGAAGGACCTCGATAGGCGGCACGTCGCCGATCCTCGGGACCCGGTAGCCGGAGAACGCGCCATTGGTGATCACCCCGCCGGAGAACTCGATCTTCTCCAGCAACGCGCCGCCGAGTGCCATGACGGCTGCCCCCTCGACCTGCGCGTTAACCGCCCTCGGATTCACGATCGCGCCGCACTCGTACCCGCTGACCAGCCGCAGCACCCGGATGTGCAGATCCGGCCCGACCTCGACCCGCACGGCGGTGGCGATCCGCCCGTCCTTATCGGTGCCGCAGGCGATTCCCCATCCGTCGCCAGGACTGCGACCGCTCCACCCGACGTGCTCGGCCACGGCGCGCAGAACGGCAGCCAGGCGATCATCGGCCAGGTTGCCCAGCCGGAACTCGACCGGGTCGGTGCCGAGCCGGCAAGCCAGCTCGTCAATAGCAGACTCCCTGGCGAAGTTGTTGACCGTCGCGGCGAGACCGCGGTAAGACCCCTGGATAAGCGGGCTTACGGCAGGCTGGTACTCGATCCGGCGGTCGGTAACAAGGTATGGAATGGCCAGGCCGGCCGTTCCAGCGTTGATGTTAATGAAGCTCCAGCCGGACAGCTTGCCGTCGGCGGTAGCGCCCGCGGCAACGTCGATCACGGCCGCCCGGCGCAGCCCGCCCGCCGCGAACTCCTCGGCCCGGCTCCACGTCACCCGCACAGGGCGCCTGGCATGCCTAGACAGCGTCGCGGCCTCGATCGCGATCGTCGCGGGATGCTTGCCGCCGAATGCGCCGCCGGTCGGCGGCACGATGACCCGAACCGCAGCCTCGTCGACCTTCATCGCGGCGGCAACTTCCGTCCGGACACCGAACGGTGTCTGCGTCCCCGTCCATACGGTCAGCCGGCCGTCAGCGTCCCAGATGGCCAGGGCCGACCTCGTCTCGAGCGCGGCATGCGCTATGTAGGCGGCCTGGTAAGTGGCCTCGCTGCGCACGGCGGCGACCTCTAGCGCGGTCGCGGCCGAGCCCGCCTGGTCGGGAAACTGCCCGGTCCCTGACTGCGCCGCACCGCCGGGATGGGTTCTCAGGTACTCGCCGATGCTGCTGTCACCAGGAGCCTGCGGCGCATCCCAGCGCGCGGTCGCGGCCAGGGCGGCGACCGCGCCTGCGGCCGATGCCAGATCGGGAGCGACCACTCCGGTCAGCCCGTCCTCCTCGACAAGGTGAGCGGCAGGCCAGCGAGCAAGCACGCCAGTCTGGCACGACAGCAGCACCGACCCTGGCACCGCAGGCCTGAGCACTGCCCCGTGCCACATTCCCGGTGCCGTCAGGTCACCAGCGAACCGCCGTGCGCCGGTCACTGCGGCGGCCATTCCCGGAGCCAGGCAGACCTGGCCAGCCTGCCGCCAGCTGGCAGGATCGCTCAGGACGGGCTCTCCGGTCACGATCTTGACCTCGCGGTCGCCAGGTCCTGGCGGGGGCAGGCTGGCAGCGAAGGCGGCGACTCGCCGAAGCGCGCTGCCCGCGTCCGGCATGGAGCGGCTGCCGAAGGTACCGCGATCATACGGGCACAGGTCGGTGTCACCCATCGCGAGCCGCACCATGCCTGCTGGCAGGCCGAGTTCCTCTGCCACCAGCAACCGCAGAGCTGTCCTGTTGTCCTGGCCGACGTCAACTTTGCCGGTAAACGCGGTCACCACCCGGTCGGCGCTGATATGCAGCCAGGCGCCGCGCGCCGTCGTCCAGCCTCCCGGTTCGCCGTGACCTGACTCAA
The DNA here is from genome assembly GCA_027313705.1 of Actinomycetota bacterium. Taxonomy (GTDB): domain Bacteria; phylum Actinomycetota; class Actinomycetes; order Streptosporangiales; family Streptosporangiaceae; genus Chersky-822. The sequence goes on along the minus strand of DAHVDE010000005.1, from coordinate 41,566 downwards.
GCACCACCATCAGTCCGTCGCCGAGTACCCAGAACCAGTCACGTTCCCGCAAGTCGGTCAGGTCCCAAGGACGCTCTGGCCGGTAACGTGGCTCGCCAGGTCCTGGCGGCCCCCACAGGTCAGGTTCTGGCACGCCTGGCGACGTAACCGGCTCCAGGTCCCGTGCCCGGCTCTGGTCCAGATCCTGACCCTGGCGGGCGAGCCTGGCTGCCAGGCGCACTGCACGGCGGATCTTCGGGTAACCGCCGCATCGGCAGATGTGCCCGGCCAGCGCGGCATCGATGGCCAGGTCATCGGGGTCGGTCTCCCGCGCGAGCAAAGCCGCGGCCGACAAGACGAACCCTGGCGTGCAATAGCCGCACTGTGCGGCGCCTTCGTCCGCGAACGCCGATTGCACCGGATGCAGGCAAGCGCCCGCGCCGAGTCCTTCGATCGTCGTGATCGTGCCGCCAGCAACCGACGAGGCCGTGCGCTGGCAGGACCTGACCGGCTCGCCGTCGAGCAGCACCGTGCAGGCACCGCAGACGCCTTCGCCGCAGCCGGGCTTAGCGCCGGTCAGGCCAAGCTGGTCACGGAGCACGGCAAGCAGGAGCGTCTCAGGCGGCGCTTGCCGGGTGGTGCCGTTAACGATCATCGACACGCGCTTATCGCTTGCCAGAGCATCGTCCATAAGAAGCAGCGCCCTTTCAGCCGGCGCAGAACACTAAGCCGGGTCGTCCGGCAGCCGGGAACCTTGGGGTAACTGGTCATCCCAGGACTGCGCCTGCCAGTTCGGCGCGTCCCGTTCCTGGTCAGGTAAGCGCGGCTGATCTGCCGGGAAATGCCCGGATAACTGACCCGTTCCGTAGCCGGGGTAGCCGTAAGGATCAACCGCATAAGGGTCGGCCGGGTAGCCGTCCTCGGGCTCGTAGCCAGGTGCCGGGTATCCGGTTGGCTCGTATTGCGCGGTGTACTGGGTAGGGGAGTAGCCAGGAAGCACGTCGTGGGAAGAATAGGGCATGCTCGCATCGGCCGGACCAGGGACCTGGTACTGCTGGTAATTCACGGCCGGTTCCTGCGCGTAAGAATACCCGCTCGCCGGCGCTGGCGCAGGCGAGCCCTGGCCGGCAGCGGCACTGTAGTCCGTGTATCCGGGCTGATCGGCCGGCCCGCCAGGGTAGCTCGGCAAGCTCGCCGCCGCGTACCCCGAGGTGACCGGAGCGGCCGGGTATCTGCTGTCCTCCTGGCCTGTCGGGTAGTTGTAGGCCGGCCGCTCATGAGTGCCGTAGGCAGCCGGGGCGGAAAGCTCCTGACGGTAATCAGGAGCCGGTTGTGACACCTGGTATCCGCCGCTGGCCGGCTCTCGGTGGTAGCTGAGCCCGCCGGGAGGCAGATACCCGCCGTCAGGTACCGAAGGTGGTGGGTAACTGGCTGACGCGCCGCCTAGATGCCGGCTTTCCGCTGGCGTGTTCTGCGGCTGATAGGGCTCGGCCGGAGCTGCGGCGTACTCCGCCGTACCGCGCGCTGGCCTGGCGTAGGCCGCGGTCGCCTGGCTGTCGGTACTCGCGAGTGGCAGCGCAGGCGGAAGCGCGCCATAGTCTTCGTCGCCGTTTCCGAACTGGCCGCTCGGAGACCTGGCACCGCTGACCGCTTCGCCGCGGCCGCGCCGGTACGACCGGCCGTCATCGGTGATCCGCGGGAAGGACGGACTAGTCAACGGGTCATCGTCGAGCGGTCGGGCCGCCCCTGCCGCAGCTCTCGCGGCGGGCGCCGTCCGCAGCGCATCGCTTCCCGATGCGGCCGGCCGACGTTGCTCCGCGGGGCCGTACGTGTCGCCGCGGCTGCCGTATCCGGCCTCGGCCGTTCCGCTCGCGGCCGCCGAGAAGGCGCGGTCCTGGGCTGGCCGCGAACTCCTGGCCGCCGGCGCGAGCGGCTTTGCCCGGCGCTCGGCACCGCTCTCGCGGCGATCCGCACTGTCGCGCTGGTCAGCGTCCTCACGCCGCTCGATACCCGGCCGCCGTTCGGTACCCGCCCGTTCGGTACCCGACCTCCGGTCGGCGGCATCACGAGAATCCCGGCGGTCGCTGCTTCCCCGGCGGTCGCTGGCGTCCCGGCGATCTGAGGTCTCGCGCCGCTCGGCGCGCTTGGAACCAGCGTCGGTGTCGCGCGCATCTGGCCGGTCCCGCTCTGGCCGGTCCCGCTCTGGCCGCTCGGCAGGGGCGACGGCCTGAAGCGTCGTGGTCAGCGGCTTTTCTGAAGCAAGCTCGGCCCAGTAGTCGACGTCAGAGAGTTCGTCCCACTCCGTGCTCGGCCACTCGCCATCATCGTCACGCTTGCTCCGGCCGGCCCGCGGCTTGACATCTGGCAACGGTTCCTCGCGCTTGCCAGACCCTGACGGACCTTTTCTGCTGTCCGGCCTGGCGTTCGGCCCCGTGTTGCCGCGGCGTTCCTTGTCCTGCTGTCCGGTAGGCGCCTCGTCCCTGGTCGCCCCTGGTGACCGGTCCTTGCCGCTTCTGCCGCGCGTTCGCGTGATTCTTTCTTCCTGGTCATCAAGCCGATGACCGCCACTGTCGAAGTCGCTGGCCTCGAAGTCAGGACCGTCGAAGTCCTTGTCCTCGTCTTCGTAGTCACGCGTCCCTGCGACACGGCGGTGCGGTCCCGAGTTCCTGCCGCGGTCCTCACGGCTGCCTGACCCGAACTCATCCCAGCCACGATCAGCGGCCCTGCCGTCACGTCCGCTCACCCGCGCGGCATCCTGGCCAGTCAGCGACCGGCTACCGCGCCCTTGGGTACCTGGCGAAGTACTGTCCCTGCCCGGGCTTTCCCTGCCGGGCAGGGAGTCCCTTGCGTCCCTGTCGGTCTCATCACGGCGTGAAGCGTCGCGACCGAGGCCGTCGCGGCTGAGACTGTCCCGGCTGAGACTGTCCCGGCCGCCGCCGCTCCGGCTCGCGCCGCGGCTGGCAGTCATCCGCACTGTCTCATCACGAGCCGGCAGCGAACCGCGTGCGGCCACTCCGCCTGGATCCTCGAACTCAGATCCGCCAGGCCGGCCGCCATCGCGCGAGACACTGCCGCGCCCGGTGCCCGGCCTGGTCGCGGCCGCCCCATCCCGGCTGGTGCTGTTCCTGCTCCCTCGGCCCGCGCCGTCCCGGCCGGCCCGGTCTCTGGCGTCCTCGCCCCTGCCTGCTCCGCTGGCGCCAGTTCCGCTAACGCCTGAGCTCCTGCTTCTGCCTGAACCGTCGCGAGAGGCTGCCGTCCGGCTCGGCGCCGGCATCGAGTCATCGTAGTCGTCACGAGACCGCGATGATCCCGCGCCATCATCGTGGTGCCGGAAACGCGAGTGATCACGCGACGGGTGATCACCGTGACCGCGGAAGTGCCCTTGCTCGGCCGTGCCCTCTTCGAAGTCGTCCTCGTCGTCCGCCCGCAGGAATCGCATTCCAAGCAAGACGACGATCACAATCAAGGCAACCACAGCTGCCAGAATGATCAGCACCGTCTTGTGCATCACACCATCCATCGCGGTCTTGGCCTGAGAGTGGCGCTCGCAGCGCTCGCGCCGGCCATCGGCACGATCACGCCAGCAACCTCAAGCGCCCTGGACAGTTTCCGGATCAATCGTTAAATGCCGATTCTGTCGAAGACTATGCTCTCTGTCTGGAGTTTCGCGAAGTTTCACCAGGTCTGTATACGATAAGCATCTGCGTGATTACGGAGAGGCATCGGCCGTGAGGCGGCCCGCCGCGATCACATGACTGGCGATCGCGGACCAGGCTGATCGCAAACTCGTTCCGCTTGGCAGGTTGATCCTCGCGTTGAGCGCATAGACGGTGAACCGGTACTTGTGGCTCCTGGTCTGCGGGCAAGGCGGATCGTAACTAGCCCGCCCGGCGCTGTTCTGTGCTTGCTTTGCGCCGGTGGGAAGCTGGTTCTGGCCGATCGCGACTGTGTTCGGGCTAAGGTCGAACACCAGCCAGTACACGTACGGGCTGATTGGCGCACCCGCATCGTCGACGACGATCGCGTATGACCTGGGCGCAGGCGAAATGGCACCTGACCACTGCAAGGGCGGGCTCAGCCCTGGCCCGTGGCAGGTATAGATCTTCGGCAAGTTGACCGTGACCCCGAACACCGGACTCGTCACCGTCATTGACTCAGGGGAGTTCAGGCGAGTATCGCTTAGCCCGTTGAACACTCCGCAGCCGGTGAGCAACGGAACAAGTGCTGCGAGGATCGCCAATCGCCGCATGACGCCGACGTGGCGGGCATTACCGGCCAAGCATCGTCCCCTAACCTGATCAATGGCACGGCCTTGTGCTCGGAGCCTATGTGCACTGCCAGCCTGGACCGGTGCGCCGACCCTGGAGCGCGGGCATGCGGCCGCCCCACCAGGCCCGCCCGGCCAGCCTATTACTCGGGCTGCCGTGAAGTGCCGAACATGATCTCGTCCCAGGAGGGCACGGAAGATCGGCGCGAGCGACCGCTGGTCCTGCGGGCCGGCCTGGCCGGCTGCTGCGCCTCGCGTTCCGGCTCGGGTGCGCGGGAGTCGGGAGAATGCGGATCAGCTGTCAACTGGTCCGCGGCGGGCGGCGCGGGTTCGGCGGCGACGTCCGCCGCGGCCGAACGGCGCACATCCTGGTCCTGCGGGCTGATGCCCGCGGCATGCGGCCCGCCTGCGGCCGGTGCCTGCGCTTGCGCCGCGCGGGCCGCGCTGGCTGGATCGGGCCCCTGCCGCTCAGTACCGGCCCGCGTCGCATCCTCCTGCGCCATGCCCGCCTGGCCCGCGCCCGCCTGGCCCGCGCCCGCCTGGCCGGTGCCTGCTGACGCCGTGCTAGCAGGCATGGTGGCTTGCGCAGCACCCGCCGCCTCAGTTTCCGTCTGGCCCGCTCGCAGGTGTGCTGCTTGCGCCTGCTTAGCCTGGGCAATGGCTGCGGCCGGCGGGGTTGGCGCGGCCTGGGCGGGCGCAGGCTGAGCGCCAGGCATACTCGGCGCACCCGCGACTCCCGTGCTGCCTGTGCGTGATGGGTGCTGCAAGGCTCGCCGATCTGGATCGCCGCGAGTCTCGGACGGGTGGTGACTGCCAGCCAGGCGCGAGCCGATCGGCGTAACGGTGGCCTTGACTGCCTGGCCTTGCGATCGGGGCGAAGGCCAGTGGCTCTCATCCAGGCTCAGCCTGACCGCCTCGTCGTCGACGGGCGTGACATGCTTGCTCTTCGGGTCATAGACCCACTCGGCCACATACATGCGACCAGCCACCGTGTAGGCGAGTTGCACCTGCCAGTTGCCGTCCTGGCGCTTTCTGGAGTCCCATTCCCGGTCTTCCGAGCTTGCCCCGAGGCCAGTCAGGCGCTGCACGACCACGTCGCCAAGCCGCTGTCCTGGCCCGGCTTCCCCTGGTGCGCGCACGGTCGCACGCTGCGCCTCGGCTGCCCTGAATTCACGCTCGGCCAGCACCGGTCCTTCGAACCGGCGGATCCTGTCCACCGGCAGGCCGGCGGCATCGGCGATCTCCTCGGCAGTTTCTCCAGCACGGATCCGGTCCTGGATCTCCTTGGGTCGCAACGGACTCTCCACTTCGATCTCGTACTGAGCTAGCCGGGAGAACTGCCCACGCGCCACAGTCCTCAGCCGCTCGTCAATGGGCAGCGCGAAGCGCCCGCTACGGCCGGGAACCACGAGCACGGCATAGCTGCCGTCCTCGCTGACTGCGACGAGTCGCAGTTCCTGCATCAGCGCCCCTTTCGCGCTGCTTCTCGGCGACGTTTCCGTGATCGCCTGCTCACGAATGCCGCCCTGGCCCTTGCGGACCTGCTGCCCCAGGCGAAGCTTGGACACCTCCGCACCTGAGTCTGACCGGCAAAGGCCCGACTAGCCAGCACCGAAGGCGGTGAGTCACGCAACTGGTCAACGAATCACCCGGCAATCACTGCCTTGCCCGCCGCCGTGCCCGCCGCATTGCTCGCCTTCCGGCCATCACCTCTACCCCGATCCTGCCCTTGGCCAGCACTGACGGTTGGCCAGCACTGATGGGAGACTATTCATCCTGTCAGACCGCAGGGCACTTAACCCGGATAATCGGCCTACAGCGGCGGCCGACCCGCCGACCCGCTTGCCCGGTGAACCAAGCTGACAGTGGCGTCTACTACGCTTCGCGGCATGAACGTCGACGCGATCTTCGGCAGCATCGGGCGCTTCAGCGTCCGATTTCGCTGGCTTACGACGCTCGTATGGATCGTCGGCGCCGTAGCGGCCGTCACGTACCTGCCCTCATTGTCAAGCGTTACCCAGAACGACAACACCAAATTCCTGCCCGCGAATGCGCCGGTCGAGAAGGCCACCGCGCTTGCCGCGCCGTTCGGCACGCAGAACCTGATTCCGATCCCGGTGGTGATCGCGAGGACGACCGGACCGCTGACCAGCGCCGACACGGCGGCGATCACCAAGCTGGCAAGCGAGCTCAGGTCGGTGCCTGGCATTAAGCGCGTTATCGACCTGGGTACTTCGCCGCTGAAGCCGTCCACGCCTGGCCAGGCTGATCAGCTGCTGGCGCTGGCGACCCAGATCGGCGGCAATGCCAGCGCGGCTACCACTCTCGTCGACAATATGCGCGCCAAGATCGACACCGGGCTGCCCGCCGGGCTGAGCGCGCACCTGGCCGGCAGCCTGGCTACCCAGGTTGACCAGCAGAAAGCCAACGGCAATCAGGGCTCCAGGGTACAGAACCTCTCCGCGGTCTTCATCATTCTGCTGCTCGTCCTCATCTTCAGGTCGCTGACGCTGGCGCTGACGACGCTGATACCTGCGTTCATGTCAGTGCTCATCTCAGGACCCCTGGTCGCCGAGGCCGCTCACCACGGCCTCCAGGTATCGCCCATCGCGCAGCTCCTGATGATCGTGCTCGTGCTCGGGGCGGGCACCGACTACGGGCTGTTCCTTGTCTTCCGGGTGCGAGAACAGTTGCGGGTAGCCGAATATGACGGCGGTCCGCGCAACCTGAACGCGGAACCCGGGCTTGGCCGTGCGCTGCTCGCCGACCTGCGGCGGCCGCGCGATCCGGCGCGGACCGCCATCGTCACGGCGGTGACCAAGGTGGGCGAGTCGATCACTTTCTCCGCGGCGACCGTCATAGCGGCCGTGCTCACCTTGCTGCTCGCATCTTTCTCCTTTTACGCCGACCTTGGCATCCCGTTCGCGATCGCGCTGGTCGTAACCCTGGCAGCGGCGCTTACCTTGCTGCCCGCGCTGCTGTCGATCAGGCTGTCGCTGCTCGGCGTCAAGCGCACCCTGTTCAGCGCCTGGTTCGGCAGGGCCAAGCTGGCGCCGTGGACTATTCAGGGCACAGGAAAGCCGGGGACCTGGGGCAAGGTGGCGAACCGCATCGTCAGGTACCCGCTGCCCACGCTGCTCGTCGGCCTGGTCTTCTTCGGCGGCCTCGCCATTGGCGTCACCGGTTACAAGGCGGGCGGGTTCGGCGGCAGCACCGCGGCGCCCGCAGGCAGTGACTCAGCCGCCGGCCAGGCGCTGCTCAGCAAGTATTTCCCGCAGGCGTCAGCCAACCCCACCAACCTGATCTTCAGGTTCAGCCAGCCGGTATGGAACGACCCAGCAGTCCTTAAGACCGCGACCGGCCGGCTTCAGTCGAGCAAGCTGTTCACCCAGGTGACCGGCCCGCTCAACCCCGTCGGCGTCACCTTGACGCCGACTCAGCTCGCCGAACTGCACGCCGCGCTCGGCCCGGCCAAAGCACTGCCGCCTACCCCGCCTGCCGGAAGCAAGATCCCGGCCGCCGCCTATCAGCTTTACCGTGCGACCGGCAACTACGTCAGCGTCGACGGACGCACCGTGCTGTTCTCTGTCGGTCTGGCGGCCGGTGATCCCGGCGGCACGACGGCGATCAACGCGGTGCCTGCGATCAGGGCAGAGACCACCTTGGTCGCGAACGCGGCTCATGCCAGCGCTTCTGGCGTGGCCGGTGAGGCGCCCGCGCTTTACGACATCAGCAGCATCTCTGACAGTGACCTGAAGCGGATCATCCCGGTCGCGATCCTGGTCATCGGCCTTCTGCTGGCTATCGTGCTGCGCAGCCTGGTCGCGCCGCTCTACCTGATCGCCTCGGTCGGCGTGTCGTACCTGGCGGCGCTTGGCCTGTCCGTGCTCTTGTTCATCAAGCTCGGCAATTCAGGCGGCCTGGTGTTCTTCTTGCCGTTCCTGATGTTCATCTTCCTGCTGGCACTCGGCGAGGACTACAACATCCTCGTGATGACGAGGATCAGGGAAGAGGCTCACAAGCTTCCGCTCAGGCAGGCGGTTGCCAGGGCGCTCAGCGTCACCGGGACGACGGTCACGTCGGCCGGCATGGTGCTGGCAGGTACCTTCCTGGTGCTGGCCGTCGTCGGGGGGACGGGAACAGGCGGCAGCAGCCAGATCCTCGACATCGGCATCGGCCTCGCCCTGGGCATCGTCATGGACACCTTCTTGGTCCGCACCCTGCTTGTGCCGTCTACTGTGGTGCTTCTTGGCCGGTGGAACTGGTGGCCTTCCAAGATCACGGTGGACGAGCCAGACGTGCCGGCCGGAAAGCCAGACGCGGTGGAGCCGCAAGCCGGTCATGTCGGCTGAGGAAGCGCCGCTGGTCAGCGTCGTCATCCCCGTTCACGAGGTTCGCCGCCACCTCGGCGACTGCCTCGATTCCGTCCTGCGCCAGGATGCGGTCAGCGTTGAGGTGATCGCCGTGGATGACGCGTCGCCCGACGGGTGCGGTGAACTGCTCGACGAGCGCGCTCGCACGGACCGCAGGCTGAAGGTAGTGCACCTGGCCAGTCCAGGCGGCCCTGGCAACGCGCGCAATGCCGGGCTCGACCTGGCGGGCGGCAGCTATGTGTGGTTCGTCGACGGGGACGACATGGTCACGCCGACGGCCTTCGGCGCGATCAGCGCGAAGCTGGCGGCCGGCCGGCCCGACGTGCTGCTGATCGGCTTCCGCGAGTTGTTTCCTGACGGCGGGTCGGCACCTGGCCCTGGCGGCGAATTGCTCAGGTCGGCGCCGGCCGGCGTGTTCACGCTAGCCGACGACCCGAGGCTGATCGAGTTGACCATGACGGCATGGAGCAAGCTGTTCCGCCGTGAGTTCCTGGCCGGCCTGGGGGAGCGGTTCCGCGCCGGCATTCACGAAGACATCCCTGTCACCTGCGCCGCGCTCTTCGCCGGCCGGCTCGCGGCGCTCGACCAGGAGTGCTATTGCTACCGAAAGTCAAGGCCTGGCTCGTTCATGGCGACCACGAGCGCCGATCACCTGGCCGTTTTCTGCGCCTACGAAGAGGTCTTCTGCCTGCTGAACAAGCTGGCCGCCGACGGTGATCCGGTCGCGACCAGCGCCGTGCGGTCCGCCGTGTTCGAGCGCGCGATCTGGCACTACAGCGCCATACTCCAGACGACCGGGTTCGGGGTCGCGCGAGTCGGCCTGCCCGGCCTGGTCCCGCGTGACAAGCGCAGGCAATTTTTCCAGCGCATGCACGACGACTTCGAGCGTTACCAGCCCGCCGGCTACCAGGTGCCCCCGGGCGCACGCGGCATTAAGTTCACGCTGGTCAAGCGGGGCGACTACCTCGCCTACGAACTGCTTGAGCCGGTCAACCGGCTGCGGGTGAGCCTGCTGAACCGCTGATTCTGCCGGTTAGCGAGCGGCAGCCGACTATCGGCATATCGCCGTCCGGCAGGCGGCAGGTCGGTAATGTGCCAGTTGGCTAAGCCGCGCGCGCCGTTTCCTTTAGTGGCGGCGTTGCGGGCTGCGGGTGCCGCCTGCCGGGCGGCCGCAGGCCGGGAGCTTCTGCTTAACCGGCCGGCGTTGGGGAGCCAGGTCCTCGGATGCGTTTGACCGGAGGGATGTGGCGATCGATGCGGCACTTCACTGGATTGGTCTTGGCGCTGGTACTGCTTGCGTCTTTGTTCTTCGCGGGCTGCTGGGGTACTGAGCGCATCATCGGGCTGCACGGGCACGCGCTCACCAGCACCGAAGGCCTGACCGCTGTCGGCGCGGTAGCGGGCACCGGACTGCTGCTCGGCTTCCTGCTGGCCATGCCCCGCGTATCGGCACTGGCTACCGGCTTGCCAGGGCTCGTGCTGCTCGGCTGGTCGGCGCTGGTAGCAGCGCACAGCAGTTACGCGGTCAGGTACCTGCCGCTGGCGGGCAGCACCTTCGCCAAAGGCCTCACCGATCTTCTTTTCAGCGGCGTGCTCGCCATGCTGGGCGCGGCCATGATCATCCCGCTGGTCATCCCTGGCCGATGGCGGCGCAGGGACGTAGCGCAGGACGAGGACGAGATGGACGACCTCGACGTCCACGCCGCCCTCGGCCTCACACCCTGACTCGCGCGACCAGAAGCGGAACGAGCGAGCCACTTGACTTCAAGCGGACTTTAAGAACTAGCGTCTGACTCGGCATCAGAACACCAGGAGGCAGACGTGAGCGGCTGGGTGCACGCGGCGGCGCTTGAGGACATCAGGGATGGCGGCGCGAAGTCGTTCGCGTACCTGGACAAGAGGATCGCGTTGTTTCGCACCGCGGCCGGGGTTTTCGCCTGCGACAACCGCTGCCCGCACCAGGGGTACGCGCTCGTGCGCGGTGATGTGACAGGGCAGATGCTCACCTGCGCCTGGCACAACTGGAAGTTCGACCTGAAGACCGGCGCGTGCCGCCACGGCGGCGAGAACATCAGGATCTACCCGGTCCAGGTCCGCGATGGCCAGGTATTCGTCGACGTCACTGACCCGTCGGCGGAAGAGATCAGGCCGGAGTTGTTCGCCAGCCTGGTCGCCGCCATGGACGACCTGGACATCGGCCGGATGGCCAGGGACGCGATGCGATTGCAGCGGATCGGCACGCCACTGGCCGACGTGGTGCGCGAAGGGGTCAGGTATGCCGCGCCGCGGGCCGAGTACGGCTGGGATCATTCGCTGGCCACGCTGGCCGACTGCCTGGCTATGAGCGAGTTCTTCGACGAGTCGCTGCGCGCGCTCCCTGTCATCCAGGGCCTGGCGGTCGCATCAGAGAGTCAGGTACGCCGCCCCGCGCGGTCGCGGCCGGACCCGGCAGACCCGGTCGCGGACTACGGATCCCTCGCCGATGCCATGGCGGCCTACCCGGTGCTCGTCGACGAGGAAAGGGCCGATGAGGCCGAGGCATTGCTGCGCGGGCTGATCGCGGCGCGGGTCAGCCCGGCCGCGATCAGGCACCTGCTGCTCACCGCGGTGACCGACCACTTCCTGGCCTACGGGCACTCGATGATCTTCACGCAGAAGGCGTTCGAGATGCTCGGCCGGCTCGGCTGGCAGGAGGCCGACACGGTGCTCTCGCCGCTGGCACCCGAGATGACCTGGGGGACCAGGTACGACAAACTGCCCTACATGCGCAAGTTCCTGCGTGTATGGGAAGCCGCGGCGCCCGATCTGGCCTCGCTCGTCAGGCTCGACGGGACCGGCACATTCGGGTCAGCCGCTTACCAGCGCGCACTGACCGACGGCTCGCCGCAGGAAGCCGCGGCGGCGCTGATCGGGGCGCTGGAGGGCGGCGCGCCGGTCCGCGCGGTCATCGACGCGACTAGCCTGGCCGCGTCACAGCGGCTGGCCAGGTTCGATATTGACCTGGACCTCGACGACACCAACGAGTGGGGATGGCTGGACGTCACCCACACGCTGACATACCTGAACGCGCTGCGCTGGGCCTGGTCGGCTGACCCGTCGCCGCAGGTGCTGCGCGGGCTGTTCCACGCGGCCTGGTTCGTGCAGTGGACCGGCCAGTTCGACCATCCGGACGTCCGCGCGCCAGGCGGCGGCCAGGAACGGCACGTGACGGAAGACTCCGCGCAGGTGCGTCAAGCGATCGTCGGCCGGGACCCGCAGGCGGCGGCCGCCCTGGCGCGCGGCTACCAGGGGCCGCGCGAGGAACTCGAGCGATCACTCATCCAGGCGGCGGCTGAAGATCACTCGGTTTCGCCGATCATGGTGGCGCATGCGGTCAAGACCGCCTGCGCGGCGGTCGGGGAGTCGCGTGCACTTGGCCAGGCGCCTGGCGCGGCGGAACCGGTCGCGGCCGCCGCCAGGTTCCTGGCCAGCCCCAAGCGCGAGTGCTTCGTCTACCAGTCGACGCTCGAGGCGATCACGGTGCTTCGCGGCGTGCCCAAGCCCGAATCCGATCAGGTCAGGATCCGCTAGAGATGAGGTTCCCTGCCGTGCTCGCTTTCGCCGAGCACGCGGACGGCGTAGGCGGCCGCCTGGGTGCGCCGTTCCATGCCGAGCTTGGCGAACAGCGCTGACACGTAGTTTTTCACCGTCTTCTCGGCGAGGAACATCCGCTCGCCGATCTGCCGGTTGGTCAGCCCGTCGCCGATGAGCTCGAGGATGCGCCTTTCCTGCGGGGTCAGGCCTGCCAGCGGGTCGGCCCTGGCAGCCTGGTCCCGCATCCGCCGCATCACCCGGCTGGCGGCCTGCGGGTCGAGCAGCGAGGCGCCTGCGGCGACCGATCGTACCGCGCCGACCAGGTCGATGCCGCGGATCTGCTTGAGCACGTAGCCTGACGCGCCGGCCATGATCGCGTCGAATAGCGCCTCGTCGTCGCCGAACGAGGTCAGCATGAGACAGGCCACCTCGGGCATCTTCGACCGGATGTCACGGCACACGCTGACCCCGTCGCCGTCGGGCAGCCGGACGTCAAGCACCGCGACATCCGGCCGCAGGGCGGGGATCCTGGCCAGCGCCGATTCCGCTGTGCCCGCCTCGCCGATGACTTCGATGTCTTCTTCCGCCTCGAGCAGCTCGCGCACGCCGCGGCGGACGATCTCATGGTCATCGAGCAAGAACACCTTGATGGGGGTAGTACTCATTTTTCCTTATTTCGCTAGCGCCCAGAGGGCACGATCACTACCGGGCAGTTCGCGTGATGAGACACCTGGCTGGCGACCGAGCCGAGCAGAAGCTCGCCGAAGCCGCCTGAGCCGCGCGATCCCACCACGAGCAGGTCAGCGTCGCGGGAGGCGTCAACCAGCGCCTGCGCAGGGAAGCCGGTGAAGGCTCTGACGGTGACTGAGGACGGCTGCAGCTCGCCGAGCCTGCCCGCCGACTTGGCGAGTGCCTCCTCCGTCACCTCACGTGCCTGCGCGATGGCATGGCCGGCATCGGGCACGGTCAGCGCGTGCCCGGTCCACGGACTGGCCATGGCAGGGATGACGGAGAGCACGGTCAAGGTGGTTCCCCTGACGGCGGCCTCCCGCATCGCCCAGTCAAGGACGCGGTGCGCGTGCACCGACTGATCGACGCCTACGACTATTCCGGCCATGCCTCCTCCTTCTGTGCGCTCTGGCTCGGGCAATGCTTGCCTGCTATAGGCAAGATTAACCAGGGCTGCTCGTCCTTTGAACCTGCTGATCGCCTGGCCTGGCGCGCACGATTACCACCGGGCACTTCGCGTGGTGCGCGCAGTGCTGGCTGACCGATCCGAGCAGGGCGTCGGCGAACGTCCCGTGCCCCCTGCTGCCCACGACAAGCAGGTCGGCCCTGGCCGACGCGTCGATCAGCACGCTCGGCGGGTAGCCCTCAGTCACCTGCTCTTCTACCGTTACCTGGCTGCCGGCGGGCCGCGCGCGGGCGACGGCATCGGCCAGGGACTTCCTGGTGACCGATTCCATGTCCAGGTCCTGCGCCATGACGACAGGCCCCCAGCCGTAGCCGCCTGCCGCAATCGGGTACTCCCAGGCGGCGACGGCAAGTACCGTGTCGCCGGTCAGCTCCGCTTGCCCGATGGCCCAGCTCAGCGCGGCCTGCGACGACGGCGATCCATCCACCCCGACGACGATGCGCCGGAAATTACTGCCATTGGTACCGGACATTTTCTACGATCCTTTCTCCACCAGAATTCACCACGATCAGCGAAGCTGCCGCAGGTACGGGTCTGCGGGCTGGACAGGAAAGACCCGGACGCGGGCGTCAACGGCGACACAGCCGTCTGCGCGGGCGAGCACGGGATTCAGGTCGAGTGCGGCCACTTCAGGCACGTCATCGGCGAGCCTGGCGACCCTCAGCAAGACATCCGCGAGCGCGTCGACGTCGGCGGGGGGCCGGCCTGCGTACCCGTCAAGCAGCCGCGCGGCCCGCACGCCGCGGATCAGCTCGCGGGCGTCGGTGTCCGTCAGCGGCGTGAGCCTGGCCGCGTGGTCGTGCAGGATGTCGGTCGCGACACCGCCGAGCCCGAACACCACGAGTGGCCCGAACACCGGGTCGTGGGCGACGCCGATCAGCACCTCGGCACCTTCGCGCGCCATCGGCTGGACAAGCACGCCAGCGAGCGTATCGCCGAACTTTGCCGACAGGTCGCGGTAGGCGAGCGCGACCTCGTCCCGGCTGCGCAGGTCGAGCTTGACCGCACCCGCCTCGGTCTTGTGCACCAGGCCGGGCACCTCGGCCTTGAGCACGACCGGCCCGGCAAGCGCCGCCGCTGCGGCGAGCACGTCACGCTCGCTGCCCGGCCCGACCAGGACGGTGGAGACCTGCGGGATCTGGTAGCAGTCGAGCAGTTCGCGTACCAGGGTCGCGGGCAGCCAGCCGCCGGCCTGACTGCCCGCCAGGAAGCCGGCTACCAGCTCGCGCGCGTCGTCACCGCGAACGCCGTCGAGCGCGGGCACCTTGCCTTGCGGACGGCCGCGCCAGGCGCTGTACCTGGCGGCGTGCCCGAGCGCCGCCGCGGCGTCCTCAGGATAGGCGTAGCTTGGCGTGGCCTGCGGTGACCCGCCGTCGGCCGCGCTGCCCCTTTCCGGCCGCAGGCATACCTCTTCTAGCTGGTCGAGTACTACGGCGCAGAGCGGCTTGCCGGTCGAGGCGGCGCCCATCGCGCCAGTCAGGTCGGCCATCGCCGTCGGTGCCGCCACGCTGATCACCGCGTCGACCGACTCGTCCGCCGCGACCGCTTCCAGGCAGGCGCGGAAGGTGCTCGCGCTGACCGCGGCCGTGGTGTCAAGCGGGTTCGCTATCGTCGCGGCGGCGGGCAGGATGCCGGCCAGCCGCCGCAGCGTCGGGTCGGAGAATGCCGCGAGCTCAAGGCCGCTGTCGCCGCAGGCGTCGGCGGCCAGGACCCCCGCGCCCCCGGCGTTGGACACGACCGCGACCCTGCCTCCGGCCGGAAGCGGCTGGCAGGACAGCAACGCTGCGGTGCCGATCAGTTCACCAAGACTCGCGGCGACGATGATGCCTGCCTGGCCGAACAGCGCCTCCCTGGTCACCAGCGGGGTGGCGGCCGCAGCCGTGTGCGAGGCGGCGGCCCGCTGCCCGGCGGCTGACCGGCCGCCGATCACGGTCATGACCGGCATCCGCTGGCCGACACGGCGCGCGTTCCTGGCGAACTTGCGCGGGTTGCCGAATGACTCCAGGTACAAGACCGCCAGCGTGGTCGACCCGTCCTGCTCCCACCAGGTAAGCAGGTCATTGCCGGAAACGTCGAGCTTGTCGCCGACGGAGACGAAGGAGGACACGCCGATGCCAAGCCGCGACAGGTGCTCGGAGATGGAGATCCCTATTCCGCCCGACTGCACCGCGAGGCCTGCGCGGCCTGACAGCAGGTGATCGCGCCCGAAGGTGGCGTCGAGTCCCAGGCCGGGAACCGCAAGCCCGAAGCAGTTAGGGCCGACAAGCCGCATCCCGTGCCTGCGGCAGGTGGCAAGCAGCCGGGCGCCGTCCGCGCCTAGCCCTGAGGTGATGACCAGGAGCGAGCGCACGCCGCGGCGGCCGCACTGCCCTGCGACGTCCGTTACCGCATCGGCAGGCACCGCCACCACCGCCAGGTCGACATCGCGCGGCAACTCGCTCGCCGACCTGAGGCAGGTAAGGCCGTGCAGGGTGTTAGCGTGCGGGTTTACTGGGTAAACGGTTCCCTGGTAGCCCGCGCTCACGATGTTGCTCAAGATCCGCGCCCCGACCGAGTCCTCGCGGCGGCTGGCGCCGATCACCGCGACCCTGGCCGGCCTGAGCAGGTGCGTGAGGCTGGCGACGCCCGAGCCGATCTCCCTGCGTGATACCGCGTCCAGGTAGTCGGCGAGGCTGGCATCGGCTTCACCGGCTGGAAGCGGTATGTCGATCTCGATGACCCCGGCGTCCACGCGGCGCCGGACCGGCAGGCCGGCGTCGGCGAATACCTTGAGCATCGCGGAGTTGTCGGCGAGAACCTGGGCGGTGAACCCGCGCACGTGATGCTGCCTGGCGATCGATACGAGATAGTCGAGCAGCAAGGTGGCGACGCCTCGTCCGTGCATCTCGTCGGCGACCGCGAACGCGACCTCTGCCTTGTCCTGCCCGGTCATCTCATAGCTTGCCACGCCCACGACCGCGTCGCCCTGCGCGGCGATCAGCGCGACGTGGCCCGGCTCAGGCGGCCGGCACAGCCGCTGGGCCTCACGATCCGCGCTAACCGGGCTCATGCTGAAGAACCGCAGGTAAATATTGTCGGACGACATCGCGTGGTGCAGGTCGCGCACGGCGTCGAAGTCCGCGGGCCGAGCCTGCCTGATCAGGACAGAAGTGCCATCGGTCAGCAGGGAATAGCCGTCAGGTTCTTTTCCGGACTTGCCGGTGGGCTCGGGCTCGGGCGCGGGGCTCATAGGTCAAGGGTGCCCCGCCGCGGCCAGCGCGGGCAGGAGCAGTCCGTCCCTGGCCGCAGGGACCTTCGGCCCCTGCCTGTCCCTCCCTGGCCGGCGAAAGCTGTACCTAGGTGCCGCCGCAGCGCCGGCCGGCCGCGAGTG
Organism: Actinomycetota bacterium; assembly: GCA_027313705.1. Classification (GTDB taxonomy): domain Bacteria; phylum Actinomycetota; class Actinomycetes; order Streptosporangiales; family Streptosporangiaceae; genus Chersky-822. The sequence continues at coordinate 24,809 of DAHVDE010000005.1, read as the reverse complement.
AAGGAGCTAGCGATGCAGGGAATCATCGTGGGAGTCGACGGGTCTGAAGGCTCCCAGAAGGCACTTACCTGGGCAATGAGGGAGGCGACGGTGATGCGCACGGGCCTGACGGTGCTGTCAGTCAGTCATCACGTACCTGCCGCCCACGCACCGGCCGGCCACGCACCGGCCGCCGACGAGACCTCGCTCGACCGTGCCCGCGAGGTCGCGGAAGAGGCGATCGCCAAGGCCAGGAGCGAACTGGCACTGACCGGCGAGGAGGTTCCCCCTGTCACGGTCATGGCGGTCAGCGGATCGGCCGCCAGGGAACTCATCGAGGCGTCGAGCGACGCTGACCTGCTTGCGGTGGGGGCACGGGGCCACGGCGGCTTCGCCAAGCTGCGGCTCGGGTCGGTAAGCAGCCAGGTGACGCACCACGCGAAGTGCCCGATCGTTGTCGTGCCATAGCCGGCCTCGGCGGTCCGGCCTGAGTGCCCCCCGCAGGCACTGCGGTCGCGGGGGGCACGCGCGCTTGCGCCGCTAGAGCAGCACGTCCTGCACTGGCCGGCGGACGCTGGCCCCGGTCTGGCCGGCGGCGCCGAACCTCAGCACCATCTGCGGGTACGCGCCGTCGCAGAGGTGGACCTTGCTGAAGTCGCGCAACTGCGGCACCTCGAGCGGCTGGCTGTGCAAGGCGGCCGCCAGTCCGCTGCTGGCCGCAAAGAGCAGGACTCGCTGCAGCGCCTGCCCGGCGCTGATCCAGTCATGCGGCCGGTCCGAGCTAGTCGTCAGCACCGTGACGATGCCCGCTGACCTGGCCAGATGATCGCCGCTGTCCGGCGGCAGGCCCCAGTCGTGGCCGTGCGCGAAATCCCTGGCCGGGAAGTTCGGCTCGATCCTCGCCTGCCTGGCCGGGTAGGCACTCGGCGGCACTCCGTCACGTCGCCTGCTCCCTGGCCCAGTGCCCCAGTGAGCCTGCTCGCGGGCGCGGGCCTCGTCATGCCTCAGCGCGTAGTCGCCTGCCTCGACCACGGCGGCGAGGGCGTCTCGCTGATCTTCCCCGGCCAGGACGAGGAGCTTGGCGCCTTCCTTCGCCGCTTCGATCTGCAGCGCGGCTAGCGCGCCCGCCGGGAGCGGCTCGGGGCCGAAGCCGCCTCTGTGGGTGTGCCGCCTGGGTACCGCGGCGAACAGTTCCCGCTCGTAGCCGACCGCGGGTACGCTCTCCGACCAGTTGATCTTGGCCACCAGGGTGGGCAGATCCTGCTCGGGCAGCACCCGCACCTTCGGGACGACCCCCAGATAGCGGAGCGCGACCCTGGCGGTGAAGAGCGCCGCGCCGCAGCTGATCATCATTTCCCTGCCGTCAGGGTCGGCGACCGGCAGACTGCGCTCGGTGTCGGCATGCATCCCGATCTCGCGGTCAATGCCATAAAACCACCATGGCTGGGTGTTATTGACCGAAGGCGCGTTGATCGCCGCCTCGACGACGAACCTGGCGATTTCCTCTGGGCTGCTTGCCTGATCAGGCAAGACATCGGACGGCGAATCGAAGACGCTCATCGAGATCTCCTCATCCGGCTGCGGGTTTACCGCAAGCCACGGTACTGATCACCACGGGCCGAGCCCGCGGTTGGCTTCTTGCAGGAACGACACGTAGCCCGCGCGCTCGACCGCCTGCTCGTCGACGCCGAGCGGGACGCGCATCAGGCCGCGGAACTCGGGCACGCCGGCGAAACCCTTGCGCGACATCCAGGCGCAAAGCCCGTCGAGCATCGCGGCGGCGTAGGCTGGCCCGTGCCTGATCAGTGCCGACGCGGTCATCACCACATCGGCGCCCGCCAGCAGGTACGTGGCCACGTCGACGGCGTCGTACACCCCCGTGGTGGCCGCGAGCGAGGCGCGCAGCCGACCGGAAAGCAACGCGATCCAGGCCCTGGGCAGGCGCGCCTCGGCTGGGCTCGACAAGCCGAACCCGGCCGTGACGGTCAGGGTTTCCGGATCGATGTCCGGCTGCAGGAACCGGTTGAACAGGACGAGCCCGTCGGCCCCGGCATCCTCGAGCCGTCGCGCGAACTCACCTACCGAGCTGAAGTACGGGTGTAGCTTGACCGCGACTGGCACGCTGACCACTTGCTTGACCGCCGCGAGTATCTCGATGTGACGCTGCTCGATATCGCGCCCCGCCTGCCGGGCACTGCCGAACGGGTGATAGATGTTCAGCTCGATCGCCGCGGCGCCGGCCCGCTCGAGTGCCGACGCGTAGCCGGTCCACCCGCCGGCGCTGACCGCGCTGAGGCTCGCGATCACGGGGATGTCCACTGCGGCCGCGGCCCGTTCAAGCAGGCTGAGATAGTGCCGGGGACCCAGGTCATCGCCTGCCGTGTCAGGAAAGTAGGTCAGGGACTCGGCGAAGCTCTCCGTTCCCGCCCGCGCCAGTGCCGCGTCCTCCTCGGCCTGGCGCCGTACCTGCTCCTCGAACAGCGAGTAGAGCACGATCGCGCCGACACCAGCGGAGGCAAGCTGGCGGATGCCCGCCAGCGTGTTCGACAGCGGTGACGCAGAGGCAACCAGCGGGTTGCGCAGCTCGAGGCCCAGGTACCTGGTCGTGAGGTTCATCGGCTCTGGCCAGCCTTCCTCGCATCGGCCTGGAAACTGGCCGGACCGCGCCCTGCCATCTCCTCGTAGACGTCCCAGCGCTGGTCGGCGGCCTGCTGCGCGAGCAGCCCGAGCCGCTCGGCTTCGGCCGGGTCGCTGGTGGCCAGGGCGCGGTACCTAAGCTCCCTGCCGGTGTAGTCGGCCAGCGGGATGCGCGGCCTTCGCGAATCGAGCAGGAACGGGTTGTCTCCTCGGGTGCGCAGCACGGGGTCGTAGCGCATCAGCGGCCAGTAGCCGCTGGCCACTGCCCGGTACTGCTGGTCAAGGCCGTCGCGCATCTCGATGCCGTGCGCGATGCAGTGGCTGTAGGCGATGACAAGCGACGGACCTTCGTAAGCCTCGGCTTCGCGGAACGCGCGCAGGGTCTGCTGCGGGTCGGCGCCCATGGCGACCCTGGCGACGTAGACGTACCCGTAGGCGATGGCCTGCAGCGCCAGGTCCTTCTTCGGCATGGTCTTGCCTGCCGCCGCGAACTTGGCGACCGCGCCGAGCGGCGTGGCCTTGGATGCCTGCCCGCCGGTGTTCGAATAGACCTCGGTATCAAGCACGAGCACGTTCACGTCCCGCCCGCTGGCCAGCACGTGGTCCAGGCCGCCTGCCCCGATGTCATAAGCCCAGCCGTCACCGCCGACGATCCAGACGCTCCGCCGCACCAGATGGTCGGCCACGCTGAGCAGGTCAGCCACGGGCTGGCCGAGATCTCGCAGGTCATCGAGGCGGCGCTTGAGCTCGGCGACCCGGTCACGCTGGTCACGCAACTCCGACTCGCGCAGCTGCGGAGCGGCCAGGATCTCGGCGGCCAGCCCGGCGCCGACCTGGTCGCCTAGCTCGGCCAGCCTGGTCCTCGCGATCTCCGCGTGCCGGTCGGCGGCCAGCCTGAACCCGAGGCCGAACTCGGCGTTGTCCTCGAACAGCGAGTTCGACCAGGCAGGACCCCGGCCTTCGCTGTTGAAGGTCCACGGCGTGGTCGGCAGGTTGCCGCCGTAGATGGAGGAGCATCCGGTGGCGTTGGCCACTAGCAGCCGGTCGCCGAAAAGCTGGGAGAGCAGCTTCAGGTAGGGCGTCTCGCCGCAGCCCGCGCAGGCGCCGGAGAACTCGAAGAGCGGCTGGAGGAACTGAGTGCCCCGAACCGTGCCGAAATCTACCCTGGACCGGTCGGCGACCGGCAGGGTTTCGAAGAAGGCGATGTTCTCCCTGGCCGCTTCCACGATCGGCGGCCGTTCCTTCAGGTTGATCGCCTTGCGGCCGCCGCCAGGCGCCGATACCGGGCACGCCTGCACGCACAGTTCACAGCCGGTGCAGTCCTCCGCGTACACCTGGAGCGTGTACCTGGTGTCTGGCAGCCCGCGCGCGTCCAAAGGCGCGGACTGGAAGCCCGCGGGGGCTCCGGCGAGCAGTTCCTTGTCGTAGTAGGTCGACCTGATCACGGCGTGCGGGCAGACGAAGCTGCAGTTGCCGCACTGGATGCACAGATCGGGCTCCCAGCAGGCGACCAGGTCGCTGACGTTGCGCTTCTCGTAGGCGGCGGTGCCGCTCGGATAGGTCCCGTCGGCGGGCAGCGCGCTGACCGGCAGTTCGTCGCCCCGGCCGGCCAGCATCTGCGCGGTCACCTCGCGCACGAACGCGGGCGCGGTAGCAGGCACGGCGGGCGGCAGTTCCCTGACCGAGGTCACCAGGCCGGGAACCGCTATCTTGTGCAGCCCGTCGAGCGCGCGGTCCACGGCGTCGTGGTTGCGCCTGACCACCTCGGCGCCGCGCCTGGCATAAGTCCTGGTGATCGAGTCCTTGATCTTCGCGATTGCCTGGTCACGCGCCAGCACGCCCGAGATGGCGAAGAAGCAGGTCTGAAGCACGGTGTTGGTCCGGCCTGGCAGGCCGGCCTCGCGGGCGATCTGGCTGGCGTTGATGGCGTAGACGCTGACCTGCTTGGCGATGATCTTCTCCTGGACCGGCCGGGGCAGCGCGTCCCACACCGCCTCAGGCGGCGCCGGGCAGTCAAGCAGCAAGGTTGCGCCCGGCGCGGCACGGCCGAGCACGTCCACCCGGTCGAGCAGGCCGAAATGGTGGCAGCCGACAAAGCCGGCCTGCTCCACCAGGTAGGGCGCCAGGATCGGTGCCGTGCCGAAACGCAGGTGCGAGACCGTCTGCGAGCCCGACTTCTTGGAGTCGTAGACGAAATAGCCCTGGGCGTGCAGGTCTTGCTCGGCGCCGAGGATCTTGATCGTGTTCTTGTTCGCGCCGACCGTGCCGTCAGAGCCGAGTCCGAAGAAGACGGCGCGGACCGTGCCTGGCGGCTCGATGTCGAGTCCTGGCCGGTAGGGCAGGCTGATGCCGGTCACGTCGTCTTCGATCCCGATCGTGAACCGCCGCCTCGGGACGTCCCTGGCCAGCTCGGCGAAGATGCCGAGGACCATGGCCGGGGTGAGCTCCTTCGACGACAGCCCGTATCGCCCGCCGGTGATCAGCGGAAAGCTTCCTGGCGGCGAAAAGTCCCTGCTGTCCGCGAGGGCGGCGGTCACGTCGAGGAACAAGGGCTCGCCAGCCGATCCCGGTTCCTTGGTGCGGTCGAGTACGGCGATCTTGCTTACCGACGGCGGCAAGGCGCCGAGCAGCGCCGCCGCGGGAAATGGCCGGAACAGCCTGACCGTAAGGGCGCCGACCCGCTCCCCGCGTCCGCACAGGTAGCGCACGGTCTCGCCGACGGTCTGCGCGGCCGAGCCCATCGAGATGATCACCCGGTCCGCTTGCGGGTCGCCGGCGTAGCTGACCAGTTCGTACTTCCGGCCGGTGCGGGCGGCCAGCGCGTTCATCTCCCTCGCCACGATGCCTGGAAGCGCCGAATAGTAAGGATTGACCGTCTCGCGGGCCTGGAAGTAGGTATCAGGGTTCTGCGCGGTTCCCCTGATGAACGGGTGGTCAGGCGACAGGGCGCGAGCCCGGTGAGCGCGGACGAGTTCGGCGGGAACCAGCGCGCGCAGGTCGTCGTCGGAAAGCAACTCGATCGTATTGAGCTCGTGTGAGGTACGGAACCCGTCGAAGAAGTGCAGGAAAGGCACCCGGCCGCGGAGCGCGGCGGCCTGCGCGACCAGCGCCAGGTCGTGCGCCTCCTGCACCGATGCCGAGGCAAGCAGCGCGAACCCGGTCTGCCTGACCGCCATCACGTCGCTGTGGTCACCGAAGATCGACAGCCCCTGGGCGGCCAGCGAGCGGGCCGCCACGTGGATGACCGCCGAGGTCAGCTCGCCGGCGATCTTGTACAGGTTCGGGATCATCAGCAGCAGGCCCTGGGAGGCGGTGAACGTGGTCGCGAGCGCGCCGCCCTGGAGCGCGCCGTGCAGGGCACCGGCCGCGCCCCCCTCGCTCTGCATCTCGATCACGACGGGGACGGTGCCCCACAGGTTCTGCCGTTTCCTGCTCGACCACTCATCGGCCAGTTCCGCCATCGGCGATGACGGGGTGATCGGATAGATGCAGCACACCTCGTTCAGCCGGTAGGCGACGCTGGCCGCGGCCTCGTTGCCGTCAACGGCGGCTCGCATTACCCACGCTCCGTGATCATCTCGATCGAGTGCACCGGGCACTGGTCGTAGCAGATTCCGCAGCCGGTGCAGCGGTCGTAGTCGAACCGGTAACGGTGCCCTGGCCCGAGCTTGATGACGGCGTCCTCGGGACAGGCACCCAGGCAGCCGTCGCACTCGCAGCAGTTGCCGCAGGACAGGCAGCGGCCCGCCTCGTACACCGCATGTTCCTCGGTGAGCCCGCCGGTCACCTCGGCGAAGCCGCTGGTGCGCCACTGCGCTGGCACCTGCGGCTGCTCGCGTCGCGCCGCGTCGCCGAAATACCACAGGCTCATCTGGTCAAGGGCCACCAGCGGGTGCTTGTCGTGCCCTGGCGGCGCGGCGCCGCGCAGCCAGGCGTCGATGTTGGCCGCGGCCTTCTTGCCGTGGCCGGTGCCGACGGTGACGGTGCGCTCGGCGGGTACCATGTCGCCGCCCGCGAAGACGCCAGCGCATCCGGTCATCATCGAAGGCGACACCCGCACCGTTCCGTCCCGCTCGAACTCCACGCCAGGCACCCGGCGCAGGAAGCTGGCGTCGGTGTCCTGGCCGAGCGCCAGTATCACGGTGTCGGCGGCGAGGTTTTCCAGCCTGCCGGTAGGCCTGGGGAACCCGTGCTCGTCAAGTTCCATTTCCTCGACGGTCAGCTCAGGCCCGTCGAAGGCGGTGATGGTGCGCAGCCAGTTGATGCGCACCCCTTCTTGCTCGGCGTCTTCCGCCTCTTGCGCGTGAGCGGGCATCTGGGCGCGAGTGCGCCGGTAGACGATCAGGGCGTCGTCCGCGCCGAGCCGCCTGGCCACCCTGGCCGCGTCCATCGCGGTGTTGCCGCCTCCGTACACCGCGACCCGCCTGCCGATCGCCGGCCGATCGCCTTCCGCGACGCTGTGCAGGAAGGCCAGGGCATCGACGATCCTGCCCGCGTCCTTGGCCGGGATGTCGACTCGCTTGGACAGGTGCGCGCCGACGGCCGCGAACACCGCGTCGAACCGGCCGTCGCGCCGTTCCGCGGCCAGGTCCTCGACCCGGTGCCCGCAGGTGATCACGACGCCGAGAGCGGTGATCGCTGCGATCTCGGCATCGAGAACGTCCCTGGGCAGCCGGTAAGCGGGGATGCCGTACCGCATCATCCCGCCTGGCTCGCCGCCCGAGTCCCTGATCTCGACCTCGTGGCCGGCCATGGCAAGGTGGCTGGCGGCGGAGAGCCCGCTAGGGCCCGCGCCGATCACGAGCACCCGCTTGCCTGTCTTGCTGGCCGGCCTGCGCAACCGCCAGCCCCGGTCGATGGCCAGGTCGCCGAGAAACCGCTCGACCGCGTGAATCGAGACCGCGCTGTCCAGGCCGGTACGGTTGCACGCGGTTTCGCACGGGTGATAGCAGACCCGGCCGTGGACGGCGGGCATCGGATTGTCCGCGGTGAGCTGGCGCCAGGCTTCTTCAGGCCTGCCTGCCTGCAGGTGCGCCAGCCAGGCCTGGATGTTCTCCCCGGCCGGGCAGGCGGCATTGCAAGGCGGCAGCAAGTCCACGTACACCGGCCGCTGGTCCCTGGCCGGCCCGGTGAAGGCCCGCCCGTGCAGCAGGTCGACCAGGGGCGTCAGGTCGCGGTCTTTGGGTGCACCGGTCAGCGCCATACATGAGACGCTACTGTCATGGCGGCTGCCGACGTAGGGACCAAGGTCCGGCGCGCCGGAGGCCTTCGCACCCAAAGCCGGCCAGCCCGGACATCGGAGCAGAAAGGGGGCCTGGCCTTGCTTGAGCATCTGGACGAGTCCGAGTGCCTGCGGCTGATCGCGCCCGGCGGCATCGGCAGGATCGCCTACACCGGCCGCTACGACCTGACCGTCCTGCCGGTGAACTACAAGCTGCACGAGGGCGCGATCTACTTCCGCACCTCTGAGTACAGTCTCACGGCCGCGGATCTGCGCACCGGCATCAAGGACGCCGAGTACCGGGTGGCCTTCGAGGTAGACGATTTCGATCCGGCCACCCGCGAGGGCTGGAGCGTGCTTGTGCAGGGCCCCGCCAGCCACCTGGACGACGGCGATGACAGGAAGCTGGCGCTGTCGCTCGGCGTGGAAGCCTGGCCGGGCGGCGAACACGATCAGTTCATCAAGATCAGCCCGGTGCGGGTTTCCGGCCGGAGAGTACGCACAGGTTAAAGTCCTGGTATAGCGCGGGCCTAAGGCCATGCCAAGGGCAGGCCGGGTACGCCAGGCTGGTGAGCCGTGACGTTCCCGGCTGCGGTTCTTTCCATGGCAGGCCTCGACGAGCTCATCTCGACGCTGGCCGGCGACGGCTACCGTGTCGTCGGGCCGACCCTCAGGGATCAGGCCATCGTGCTCGCCGAGCTGACCTCGGCCGGCGACCTGCCGGCCGGGTGGGCCGTTCAGACCGGGCCGGGCACGTACCGGCTGAAGCGCCGGGCGGACAGCGCGGTCTTCTGCCATTCGGCAGGCCCGCAGTCGTGGAAGCAGTTCCTGCATCCGCCTGACCGCAAGCTCTGGTCAGCGGACAGGGACGGCTTCCATCCGGCCGATGACCGCCAGCAACCGCCGTTCGCCTTCCTCGGCGTGCGCGCGTGCGACCTGGCGGCCATTGACACCCTCGCCGGCGTGCTCGGCGCCGGCGCCTGGCCCGACCGTTCTTTCCGCGGTCGATACCGCGGCCTCTTCGTCGTCGCGGCGGGCTGCACGGAACCTGGCGGCGTCTGCTTCTGCGCCTCGATGGGCACCGGGCCGCGACCTGGGCCAGGCTATGACCTCGCGCTGACCGAGCAGATCGACCAGGCCGGGCACCGCTTCGTCGTAGAAGCCGGCACCGAGGCAGGCGCGCAGGTGATCGCCAGGATCAGCCACCGCGCCGCCGGGGAAGCCGAACTGATCGCGGCTCGCGCCGCCGTGGATGCCGCGGCGGCGGCGATGGGACGCCAGATGCCCGCCGTCGACCTCGCCGGCCTGCTTGCGGCCAGCCGGGACTCTGTGTCCTGGGAACAGGTGGCCGAGCGGTGCCTGACCTGCGGGAACTGCACGATGGTCTGCCCGACGTGCTTCTGCACAACCACGCGGGACAGCTCAGGGGAGACCGGCGAGCACGCCGAGCGCTGGCAGCACTGGGCGTCCTGCTTCGAGCTTGATTTCTCTTACCTGCACGGCGGCAGCGTCAGGTCCTCGGGGGAGAGCCGCTACCGGCAGTGGATCACCCACAAGCTCGGCACCTGGCACGACCAGTTCGGCCGCTCGGGCTGCGTCGGCTGCGGCCGCTGCATCGCCTGGTGCCCGGTGGGGATCGACATCACCGAGGAGATAGCCACGCTGGTCGCGCTGCGGGAAGAAGGCGCGGGGGAGGCAGCGGGTGACTGACGCGGAACTGCTGGCTGGCCTTCCGCCGTTCGACCAGCTGAGCGCCGAACACCTGGCCGCCGTCGCGTCCACTGCCGCCAGCGTGTCGTTCCCTGCGGGGAAAATACTGTTCTCAGAGGGAGAGCCGGCCTTCGGGTGCTGGCTGATCAGGTCCGGACAGGTGGCGCTCGGCAGCCAGATGCCCGGCCGGGGCCAGGTGGTAGTGCAGACCCTAGGCGCAGGCGACATGCTCGGCTGGTCCTGGCTGGTGCCGCCGCACTGCTGGCATTTCACTGCGATCGCGGTGACCGGGGTGACCGCGATCGAATTCGACACGACGCGGCTGCGCGCGCTCGCGGAGACCGACCCGGCCCTGGGCTACCCGCTGGCGCTCAAGCTGTTCGAAGTCGTGGTGGCCAGGTTGCAGAACACCAGGTCGCGGCTGCTCGACCTGTACGGGAACCCGCGTGAACGCTGACCCGATGCTGCCTGCCAGGTACCTGGTCGCGGACACCAGGCGGGAGACCCATGACTCGGTGTCGCTGCGCATCGTCCCGGCGGGCGAGCCACTGCCCGCCTTCAGGCCCGGCCAGTTCACCATGCTGTACCGGCAAGGTGTCGGCGAGATCGCGATCTCGGTGAGCGGCGACCCGTCGGCGGCCGACGGGTCGCTGACCCAGACGATCAGGGATGTCGGGGCGGTGAGCCGCGCGCTCTGCCGCTGCGAGCCAGGTGACATCGTCGGCGTGCGCGGGCCGTTCGGCACCGGCTGGGACCTGGAATCGGCGGCCGGCCATGACCTGGTGGTCGTGGCCGGGGGAGTCGGCCTGGCGCCGCTGCGCCCCGTCGTGCTCGGCGCTCTCGCCAGGCGCGCGGAATTCGGCCGGGTCGTCGTCATCACCGGTGCCAGGAACCCGCGCGAGTTCCTGTTCCGCGAGCAGCTAGCCGGCTGGGCTGACGATCCGCGCCTTGAGGTCACGCTCACCATCGACCAGCCCGCGGCACACTGGCACGGGCAGGTCGGCTTCGTCACCGAACCGCTGGCCAGGCAGGAAACAGAGCCGGCGCGCACGATCGCCTTCCTGTGCGGCCCTGAGCCGATGATGCGGTTCTCCGCCGAGGCACTGATGGCCAGGCAGATCCCTGCGGCCAGCATCAGGCTCTCACTAGAGCGCAACATGAAGTGCGGCGTCGGCCTTTGCGGTCACTGCCAGCTCGGCCCGCTGCTTATCTGCCGTGACGGCCCGATCGTGGACTACGAGACGGCGCAGCCGCTGCTCGCCGTCAGGGAACTGTGAAGGAGCCGTGAGATCCATGAGCAACCTGCCGACCCTGGCGGTATGGAAGTTCGCCTCGTGCGACGGATGCCAGCTCACGCTGCTCGACTGCGAAGACGAACTGCTCTCCCTGGCCGGTCAGGTGCGGATCGCGCACTTCCTCGAGGCGTCGAGTGAGGTGCTGGCGGGGCCATACGACTTGTCACTGGTCGAGGGCTCGATCAGCACGCCCGCAGACACGCTGCGGATCTGCGAGGTGCGCGAGCAGTCCAGGCTGCTCGTCACGATCGGTGCCTGCGCGACCAGCGGCGGCATCCAGGCCCTGCGCAACTACGCCGACTTCGAGGAGTTCCGCTCGGCCGTCTACGCCAGCCCGCAGTACATAGAAAGCCTGGCCACCTCCACCGCCATCGCCGACCACGTGCGGGTGGACTTCGAACTGCGCGGCTGCCCGATCGACAAGCACCAGCTGCTCGAGCTGATCACGGCGTTCCTGGCGGGCCGGCGGCCGGAGATACCCGACACCAGCGTCTGCACCCAGTGCAAGCGCCGCGGGCTGACCTGCGTCATGGTCGCGCACGGCACGCCCTGCCTCGGCCCGGTGACCCACGCGGGCTGCGGAGCGCTCTGCCCGGCCGTCGACCGGGGCTGCTACGGCTGCTTCGGCCCGATGGCCGGCGCCAACCTGCCCGCCCTCACCAGGCAGCTGCGCCAGGGCGGCATGAGCGCGCGAGAGGTCGACCTGGTCCTGCGTACCTTCAACGTGGCTGCTCCAGGCTTCGCGGAGCACAGGGAGGACCGGTGAACCGTGAGCTTCAGGTGCGCGCGCTCACGCGGGTAGAAGGTGAGGGCGCGCTCCGCATCGCGATCGAGGAAGGAAAAGTGACGGCCGCACAGCTGCGGATCTACGAGCCGCCCAGGTTCTTCGAGGCGTTCCTGCGCGGCCGCCAGTACACCGAGGTCGCCGACATCACCTCGCGGATCTGCGGCATCTGCCCAGTTGCCTACCAGACCTCGGCCTGGCGGGCCATCGAGGACGCCTGCGGAGTCAGCGTGCCAGCCGAGATCGCCGCCCTGCGCAGGCTGCTGTACTGCGGCGAGTGGATCTCCAGCCACGCCCTGCACATCTACCTGCTGCATGCGCCGGATTTCCTCGGCTATCTTGACGCGGTCGCCCTGGCGCGCGCCGACCGTCCTGCCGTGGAGCGCGGCCTGCGGCTAAAAAAGGCAGGCAACGCGGTACTCGAGGCGATCGGCGGCCGGGCGATCCATCCGGTGAACCCGAAGGCGGGCGGCTTTTACGCCACGCCTGCCGGGGCAGACCTGAAGCCGCTGGCGCAGCAGCTTGCCCGGGCGCTCGATGACGCGCTGGCGACCGTGGCGTGGGTGGCCGGGTTCGACTTCCCTGACCGGGAACTGGATTGTGACCTGCTGGCCGCGGCCGAGCCTGACCGGTACGCGATCGAGTCAGGCGAGCCGGCCACGGCACGAGGGCTCACCTTCCCGCCCGCGGATTTCGGCAGCCATGTGACCGAGCGGCAGGTGCCTCACTCGACCGCGCTGCACGCGACCCTGGACGGCGCGACGTACCTGACCGGCCCGCTGGCCAGGTACACGATCAGCTCGGCGCGGCTTTCGCCGGTCGCGCGTCAGGCCGCCGCGGCGGCCGGGCTCGGTGACACCTGCCGCAACCCTTACCGCAGCATCGTGGTCCGCGCCGTGGAGATCGTCTACGCCATCGAGCAGGCGCTCGCGATCATCGGCAGCTACCGGCGGCCAGCGGTCCCCTGCGTCGAGGTTCCCCCGGCACCGGGCACCGGGCACGGGGTCAGCGAGGCGCCGAGGGGACTGCTCTACCACCGCTACCTGATCGGCTCAGACGGGCGCATCGAGGCGGCCACGATCGTGCCGCCGACATCGCAGAACCAGGCCGCCATCGAAGCCGACCTCCTCGCAACCGCCCAGGCGGGGATCGACCTGCCAGATGACGAACTCACCGCCCTGTGCGAGCGGACGATCAGGAACTACGATCCCTGCATCTCCTGCTCCGCCCACTTCCTCACGATGCGGGTGGATCGCGGGTGAGGTCGGTGCTGATCGGCGTGGGCAACCCGTTCAGGCGTGACGACGGCATCGGCCCGGCCGTCGCCGAGATGATCGCCTGGCGCGCACTGCCCGGCGTTGCCACCGTGAGCTGCGACGGCGAGCCGACCCTGCTCATCGAAGCCTGGACCGGCGCCAGCCTGGCGGTGATCGTCGATGCCATGGCCTGTGATGAGCCGGTACCCGGCCGGATGCACCGCAGCGAGCACCCGGCGACGTGGGCCGCCGCAGGTTCGGCAAGCACGCACGGGCTGGGCATCGCCGAGGCCGTCAGGCTGGGAACGGCGCTCGGCGCGATGCCGGGACGGCTGGTGCTCTTCGCGGCCGAAGCCGGCGACCGCGGCTTCGGGCCAGGGCTGAGCGCGCCGGCGGCTGCCGCCCTGCCTGGCCTGGTGCGATCGGTACTAGCCGAGCTTCGTCAGGCATGAACACGACGGCAGCCGCCGTCCCGCCAGGCAGCATGCCCCCCGCAGTCGCCTGGCGGGCGGTTATCTGCGGTTCAAGCAGATTTCTCGATCTCCACGTGCAGGCCTCCTGCCCTGGCAGGCGAGACCGGGACGGACACCTCGAGAATGCCCTTGTCGTAGTTCGCCGTCACCTTGTCGGGCTCAGCGCCAGGCGGCAGGGACACCGAGCGGCTCAGCGACCCGTAGCGGAACTCAGAACGGCCGTTCTCCTTCTTCTCCTCGCGCCTTTCCGCGTGAATCGACAAGATGCCGTCCTGAACCAGGACATCGATGTCTTTCTCCGGATCAAGGCCTGCGAGTTCGGCCCGGACGACATAGCGGCCTTCAGTCTCGAAGTCCTCGATCCTGAAGCTCTGCCCTGGGAAGAACGGCATCATCGTCGCCCAGGGCGATTCGCCCCAGTCGAGCAGGTCGGGAAACCTTGACCCTCTGTGTGCCAGCTTGGGCATGACTATCTCCTTTCGCAGAGTGCCTAGCCACGTCTTCATCGGATCGCCGGCCGGTGCCCGGCCGGCAGAGCCGAAAGTCCCGCCCGGCGGGTCCATTGGCCCTGTTGCCTTCCTGCCTGCCGGTGCTGATCTGATGGAGAAATGGCGCAGGCGGCTCCGCCCGCCAGGTACTCAGGCGACAAAATGCCGCCGAAGGAGGCCAGGAGTGGCGCAGTTCAGCGATTTCCTGACGAGATTCAGGCCAGCCAGCGTGCCTGGCTCGGCCGCCGCGGCGGCCGTGCCCGCAGACAAGGCGGCGGCGCTGGCCGCCGAGCTTGATCCGGTGCTCGAGTTGCTGGCGAGCACCGATCAGCGGTGCGCAGGCGTCATCGCGGCAGCCGAGCAGGAAGCCGCCAGGCTGATGAGCGAGGCGGCGCAGAAGGCGGCAGGTATCACGGCCCTGGGCAGCCGGCAGGCGGACGAGGCAAGGAAGACGGCGGCCGCCGAGGTCATGGCGCTGGCGGGGGCACGGCAGAGCCAGTTGCTGCAGGCCGCCGACGAGGCCGTGCGAGCCAGGGCACTGCCAGCGGAAACCGACGTCCTGGCGCTGATCGACCAGGCCATCGAATTCGTGAAGTCCGTGCCGTGAGCGCGGGCTGGGCAGCAGGCAGCGTCAGGGCGCGGGTGCTTGCCCGACGGCGCATCGGCGCGGGCGAGGCCAGGCGGGTGGCCGGCTGCGGCTCGCTCGCCGCCGCGCTCTCGATGCTCGCCACGACCGCATATCACCAGCCGCAGGAACGACAGCCGCCGCCACTCCTCGACGTCAGGGAACTGCTCGCGGCGCGGCAGCATGCGATCGGGGCTGGCTTGCTGTGGAACCTGCGGGTACTGGCCGGCTGGCTGCCAAGGGGCGGCACACCGCTGATGCGGGCGCTTGCCGGATGGTTCGAGATCGCCAACCTGGCCGAGCGGCTGGCCTCGCCGCCCGGCGGCGGCCAGGACAGCTACTTCGATCTTGGCGCGCTGGCCACCGCCTGGCCGAGGCTACGCGACTGCCATGACCTGGCCGCCGTCAGGACGGTGCTTGCGGCTTCCGCATGGCGGGATCCTGGCGGTGACACGGCCGGTGCCCTGATGATCGGCCTGCGGGCTCGTTGGGCTGAGCGGGTCTCCGCTCTCGGCGACCCGGCAGGCACCTGGGCGGCGGCCGCGGTGGCGCTGCTGCTGGCCGGGGAGCTCTCCTGCGGCAGGCGGCCGGCCAGCCCGGTGCTCGCGACCGTCGCGTCCAGGCTGCTCGGGCCGACGGCGGCGGGCGCGGGCACGGTGACCGTGCTGGCGCGCGACCTTCCGGCCCGGGTCCGCTGGGTCCTCGGTGACACGCCGGGGTCATGGCAGCCATGGCAGGGTGAGGCGGCCTGGTGGCACCGCGTCGAGCAGGACGGCCAGCGGCTGCTCTCCGGGACCGGCCTTGACCCCAAGCCGGTCATCGGCTCGGTCGCGGTGCTGGCCGCCGACGCCAGAAGGGTGCGGTCGGCACTTGAACTCGCCGCGCGCGGCGGCGGCTCGATCGAGGTGTTCGATGCGGTGGTCTGACCGGTTTCTGCCGGCCCGGATGACCAGGGTAGCCCTGGTGGCGCCGTCCGGGTCACTGCGTGACCTGCTGGTCAAGGTGGCGGCGGCAGGAACGGTGGAGATCGACACCGCCCAGCCGCCGCCGCAGGCAAGCGGCGACCGGGCCGCATTGTCCTTGCGGACTCTGGAACTGCGTGAACCCGCTGCGGGCGGCCGGGCGGACCTGGTCGCTGGTGAGACGCAGCTCAGGCAGTACGCGGCCGGGGCCGCCAGCAGGCACGGCGCCGCCGCCCTCACGGGCTGGATCCCGGCCAGCCAGGTAGCGCCGCTGCGCGCCGAACTTGCCGTCATCGGCTGCGCCGTCGTCCCGCTCCGCTGGCCGGCCGCCGCCGATCCGCCGACTCTGGTAACAGGCCCGGCCGGGCGCCGGGCACTCACCCCGCTGGTCACCGCCTACGGCACCGTGCCCTACCGGGACGTGAATCCCGCCTGGCTGGCCTGGGGGAGTTACGCGCTCATGTTCGGGATGATGTTCGGCGACGTCGGAGACGGCCTGCTGCTGATCGCCGCCGCCGTGGCGATGGCCGCAGGCCGGCCGCGGCTGGCGAGGCGTTACCGTTCCGCCTGGCCGTTCGCGGCCGGAGCCGGCGTGGCCGCCATCTTGTTCGGCTTCGCCTACGGCGAGTTCTTCGGGCCGACCGGACTGCTGCCCGTGCTCTGGCTCAGCCCCATCGCCAGCCCGGTGCGCCTGCTGGTCGCCGGCCTCGCCGCGGGGGTGGTGCTGCTCGCGGGCGCATACCTGCTCGGGGTGATCAACAGGTGGCTGGAAGGCGGCTTGGCCGCGGCCCTTTACGCCCCGTCAGGACTGGCAGGCGCGGCGCTGTTCGCTGCCATCGGACTGGCCGGCGCCGGCTATTACTTTCACCACTCCGTGCTGGCCGCCGGCGGCGCGGCGCTCGCGGTGGCGGCGCTCGCCGTGGCTTTCACCGGGTCCGCGGCGAGCGCGGGCGGCGGCGGGTACGGGTACCTGCAGGCCAGCGTCGAGCTGTTCGACCTGGTCATCCGGCTTGGCGCCAATATCGCCTCGTTCGCCAGGCTGGCGGCATTCGGGCTGGCGCACGCGGCGCTCGGACTGCTGGTGTGGGAGGGGACACGGGCGCTCTGGCACCGCGGCGGAGTCATGGCCGTGCTCGCGGTCGTCCTCTTCCTGGCGGGTGGTGCCCTGGCTTTCGCGCTCGAAGGGCTGGTCGCGGCCGTGCAGGCACTGCGGCTTGAGTACTACGAGCTCTTCTCCCGCGTGTTCGTCACTCAAGGCCGGGCTTTCAGGCCCTGGCGGCCGAGAATCGATAGGGGCACTAACGATCTGGCCGGCTCCGCCGGCGTTTCCTGAAGGAGGCGTGAATGGCTGTCTGGCTGCTTGGCCTGCCGGTTGTCGCGGTGGGCGGCATCCTCGCCAGGCTCGCGATCAGGCACGGCCGCCGCGGCGGCTACGTGCTCGCCGGCGTCAGCGTGGTCGTGCTCGCGGCGGCCGTGGCGCTGCTCGCGGTCGTGGCCGGCCCGGCCGGGGTGAGCTCGGCCGCTACCGCCGCCACTGCGGCTACCGCGACGGGCAGCAACTCGGCTGCCCTGATCGGAGCGGCGATCGCGGTCACTGGCTCCACCATCGGCGCGGGCATCGCCGTCGCCTACGTGGGCGCGGCGGCGCTCGCGGTGATGAGCGAACGGCCCGAGCAGTTCGGACGTTCCATGGTGATCGTCGGGCTGGCGGAGGGGATCGCGATTTACGGGCTGATCATCGGGATCATCCTGATCGGGAAGGCCTGAGCCGATGGCGAGAGCCGCAGTGATCGGGGAGCCGCTTCGCATCTTCGGCTACGGACTGGCAGGCGCGCTGCTATGCCCGGCCTCGGGCAAGCCCGAGGCGCTGCGCGGATGGCGGGCGCTTCCTGCCGATGTCGCCGTCGTCGTGCTGACACCGCAGGCGGCTGACTGGCTGGCAGCAGAACTGCCTTCGCGGCCAGATGTGATGCCGGTGGTCCTGCCGCAGGCAAGTGACTGGTCGCCGTCATGACGCCGCGTTCCTGGCAGGAAGAGGCCATCGAACCGGTGAGGGCGGCACTTCTGCGGCAAGCGGAAGAGCGGGCAGACTCCATCGTGCAGCAGGCGCGCGACGCGGCAGGCGCGATGGTTGGCCGGGCGGAGCAGGACGCCGCACGTGCGGCCGCGCTGGCCGGCGACGACGGACGGGCCCAGGCGCGCCTGATCGCCTCGGCGCGGCTCGGCGCCAGCCGCAGGTCAGCGAGGGAACGCCTGCTCGGCTCTGACCTGGCCGCGTATCAGTACCTGGCCGGGCGGATCAGGAACGCCGTGCTCGGCCTGCGTTCCGCGCCTGACTATCCCGCGCTTGCGGCGCGGCTGGCCAGGTTCGCGGCGGGCGCCGCCGGCCCGGGCGCGCTGATCAGGGAGCCGCCAGACGGCGGTGCCGTGGCCACGGCGGCAGGGGTTACGGTCGACTGCTCGCTGCCCAGGCTGGCTGATCGCGCGATCAGCGCGCTCGGGCCTGACATGGCCGCCCTTTGCCAGCGGACGAGCCGGGCGGCCGGGCCATGAGCGGAACGGCCGCGCAGGTCAGCCGGGTCAGCGGCCCGCTGGTTGAGGTGACAGGGCTCACCGGGATCGCCATGTCGCAGATCGTGCAGGTGGGCGAGCACCGGCTGCCGGGCGAGGTCGTCGCGATCAACGGCGGCACCGCCACTGTCCAGGCCTATGAGTACACCGGCGGCGTGGCACCCGGCGACGAGGCAGTCAGCCTGGGCGAGCAGCTGTCTGGCAGGCTCGGGCCGCACCTGCTCGGCGCCGTATTCGACGGGCTGCTGAGGCCGCTGGCGGGCGCGCCCGCCTGGCTCGACCCGGCGGCCAGTTCCCTGCCCAGTTCAGGTCAGGACCTCGCCTGGGCGTTCACGCCTTCCGCCAGGGAAGGGGACCATCTCGGGCCGGGGGCGGCGCTCGGCGCGGTGTCCGCCCCCGGCGGCGTCAGGTACCTCGTCCTGGTGCCGCCGGACGCCTCCGGCCAGGTGCGGCGGCTGCGTCCGGCCGGCCAGGTGACCGGGCAGGACGTCATCGCCGTCGTCGGCGGCACGCAGGTGCCGCTGGTCAGCTCCTGGCCGGTCAGGCAGCGCAGGCCGGTGGCGCGGCGGCTTGGCCCTGACGCGCCGCTGCAGACCGGCCAGCGGGTGATCGACGTGCTCTTCCCTGTCACTCGCGGCGGCACGAGCGCCGTGCCCGGCGGGTTCGGCACCGGCAAGACAGTGCTGCTTCAGCAGATCACCAAATGGTGCGATGCCGACGTCATCGTCTATGTCGGCTGCGGCGAGCGCGGCAACGAACTGGCCGAGATGCTTACCGAACTGGCCGGGCTGACCGACCCGCGCACCGGAGGCAGGCTGGCCGGGCGCACCGTGATCATCGCCAACACCTCCAACATGCCGATGATGGCCAGGGAAGCCAGCATTTACAGCGCCGCCGCGGTGGCCGAGCACTTCAGGGACATGGGGCTGCACGTGGTCGTGGTCGCGGATTCCACGTCCAGATGGGCCGAGGCCCTGCGCGAGTTTTCCTCGCGCAACGGCGAGATGCCCGCGGAGGAAGGGTACCCGGCGAGCCTGGCTTCGGCACTGGCCGCGTTCTACGAACGGGCAGGCAGGTTCACCACGCTCGGCGGCCAGGAAGGCTCGATCACGATCATCGGCGCGGTTTCGCCGGCCGGCGGCGACATGACAGAACCGGTGACCTCTTACACCCAGCGGTTCGTGCGCAGCCTGTGGACGCTCGACCGCGACCTGGCCTACGCCAGGCATTACCCGGCGGTATCCTGGGCCGGGTCGTTCGCCCGCGACGCCGGCCTTATCGCCGGCTGGCACGCGAGGAACGGCGATCCCGGCTGGGCTGCGCGACGGGCCAGCCTGACCGCGCTGCTGGCCGAGGCTGACCGGGCGGGGGAGCTTGCCGAGCTGATGGGCGCTTCCGCGCTGCCGCCGCGCCAGCGGATCGCGATACTGGCCGGGCGCCTGGTACGCGAGGGGGTGCTGCAGCAGAGCGCGCTCAGCCAGGCCGACGCCTACTGCGATCAGGCGCGCGCGGCCGCGCTGGCCGACGCGGTGCTCGCCGTTTCCGGCCGCTGCCTGGAACTCGCCGGTCTCGGAGTGCCCGCAGACCAGCTCGAGGACCATGATTTCTCGCCGCTGCTGCGGGCAAAGGAAGACGCCCCGTCCGCCGGGCGCGTCCGCGAGATCGCCGACGCGGTGCTCGCCGAGTTGCGCGAGAAACCGATCACCGCACCTGGCCAGCGCGAGCCCGGTCATGACTGAGACGGCGGGCGGCGGGTGGGCAAGGCCGGAGTTCACCGCCGTGGAGCAGCTCAGGGGCCCGCTGCTGATCGCGCGCGGCGTCAAGGGCGTCGGGTGGGACGAGTTCGCTTCCATCAGGCTTGGCGCCGGCGAGCTCAGGCACGGCCTGGTGCTCGAGGTCAACGGCGACCTCGCGGTGATCCAGGTCCTCGAAGGCACGGCGGGCATGGACCCGAATGACACGAGCATCGAGTTCGCCGGCAGCCCGCTGCGCATCGCGGTCGGCCCGCAGTGGCTTGGGCGGGTGTGCTCGGGCCGCGGCGAGCCGAGGGACGGCGGGCCGCCGGTCACCGGCGAGCTGACCATGCCGGTCGCCGGCTTCCCTGTCAATCCTGCGCTGCGGCTGCCGCCCGCCGAGCCGGTGCTGACCGGCATCTCGGTCATTGACGAGCTGACCACCCTGGTCAGGGGCCAGAAGCTGCCGATCTTCTCGGTGGCGGGGCTGCCTCACCTTGAACTCGCCGGCCAGATCGCCGCGCAGGCGTCAGCGCAGGGCGAGCCGTTCAGCGTCGTCTTCGCCGCGATGGGGCTGACGCACGCCGACGCGGCGGTGATCAGGGCCATACTCGAAGAACGGTCGGCGGCCGGCGACCTGGTGCTTTTCATCAACCTGGCCGACGACCCGGTCATCGAGCGCATCCTCACCCCGAGGCTGGCCCTGACCGTGGCCGAGCACCTGGCGTTCACCCTCGGCAGGCACGCACTGGTGGTGATGGCGGACATGACCAGCTACTGCGAGGCGCTGCGCGAAGTGTCGATGGCCAGGGGGGAACTGCCCGCCAGGCGCGCCTACCCCGGCTACC
The DNA here is from genome assembly GCA_027313705.1 of Actinomycetota bacterium. GTDB lineage: Bacteria > Actinomycetota > Actinomycetes > Streptosporangiales > Streptosporangiaceae > Chersky-822. Next base: position 4,227 of record DAHVDE010000005.1, on the reverse strand, counting down.
TGTACAGCGACCTCGCCTCCCTCTACGAGCGGTGCGGCAGGATCGAAGGGCTGCCAGGCTCGCTGACCATGGTGCCCGCGCTCACCATGCCGTCGGGCGACATCACGCACCCGGTGCCCGACCTGACCGGCTACATCACAGAAGGGCAGCTCGTGCTGTCCGCCGACCTGCACGCACGGGGGATCTACCCGCCGGTCGACGCGCTTTCCTCGCTGTCAAGGCTGATGCGGCACGGTGCCGGTCCCGGCCGCACCAGGGACGATCACCTCGATGTCGCCGCCCAGACGCTCGCCGCCCTGGCTGCAGCCCGCCGCGCCCGCGAGCTTTCTGAACTGATCGGGTCGGCCGCGCTCGGCGACTCTGACCGCCGCGCGATCCGGTTCGAGCAGGCATTCGAGACGACGCTGATGAACCAGGGCCCGGCCGAGTCACGCACGCTAGCGGAAACCTTGCGCCTTGCCTGGCAGGTGCTCGGCGTGCTGCCCAGGCGCGACCTGACGATGATCTCCGCGAGCGCCGTGGACAGGTACTACCCGTGACCGGCCGGAAGATCACCGCCCCGCCCGGCCGCGCCGGGCGGCTGTGGCTGGAACGGCGGCTGGCGGCCGCCAGCCGCGGCGCGGACCTGCTTGACCGCAAGCTCCGCATTCTCCAGGCGGACCTGGCCGGGCTGGCCGCTGCCGCCGCGCAGGCCGAGCGCGAATGGCACGACCGCGCCAGGGACGCCGACCGCGCACTGCTGATCGCGTCGCTGCTCGGCGGCCAGCAAGACATCCGCCTGGCGGCCGGCCGCGGCTACGCCGACGTCTCCGTTCGCTTCGCCACCACGATGGGGGTCAGGCGGCCGGCCGGCGCCACCTGCACCCCGCCCGATGACCAGGTCCCCTGGAGCGGGCCGTCGGTGACACGCGCAAGGCAGGCGCACCAGGCGGCGCTAGACGCCGCAGTCAGGTACGCGGCCGCCGCCAGGGCGCTCCAGATCATGACGGCGGAATCCGCCGCCACCAGGGTAAGGCTGCGCGCCGTCAAAGACCGGCTGATACCCGGCCTCGAGCAGGCCAGGGACCAGGTCGCGGCGGCGATAGACGAACTCGAGCGGTCAGACGGCGCCAGGGTCAGGCTGGCCTGGAACGGGGGACAGGACCTGCTGTAGACCACCAGGCCGGGCGCCGGCGGGCATTTGGCCCGCGACCGCGACGCCGCGATCTTGGCGAAGAACGCCCACGGAAAACGGCGGGACGCCGATCAGGGGAAACGGCGGCTAGGCAGGCTCGGTACCTGGTTCGCTCGCTGGTTCAGGCGGCACCGGGCGGCGCGGAGCGGCGCGGTCAACGACCGCGCCGGGATTAAGCAGCACCATGGCGACGTCGCCAAGCATCGCGCGGACCGTCGCCGTCGCCACCTTGTTGAGCACGACCCGGTCCAGGCCGGCGCCCAGGGCGCCGAGCGGCGGCCGGTAACTGCCCTCGAGAATCAGCATGGCCGTGCCTGCGTCCGCCGCCGGCGCTACTGAGATGTTCGCGTCGAGCACGGGAAACAAGCCGCCCGACGGGCCGGTGGCTTCCCAGCGCATCCCGATCACTACAGTGCCGTCACGGTAGGCCGGCGGCAGGAACAGGGCGCGGACAAGCTTGGCGGGTCCTGGCGCCCGGCCGAAAGGGCCTACCTTGAAGAACTGCTCGATGGCGCCCTCGTAGGCGGTGCGCGCGGCGCTGCCAAGCGCGCCGCCTACGGCCATATCGACCAGGCGCGCCTGCGCCACCTCAGCACTGACCAGCAAGGGGAGGTGCTGGCTGACGAACATGGGTCCAAGGATGGCGCAATGGCGGCCTGGTCACGCAGGGCCGAAAGTCCTTTAATGGGGATGGCCGGTCTCCTGGCGGTTGACCGGTTGAGGACGTCAGTCCCGCCGAGGAGAGACCTAGTTCCCTGCCGGCGGGCCTGACTGACCGGCGACAGTTGGCTAAGCCGGGGGCTTTACTCCGGCCGAACCGGATAACACAAAGCAGGAGCCTCTCATGTACATCTTCGCGGCGGGCGGCCGGGCTGCGGAAGCGATCGACCTGAATCATCCCAGTCACGTTCTGCAGTGGTCATTTATCAATATCACCCTGGCCAACCTGATCGTGATCGCGGTGATGGTCGTCATCTTCATGGCCGCTCTGCTCATGCCTTTCCCGCACCGGGCCAGCCTGCCTGCCGCAGGCGGCGATGACCAGGCCGGCCACGACGACGGGCCTGATTCCGCTGCCGCCGCCGCCGTTACGGCGGCGGAACCCGAGCCTGGCGACTCAGACATGTGGACGGCCAGGATCCGCACCACGGCGGCGCGGGTACTGCCGCCAAAGAAACTGCTGCCTGACCGCCAGCCCGCGTACGTGGCATCGTGGATCTACACCTTCGGTGTGGCCTCGCTGGCAGCGCTCGGCATCGTCATCGCGTCAGGTTTCGCCCTGGCGCTCGGCGGCTCTGACTGGTGGCACACCAACCCGGTCGGTCATTTCTTCAACAGCCTGCATCTTTGGTCGGTCGAGCTCTTCATGGCCTTCCTGGTCATCCACTTGTGGGGCAAGTTCTGGATGGCGGCCTGGCGCGGCCGCCGCACGATGACGTGGATCACCGGCGTGGTGGCCTTCCTTGCCTCGATCGTCACCGCGTTCACCGGCTATCTGTCCCAGCAGAACTTCGACTCGCAGTGGATCTCCACCAGTGCCAAGGACGCGTTCAACGCCTCTGGCGTCGGCGCGTTCTTCAACCCGATGGACTTCGGCCAGATGTTCATGTGGCACATCGTGCTGATGCCACTGGCGCTCATCGCCATTATCGGTGCCCACATCCTGCTCGTCAGGGCTCGCGGCGTCAGCCACCCGCTGCCGCAGTCACGCCCCGCTGACCGTGCCGCCCGCCGGGCTGCCGCCAGGACCGACGCGGCACCGTGGCGCGGACCCACCAGGCGCTATGACATTGTCAAGGAAGCCACCGTGGCCACCCTGATCGTCGGCGCGCTGACGATGATCCTGGCCGGCCTGCTCTCCTCGCCTGACATCCCCGCCGTCACCGTCCAGTCCTGGGCACAGCACGACCAGCTCGGCTTCGTCAACACCGCAGCGGCGGAGCTCGACGGCTCGAGCGAGACGGCGGCCTACGGCCCGCCGTACAACAACGGCACCGCCTCCGTGCAGCAGCTAGGGCCGATCAGCTGGCAGAAGCTGTCCGGCATAACCCAGCACATCAACGCGGGTTCGACGTTCGTGCTCGCCCCGCTGTCCTCGCTGGCGCGTACCACGCCGCGGCTGGCTGCCGCGCTGTCCGCTTACCAGAGCGCGCCGGCGGCCACGCAGCTGAAATGGGCTTCCGCCTACGACAAGGCCACCGAGGGAACGACCACCAGGTTGCCGTTCAACGGCGGCGACCTGAGCCTGCCAGCGGCCGGGCCGGTGCCCGTGATGATGTCTTACGAGCTGGCCATGGCCAAGAGCGGCGCGCTCGACACCGACCTGCTCGCGCAGCGCCAGTTCTACGGCACCGACTACACCAAGCCGCTGCTCTTCCTCGAGGACGGCGCCTACTTCGGCGACCTGGCAGCCGCGCAGCACCTGCAAGGCAGCCAGTGGGGCGTGATGAACGAGACGGGCAACTACCCCGGCCAGCCCTGGCTGTGGCTGTTCCAGATGTGGTACCACATGCAGCCTGGCTGGGGTAACTCCGACAACATCGACCTGATCGCGATCTTCATGACCGGCCTGGCCACCCTGCTGCTGCTGTTCGTCCCGTTCATCCCGGGCCTGCGCGACATCCCGAGGTGGATCCCGGTGCACCGGCTGGTCTGGCGGGACTGGAACCGGCGGCCGGCCGGTCCGGTGGACCAGTCCGGCACCAGGCCGGAGCCCGCCGGACAGAAGTGACAGCCGTGCGCACCCGCAGGCGCTGACGCCAGGTTATGGCCCGGGTGTCACCGGAGAACCCGGTGACACCCGGGCCACCTCGCAAACGGCCGGCCAGGCCATCGCATTACGAGGTCGCGAACGGATGCCGCATCGGGTTGCCATCCGGCATCGGTCCGCGAGACCATTACGACGGCTGCGGTGCGTGCCGCGTACAGCATGCAGGCGCGGGGCTTCCTGGCACATGGCCAGCTAGTCCGCATCCCGGCCGGGCTGCAGGGAACAGTCATGCACCTGTTCGAATGCGAGACGACGTTCGAGGCCGACCCGGACGCGATCTGGA
>DAHVDE010000105.1 GCA_027313705.1 Actinomycetota bacterium | reverse complement strand
CTACGGATCAGAAGGTTGGGGGTTCGAGTCCCTCCGAGCGCGCCACGTATCCGCAGGTCAGGGTCACATCGTAGGCAGTGAGAGACCGATCAGGCTACGTGCACGCCGATGGTGACGCTGGTCAGCGAGCCTTGACCGACCGTTGCAGAATCCGATATGGCACTGCAATATAGACGGTCCAGCGCATCCTAGGGCTTGCCCTGACGGTCAGAGTTATTTCGCTAGCTGGCGACTTGAGTCCCTCGGCGATCACGACCCTGGGATCGGTACATGGCCCGGCGTCCATGAGAGGAAGCACCGTCAGTGGTGCTGGTCCGTCACAGGCAACCTGGACGTATATCTGCCCGCCCTTTGTAACCTTAAAGGTCCCAAGTTTCTTCTCGCCGCGGCCACTTGCGGCCACTAGCACCATGTCATTGTGGCCGCCCATGAGTGATGGGTCGGGCAGCGCTGCCAGCTGCGTCCTGGTAGCTGGTATCGCCGAATGACTGGAAACACCGTGTCTTGATGGTGGCGCTGGCGAGCAGCCGACCGCAGATGTGGCGAGAAGGCCAGCTGCCAGGAGTCCGGCAACAGCACCTATCTTGGAACCTCTTGGAGGTCGGGGATCCCCGGTCAGGTAACGGGCCGGAGTGGCCACGGTGGCAACGCCGTTGTTCTCATTACCGAGATCCTCAGTAGTGTGCGTGACATTGGCGTCACCCTGAGTCGGGGTGCAACCTCCTCCGCTAAACGGACCCGGGCTGTCGCGATCGGCGTGCGGTGGGGCGAATCTCTTCATTACCTGTCCGGGAATTCGGGAATCTGTGTGTAGATCGTCCATTGAATGGCCGATGCTTGTCAACGATCACCGAACTCGAAGAATTCACCCTCGTCATCGCCGACGCCGGGTCTGCTGGTCGGGTGACCGCCGGGGGTGCCAGAACGAACCGCGGTGACGTAGCGGAGCAGCGGCAGCGAGCCTCCGGCGCGCGTATCGGATGGCGGGCTGCGACCGGTCCACGCCGGTGACCCGCCCGCCAGGTCCGGTTGCGGCGGCCGGCGAACGCCACCTGGCTCACTAGCTCGTTGAGTCTGAACCGCTCGATGATCGTGCCGTGCGCGCGATGGCCGGGAGCCTCGAGTCTGGAGTTACCGCACTCACCCTCCAGGCACTGGAGTGCACGGGCCCGGGCTAACTGGCCCCCGCAGTTGTGACTTACTGCCCTGTCCGCGCACCGCGTCGTGCGACAAGCTAAGGATCAAGTGAGGGAGAGAATCGATGGGCGGCATGATGGGTTCGGGCGGCATCGCGGGCTGGCTGGTCTTCTTGATCGTGCTCGGTGTCGCCGCTGCAGTGACAGCGGGCGTGGTCATCGTCCGTGTTCTGCTTGGCAGTCGCCGCAGCGAGCTACCGCAAGCACGCGGCGGGCAGCAGCCGGAGAAGCTCGACGAGGCGAGGGCGGCCCTGCGGATGCGATATGCGAACGGGGAGATCTCTCGCGAGGAATATCTGCAGGGCAAGGTCGAACTCGAAGACTAGACCCGGTGACGCGCAGCCGGCTGCTTATCGCAGCTGAAAAGCTCGGGGATCGAGTGCCGGCAGGTAACGCGCGGGCACTCTGGCAACATGGCTAGCCGGGAGGTCCTCAGATGGCCAGTAAGTTCACCGAGCTTGCGATCGACTGCGCCGATCCGGCCGGTCTAGCCAGGTTCTGGTGCTCGGTGCTTGATTACGAGGTGCAAGACGAGGACGACGACCTCATCGCGATCGGCTCGCCGATGGTGCCGGAGGGCAGGGACCGCCCCGGCGCGGTGCCGCCGACACTGACGTTTGTGCGGGTGCCAGAGGGCAAGGCCGGCAAGAACAGGCTGCACATCGATGTCAACCCGACCGACAGGGAACAACAAGAAGAGGTCAGCCGCCTGCTCGGCCTAGGTGCCAGGTACGCGGACGTCGGCCAGGGCGACGCACCGTGGGTCGTGCTTGCCGACCCAGAGGGCAACGAGTTCTGCGTCCTCGCGAACCGATGCCCCTGAGCGGGCACCGCAACCAGTGCAGCCGGCCAAGGTCATAGGCTCGAGGCCGATCACCCCGGTATTGGTCATCGAGATGTATCGTAAGGCCGTGGATCAAGCTACCCGGAACGAGATTGCCGCTGCCACCGCAGCGCATCGTGAGCTTGGCGCCGAATTCGACGGCGCGGTCGCGGAGAGCCTGGTGGACAGGATCGGCGCGGAGATTGACAAGCGCATAGACGCCAGGCTCGGCACTCGCCGTTCAGCCTCGTGTTCGCCCGCGAAAGCCCAGGCGCCTGGCGGCGCTGCGATCTGGACCGGTGCCGGGATCGGTGCCGGGATCACCGGCATTATGACCATGATCGCCAACAGAAATTCTGGTGACCGTGCCGTGGATTTTGTCGTGGTCGTGGTCTGGGCAGCGATAGCGGTCGCCGCCTTCGGCGCGGCCTACCTGCGCATGCGGCATCGCAGCACAGACCGCTAGCAAAGCGCCGCCACTCCCGCCTGGGCGGATCGATCAGGAATGGAGAAGCGCCGGCCAGCGACCTGAGGCTAGCCTGGCCGCCACGGACCTCAGCACGAAGGAGTGACCATGAGCGGCTCTACCACCATGGGAGTCAAGACCATCCTGCATCCGGTGACCGACCTGGAGAAGGCCAAGGCGGTATACGCGGCCCTGCTCGGCGTCTCGCCGCAGGCCGACGCACCTTACTACGTCGGCTTCGAGGCGGAGGGCCAGCAGATCGGCCTGGTGCCGCCGAGCGGGCATCAGGGCATGACCTCGCCGGTGGCCTACTGGCACGTGACCGATATCAACGCAAAGCTGGACGAGGTGACCGCGGCTGGCGCTAGCGTGAAAGACCACGTGCGCGACGTGGGCGGCGGCCGCCTGGTGGCCACTTTCACCGACCCTGACGGCAATGTACTCGGACTGATCCAGGACCCGGTGAGCGCCTGAGCGTGCCGGCCGGTACTGAGGGAGAAAGAAGAGCATGGCCAGCAGAGGGGAAGGGGCGCACGCTGCCGACAGCCATGGCCTGATCCGCGTACATGGCGCGCGCGGGAACAACCTGAAAGACGTCAGCATCGAGATCCCGAAGCGCCGGCTGACCGTGTTCACCGGCGTTTCCGGATCAGGCAAGAGTTCCCTGGTGTTCGGTACGATCGCCGCGGAGTCGCAGCGGCTGATCAACGAGACATACAGCGCGTTCGTGCAAGGCTTCATGCCGACGCTGGCCAGGCCAGAGGTTGACGTCCTCGAGGGGCTGACGACCGCGATTCTCGTGGACCAGCAGCGAATGGGTGCCGACCCCCGCTCCACGGTCGGCACCGCGACGGATGCCAACGCGATGCTCCGTATCCTGTTCAGCAGGCTCGGGCAGCCGCACATCGGCTCGCCTAACGCTTTTTCCTTCAACGTCCCCTCGGTCAGGGCCAGCGGCGCGATCACGGTCGAACGCGGTTCCGCCAGGACGGTGCAGGCGAACTTCAGCCGCGCCGGCGGCATGTGCCCGCGTTGCGAGGGTCGCGGCAGGGTCTCCGACATGGACCTGACCCAGCTTTTCGACGAAGCAAAGTCGTTGCGCCAAGGCGCGATCACCGTGCCTGGTTACACCGGCGGCGGCTGGAATACCCGGCTCTACCTCGAGTCAGGCTTCTTCGACCCTGACAAGCCGGTCCGCGACTTCAGCAAGACCGAGCTGCACGACTTCCTGTATCGCGAGCCGACGAGAATGAAGATCGCCGGCATCAACATGACCTATGAAGGGCTGGTCCCCCGGATACAGAAGTCGATGCTCGCCAAGGACACAGAAGGCATGCAGCCGCACGTTCGCGCCTTCGTCGAGCGTGCGGTCACCTTCACCGCCTGCCCGGACTGCGGCGGCACCCGGCTGAGCGAAGCGGCCAGGTCATCGCGCATCATGGGAATCAACATCGCCGAGGCATGCGCGATGCAGGTCAGCGACCTGGCGGAGTGGGTCAGCGGCATCGAGGAGCCTTCGGCGGCACCGTTGCTTGCTGCACTTAAGCGGACGCTTGACTCTTTCGCGGAGATCGGTCTCGGGTACCTCTCGCTTGACCGGCCAGCAGGCACCCTGTCGGGCGGGGAGGCGCAGCGCGTCAAAATGATCAGGCAACTCAACTCCGCTCTCACCGACGTCACATACGTTTTCGACGAGCCCACGATCGGGCTGCACCCACACGACATCCGGCGGATGAACGGCCTGCTGCTGCGGTTGCGTGACAAGGGAAACACGGTGCTCGTCGTCGAGCACAAGCCAGAGACGATCGCGATAGCCGATCATGTTGTTGATCTCGGGCCTGGGGCAGGCACGGCGGGCGGCACAGTCTGCTTCGAGGGAACGGTCGAAGGGCTGCGCGCCAGCGCCACCCTGACCGGGCAGCACCTAGGCGATCGCGCCGTGCTGAAGCCCGCGTCGCGGACGCCTTCCGGAGTACTCGAGGTGCGCGGTGCCTGCACGCACAACCTGCGTGACGTCGACGTCGACATACCGCTCGGCATGCTTGTCGTCGTCACCGGAGTGGCCGGCTCGGGTAAGAGTTCCCTGATCCGCGGCTCGGTCTCTCCGCGAGATGGGGTGGTCTCGGTCGACCAGGCTCCGATCAGGGGCTCGCGCCGGAGCAACCCGGCTACCTACACCGGACTGCTCGACCCGATTCGCAGTGCCTTCGCCAAGGCCAATGGCGTCAAGCCGGCGCTGTTCAGTGCCAATTCGGAAGGCGCCTGCCCTAATTGCAACGGCGCCGGAGTCGTTTACACCGATCTGGCGATCATGGCCAGCGTCGCGACCATCTGCGAGGAGTGCGAGGGAAAGCGGTTCGAGGCCTCGGTACTCAACTACCGTTTCTGCGGCCGTGACATCAGCGAAGTGCTCGCCATGTCGGTGACAGAGGCCCATGGGTTCCTCGGCGCGGGCGAGGCACGCATCGCCGCGGCCCGTGCCATCTTGGACCGGCTAGTCGCCGTGGGGCTTGGCTACCTGAGCCTCGGCCAGCCGCTCACAACTCTCTCGGGCGGCGAGCGGCAAAGACTGAAGCTCGCCACTCACATGGCAGAAAGAGGCAGCGTCTATGTACTCGATGAACCCACCAGCGGCCTGCACCTAGCTGACGTGGAGCAGTTGCTCGGCCTGCTTGACCGGCTGGTCGAGCAGGGCAAGTCGGTCATCGTGATCGAGCACCACCTGGCGGTCATGGCCCATGCCGACTGGATCATCGATCTTGGCCCAGGCGCAGGGCACGAGGGCGGGCGCATCGTCTTCGAGGGCACTCCGGCCGCCCTGGCCGCTGCCCAGACGACCCTCACCGGCGAGCACCTGGCCGCCTACGTAGCCTAACGCGGTTAGCAGGCAGTCGAAATGCCTGCACCCTACCGCTAGGATGTTGAGCATCAAAGGATATACCTTGACTTGGTATAAGGTATCGCTACCCATCCATCGTCATAGATCGAGTAGTTGGGGGGAATCATGAGCACCTGGCCACCGGATCCCACATCAGGAAGCGGTAACGCGGGACAGCAGAATGCCTGGGGTACCCAGGGTCAGGACCAGGCGCAGCCGGCACCGTCCTGGCCCGACCCCACCCAGGCCCCGGATTGGTCGGCTCAGCCGACCGCCTATGCGCAGCAACCCCAGGTTTACGCGCAGCAGCCGCAGGCTTATGCGACTCCCTACGGCGCTGGCTATCCCCAGGCCGGCTTCCCGACCGCCGCCCAGAAGAATGGGAACGGATTCGCGGTCGCGAGCCTGGTACTCGGCATCACGAGCATCTTCTTCTGCTGGTGGGGTCTTTTCAGCCTGCTTCAGGTGGTGCTTGCCATTGTGTTCGGTGCGCTCGCCCTCGGGCGCGTGGCACCTGGCTCCAGCCACCGGACCATGGCCATCGCCGGCATCGTCTGCGCCTGTGTCGGTGTCATCCTGTACTTCATCTTCGGTCTTCTGACGCTCGGCTTCGGCCTGCTCATCTGACGCCCGGCCGTGAATGGTGCCGTTGATGCGCGCGGCACCATTCGGCTGGGCAAACCGGCACGCGCGTTGTCGATCAGCCTCGGGACCGGCAGGCGAAGAAGATCCGGTCGGCGTCGTCGCTGACCAGGTGACCGTCCTGGTCGTCTTCAGCGAGCACATCGAAGTACGGCTCGAGGGCGGCGCGGATCTGCGCGAGCGGCACTCCGAGTTCGAGAATGGTCTCGTGGTGGAGTTTGAAAATATCTTCGCCCAGGCGCTCGAAGATCTTGACTTCCCAGACGAACACGTCGGAGTCGGTGGGCGTGATGTTCATGATCACGTAGTTGCCGGCGAAGTCCTCCACGTAGGGCTGCTGCCTGCCAAGGCCGCGGAGGCGGCCGATGGTGTTCACGTCGAAGATGAACAGGCCGCCTTCCACTAGATGCTCATGTGCCCGCTTGAACGCCTCGGCCCAATCGTCGAACCTCGGCAGGTGATTCAGCGTGTCAAACAGGCAGATCACCACGTCATACCGCGCTCCGAGCGAGAATTCGGTCATATCGGCCTGCGTCAGCGTGGCTCCTGGCACGCGCTCGGCGGCGATCGCGAGCATCTCTGGTGACTGATCGACCCCCGCCAGGGCCAGTTCGCCCGCGAACCCGGCCAGCAGCGCACCGGTACCGCAACCCAGTTCGAGCAGGGAAGTCGCCGTCGGCAAGTGCTTGGCGAGGTAACTACGGACCTGGTCGATGGTCTCCGAGCGATCACCCATCAATTCGTCATAGAATGCCGCAAATTTCGCGTAAATTCCCATACTTTAATCATCCCATTCCGCTTCATCGGTCATACGATCGGGCCAGGCGGGACGGATGCGCGGTTGGCATCAGAGCCAGAAGCGATATATCTTGAGTGGGTGGACGTCGCCAAGTACAGGAGTCAAGATGTCGGCATCGGGTAGTGACAGCCTAAGTACCAGGGACGGGCTGACCGTCTCCACGGCGGCCATATCGGAGGTGCCATGGAAAGCCGCGGCCGGGGCCGGGGTCATCGTGGCCGGCGCCGATCTCGTGCTGCACCTCACCACCTTCCACTGGGGTCTTTCCGCGATCGGCAACTCAGCTTCTGCCGGGATAGTCGCGCTGTTCGCCGTGGCCGGCGCCGGAGTCATGTTGCGGCGCGACCGGGCCAGCCGGGCCGTCCGCTGGGCTCGCCACCACCCATGGCAGTTCGCCCTGATTCCCGGTGCGGCGACCGCGGTCATCGTGTTCGTCCTCTCGGTGATCTTTGGCAGCGGCTTGTTCGGTGACGTCTTCACCGCGGTATGGCATGGCGCGGTGGCGTACGGCATCACCGGTGCCGTTGGCGCGCTAGCCGGACGTGACCGGGGTTCCCGCTGACAGCCGGGATTCCCGGCGCAGCATGATCTGATACTCCCGGCCGCCGCCGCTCCCCTGCTTGGCCACGGACACCGGATCGGTGTCCGTCATGTCGCAGCAGTCATCGGGCGGCGGATACCGCCAGGTCGCAACGCTGGCGGCGTAATCCAGGGTTATCGGAACGATCCGCGCGGCGCTACCTAACCACAAGATCGTCGAGCGCCGGGCGATTCACTCCGGTCGGGTGATGCTCGCCGCCCCTGGGCAGGGCAGCCTGATAGCTGGTTCCCGACCAGTCGAGGAGGGATGGCTCCATGTCTAAGTCCGATGGCACCTTCATTCTCGTCGCGACCTATCCGGACGAGATGTCGGCCAGGGACGACTATCAGTCGGTGAAGGACGCCCACGCGACGGGGCTCGTTGGCTCCTACGACGCCGCCGTGATCACGAAAGACGCGGGCGGCAAGGTGCACGAGAGCAAGCACGAGACCGCCACCAGGCACGGTGCCTGGTGGGGTATAGCCGCTGGCGCGGCGCTAGGCGTGCTGTTCCCGCCCTCGATTATCGGCACGGCCGCCGCCGGCGGCGTGATCGGCGGGGTAACCGGTCACCTGGCCAAGGGAATGTCGCGCTCTGAGGCCAGGGAACTCGGCGACCTCATCGACCCTGGTGAAGCCGGGCTCGTCGTGGTCGGGGAGAGCAGGCTGGAAGAGCCGATCAAGAAGGCCGTCAGGCGCGCGGAGAAGCAAACGGCCAGGGACCTGGACGTCAGCCCGCAGGACGTAGACCGGGTACTGCAGGAGGCCATCGGCGGAGCGTAACGGCGAGGCGAGTACTGGCCGGGCGAAGGCCCGGCCAGTACCGCGGCCTGTGCGGTTCCGGTAGTCGCGACGGCTATTCCCAGCTGAGTATTAGTGCTCACCGTCATTGAGTATTCGACCGCTGCCGCACCACTGTCGCGGCAGAAAGCATGGCATTACCTGGACTCGCCATTTTGTCCAGTTAGCGGAACGGGTGAAAGCCATGCCGGTCGCAACGGCGATCATGGATCCTGAACTCGAACCAGAACCAGAACCTGGACATCGCGCGCTGCCCCTGTTCACCGAGGCACTCGGCTATCTTGGGGCGATCACCGTGCTCTCGGCCGGACTGATCGCGGTGCGGCAGATCTGGCCGAAGATTCCCGCCGCCGGCCTGCTGTGCATCATCGCGGCAGCGACGGCCTTGCTGCTCACGGCGGGAGCGGCGGTGCCTGGCCTGGTCTTGCTCGGGGTGGCCATCAAACTGGCCAGGCACCGGCGCCAGCCCTGATCGCCGTGACGAACCGGCATAGAATCGCATGGAACCTCCCGTCTTGCTACCCGATGGAGCCCGCGATGCCCCGGTTCGTGTCCACGATGGCCGCGGCCGCCGGCTCGGCCGTCCTCCTGGCAGCGGCGGTGATCCCTGGCAGCGCGGTCAGGTCCACCCAGGCCGGCGGCCGCGTCGTTGCCGCAGTACTGATCAGCCCGGACTACCAGCACGTGACCGGGGCGCACGCGGTTCCGCCGACCACCGCTTACTGCGAGGCGCATTACAAGATTGCCTGCTACTTGCCGAGGCAGTTCGAGCAGGCGTATGACTTGCCCGTGCTTTATGCCAAGGGCATCACTGGCAAAGGCCAGACGATCGTCATCGTGGACTCATACGGGTCACCGACCGTGGTGCACGACCTGGCGGTTTTCGACCGCCAGGCCGGCCTGCCCCCGCCGCCGTCGCTGCGGATCATCCAGCCCGCCGGCAAGGTACCCGCCTATGTGGCAGATGCGAGCAGGGAGGGCTGGGCCGGGGAAACCGACCTCGACGTCGAGTACGCGCACGCGATCGCGCCAGGCGCAAGCATCCTGCTGGTCGAGACGCCTACCTCGGAGAACGAAGGCAGGACCGGCTTCCCGCAAATCGAGAAGGCCGAGAAGTACGTGATCAGCCATCACCTCGGGGGCGTGATCAGTCAGAGCTTCAGCGCGACCGAGCAGAGCTTCGCCGCGCCGCGGCGCTTGCTCACCTTGCGCGGCGCCTACCAGGAGGCGGCTCGCGCCCGCGTGACCGTGCTCGCCGCTTCCGGCGACAGCGGCGCGGCCGGCGTAGGTTACAACGGCTCAACCTACTTCCGCTTCCCCGTCACCTCGTGGCCGGACAGCGACCCGCTGGTGACCGGCGTAGGCGGGACTTCGCTGCATCTCGACGCCGCCGGTCACCAGGTAAGCCGGGCAACGGCCTGGAACGATACCTACAGCGTGCCGGTCAGCGAGTACATCGCCGGCGACCGTGGCCCGAACCCGCTGGCCAGCGGTGGCGGCAAGTCGGTCATCTTCCGCCGCCCCTGGTACCAGGACCTGGTGCGCCAGGTGGTCGGCGCACGCCGCGGCGTACCCGACATCTCGATGAGCGCCGCGTGTAACGGCGCGGCCGACATGTACCAGAGCTTCCAAGGCCAGGCGGCCGGCTGGTATCCGACCTGCGGCACGAGCGAGGCGACTCCTGAGTTCGCCGGCATCGTCGCGCTCGCCGACCAGGCCGCCGGGCACTGGCTCGGCCTGATCAACCCCGACCTCTACCTGCTCGCCGCTGCCCGTGCCCCTGGCATAGCCGACGTCACCAGGGGCAATAACACCGTGTCGTTCAGGCAGGGCAAGAAGGACAAGCTCTACACGGTCAGCGGCTTCGCGGCGAGACCAGGCTATGACCTCGCCAGCGGCGTCGGCACGGTCAGCGCCCCCGCCTTCGTGCGCGAGCTGGCCTTGCTGGCCAGGCATCCGCACTGGACGCTCGGCCAGCTGCGCCGCGCGCTTAGTTCTTGTTGTCGCCGGTGATCAGGCTGAGTACCCAGCTGACGATGCCCACGAGCAGCGCGCCAAGCAGTGCGGGCACGAAATGGTGCACGTGGAACGGCAGCCCGACCTTGTCAGCCAGATAACCGGTCAGCAAGAACAGCAGCGCGTTGACGATCAGTGCGATCAAGCCGAGAGTCAGCACGTAAAACGCGCAGCCGATCGCCTTGATAATGGGCTTGAGAACGGCGTTAATGACACCGAAAATTACGGCGACAGCTAGAAGTGTGCCAACTTTGCCGACTGTGGTATGTGCAGTAACGCTAATACCCTGAATGAATACAGTCGCCAGCCAGACGGCGACCGCGGTGATGATCACATGGATGACAATCTTCATGCCGTCATCTTGCCATCCAAGTCGGGGCAGAGCGACGTAACTGGCGCGAAACGCCGCATGGTGTCGCTGGACTAGCCTGGCCTAAGCTGGCACCATCAAGGTGGGGAACAGGGGGAACGCCGCCCGGCGCCCGAGGGAACAGCGCCGGCGGACTGACGATACGGGGGATCGTCAATGCTGTTGGCCTGGCTGCTGCCTGAATCCGTGCCCCAGGTGCTCGTCGAGGGCTGGACAAGAAACGCCTATCGGCCCAGGCATGTCAAGCCTCCGCTGATCGCCAGGGCCTGCCGTCTGATAAGGGAGCGGCGCTCCGAGTCGGCAGCGGCAGGTCACGTGAACCTTGTTTACGAGATCGGCCGAGTGAGGGGGTGAGATGACGATGGCTCACCTTGATTAGGGGCACCTTGATTACCGGCACCGGTCTACTTCCACCTGAAGTGCACGAAGATGCGGCCGAAGTTCTTGGAGTCCTTCTCGATCCGGTGGTACTGGGCTTTGATGTCCTTGCGCTCAAGGAACCGCAGCACGTGCTTCTTGAGTTGTCCCGAGCCCTTGCCGGGGATGATCTCTACCAGCGGCGCCTTGGTCCGCACCGCCTCGTCGATGATGTCGGCAAGTGCCTTGTCGATATCGCGACCGCGGTTGTAGATGTCATGCAGGTCTAGCTTGAGCTTCATCGGCCGCCTCTGCTATGTACCGCGCGCTTGGTCCAGGTTACGCTGCGGCGATGATCTGCGTGCTCGGGGATGCTCACCTTGACGTGGTGGTGAGCGTGTCAGGGCAGTTCGCCCCCGATACCGACACGGCCGCGAGCACGCGGCTGGTGCTTGGCGGCCAAGGCGCGAACGTGGCGGCCTGGGCGGCCGAGCTTGGCGAGGAAAGCAGGCTGATCACCGCGCGGGCGACAGACCTGGCAGCCAGCCTGGTCGCCAGCGAACTGGCCGGGCGGGGCGTGGAGCTAGTCGGCCCGGTCATCGAGGGGCGGACCGGCGTGATCGTCGCGCTTTCCGATGGCGGGACGCGCCGGTCGATGATCACGGACCGGGGAGTCGGCCCGCTGCTTACCGCAGGGTCTGTCGACCCGGCCTGGCTCGACGGCTGCTCATGGCTGCACTTGCCTGCGTACAGCCTGACCTCGGAGCCGATCCGCGGCGCCGCGCTCGCCGCGGCGGCCGGCGCCAGGGAGCGTTCTGTCAGGCTGAGCGTGGATCTGTCCTCGACGGCAGCGATAGGCGGATACGGGGTCGCCGCGTTCCGTGACCTGCTGGCATCGCTGCGTCCCGAGGTGGTCTTCGGCAATCTGGCCGAGACCGACCTGGTCGGCGAGCTGCCGTGGACCTGCGTTGTCAGCAAGCAGGGCGCCGATGGCGTCATGATCGCAGGCAGGCACTATCCGGCAGTCGCGACCGAAGCGGTCGACGCCACCGGCGCGGGCGATGCCTTCGCGGCCGGCTATCTTATCGGCGGTGTCAGCCTGGGTCTTTCCGCCGCGGCCAGGGCAGTCGCGACGATAGGGGCGACGATAGGGGCAATGCCGTGAGTTTGTCCGTTCTGGTCCATGACGAAGTCGGCGCCGCGCTTCAGGACGGCCGGCCAGTAGTCGCCCTCGAAACGACGCTGGTGTCGCACGGGTTTACAGGTGGTGCCGGCCTGGCCGTCGCCAGGGAGTCGCAGGACCGGGTGCGTGCGGCGGGTGCGGCGCCGGCCACGATCGGAGTTCTCGACGGAGCGATCAGGGTCGGGTTGTCCGACTTCGACCTCGAACGGGTTGCCGAGGCCGGCCTGACCGCCCGCAAGGTGGGAGCCAGAGACCTCGCGGCCTGTGTGGTGCAAGGTGCTCTCGGCTCAACCACGGTTGGCGGCACGCTCGCGGTCTGCCGGATCGCGGGAATCTCCTTCCTGGCGACCGGCGGCATCGGCGGAGTGCACCGCGGGTTCGCGGAGATCCTGGATATCTCGGCCGACCTGCTTCAGCTCGCGCGGACGCCGGCGCTGGTAGTCAGTTCCGGCGCGAAGTCCATACTTGACGTGCCGGCGACCAGCGAAATGCTCGAGACCCTCGCCGTGCCGGTGCTCGGCTGGCGGACGCCGACGCTACCGCTGTTCTATACCGCAACGGGCGGCCCGCAGGTCTCCGCCGTCGTGAGCACAGGCGAAGAGGTGGCGCGGGTCGCGCGCGCGCACTGGGCGGTGAACCCTGAAGGCGGGCTGCTGCTCGGCCGCCCTCCTGACGAAGGGCTCGACCTTGAGTACCTGATCGCGGATGCGGTGCGCCAGGTCAAGGATGCCGGGGTGACCGGACAGGCGGTCACGCCTGCGGTGCTTGCCTTGATCGAGGAGCTGAGCGGTGGCCGCAGCGTCGAGGTGAACCGGGCGCTGATCGTCGGCAATGCCGGGCTGGCCGCCGAGGTTGCCGTCGCTTACGCGGCCGGGGCAGCCGGCTCGTAGTACCTGATTCCCTCGACCAGGTAGCCGCGCGCCTGCCCCCTCGCTACCAGCAGGTCCAGGTGCGCCTCGGTCTCGCCGACGGCGAGCGTCTGGTTGATCAGGTCCAGGTCGGTAAGCTCGACCGAGCGTGAGGTCCACCGGATCGCGGTCGCTACCTGGTACGCGGTGCGCGCGCCTTCGGCAAGCTCGGCGGCCATGATGCGCAGCCGGCGATCGTGGTGATCAAGCAATTCGTCGACCCTGGCGTGGACGCTCGGAGCGACCGGGCCGTGGGCAGGCAGCAAGGTCAGGTCGGGCAGGCCGCGCACCAGGCGCAGCGAGTCAAGGAAGTCGCCGAGCGGCAACTCCTGCGGCACCGCCTCGAGGCTGATCGATGGCGTGATGTGCGGTAGCACATGGTCGCCGGCGAACAGCAGCCCGGCCGCGAAGTCGGCAAAGACCACATGACCATGGGTATGCCCCGGGGTAGGTATGGCCTCGAGGGTGCGCGTGCCAAGCTCGTATTTCTGGCCTGCCGCGATCCACTCATCCGGTTCTTCGTAGCCGTCATCGCCAGAAGGCCGCTGCATACCCGCCTCGACCATCTTCGCGATCAGCGCCTGCGCTCCGGCCATCGCCAGCTTGGCGCCCCTGGCGGCGAACAGGCCGGTGTCGCGTCCGAGCATCACGTTAAGTGACGCCCGCTCGTCTTCGCCGAGCGCCACCTTCATGCCGAACACCTTGCGCAGCGCGATCGCCTGCGTGTAATGGTCGCGGTGGATGTGGGTGATCAGGAACCTGCGGATGTCGCCGAAGCCGGCGCCGATCTTGGCCAGCGAACGCGCTAGCTGCTCCTTGGTCTCGTCAAGCATCCAGCCAGAGTCGATCATGACGAGCCCGCCATCCGACTCGATCGCGTAGGCGTTCACCGCGCGCAGCCCGTCCATGGGCAGCGGCAAAGGTATCCGGTAAACACCCGGTGCTACCTCGTGCGCGCCCTCTTCGATCCACTGGTGCCGGTCACTCATGGGAGCATTCTGGCATACCAGTCAGAACCCCCAGCTAACCCCTTTGCCCACCGCCGCTGCCGGGTGGCTGGGTCCCACGATGTGGCGGAGTGGGTGCTATGGCGCCCACGTTGTGGCCCCGTGGGGGGTAGCTGCCTTGTGGGGGCTGGGTGGGGTTAGTCCTCGAGGGCGGTGATGGCGCGTTCTACGTTTTCGCGCGGAATCCGTTCGAGCATGGCGACCCGGCCCTGGCATTCGGCGATCGCGGAGGCGAATTTGGCCGCCCAGCTGTTCTCCCATACCACGACCATCGCGGCGGAGGCCGGCTCGAGACCGTTCGCGATGTCGGTGAGGTCGGCTTCGCTCAGCAGATCGAACTGTGAGTCGATGATCTGGTCGAAGTCGGACGCCACGCCGTCGTCCGCTAGTTCCATGATCGATGTAGTGCCGTCGGCGTCCTTGCGCACAAAGGCCAGGTCGATGACCTGCACGGTCCCGCTTGACTGAAGGTCGTTCAGAGCAGGAGCGACGCTCGCGTCGAGATCGTGGCCTTTGAATGCGATGACCGCCACGTCGACCGGCCCGATCTTTTCTGACTGCAGCGTTCCCGGCATGTGGGTGCACCCCCCCTATCACCATGTGTGACGGCGAAGTCACACCACGTCCCAGGCGTCATGCCCAATGACAGGCCAGCCAATGCCATCGACGGGGAGGTTTGTCGTCAAGCACCGGTTTCGCGCCGGCCGAAGGCCGGCTGCCTGCCATGAAATAATAATCGCGGCAAGCACTGCGGCGGGGCGAGCCTAGTCCGCCGCGTGTCGCGCCCCGGCCGGGACGGCGCCAGGCCGGGCACGGCCAAAGAGCGGCAGGCCAGACGGCCCCGGCAGAACTGAGGAAGCCCTCCGATGAGCCTTGAGGTCACCGTTCGGGGCACGACCATCCCGCCCGACGAGCTGAGCTGGCGTTTCTCCCGGTCGCCTGGTCCTGGCGGGCAGTCGGTCAACACCGCGGACACGCGGGTAGAGCTCAGCTATGACCTTGCGGGTTCCGATGCGCTGCCCTGGACGCTGAAGGAAAGGGCGCTGAGCGGACTTGCTAGCCGGCTTGCTGGCGGCGCGATAACGGTGACGGCGTCCGAATACCGGTCGCAGCTTCGGAACAGGGAAGCTGCGGCAGCCAGGCTGTCGGCGCTGCTGACCCAGGTGACGGCGGCACCGCCGCCCCGCAGGCGCCCGACCAAGCCGACAAAGGCGTCGGTCGAGCGGAGGCTTGCCAGCAAGCAGCGGCGCGCGAAGGTCAAGCGACTCCGCCGCTCGACCGAAGAATGACAGGTTCACGTCCGGCCGTTACTGTGCGAGGCTGAATTCGCAAGCAAGGCGATTCGATGGCGAGGCGGTATGGCGAGCGGCGTCGCGCGAAGCAAGGTTGTGTCCACTCTGGCGGCGCTGGCGCTGGTCGCCGCCCTGCTGGCTGGCCCGTGGCCGGTGGCCAGGGCAGCGAGCGCGGGGAAGGCCGTCGACCGTGTCATCGTGGTGCTGAGAACCCAGCCAGCGCCGCGGCGTCCTGGCTCGGCCGCCGCGGCGGCCAGGTCGGCGAAGATCGCCGGCCTGCAGGCACCACTGCTCGAAGCGCTCAGGGCTGGCGGTGCCGCTGACATCAGGACCTACCGTCTGGTGAATGCCTTCGCCGCCAGGGTCACCTCAGCCCAGGAAGCGAGCCTGCTCGCCAGTCCGCAGGTCGCCGAGGTGGTGCCCGATGTCGAAATCGGGCAGCCAGCCACGCCGCTGCCCGCCCCTGTGCCAGGGCCACGACCGCAGGCAGGTCGCTATCACGGCCTCAAGGCCCACGTGATACCGCACGCCTGTCCGGCTAACGGCAAGGTCATGATGGAGCCTGAGGCGTTGCTGACCACTAACCCGGCCTCCGCCGAGCCCGGGGCGCAAACGGCCAGGTCGCTCGGCATCACCGGCGCCGGGGTCAGGGTGGCGTTCCTGGCTGACGGTCTCGACCCGCGCAACGTGAACTTCATCAGGCCAGATGGCCGGTCGGTGTTCAACCGCTCGTTCGGCGGCGACTACCAGGACTTCTCAGGCGACGGACCCGGTCAGCAAACCGTCGGCGCCGAGGCCTTCCTTGACGCGAACTCGATCGCCGGCCAGGGGCGTCACGTCTACAGCCTGCGTCACTTCTCCGCTCAGGCCACCCCGTCAGCATGTGACATCACGATCGGGGGCATGGCGCCCGGAGCCGCGCTGATCGGCCTTGACGTCTTCGGTACCTTCGAGCTGACTCTTGAGTCCAATTTCCTTGAGGCGATCAGCTACGCGGTGCTCACCGATCACGCCAATGTGCTCAACGAGTCCTTCGGCGCCTACCCGGTGCCCGACCATCCCTCGCTCGACGTGCTCGACCAGTTCAACAACGCCGCGGTCGCGGCGGGCACCACCGTCACGGTGTCCGCGGGCGACTCAGGCAGCACCAACACGATCGCCTCGCCTGCCAGCGACCCGAACGTCATCTCGGTAGGCGCGTCGACTGCGTTCGGCTTTTACGCCCAGACCAACTTCGCGGCAGCGCGCTACTTCGCGACCAGCGGCTGGCTGGACGACAACGTGAGCGCGATAAGTTCCGCGGGCTTCACCGCGCAGGGCGGTACGGTGAGCCTGGTGGCGCCTGGCGACCTGGGCTACGCCTCGTGCAGCAAGGACGCGGCCATCTACACCGGCTGCGTCAACCTCACCGGCCACTCATCACCGGTCGAGCTTAGTGGTGGCACGAGCGAGTCGGCGCCGCTCACGGCGGGTGCCGCCGCGCTGGTCATCCAGGCTTACCGGAAGACACACGCCGGAGCCACGCCTGCGCCTGCGCTGGTCAAGCAGATCCTGACCAGCACGGCCACCGACCTCGGCCTGCCCGCCGACGAGCAAGGCGCGGGCCTGCTCAACTCCTACAAGGCCGTGCTTGCGGCCGAGTCGGTCAAGACGGCGGCAGGCGCGCCCGCACCGGTCGGCAACAGCCTGCTGTTCTCGCGCAGCGAGCTAAGCGCGACGGCTCCGGCCGGCGCCAGGAAAAACTGGCGGATAAAGGTATTGAATACCGGATCGGCCACCCAGTACGTGACCGCGGCCGGGCGGACCTTCGGCCCAGACGAGCACGTGCAGACCGGCACGGTCAAGCTCGAGGACGGCAAGAGCCCGGAGTTCACCGACGCAGCCGGCTATCCGGAGAATTACGCGACCTTCCATTTCACCGTGCGTCCTGGCGCGAACCGGCTCGACGCCTCCATCGCCTATCGCAGTCCCGTGGGCTTCGATCCCTACGGGGTGGTCTGGCTGACGCTGATCGATCCGCATGGCCGGTTCGCGGCCGCCTCATTGCCGCAAGGGGCCAGCAATTACGGCAACGTGGACGTGCGCGCGCCTGCCCCTGGTACCTGGACCGGCGTGGTGTTCGGCATTACCGCGGCCGGATACGGGACGAACGGCATCATTCCCTGGCGGGTCGCGACGCAGCGGTTTACCGGTTTCGGCACGGTCACTCCACGCGCCTTTTTCCTTCCGCCAGGAAGCACCAGAGTGCTCGACGTCACCGAGCGCGCACCGGCCAGGGCGGGCGACGTGGCCGGGGCCGTCGTCGTGCGGTCAAGCGCCGGCGGCACCGACCGGTATGCCGGGCCCGAGAGCCAGTCGATTCCCGTCACCTTGCGGTCAATGGTTGACCTGGCGGACGGAGGGACCTTCGGCGGGGTGCTGACGGGAGGTAACGGCAGGCCGCCTGGCATCGGCCAGGCGGCATACTTCGAATTTCAGGTCGGCCGCGGGCACCGGAGCATCATGGCCAACGTCACGCTGAGCCGTGACAAGTCCGAGCAGGTTGGCTCTTACCTCATCGCGCCAGACGGCCAGGTGCAAGGCTTCGGCCAGAACACCGCAGCCAACCGCAACGGGCTCTCCCTCACCGCTTACGCGCTCGACCCGGCGCCCGGGACCTGGACCCTGGAAGTCGACTTCAGCGGGCAGATCACCGGTGACGTGGTCGCGCAGCCGTTCAGCGGCGACATCAGGCTTGATGCGGCCAAGGCCACCGCCCCCGGCTTGCCGGACAGTTCGTCCCTGCTGCTCAGGCCGCGGGTCCCTGTCACGTTCAAGGTGAAGATCACCAATACCGGCGCGGCACCTGAGGACTATTTCCTCGACCCGAGGCTGGCCGGGTCCAAGCCGATCAAGGTATGGCCGGAGACGGGATCGACCTTCCTGCTGCCGATCGAGGTGCAGCCAGAATGGTATATACCGACCCAGGTATCGAAGGTATCGCTGCGGGCCAAGGGAACCGTCCCCGTCGAGTTCGACTGGGGTCCAGGCCAGGGCGATCCCGACTTGTTCGGCGCGCCCATGGCCAATGACCGGGCCGCCAGCACCTTCGAGCCGGGCGGGGACGTCCAGCCAGGCTACTGGGTGGCTGGTCCCGACCAGATCGGGCCATACCCGCATGGTGCGCCTAGCGCCTACGTTGACCTCACCCTGACCGCTATCGGCAAGCCCTTCGACCAGTCGGCGACGGCCAGCACCGGCGATCTCTGGCTGAACAGCATCACGCCGGTGACGCCGTTCGAGCCGGTCACGATCCAGCCGGGCAGGTCAGGAGTCATCACCGTGACGATCAGGCCGCACGGAGCGGCAGGCACTGTGGTACGCGGCGACTTGTACGTGGACGACTATGTGCCTGCCGTGCCGCCATTCGGTCAGGCCGCAGGCGACCAGCTAGTGGCCATCCCCTATGAGTACAAGATCAAGTAGCTTCACAGCAGCGGGCAGGCAACCTGCCTTCCTGACGTTCCGGTCGCGGCCAGGTTTCCGCTGGAGACTGTCGCGACCACGGAGTCACCGCAGCCGGACAGGTTGACGACGAGCACGCTGAACGACAGATTCGCGTCGGCGCCTGCGGCGACCGCCTGGTGCGTGCACGTCATCGGCGTGCCTGTGCCACAGGACCAGGCCGACGTAGCCAGGCTGAGCAGCGCGACTCCGGCGGGTAAGGTCACCTTCGCGGTCAGCGGCCCGGTACCCGCGTTGCCCTGATCGGAGACGTCCACCTTGACCATGACGGTGACGCCGAGGTCAAGCACTCCGCTCAGAGCGACCCGGACTTTGAGTCTCGCCGTTGCCTTGACCGTGCCTCTCGGCGTCGGCGAGTCAGAAGGCGTCGGTGAGCCCGACGGACCTGGCGAACCCGACGGGCCTGGCGAACTCGACGCAGACGGAGAACCGGTCGGTGTCGCGCTCGCGGTCGGGCCGGGCGTCGGTGAGCTTGACGGCGGCCGGCCGGTCCTGGACGGCGCGGGCGACGGGATCTTGGACGGTGCCGGCCGGGGCGCTGACGCCAGGTTCCCGCCGCCTGCCGCGTGCGGCGAGCGTGGCGATCCCTGCGTCGGAGTCGTTTCCCTGGTGCGGGCGATCCGCAGTGGCGGCACCGTGCCCAAGTGCCTGTGCGGCGGATGCACCAGCGTCAGCACAGGAATGGCCAGCGAGGCGGCGGCCGCCGCCGCGGTGATTCCGGCGGCCGGACGGTGCGCGAAGAGGTTAGCCGCCCTGACGGCCGCCTGGCGAACGTTGACCAGGACTGAGTGCAGGCCGCCGGCTGCCGACTTGGCCGCTGCTGCGACCGCCGGCCCGGCGCTGGCCAGGTAGCCCGCAGCCGCGGCGCCGAGGATCGCCGGGGCGAGCACGCCGCGCAGCCCGGCGTTGATCGCGGCAAGGTCCGCGCACGCCGCCGCGCAGTCCGCGCAGCGCCGGAGATGAGCTTCGAGCTCGCGGGCCTGCCGCCGGGAAACCTTGCCGCGGACGTAGCTGCCCAGCTTCGCCGCGACCGGCTCGCAGCCGGCCTTCGCCCGGCCGGAAAGGTGAAGCTGCAGGTATGCCTGCCGCAGGCCTTCCCGGGCGCGGTAGCGGAGCGCGGCGACGCTGTTCGCCGATATGCCGAGCAGCAGGGCCACCTCGGCCGGGGTGGCCTGCTCTACCTCGGTATGCCAGAGCACCGCCGACCAGCGCTCGGGCAGCGACCTGAACGCCTGCGCGATCAGCGACCGGTCAAGCTCGGCGATCACCGGATCGGGGAACGTCTCGCCCGGGTCTGGCAGGTGCGAGTCGTCGGTCGGAATCAGCCTGTGCTGACTGCGGACCTGGTCGATGACCGTCCGGCGCAAGGCGGTGAGCAGGTAAGGCCTGAACGCCTCGTCAGGACCGTTGCCGTTCCTCATCGCGTTAAGCACCCGCGCGAAGGTCTCGGCCACGACGTCGTCGGCGTCCGCGCGGTTACTGGCCAATTGCCTGGCCAGCCGGCTGGCGGCATCGACGTGCCGCTGGTAGAGCACGCCGTAGGCAGCCGCGTCACCGCGCCTGGCCCGCCTGATCAGCTCGGCGTCATTGTCTGCCATTATTATCCTATGCTGGTGTCTTTCTGCCGCTTCACCCAGTGAACGATCACTATTTATGCCATTGGGCTTGAATGGTGTCTTCATTGTCTATCAACACCGCCAGCGAGTCCAGTCTGATGAAATAAATAAAGATCTTGCCTCCTTTCGCGTCATGAGGAGGTGACTTTCTCGTCATTCGGTTAAGAAGACCAGACGAGCTGGGAGGCATCGAGATGAAGGTTCAGTCCGATCAGGCGGTAGCGCTCGGCGTTCTCTGGTCACCCGCCAGCCATTGGCGCCACCGGGTGCTGCCGAAGACGCTGCTGCCTGAAGGCTGGAAGCACCGGCGGCGCGCGCGGGTGAAGCCGGCCTAGCGCACCCGAACGCCGCCCGCTGCGGTAAGCCTGCCATCAGGTCACATCCCGCGAGTCAGCGAGCCGGCGCAGGGTTCTGCCCGGTGACGCCGGCCGGCTGACGGCCCTCGCCAGGCGGCCCGGCGAAAGCCTGGACGATTTCAAGCCAGCTAGCGGCGACTGGTCCTGCGGCGGTGACGGCGGTGTCGGCCCGGTGCCTGCGGCGGGCAGCAAGCAGGCAGAAGCCGAGTGCGTGGCCGGTCACCAGGTTCTCGGCGGCCGCGGGTCCCCAGCTGGCCAGTTCGCCGTCAGGCAAGGTCAGCTCGACCCTGACCGGCTCGGCAGGCACCGGCAGGCCGCGCACCATGAAGCTATAAGGCAGGGCACGCACGGCCAGGTGGGCGACGTGCCGCAGCCGGTTAGTCGGCACCCTGGCAACGCCAAGGCCATCGGCGATGTCCTGGCCGTGTGCCCAGGTCTCCATGATGCGCGCGGTCACGGCAGAAGGCGCGCTCATGGGCGGGCCGAACCACGGCAGCCTGACGGCCTGGTCAAGCTGGCCGAAGACCTCGATCAGGCGGCTTCGCGACCGGCCGAACCAGGCGAGCAGCCGGGCGCCTGGCTCATCTCTGTGCTCGGCGGCGATGCCGTCGGTGGTCAGCGTGCCGTCGAGGAACCTGGCCGCGAGTTCCGTCGTGAACCGCTCTGGCTCGAGTGCCGCAGTCACTGCCGCGTCGTCGAAGAACGCGAGGTGACTGACCTGATCCCCGATGGTCCAGCCCGGAGCGGGCGTCGGCGTCAGCCAGCCTTCCGCGTCGAGTCCGGCCACCAGATCGCTGAGATCAGCGGTCTCCGCCGCGAGGTCGCCGAGCAGTTCGCTCATGTCGACTGGCATAGCTCGCCCCGTTCCGTCGCGTGGGCTGGCCCGTCGGCCGCCACCAGGATGATCTCGAGTGTCCTTGGCCCGTGCACGCCTTCGACCCGGTCGAGTTCGATGTCGCTGGTCGCCGAAGGCCCGCTGATCCAGGTCAGCGGGCGCTCTGGCGTCAGGGCGGCCACGGCCTCAGGCACCAGGCAGACGATCTGATGCTCGTAGACTACGCACAGGTGATAGTCGGGGATGAGGGTGAGCGCGCGCCTGCCCTGGCCGGAGGAACCGTCGAGCGCGATCGTCCCGGTTTCCGCGATCGCGACGGTCGCCGTCGTGATCACGCCGTCGAATCTGTCGAGATGTTCCGCGCTGAAGCCGTCGTCGACCACCAGAGTCAAGTCCGCGCCAGTCGTGGCCGGGTCGGGCAGCGGCAGGCCAAGGCCAGGTGGCAGCACGATTGACCTCGCCCCCCGGTCAAGGATCGCGGCCGCGATGGCCGAGGCAAGTTCGCCTGGCCAGCAGCGCCTTACCGAGCACTTGTAGTCGGTCAGCCGGGCGGCGAGCAGGTCAAGCAACTGTGACCCGCGCAGGTCGCCGCGCGACCGGTAGGCGCGCGGTACCGCGCCTGTCGCCGGCGCAGGGCCGTTACCCGCAGCGCGCCTGATCCGGCCGAGGACCTCCTCGCGTGCGTTCATGGCCGCCCCGTGCGCCGCCACCATTGCCTGAACGTCTCGCGCGGCGGCGCGGGCGCGTCTCGCGCCGCTGTCCAGCCGCTGAGCGGTGATGGCAGCCGCCTGATCACGCCGTGCCTGGCCAGGAGCCTGCCTAGCTGGCCACCGCGCTGCGCGGCGGCGAACCTGGCTGGGTCAGACATTGCCCAGGCGGCTGCCGCCATCGTGATCGCCTCTGCCGAGCGGCCGTGAGTCGCCTCCACGTGCCTGGCCCGTTGCTCGACCAGGATCGACGGAATGTCGATCTTGACCGGGCAGGCCTCGTAGCAGGCGCCGCACAGCGACGACGCGTAAGGCAGCGACGCGTTGTCTTCAATGCCGGTGAGCAGGGGCGACAAGATCGCGCCGATCGGGCCAGGATAAACAGAGCCGTAGGCGTGGCCGCCAACCCGCTCGTAAACCGGGCAGACGTTCAGGCAGGCTGAGCACCTGATGCAAGACAAGGCGGGCCGTCCATCCGGGTCGGCGAGTGCCGCCGTCCTGCCGTTGTCGAGCAGCACCAGGTGGAAGTCCTGTGGTCCGTCGCCCGGGGTCACCCCGGTCCACATGGACGTGTAAGGATTCATCCGCTCGCCGGTAGCGGATCTGGGCAGCAGTTGCAGGAACACCCCGAGATCGGCCCAGCGGGGTATGACCTTCTCGATACCCATCACGGTGATCAGGGTGTCTGGCAGCGTGAGGCACATCCGGCCGTTGCCCTCGGACTCGACCACGCACAAGGTGCCCGTCTCGGCAACCGCGAAATTCGCGCCGCTGATGCCCACCTTGGCCGAAAGGAACTTGCGCCGCAAGTGCTGCCTGGCGGCCTGGGTCAGCGCGGCGGGCACGTCGGTCAGGCCGGGATCGACGTCTGCCATCTCGCGCAGGAAAATCTCCCTGATCTCCGACCTGTTCTTGTGGATCGCGGGCACCAGGATGTGCGACGGCCGGTCATGGTCAAGTTGCACAATCAGCTCGGCCAGGTCGGTTTCCACCGCGCTGATCCCGGCGGCGGCGAGCGCGTCGTTGAGCCCGATCTCATCGGTGGTGATCGACTTGACCTTGACAACCTCGGTGGCCATGGCCGATCGCACCAGGCCGGTGACGATCCGGTTGGCCTCGGGCGCGTCCCGTGCCCAGTGCACGGTGCCGCCGCGCGCGGTGACCTGGCTCTCAAGCTGTTCCAGGTAGGTATCGAGGTGCGCCAGGGTGTGCGCCTTGATGGCCCGGCCGGCCTCGCGCAGTTCTTCCCAGTCGGGCAGTTCGGCCACGACCCGAGCCCGCTTGGCCCGGATCGTGCTGGTGGCCTTGGCCAGGTTCCGCCTTAGCTGGGTGTCAGCAAGCGCCCTACGCGCCGCGACAGGGAACGGCTCGCTCCCGCGCAAGTGCCCGACTCCGGCCGGAGCCGTGGGCAGGCCGAGAAACGTACTCACCGGTCCGCCGGGGTTGATGCGAGGATCTCGGCCAGGTGCACGGTCCGGGTTCCTGTGCGCAGCCTGGACAGCCCGCCGCCGATGTGCATCAAGCACGAGCTGTCGCCCGCCGTGCAGAACTCGGCGCCGGTGGCGAGCACGTTGCGCATCTTGTCGGCCAGAATCGCGGTGGACACATCGGAATTCTTGACCGCGAAAGTGCCGCCAAACCCGCAGCAGGACTCGGCGTCAGGCAGCGGCACCAGCTCGATGCCCGCGACGTGACGCAGCAACGTCAGCGGCCGGTCGCCGACCTGAAGCAGCCTGAGTGAATGGCAGGTCGGATGATAGGTGACGCGGTGCGGAAAATAAGCGCCGACGTCGGTGACGCCGAGCACGTCGACGAGCAACTCGGAAAGCTCGTGCGTCCGCGCCGCGACTTTCGTCGCCCGCACCGCCAGCCGGGAATCGCCAAGCCGTCCCGCTACCATCGCGTGCTGGTACCTGATCGATCCCGTGCAAGAACCTGACGGCACGACTATCGCCTCGAACCCGGCGAACGTATCAACGTAGTGCCTGATCAGCGGCAGGGCGGCACGCTGGTAGCCGGTATTGACGTGCATCTGGCCGCAGCACGTCGAAGCGGCAGGGAACACCACCTCGTGGCCAAGCCGCTCAAGCAGCCGCACGGTCGCCTTGGCCACCCGCGGATACAAGGTGTCGGCCAGGCAGGTAGCGAACAGCGCGATGCGCATGTCATGCAACCTACCCGCCCGCCCGGCTCGCCGAGTGATCAGCCCGTGGCCGGCTCGCCAGGAATCGCGTAGAGGGCACGCCAGGGACTACCGGTCGGGTCGTTCGCGGCTGTCGAAGGCGAGACTCCCTGGTTGCTCCACTTGGCGGCGTAGCCGAGGCCCTTATAGAGCACCTTGTCCCCCGCCGTGTAGCTGGTGGCGAGCTTCCAATGGGGATAGGTGCCGGCCGGCAGTTGCGGAATGACGGGGGCGTGGTCGCCAGGCAGCACGGGGCCGATCAGCTCCCAGGGCGTCTCGTAGGAGTACGCCACGACAGCGGACGGATCGTCGCCCGAGTTGTACCACTTGGCCTGGTAGATCTCGCCG
This sequence comes from Actinomycetota bacterium, assembly GCA_027313705.1. GTDB lineage: Bacteria > Actinomycetota > Actinomycetes > Streptosporangiales > Streptosporangiaceae > Chersky-822. The sequence continues at coordinate 81,856 of DAHVDE010000105.1, read as the reverse complement.
TGCTCGACGACCTTGTAACCCTGCGGGTACTGCTCGGTCGCCGACCAGAGCGGATAAGGAGCGTCGAGCGGATTGGTGTTAGGCGCCGGCGGGGTCGGGGCGGCCGTGACGTTGTCGTAGGCGATGGCCTGGCCTGGGAGGCGGTTGAAGATGCTCGCGAACTGCAGGCCGGACTGTGCCGTGCCGCTGCAGTTGTTGGACATCAGCCCGATCTCGGGGAACGAGCTGCCGCACTGGCTGTCGCGGTTCAGCGACCACATGGAGATCCTGCCCAGGCCGATCTTCTTGGCGAAACCGGCCAGCCCGCTCGCGTCGCTTGTGGTGAAGTTCTCGCCCCTGACGTTGTTCTGGCCGATCATGACCGTGGCCCCGGTCTGCTGCCAGACCTGCGCGGAGGTGGGATGCTCGCCGTAACGCTGGTACAAGGTCATGAGCTGGGAATGGGTGGCGTAGAGCGCGTTCTCGGTGAGTCCGAGCATGGTGTCGCCGCCGCCAGGCGGCGTGCTGAAGTCCATCGCCATGATGTTGATCCCGGCGATGGACACGCGCTGCGCGAGCATCGCGGAGACGACAGAGAGCGCGTTGTCCTGCAGGCCGTTGGCTTCCACCGGGAGAGTGAGCCAGACGGCGAGGCGCTGGCCGGTCTCCCGCGCGGTCCGCTCCAGTTCGGCGACGGCCTGTGCCCGCCGCTGGGTCGCTCCGACGTTGTCCAGAGCGGTGCCCTCGATGTCGAGGTCGATGGTGTTCAGGTGATACCTGGTGATCACCGATTGATAGGCCTTGACAAGCGCAGGGACGCTGGTGCAGCTCACGTCGAGGCTGGTGTGCGCATGGCCGCCGAACGACACGATCGGCTCGGCGCCGTCCTGCTGCATCTGGGCGATCCGCGAGCCGACGGTCAGCGACTGGTCGGCGCCGCGCAGTGAGTAGGCCGCGCCCCAGCTTGGCTGGCAGGGCTGGTTGGGGTTGGGGGAGTCCACGACGAAGCCGAGCACGGTCTGGCGTGCCGGGTCGTCCGAGGTGCTCTGAAACTGATAAACCGGCGTCAAGGTCACGTCGACGTAGGGTGCGAACCAGGTTTCCTTGACCGGTGCGGCAGGCACCAGCTTGGACCTGATGACCACATAACCGCCGTAACCGACGCCCGCGAGGACGATAAGTGCGAGCAGCACCCGGAACAGCGAAAGCCGGCGTCTCGGCTCGGCCTCGCCGATCCAGGTGTCCTCGATGGGTGCGGTAGCCCTGCCGCTCAGTTCCTGTGCCATTGCTTAAGGCTCCGGGCGGTCCTGGTAGAAACCGCGTCCTGCCCGGCCCGCGTCCTGCCCGGCGTCGGGCAGCCTCGGCACCGCCTCGTAGGCGATGACGTTGCCAGAGCCGAACTCGACCACGGGACGGTACGCCGCGGCCGACTCGATCTCAGGCCGCAGCCGGCCGACGGCACGGTGCCTTCCGTTGTTGCCGTTACCGGGTGCGGAAAGCTGCGGTGCCGGCGGCACTGGCTGCTGGCGTGGTGCCTGGCTGACCTTCCAGTGCCCGGCGTCGATCCCGCCAACCTGCAGCACCGAGCGCCAGTCGGCTGGAGCGGCGGGCGGCGCGTTCTTGCCTGCCCGCCGGATCGCTCGGCTTCTTGGCCTGGCCGGCTTGTAGAGCAATGAGGTGAAATGGATCCAGGCATCCACGATCGAGTTGCGGATGCCGATGAAGGCGACCACCGCGTAGCAGGCAAGCAGGATGTTGAGCGACGCGTAGGCCATGTTCTCGACCCGGTCATGCCGGTAGGCAGAGTAGAACGTGATGCCGGCCAGCGCGATCATCAGGTACGGCGCGATGACGAAGAAGGGCGGCGCGACCGTACGGTCCTTGACCTTCGGCGTCCTGGCGAATGCCGACTTGGACGCGGTGATGCCCTGGACGAGCGACGATACGGTGCCCGCGAGATTGACCGGCAGCAGGATCAGGTTAAAGCCATAGATCCTGGCCACGTCGATCCGCTTATAGCCGCAGTAGCGCAGGTCGCTGGCTATGGCCGCGAAGTAAGGCAGCGCGACGAGGCCGAGCAGCGGGCTGATGAGCGCGGCGCTGAACGGGAAGGCGAGCAAGATAAGCAGGCTGAATGAGCTCCAGCAGATGGATGCCATGTAGTTCCAGCGCAGGAAGTACTCGCCGAACCTGGTCCGGTCACCACGCTGGCGCCTCGCCCGCCGCTGCCGGTACAGCTTGGGCAGGATAAGCAGCCCTCCGTTCGCCCAGCGCTGGCGCTGGATGCACAGCGAGCCGAAGTCGGGCGGGGTCGCGCTGTAACTGAGCCGTTCCGGGTAGTTGAACAACCGCCAGCCGTGGATGCCCATGTCGATCGTGGACTCGGTGTCCTCGATGACCGTCCGGTCCTTGATGTAGTGCTTGATCTCCCAGTCGCCGATGTAAGAGCGTTCCGCGATTACGTCCAGTGCCCGCTTGCGGATGATCGCGTTCGCGCCGACCCAGAAGGTCGAGTCGTAGTAGGTGAGCCCCTGGTGCACGATGTGCTGCAGGTCCGTGGTGGCGCCCGCGATCCGCTCCAGCCTGGTCGCCGAGCCGGGAAAGGCGCTGTACGGTGTCTGCGCGATCGCGGTATTGCGGTGCTCGCTCTGCTCTAGCAGGTGCACGAGGCGCAGGCAGTACTCGGGCAACAGCACGCTGTCGGCGTCGAGGGTGAGCACGTAGTCGGTATCAGGGACGACGAAGTCGGCCTCGGAAGGCTCGGCGGGGACGAGCACGACCCCGGTGACCGTGCGGACCTGCCGGTAGCTGCCGCCCATGAGCCCGATATAGCTGTTCAGGTTCATGGCCTTGTTGGGCTCGTGCGAAAGCGACTGGTACTGCTTTCGCTCGAAGCTCGTCACCTCAGCCCTGAAGATCCAGATCAGGCGGCGGTACAGCCGGCGCAGGTGGGCGTGGTCGAGTACCACGCCCTCGCCGGCCGCGTCGCGCAGCGCCCAGGCGATCGACTGAAGGTCACCGGCCAGGCGGTCGGCCACCTCGTTGCGGAAGAAAGAGTCTGTGTGGTCGGTCACCTCGAGGCTGGCGGCGAACTCCCTCAGCCAGGCGACGGCGGCGTCGTACTGCGCGGCCACGCCAAACATCGCGGGCAGGTCTGGCCAGGGCATGCTGGCGTACCTGGCCTCAAAGCTGGCCGCCGCTGCCACGAACCTGATCTTCGGTGCGGCCAGCAGTTCCTCGATCTTGGCAGGCAGCGCCCTCGCCGCCAGTAGCTGGTCACGGGCTCGCTTGTTCTTGGGCACCGGCGGGTCGTCGACGAGAAGCACGATTCTCTTGTGCGGGTATTCCTGCAGCGCGGCCGACAGCAGGGTGTTCCTGATGACGTGCTCTTCTTCCTGATAGGAAGGAATGATGGCCGTCAGCGTCGGAGCCCGGTCGTCAAAGAAGTGATCGAGCATCGCGCGGTTGGCCCGGTGATGACTGCGGGTGCGGTAGCAGAAGCCGAGCCTGCTCAGCAGGTAGGCAAGGGCCGACGCGGTCAGCATCGTCACGATCAGCAGGTAGATGATCGACTCGGCCCGCGACTGGGTGCTGGAGTACAACGGGTTGAGAAAGTCGAAGATCAGCCAGTCGACGGCGTAAGCAAGCCAGGCGGTTACCGTCACGACGATAGCTAGCCTGGTCATGGCTATCCTGCGGTCGCTGACCGGTCTCGGAACGACAGGCATCGGCTCGGTGCGCCGGTCATGACCCCACTGCGCGCGGCGCTTGCTTGCCTTCCTGGTCTCCTTGCCGCCAGTCTGCGCGGGCAGCGCTAGCGCATGGTTTTCGTCGGCACGCGTACGCATACCCGAAGGCACGCCCCCCACCCTTCCCTTTGGGCGCGCCCATGACGCCCTGATCGAAGCCAAGTCGCTACTTGCGCGAATCGCCTAGCGTCACAAGAGAGCGGGTGATGTACGCTAGTCGCACACTGAATCGACTTATGCCACCTCAGCGACTCTATGTCACACGGTGAAGTGCTGCTACCTGATGGAGCGTCATACCGAGTTCTTCTCGTCTCGGCAGAGCGAAGTTTCCCCGCTGTTACTCCGGCTTCGTTGAACCAGGCCACTGGCGTGTTGCTCCTAAGCCGGGCAAACTCCCGGTAGGGAACACCACGTACCCACATGTCGAGGTCGGTGAAATCGACCGCGAGTAGCAGCTTAGCTGGTTTGGCACCAAACGAGATGTACGGCAATGAAAGGCAGCCGCCATGCGCGTGATCGTGATCAGGCACCACAAGGAGGACTCGGCCGGATTCATCGGCCAGGCGTTCGCCGACCGTGGTGCGAGCGTCAGCACCTATTTGTTCCCTGGCGGCGGCGTTCTTCCGCGACTCGAAGGCGTAGATCACGTGGTGGTACTCGGTGCTGCTCCTTCCGTCAACGACGAAGGAGATCATGCCCCCTGGATCGAGCAAGAGATCGCCTGGCTGCGCGAGGTCGATGCGGCCGGCCTGCCGCTACTCGGGATCTGCTTTGGCGCGCAGGCCATGTGTGTCGCGTTCGGCGGCGCGGTTGAGCTAGCGCAGCGAAAGGAGGTTGGCTGGCGCCTGGTCGAGACCGCCGATGAGGACCTGGTGCCAACCGGCCCATGGCTTGAGTTCCACAGCGACCGCTGCCTGCCGCCGCAAGAGGCGAGGATCTTGGCCACCAGCGAGATCGGGGTGCAGGCATTCTCCATCGGCCGTCACCTAGCCGTCCAGTTCCACCCGGAAGTCGACGGCGCGCAGCTCAAGCTCTGGCTAGACGCCGGCGGCCGGGCCGAGGTCGAACAGGCGGGCGAAGATCCTGAGGAGTTCCTCGCCGCGACCATCAGGGAAGAGCCGGCTGCCAGTGCCCGCGCCGACGCCCTCGTCGCGACCGCGCTCAGGATGGCGAAGTCGGCCCACCAGCTGACTGACCTTTCCTGATAGCTAACCGGGTTCCGGTGCGGCGACGCCCCGACGGGCGCCGCCTCCTGCCTCCCCGTCGGTTGATCTCCCAGGCCCTTGGCCCGGTGCGAGCGGCCGGGCCTGGGAGATCCGAGGTAGGTGTTAGGCCTCGAGCTTCAGGTCGTCGTCCCGCATCTGAGCCTCCCTCCCGAATAACCGGAGTCCGAGTCGGACACTTAATGGTTAGGTTGAGGCGAGAGGCGGCAAATGTCAATGGATCGCCAACGGGATGACCGAATAGGAAACTGTGGCGTCAAGGATAGGCCTGTTGCACAATATGTACTAATTGTCCGACCGGACATCGCTCATCCGGCGAGTTCTTCGAGGCGCGTGTGCAGCCATCTGACATAGGTCGCAGACTCGGGCTTCATCAGGACGCTGCGCAGGATCTTGGTGTGCTCGCGGTCCATGATGACTCGCGGATGGCGGCGGCGGAACTCATCGGCCGTAACGGTCAGCGTGCTTACGAATACGGGCCGCTGCGGGTCAGTCATGCCGCTGACGAGAATGCGGTCGGCGCTCTGGCCTATCGCCGCGAGACTGGCGGGCTCGGTAACCGGGTAATAGCTCACGATGTCGAGGTCGGGCGGCTGGTAACCCTTGAGTACATCGGACTTGGCGAGCAGGCTCCACCAGTCAAGTGCCGCGTTCCGCCCGGCGGCGAGTACCTGACCGAGGCCTTCCCTGGTCGGCGGAAGCACCTTGAAGGTCAGCCAGAGGGCGGCGGCCGCGGCTCCGGCCCTTGAGCACTCCAGGCTGATCTCGCCTAGGTGCAGGTCGCCTGAGGTGAAGTAGGTATAAGGGGAGTCGTGTGCGTAGAACCGGCCGACGGCAGGGTCGCTGAACAGTACCGCACCGCAGCCGTAGGGCTGAAGCCCGTGCTTATGCGGGTCGACGACCACTGAATCGCAGTCAGCGATCGCTCGCCACGGGAGCGGGTCGAGGCCGGCGCTGCCTTCGCCGCCGGCCAGCAGCGTGAAAAATCCGCCGTATGCCGCGTCGACATGCACCCGCACCCCATGCTTGCGCGCCACGGCGAGAACATCATGCACTGGGTCGATCGCGCCAAGCCCGGTCGTGCCCGCCGTGGCAACGACGGTGCCGATCTGCCCGGTGGCCAGGGTCTCGTCGAGCGCGTCAAGGTCAAGGCGGCCGCGATCATCGGTGCGGATGGCGGTCGCTGGCACCCCGAGCAAGCCGCACATCCTTTCGTGCGTGTAATGCGCCTCGGCGCTGAAGGCGACGCCGAGACCTGGGTGCAGCTCCCTTGCGACGTAGAGCGCTTCGAGGTTGGCGATCGTGCCGCTGGTCGTCAAGTGGCCGAGGTGAGTAAGGAAGCCGAACATCGACGCGAGTTCCGCCACCACCTCCTTCTCGAGTTCTGAGGTGATCTTGCCGCCGTCGAGTGCGTGATTGTTGGGGTTGACCAGCATGGCCGCGACATAGCCGGCCACCGCCGCCGGGTGCGGCGGCTTAAGCATCTGCCCCGCATAGGAAGGATGAAAGTACGGGTAGTTACCGCGCATCCGGCCGGCGAACGTCTCGAAGGCGGCCTTGAAGTTCGCTTCGCTCACTTCAAGACAGGGGTGTGGCGCGAAGGGCGGGTAACTGGACTGCCAGTCCTCGACGGAATCGACGGCAAGGCTCAGCCAGCGGCGAAGGTCCACGATGCCTCCCTTGGCTCGGTCATGACTCCTCGGTCACGACTTCATCGGCGGTCTTATGCCACGGAACTCCCAGTCACCGCCGAGAGCCGGTGACAATACCTCCTCGCTGGCCCGTCGGCCGCGCAGTTCACGGAGCGGTCAGAAGGTAAAGGTATAGACCGCGGCCGGGCGGGCGTTACCTTGTTGGTTCATGACGTTGCTGCTGCCATCCGCCGACGGGGTCGCCGAGTATGTCGCCGGCCAGTTCGGCCTGGCCACCGTGATCGAGTACCAGGACGCCGGCCGGGCCGAACTTGATGAAGTCACCTTTTACTGCCTGCCCTACATGGGTGACCAGGAGAGCATCGCGCTGATCGGCAGGCTGCCCTCCCTTGCCGTGATCCAGAGCCTGTCGAGCGGCATCGACGAGGTGGCAGGCGCCGTGCCGCGCGGCGTGACGCTTTGCAACGGCCGAGGGCTTGGCCACGAGGAAGGAACCGCCGACCTCGCGGTCACGCTGATCCTTGCCAGCCTGCGGCAGCTGCCCGGATTCGCCGCCGCGCAGGCGGCGCGGTCCTGGTCGCACATCAGGACCGAGTCGGTGCGCGGCAAGCGGGTACTCCTCGTCGGGCACGGACTGATCGGGGTGAGCATCGAGCAGCGGCTCAGGCCGTTCGGCGCCGAGATCAGCCTGGTCTCTCGTACCGCCAGGGCAGGCGTGCACGGCCTTGACGACCTCGTCACGCTGGCGGCAAGTGCCGACATCCTGGTGATCTGCATCGCGCTTTCCGCGCATACCCGCCACCTGGTCGACGCCGGCGTGCTCGCCGCACTCCCAGACAGCGCCCTGGTGGTCAATGTGGCGAGGGGCGCGGTCATCGACCAGCCGGCGCTGACCGCCGAAGTCGCCAGCGGCAGGCTCAGGGCGGCACTCGACGTGATCGACGTAGAACCGCTGCCTGCCAGCCGGCCCGAGTGGCTGCTGCCCGGCATGCTGATCACCCCGCACATCGGGGGTGACACTTACGACTTCGCTCGCCGCGCGCCCGTCTTCGTGGCCGATCAAGTGGCCAGGCACCTGGCGGGGGAACCTCTCAGCAATGTTGTCACTGGCAATTGATGCTCGCCAGACCGAAAGTTAGGCTAAGTAAAGAATGGCCTAGACAAGGCCCGTCACGAGCGAGAGGTATTTTCGCTATGAACCGTCGTTCCCGGTTACTCACCTTTTCTATCATGGCCTGCCTGCCGGTGGCCGGCCTCATCGCCGCGGCAATCCCGGCGGCGAACGCGGCTAACCTGGCCAGGCCCGCCAGTCATTCGGCAAGTGCCCGTACCCACGCCCTTATGCTGGCCAGGGACTTCCTACGGCACCTGAAGGTCGGTCAGCACGCCGCTAACCACTCGGTCGGCGTGCTCAGGCCGGCTATCTCCGGCCTGAGCCAGGTGCAAAGCACCAACTGGTCAGGTTACGCGGACAACAATTCCGGTGGCCACACTTACTCCTCGGTCGCCGCTAGCTGGACAGAGCCGAGCGGCTCCTGCTCGGGGTTCACCACTTCGCTGGCCGCTTTCTGGGTCGGAATCGACGGGTACAGCAGCGGCTCGGTGGAGCAGGACGGCACGCTCATCGAGTGCTACTTCGGATCGGCCTACTACTTCACCTGGTGGGAGATGTACCCGACGAACGCCATTCAGGTGGTCGGCGACACCCTGCGCCCAGGCGACCACATCAGCGCCTCAGTGGTGCGGAGCGGCTCCACCTACACCCTGAAGGTGACGGACTCGAGCCGGTCGGGCGACAGCTTCACCAAGACCGAGTCCTGCTCGGGTTGCGCCAACTCGAGCGCCGAGTGGATCGCGGAAGCACCGAGCGGTTCGAGTGGCGTTTACCCGCTGACCGACTTCGGCACCTGGACCGCCTCAGGCGCCACCGTTTCGGCTAACACCGGCTCAGGCGTCATCTCGACGTTCCCCGACGATGAGATTACGATGGTCGACTCATCGGGCAGCGTGAAGGCTCAGCCAGGCTCGCTGAACGGCAGCGGCAACGGGTTCAGCGTCAGCTGGAAGCGCAGCAGCTAATTCCCTGAGCGATCTGGGTCAGTCGCTGAAGGGGCTGACCCAGATCGCCTTAAGCGCACGGTAGATGTTCCCGCCGAGCACCGCCCTGATCTCGTCGTCGCGGTAGCCGTGCTTGACCAGCCAGCCGCAGATGTTGGCGAAGTTCTCTGTCGGGTTCTCCAGCCCGTCGACGTAATCGACCGGCTCGAACGCGGGTCCCCGCATGGCGCTCATGCTCAGCAGGCGGGCGAAGATCCGGTGCAGCGCGACGTGATCCCCGTACAAGGTGTCGGGGCCGAAGGCCACATGCTCGATGCCCACGAGGTCGGCGCAGTACGTGAAGTGGTCCATGACCGACTCGATGTTGTGCCTCGGATGCGCATGCGAAAGCGTCGTGTGCGGTGCTGCGGACATCCCGATGACTCCGCCAGTCCTGGCCACGGCCTTGAGCACGTCATCCGGCTTCATCCTGGCGATATCCCAGATCGCGCGAGCGCCGGCATGGGTCATGAAGACCGGCTTGCTGCTATGCGCGCAGACGTCAAGCGCAGTGCGGTCCGATGAGTGCGACAGGTCGATGGCGAGCCCGAGCTGGTTCATCCTTGTCACTGCCCGGTGGCCGAACGCGGTCAGGCCGCCGTCTACGGGCTCCGACAAACCGCTGCCCAGCGAGTTCGCGTCGGAATAGGCGATGCCTATCTGGCGCAGGCCGAGGCCGTAGAGCACGTCAAGGCGGTCGAGTTCGTTCTCTATCGGAGTCGCCGCCTCGAGCCCGAACACCAGGCCAACTTTCCCCGTACGGTGCGCGGTATCGATGTCGGCGATGGTGCGGACGACCATGACGCCGTCCTGATGAGCCAGATCGGCCTGGCGCATCCCGAGATCAGTGATGATGTCGTTCCAGCGCCAGGGTGCGTTGCCGGTCACGCACGCCGTGCCGTCCATCATGTTGTCGAACACCACGGTCATGCCTGAGGCGGCCAGGCCGGCGTAGGCCGTGTGCTGGCGACCCGTCCTGTTGTACTCGGGGGTCTCTTCCATCCTGCGCGGGAACCTGACCGGATGGTCATGCAGGCTGATCACCAGGCTCTCGCCGAGCAGCCTGGCCGCCCGGCCGGCGTCTTCCGCGTTCAGCTTGGCCTCATATGGCGGTACCCGGCCGAACTCAGGTGCGAGGTCGAAGCCTTGGATCTCGCCTTCCGCCAGGTAGGAATAGGCATTGTAGGCGGCGGTTCGGTTGCCTGCCCCGTCTGTCATCGTCGCTCGCTTCCCCTTGGCGCGGACCGTACCAGGGCAAATCTATCCAGTCCGCCCGGTAGCATCCGAGCTGTGGGCGAGGAAGTCGTTCAGGTGTGGGTCATCGGCACCGATCTCTCCGATTCCGCCGCCGCCCGGCTGGAAGGGCTGCTCGACCAGGAAGAGCGGGAGCGGGCCGCGGCCTTCTCGCGGGCCGAGCTACGGCGCCGGTTCATCACCGCGCACGGGGCGACGAGGCTGATCGTCGGGGGCGAGCTTGGCATCGCGCCTGAGTCGGTGAAGTGGCAGCGGGGAGAGCACGGCAAGCCCGCGCTCGTGCCCGGCCCGCAGGTAAGCATGTCACGTTCAGGCGAGTTCGCCGCGCTCGCGCTCGCGAGCACGCGCCTGGTCGGCGTGGATATCCAGCGGGACGAGCCAGGAATCGACGTCGTTCGGATGGCGCAGCGCTTTTACCCGCCGGACGAGGCCAGGTACGTGGCGCAGGGTGATCAGGCCGGGCAAGTGGGCCGGTTCATGTGGCTGTGGACCAGGAAGGAAGCCTGCGTCAAGGTTCGCGGCGGGCTGCTGCTCTCCGGGTTGCGGCTCGGAGTGCGATCCCCCGGCGTCACGGCAGCCGGCGGTCATGGCTGGTCCTACCGGGTCGAGGACGTGCAGGTGCCGCCCGGCTTTCACGCTGCCGTGGCCGCCGAGGGGCCAAGGCCGTTCGAGTTGGTCACCCGGTTCTGGCCTGCTGGTGTCATGACGACGTGACGAGGTCGCGGGCCGCCTGGGCAATGTGGCTGGCGCAGATGCCCGCAGCCGCCATGAGCTCTTGCGGTGTGCCCGAGCCTGGCAGGTCACGCACCGCGAGGTGGACGATCCTGACCGGATGACCGGCCGTGTTGAGTGCGCTGAGCACGGCCTCGCCTATCCCGCCCGCCGGGTAGTGGTCTTCTGCCACCACGATCCTGCCCCCTGTGGCGTCGGCGGCTTCGACCAGAGTCCGCGCGTCAACGGGTTTCACCGAGTACAGGTCGATGACCCTGGCGGCGATGCCATCGCCCGCGAGCTTACTTGCGGCTTCAAGGCAGTTATGCAGGGTAACGCCCGCGCCGATCAGCGTCACCTGATCGTCGGCGCTCGACCTGGTCAGCTTGGAGCCGCCGACGGGGAAGGTCTCCCGCTGCCCGTAGAGCACCGGGTAGGCGCCGCGCGTGGTACGCAGGTAGACGATCCCGCTCTGGCCGGCCATCTCGCGGGTCAGGCAGGCCGTGCTTGTCGCGTCGCTTGGGTAAAGCACGGTCGAGCCGTGCACCGCGCGCATCATCGCCAGGTCCTCGAGCGCCATCTGAGACGGCCCGTCGGCACCGATCTCCACGCCGGCGTGCGAGCCGCACAGCCTCAAATCGGCCGCCGAGATCGCCGCCATCCTGATGAAATCATAGGCACGGCTGAAGAACGCGGCGAAAGTGGCGGCAAAGGGTATGTAACCCCGCACCGACAGGCCGACGGCGGCCGCGACCAGTTGCTGCTCGGCGATGAAGATCTCGAAGTAGCGCTCAGGGTGGGCCTTGGCAAATTCCTCAGCGCAGGTGGAGTTTCCGACCTCGCCGTCGAGCGCCACCACCTCAGGGCGGGCGCCGAGTGCCGCCAGGGCCTGCCCGAACGCCAGCCGGGTGGCGACCTTGGCGCCAGGCTGATAGGTGGGCAGCCGCACCTCGCCGCCTGACCTGAGGCGGGGTGACCCCGGCCGGGGCGGCTGGCCGGTCACCGTGCGGTGCCGTTCCCCGCCAAGCTCGATGATCGCCCGCTCCGCCATCTGCGCGGGAAGCGGCTTGCCGTGCCAGCCTTCGGCATCCTCGATCTCCGCGAAGCCGCGGCCCTTGCGCGTCCTCGCCAGGATCACCGTCGGCTGCCAGGCTTCTGCGGCCGCAGCGAGCGCCTGGTCGATCTGGGCGAGGTCATGACCGTCGATCATGACCGGGTGGCAGCCGAAGCCGCTGATCCGGCTGGCGTAGGTCTCCAGGTCCCAGCCAAGCTCGGTCGGGCCTCGCTGGCCGAGGCGGTTTACGTCGACGATGGCGGTCAGATTGCTGAGGCGGTAGTGCGCCGCCTTGTCGAACGCCTCCCACATGGAACCCTCGGCCATTTCGCTGTCGCCGCAGAGTACCCAGACGTGGTAGGGGAGTTCGTCGAGATAGCGCCCGGCCAGGGCGATGCCGACACCGTCGGGCAGACCCTGGCCGAGCGAACCCGTGGCGACGTCGACCCAGGGCAAGGCCGGCGTCGGGTGACCTTCGAGCCGGGAACCAAACCGGCGGTAGCGGGTCATCAACTGCTCGTCCGTAATAACCCCCGCCGCCTTGAACATCGAGTAGAGCAGTGGTGAGGCGTGGCCCTTGGAAAAGATCAGGTGATCGTTGGCCGGGTCTTTCTCGTGCTGCCAGTCATACCTGAAGTGCCTGGTCATCAGCACGGCCATCAGATCGGCTGCGGACATGCTCGAGGTCGGATGGCCAGAACCAGCCGAGGTGCTGCACCGGATTGAGTCGACTCGCAGCTGCTGCGCGAGCTCGGCGATGTCGTCCATGGCTGTCGTCTGCCCAGTCAGGAGAGCCTGAATCTTGTCGGGTTTGTCCTAAATATAAGGATGTGACGGTTACAACTCTATAAAGTATGGCTATCTTAACAGGTCTGCCCAAGATTAACTTCTCGAATAAATCCGATTACGGCTTCATAACAGATTTGTTGCTATCTTACCTAGGTTCTGTACCTTTTGTGATAGCCGAAAAATCTATTTCTGTAACCAGGCGGTGGCACAGAGCATGATGATGCTGTTTTACGACACGCCGGCTGGGCATTTCTTTGGTGTTTTGTCGGACAGCAGCCGCTCGAACAGCTACCGTACCGAATTACCAGGCGCAACTCCGCCATGTCAGGTCGGCGCGTTAGGTCGGCATAGCCGCCTTTCCCCGCGGAGTGTGCGCGCCCGCCGCGTGATCGGAAATGCATGTTCGTACTGAAACCGCGAGCAATTGGCAGATTGACGGCCGCAGCTGTCCCCTTCGGGATTGCCGCGGCTTTTGCGTTCCAGGGGACATCAGGAGCGGCGCCGGCCGTGCAGCTAGCCGCCGGGCAGCCGCTCGCCTTCGCCAGTCAGCCGGATGCAGCCGGACCGCACGGTTCTCCGTCCAAGCCCCCGCTGCCCATCCGGCTGAAGGCCTACTACTGGGCGCTCAGCCAGAAGGGCCATCCCTACGTCTGGGGTGGTACCGGGCCAGGCTACGACTGCTCAGGCCTGGTCATGATGGCATACCGGCACGCCGGCATCCATCTGCCGAGGTCCACGTACGGCATGCTGACGAGCCCGCTGCTGATCAGGGTCAGGATCCCGAAAATCGGTGACCTGGCCTTCTACGGCACCGGGCATGTGGAACTGTTCCGCAAGTGGGGTTACACCTACGGTGCCCACGACTTCGGGACCGTAGTCAGCCTGATCCGCTATGGCCGGTACTGGCGGCCGACGGCGTTCTACGCCGTCAGGGTGCCCGGGCACCGCAAGCACGGCTAGAGCTGGCTGGCCGGCCAGTCGGGACCTGGCTGGGTGACACCGAGGCGGGCAGGCGCCGCATCGTCTGCGGCCGTCTGTGGTTCTTCCGGCGGCTGGGCCGCGACGGCGGCAGCCGCGCCAGGCGCGGCGGGTGTGGTCGCCATTCTCAGGCTGAGGAGGATCAGTGCGATCACGAACGCGGTGAAAACCCAGAATGCGGCCGTGAGCCCGGCGTTGATAGTCAGCCCGATCCGGGCAGCCTCGCCAGGGGTGAGGCCGAAAAGCTGAGGCGGCGTCTTCTCACTGACCTGGACCAGAGCCGAGATGGCCTGGGCGGCAAGCGGAATGGTGGCTCCGGCGAGCAGCGCCGCGCCCTGCCTGACCGGGCGCCACAAGGCGGCGATGATCACGATCGCCACCAGGACTACCATCACAGCCACGTTGCCGAGTATTACCGGGCCAGGGTTCTTGAACGCGTTGCCCGCGGTCCCTGAGCCAAGGATTCCCGACGGAGTAACCAGGACATAGCTGTCCCAGGGCGGCGCGAAGGCCAGCGCCGCGCCGAGACCTGCGATCACGCAAAGCACCGTCGCCAGCCAGGCTTCACGGCCGTTTGGCCTGGCCGTCAGTCCGTCTCGCCTGGAAAGCAGCCCGAGCACGGCGCCTGCCGCGCAAGCCAGCCAGCCGACCAGGCTCAAGGTCAGGCCAGCCCCGCCGAGCCTTGTCCCGCCGGCGATGACGATGCCGAGGTCGGCGAAGAAGAGGCCGAAGGTGACCGCGCTCGTTCCTGCCGCGATCAGCGCTCCGGTTCGTGACCCGCTGCCGCCGCGCAGCAGCAGTACCGCGCTGATCGCCCAGGTGGCCAGGTAGATCGCGTGCGGCACGACCTCAGGGGTCTGGCTGGCTAGGCTCGCGCCCTCGGTGTAGCCGGGGAAGAGGCCGATGATCCCGAAGATCACGCCTGCCGCGATCAGCGCCGCTCCCGCCAGCCGCAATGCATAATGCTCTCGCGCGCTGGCGCCGGTCATGGCCACGTCGCCCTGGCCAGCCTGACTCACCGCGACGATAGCGCCCGGTGCCTCGACGGCGGTGAACCTCGACCACGCGTCAAACCAGCCGTCCTGGGTCTCTGGCCACCACTCGACGGGCGCTGGCTGCGGTGCCGCCGCGATCCAGATCCCGTAGAAGCCACGTCCACGCCCGATCTCATACACCGATCCTCGGTGTGAGATGGTCACGCCCTCACGCACGGTTGCAGCCTCCCTGACCCACCCGACTATCTGGCCTTGCTCAGGCTGAGCTTAGGAAGCCGACCTGAAAGCCTGCTGAACAGATGCTGAAGCATTCCTCACGCCACGGCCAGTGCTCTTGTCGCGCATAGTACGTGCCGTGTCAGGATGGCGCCATGGTAAGTCCGCAAGCGGGACAGCCGGCCGGCCAGCAGGACTTGGTCGACGTGGCGAAGCTGGTAACGGCCTATTACGAGACCCGTCCAGATTCAGGCGATCCCGCGCAGCGAGTAACGTTCGGCACCTCAGGCCATCGCGGCTCGGCCCTGACGGCCAGCTTCAATGAAGATCACATTCTCGCCGCGACTCAGGCGATCTGCGACTACCGGTCCGGTGCCGGCATCGAGGGTCCGCTGTATCTCGGGGTGGACACGCATGCGCTCTCCGAGCCTGCCAGGGCAACGGCGCTCGAAGTACTCGCCGCGAACGGCGTTGCCGTCTTGCTTGACGCGCGTGACGGGTATACGCCGACGCCCGCGGTGTCCAGGGCGATCCTGGCTCACAACGCGTCGGGGGGCGCGCGGGCCGACGGCATCGTGGTAACGCCTTCGCACAATCCGCCGGCGGACGGCGGATTCAAGTACAACCCGGCAGACGGCGGGCCGGCCGGCACCGAGATCACCAGGCTGATCCAGGACCGCGCGAACTCCCTGCTGGCCGAAGGGCTGGCTGGGGTGCGGCGGGTCAGTCTTAGCCAGGCGCTGGCGGCAGACATTACCGGCCAGTTCGACTTCCTCGACGGCTACGTCGCGGCGCTGCCGCAGGTCGTCGATCTGGACCTGATCAGGGCGGCCGGGCTGCGGATCGGCGCCGATCCGCTCGGCGGCGCCAGCGTCGGGTACTGGGGCGAGATCGCCGATCGCTTCCGGCTCGACCTCACCGTCGTCAACACCGCCGTGGATCAGACCTTCAGGTTCATGACCCGGGACTTCGACGGCAAGATCCGCATGGACTGCTCGTCTCCTTACGCGATGGCCGGCCTGATCGCCAGGCAGCATGAGTTCAAGATCGCGACAGGCAACGACACGGACGCTGACAGGCACGGCATCGTCACCAGCGACGGAGGCCTCCTGAACCCCAATCATTACCTCGCGGTGGCTATCGAGTACCTGTTCAGCCACCGTACTGGCTGGCCAGCTACCGCTGCCGTCGGCAAGACGCTGGTCAGTTCGTCCATGATCGACCGCGTGACCGAAAGCCTAGGTCGCCGGCTTTACGAGGTGCCGGTCGGATTCAAGTGGTTCGTTCCCGGCCTGCTCGACGGCACGATCGGGTTCGGCGGCGAGGAGAGCGCCGGCGCCTCCTTCCTGCGCTCAGACGGCCAGGTCTGGACGACCGACAAGGACGGCATCATCCTCGCCTTGCTCGCCTCGGAGATCACGGCCGCGACGGGCCGCACGCCTTCCGAGCTTTACGCCGGCCTGACAGCCAGGTTCGGCGCTCCCGTCTACGCGAGGACCGACACTCCGGCGACCCCCGCGCAGAAGGCCGCCCTGGCCAGGCTCTCACCCGAGCAGGTGACCGCGGGTGAGCTTGCCGGGGAGCAGATCGCCGCGATGCTGACCACCGCGCCAGGCAACGGCGCGGCGGTCGGCGGGCTCAAGGTAGTGGCGCGGTCCGGCTGGTTCGCCGCGCGGCCTTCAGGCACTGAAGACGTCTGCAAGCTCTACGCCGAGTCCTTCGAAGGCCCCGACCACCTCGCCGCGATCCAAGAGGAAGCCAAGGCCATCCTGGCCGGAGCGCTGCGATCAGGCGCGGACTAGCCAGGGACTAGCCAGGGACTAGCCCGCTGCGGCCTGCTACTCCTCGGCGTCTTCCGAACCTGAGTCGAGCCGGTGCACGGCGGCTTCCTCGGCCGAGGCGGCGCCCGCGTCGATGCCTACGTCACGGGCAACCAGGTCGGGCTCGTCGTCGGCATACTCGCCCTCGCCGGTGTCCACCAGGCGCCCGGCCCGAGGGTCGGGCTCAGATTCTGACCCGGCTGCGCCGTCCGCGTAGGGATCGATGTCAGGCTCTTCTTCCGCCAGTAGCTGATCGAGGGATTCACCCGCCTCTTCCTCGGCCGCCGTGGTGCCGAACCGCTCGCCGGCCGACCAGCGGTCGGCTGGCACGATGCCCGTGTCGAGCGGATCATCGCCAGGGTCGCCTTCCAGGGTGTCGGACGCGTCGAGCACGCCATCGTCCTCCAGGCCAGACTCCGGCCCGAGTTCGCTCTCCTGCGGTTCTCCGGTTTGCGCGTTCATTGGCTAGCCCCCCGTTGTGCCGCTGATCTCTGCTATCTCCTCCGGGCTTAGCTTCAGGCCGGCGGCCGCGATGTTCGACTCTGCGTGCTCGGGTGATCCGGTACCGGGAATCGGCAAGATCGCCGGCGACCTGGCGAGCAGCCAGGCAAGCGCGATCTGGCGCTCGCTCGCTCGCAGTCGTTTCGCGGCCGCGCTGATCGCACCGCCAGGTGCCGTGTCCTGAAGCGGTGCCCAGGGCAGGAACGCCAGCTGCTCTTGCTCGCACAGGTCGACCATCGACTCGGAGGTGCGGTCGCCCGAGTTATAGCGGTTCTGCACGGATACGACCGGCACTATGCGCTGCGCTTCACGAAGCTGGTGCTCGGTCACGTTCGACAGCCCGATATGGCGGATCTTTCCCTCGTTTTTCAGCTCGGCCAGCGCGCCAACAGACTCCTCGATCGGCACCTTAGGGTCGACCCGGTGGAACTGGTAGAGCGGTATCTGATCGAGCTTCAGCCTGCGCAGGCTGCCCTCGCAGGCCTCGCGCAGGTGCTCGGGCCGCCCGTCAGGTGTCCAGCGGCCGGGGCCAGGCCGCAGCAGGCCGCCTTTGGTCGCGATGACCAGGTTGTCTGGATACGGGTGCAGCGCCCTGGCGATCAGGTCCTCGCTCACCCCTGGCCCGTAGGAGTCGGCGGTGTCGATGAAGCTGACCCCGAGTTCAACCACCCGCCGCAGAGTCGCTATGGCCTGCTGCTCGTCGGGCGGGTCACCCCAGATGCCGTCGCCGGTGACCCGCATCGCGCCGAACCCCATCCGGCTCACGGTCAGATCACCGCCGACGTCGATCTGGCCGGCCGAGGCAGCGCTGACTGGCTCGCTCATCAAGTCTCCTTTCACTCGCGAGGAACACGAGAAGCTGTCTTAAGGCTAGTGCTGGCAACGCCGGCGGACCGAACTAGCCCGCGGGCCTGCCCGCCTTGGACCTAGCCGAGTTCCTACCCGCCGGATGTGACCTACTCGCGGTACCGGGCGCCGGCAGAGTTCTTGCGCGCTGTTCCCCCGTCCTGGGTGCCACACTTGCGGGATGAGCGAAGAAAACCAGGCGGCGAACGCCGATCCGTTCGCGTGGCTTGAGGACGTCACTGGCCAGCGGGCTCTTGACTGGGTCAGGGACCGTAACGCGGCAACGCTTGACATGGCGGAAAGCCGTCCCAGGTTCGCCGCGCTGCGCGACGAGATTCGCGAAGTGCTTGACGCCGACGACCGGATACCTTACGTCAGCAGGCGCCGGGAGTACCTGTACAACTTCTGGCAAGACGCCGTCAATCCGAGAGGGCTATGGCGCCGCACCACCCTGGACGAGTATCGCAGGCAGAAGCCGGAGTGGGACGTCCTGCTCGACGTGGACGAACTGGCCGAGCGCGAGGGAGAGAACTGGGTCTGGCAGGGTGCGCGCACCTTGCGGCCCGAGCACCGGCTTGCGCTGATCGAACTGTCACGCGGCGGGGCGGACGCTGCGGTAGTCAGGGAGTTCGACCTGGCTGAACGCCGGTTCATGGCAGGCGGGTTCTTTCTGCCTGAGGCGAAGACGTCCGAGGCCTGGATCGACGCCGACAACATCTATGTGGGCACCGACTATGGTCCTGGCTCACTTACCACGTCTGGCTATCCGCGGATTGTGAAGCAATGGCGGCGCGGCACCCCGCTGACGGACGCCGTGACCGTCTTCGAAGGCAAGCCGGAAGATGTGGCCGTGCACGGCTTCCACGATCCGACGCAGGGTTACGAGCGCGACTTCATCGTACGCAGCATCGACTTCTACAACTCCTACTGGTACTTGCGCCGCCCGGGCGGCGAGCTCGTCAAGATCGGGGTACCACCGGACGCTAACGTCGACGTGCACCGCGAGTGGCTGCTGATCACAACCAGGTCGCCGTGGGATGTCGCGGGAACCACCTACCAGGCGGGGACGCTCATCGCCAGCCAGTTCGATGCGTTCGTTCGCGGCGAGCGCGACCTGACGGTGCTGTTCGAGCCCGATCCGCACACGTCCCTCAGCTATTACGCCTGGACCAGGAACCATCTGATCCTGAACAAACTGCACGACGTGCGCAGCGAACTGGCGGTTCTGACTCCGGCGGCCGAGCCCGGTGCCGCCTGGACCCACGGTGAACTGCCGGGGGTGCCGAAGTTCGCGCAGACAGATGTCGTGATGACCGATCCCGACGACAGCGACGAGTACATGCTGGCGTGCAGCGGCTTCACTCAGCCGGGCACCTTGGTTTACGGGCAGGTAGACGGCGAAGCCGAGTCGATCAAGCAGGCTCCCGCCTTCTTCGACTCTTCTGGCCTGACGGTCAGGCAGGAGTTCGCGACGTCGGCGGACGGCACCCAGGTGCCTTACTTCGTGGTCAGCGATCATGACGGCGATCCGGGCCCGACGCTTCTGACCGGCTATGGCGGATTCGAGATCCCGCTGACTCCTTCCTACAGCGGAGTCGTCGGACGCGGCTGGCTGGCCAGGGGCGGTACGTACGTCGTCGCCAACCTGCGTGGCGGAGGCGAGTACGGGCCAGACTGGCACATGTCGGCGGTTAAGGAAAACCGGCACCTGGTCTACGAGGACTTCGCGGCCGTGGCCGCCGACCTGGCGAGGCGCGGTATCACTACTCCTCGCCAGCTTGGCATCGAGGGCGGCAGCAACGGCGGGCTGCTGATGGGGGTCATGCTGACCAGGTACCCGCAGTATTTCGGCGCGGTCGTCGCGCAGGTTCCGCTGCTCGACATGCTCAGGTATCACGAGTTGCTGGCGGGAGCGTCCTGGATCGCCGAGTACGGTGACCCGCGAATCCCGGCGGAACAGGAGTATCTGCGTAGTTACTCCCCATATCAGAACGCCAGAGCAGATCTTGAATACCCGCCGGCATTGTTCATTACCTCCACCAGGGATGACCGGGTACACCCTGGGCATGCACGCAAGATGGTGGCCCGCCTTGCCGAGCAAGGTCATGATGTCAGCTATTACGAGAACATCGAGGGAGGGCACGGGGCGGCCGCTGACAACGAGCAGCGTGCGCTGAAATCGGCGCTGGTGTTCGAATTCTTGTGGGAGAGGCTGAGTTAGGGGGATGACCAGTGAGAGCGGTGCGATTCGCCGAATACGGCGATGTCGATGTGCTCAACGTCGTTGAGGTGCCGCAGCCAGAACCTGACGCGGGGCAGGTTCTCGTGCAGGTTAAGGCGGCGGGCATCAACCCGGGCGAGGCCAAGATCCGCGAGGGCCTGCTCCATTCCGTGTGGCCGGCGACATTTCCCTCCGGCCAGGGCAGTGACCTGGCCGGGATAGTCGCGCAGACCGGGCCGGGCGTCGTTGGCGTCAACGTGGGTGACGAGGTCATCGGCTATACGGACGATCGGGCTAGCCAGGCGGAATACGTCATTGTCGACGTCAGGAACCTCACGCATCATCCGGCCGGGGTGCCGTGGGAAGTCGCCGGCGCCCTCTACGTCGCCGGCTGCACGGCTTATGCCGCCGTGCGCGCCGTCGAACTGGCGGCCGGTGACACGGTAGTGGTCGCGGGAGCCACCGGCGGTGTTGGCTGTCTCGCTGTTCAGCTCGCCAAGCTTGCCGACGCCACCGTGATCGGCGTGGCCAGCCCGGCGAATCGGCAATGGCTGGTTGACCACGAGGTGATTCCGGTCACCTACGGTCAGGACATAACCAATCGAATCATGCGGGAAGCTGCCAGAATCGACGCCTTCATCGACACCTTCGGCGGAGACTACGTCAAGGTGGCGCTCGACCTCGGCGTCCAGCCAGACCGGATCGACACCATCGCCAACTTCGCGGCCGTAGAGCAGTACGGCGTCAAAGCGGACGGCAGCGCGGCCGGCGCCAGCGCCACCGTCCTCGAAGAACTTGCGGCGCTGATCGCGGCCGGACGCCTCGAACTACCCGTGGCGGAAGTCTTTCCGCTCGCCCAGGTCAGGGCGGCCTACCGCCGGCTAGCTCAAGGCCACGTCCTAGGCAAAATCGTCCTCGTCCCCTAACCCCCCGCCCCCCGCCCCCCGCGCCCACGTCGTAGTGTTGCGGGCGTTCCGCCCACTGGCCGCGCGTGCCGCGTGCCCACGTTGTGGCGTTGCGGGGGTCCTGGTGCCCACGTTGTGGTGTTGCGGGCGTTCCGCCCACTGGCCGCGCGTGCCGCGTGCCCACGTTGTGGCGTTGTGGGGGTTCCGGCCGGTGGCCGGGCGTGCCGCGTGCCTGCGTTGTGGCGTTGCGGGGGTCCTGGTGCCCACGTTGTGGCGTTGTGGGGGTTCCGGCCGGTGGCCGGGCGTGCCGCGTGCCTGCGTTGTGGCGTTGCGGGGGTTCCGGCCGGTGGTGGTAGTAGTCGGCTATCCGGATACTTAGGGTCATGGAGCCGAGTTCATCCCCAGTTGACCAAGTGCTGGCGGGCCTGCGCGGCGCGGGTTACCTCGCTGACACCACCATCGCGACGGTTGTCTACCTGGCAGCCGAGCTTGGCAAGCCGGTGCTGATCGAAGGGCCGGCTGGCACTGGCAAGACCCAGCTAGCCAAGAGCGTCGCCCTGGCGGCGGGCAAGCGCCTGATCAGGTTGCAGTGCTACGAGGGCCTTGATGAATCCAAGGCGATCTACGAGTGGGATTACCGCCGTCAGTTGCTCCAGCTTCAGCTGCACCAGAGCAGCGGGACCAAGGACCTGGACACCGCTGGCATCTTCAGCGAGGAGTTCCTCCTTTCCCGTCCGCTGCTAGCCGCGATCCGCTCGGAGGATCCGGCGGTACTGCTCATCGACGAGGTCGATCGTCTTGACATCGAGAGTGAAGCCTTGCTGCTTGAGGTGCTTTCCGAGTATCAGGTGTCGATTCCAGAACTCGGCACCGTGACCGCCAGGCACATTCCGCAGGTCTTTCTCACCTCGAACAACAGCAGGGACCTTTCTGAGGCACTGAAGCGGCGCTGCCTGTTCTTGCACCTCGGCTACCCGAGCGTGGACCGCGAGGCGGAGATCGTGCAGTTGCACGTGCCAGCATTGGCCGGGCACCTGGCTCGTGAGATCGCCGAGTTGATCGCGGTGCTGCGCAAGGCCGATCTGAAGAAACCGCCGTCGATAGCCGAGTCGCTGGACTGGGCGCGTACCTTGCTCACTCTCGGTGCTTCCGATCTTTCCGAAGACCTGATCAGGCAGACACTGTCTGTGCTGCTCAAATACGAAAGGGACATCGACACCGCGCACACCGAACTGCGGATCTAGCTTATGCAACTCATGCTGGCGGCGCTCGTCGACGAGCTGCGGAGCGTCGGGATCGAGGTCTCTGTGGGTGAGCACCTGGACGCCGCCAGGGCGGCCAGCCTGATTTCTTTGCAGGATAAAGAAGTCTTGCGTGCGACGTTGCGCTGTGCCCTGGTGAAGCGCTCGGAACAGCTCGACGCCTTCGACCTGATCTTCGATCTGTACACGACGGGCGCCAGGCAGCCAGGCGCGGACCTTATCGAGGCCATGACCGACGAAGAGCTGTGCGTCACATTGCGGTCGGCCATCGGCACAACAGACGCCCTGCTCAAGCGGCTGCTCGCGGACGAGTTCGTGCGCCGGTTCGGCGGCCTTGAGCCGGGCAGTGCGGTGGCCGGGGTGTTCGCCGCGATCGCCGTCGACGAGGCTGCGGGGCTTGACGGCCTGCGGGCCGAGCTCGTCGCCGGCCAGGCCGAGGCCGGCCAGGCCGAGGGCGGCCAGGCCGAGGGCGTGCGGGCCGAGGGCCTGCCGGGTGCGGGCGGCGAGGGCGGTGGCGGCGGGCAGGGGGGCGGGTCTGGTGGCACGGGTGGCGGGTTCAGGTACCGGCTGATCGAGGCGGAAGCCGACCGGGCGGTCGAGGAATTCCGTGCCGACTTGCGGTCCGCGATCAGGCGGGCGCTGGTGGCCGACCGCGGTGCCCGCGCCGTTCGCACCACGATGCGGGTAGGCCTGGCGCAGGACATCGACATCGTCACCGCCTCGGCTGCCGAGCTTGCCGCCATGGCCGCCGCGATCGGCCCGCTTGCACAGCGGCTGACCCACGTACTCGCTCAGCTCGCCCTGCACCGCAAGCGCAGGCTGTCCATCCGCAAGACCCTGCATCTGGCGATGGGCACAGGGGGCGTGCCTTTCCGGTTGGCCACCGAGCCAGCCAGGCCACCTAAACCGGAGATCGTGGTGCTCTGTGACATGTCCGGCTCGGTATCGGCGTTCTCGCGGTTCACGCTAGACTTGCTGGCTGCCCTTGACAGCCGGCTGAACCGGCTGCGGGTGTTCTCCTTCGTCGACGGGCTGGCGGACATCACCCAGTTGGTGCGAGAGGCGCGGGCCAGTGGCCGGCAGCTTGGCGCCCGTGAGGCCGCCGCCGCGGCGATCAGGCTAAGCGGCAGTTCGGACTACGGGTCCGTGCTGCGGGAATTCGCCTCGTCCTGCGCTCCCCAGCTGACCAGGCGCTCGGTGGTTCTCATGGTCGGTGACGCGCGCACTAACTACCTCGACCCCGCGCAGGCCTCGTTCGCCCAGATCCAGGAGCGGGCGGGCCAGGTGTACTGGCTGAACCCTGAGCCTCGCAGGTACTGGGATCAGGGCGATTCGGTGATCAGCCAGTATGCCCCCTGGTGTGCTTCGGTCAGGGAATGCCGCACGCTTCGTCAGATCGCTGATTTCGTCCAGTCGCTGGCGCTCACCGTGAGGTAGTCACTGCCAAAATGGCGCGGACGGGAACGGCTTTTGCCGTTCCCGTCCGCAGCAGACCAATGCCAGGGTAAGAGCCTGGCCTGCCGCGAGCATTCGAGATTTCCGACTGCGAACTGCCCTCGAATATTCGCTTATCCCCCCCCTCGCCGGTCTCGTTCTCCTGGGTGCCATGAATGCCCTGAGCAAGGCCCAGCTGCGAGTGCCGTGGGCTGGCACCAGCTCCGCACCTCGCCCCCCTGACCTTGCTATTCGGCATTTCCCTGTCCCCCTGGAGTTCGCGACCGACTAGGTATCTGCCCCTAGGTTTACCATCACTGCCGGCCAGGATGATAGCCTTTTAATATGTCAACATATATTTGCAGGGACATATTTATGAAAAACTGACAGAAAGTTGACAGTTCCGCTTGGTCGGGCGACTACTGGGCGTATTGGTGATTTCATTAAGAGGGAAGCGTCGCTCGGCATATTTTTAAAATGGGGGTTTGGATGGGCGCGGCTGCTGGCAGCGGGCCAATATCTGATCCTCGGCTGCCCGGTCCCGCCGAGGGGTTCGCCTTAGCCGCTTCGACGCTCAGGCAGGCGATCGCCTCGGGCGATGATGCCCTGCTGTCAAACGCGGTCGCCAGGTGTCGGCGCGCGCTCGCCGCGACACCGCAGGACGACAATGAACGCAGGTCGAAGACGCTTGGCATGCTCGGAATGGCGCTTGCGCACCGGTTCAGGCGACACGGCGCCATGGCCGATATCGATGAAGCGGTGGAAGTCGGCAGGCGGGGTGCCGACCTCGTCCCCGACGGCGACCCCGACCAGTTCACGATCTTGGCCAATCTCGCCGGGGCGCTCAAATTGCGGTTTGACAGGGAAGGCGCGACGCTCGGCAAGCGTGATCTTGACGCCGCCGTCGTCGCCTTCCGGCGCGCTGCTGGCGCGGCGCCAGGTGGCAGTCCGCAGGCTGCGCGCGTTGGTTACGGCTTGTGCACGACGCTGATGGAGCGCTTTGACAGTTACGGCGATACGGCGGACCTGACCGAAGCGGTGAGCACGAGCCGCGAAGTGACGGGCGCTCTCGTCACGGCCGGGCAAGTGTCGGCCGCCGCTGAGTTGGCGGAACGCGCGGTCGCCGGCCTGGCCGGGCTGGCGCCTGACCGCCTCAATTCGGCGCAGGGCAAGCAGGGCCTGCGCTCGTTCGCCGGGCTCGCGACCGCAGCGGCGTCGCTCGCGTTGCTCGATGACCGACCAGGTAAGACCGAGTCCGAGCGAGCTGAACTGGCGTTCGGCCTGCTCGAGGCCGGTCGTGGCAGCTTGCTCTGGCACTCGCTGGGCCTTGGGCGGCCCGGGTACCGCGCGGTTCCCGCCCTAGCTGACTTCAGTTCATGGGTCGGCTCCGGTCCGGTGGCGGCCATCAGCGTGAGCCGTTACCGAGGCGATGCGCTCTTGCTCGCCCGAGGGACGGTAACCTGCGTTCCGCTGCCAGGACTGAACCAGGCCAGCCTGGCGGGCCAGGCCGCGCTGCTCGACAGGTCCCTTTCGCGGGCCAAGGCTGGCGGATGGCTGAGCGAGCCCTCCGGGCCGAACAGCGACCTGTCGGGGATTCTGGAATGGCTGTGGGACACCATCGCCTGGCCCGTGCTCGATCAGCTCGGCTGCGCCGACGTGACAGCAGATCCCGCGAGCCTGACCAGGATCTGGTGGATGCCTACCGGGGCACTCTGCCGCCTGCCGCTGCACGCCGCGGGCCACCACAGGGAAAGGGGCGGCCGTACGCTGCTCGACCGGGTGGTGTCTTCTTACACGCCTACCGTGCACGCGCTCGGCCAGGCACGGGCAAGTACCGGCTCGGCCGCCAACGTGATCGAGCCTGACGGCGAGGCAGGCAGGCTGCTGGCGATGTTGCCGGAGAGCCCCGAGCCGCTCCACCTCACTTCGGCAATGCAACTCGCCGGATTCGCCCAGGTGACCGGCACCTTGTGGGAAGCCGGCGATAGCTCGGCGGCCGTACGCAAGCGATTGGTCCCGTGCGGCGGACGACGTCTTTCGCTGGCCGCGGCTCTGCATGCAGCTGTTCGCCGGCTGCGCGACGACGGGTCGACCGACCTGCCACTTACCTGGGCCGGATTCGTGCATGCCGGAAGGTAGTGCTGCCGCCAGGCGGCAATCAGCGCAGGCGCACCGCGCCATCTGAGCGGGGCCTGGTCAAGGTGAAGACGTCGAGCTGGGCGTGGCGCGCGGTCGCATCGGTCGCATCCGCTCGGCTCGCGCGAAAGTACCTGACGGTGATGCTGGTATTCCCGCCCGGTGTCTTGCCTGGATCAAGGTCGAACACGGCGATGCCGTACCCGTCCGTGCCCGGGTCCGGGTCGGGGTCCGGGTCCGGGTACAGGGTCTGCACTGCCTGCCAGTCAAGGCTGCGGACGAGGGACGACTGCGGGCTGGCCACGTCGTGGCCGCCCAGCAAGAGGTCGACCTCGTAGCGGTCGAACAGCGGCCGCCACTCCTGCCTGATGCCCTGGCTAGAGTCGTCACGCTGGACCGGAGGCGAGCAGGAGGCCCGATCGGCCAGCACGATGATCCAGTCGACGCCGCTATCGGCCCGCGCGGCCGCGAGCGTGCGGTCGAGCCAGGCGGTCTGGTAGCTGACGTCGCAGGAGTCGAGCGAGACGAAGAGCGCCGAGCCGACCCTGAACGAATGCAAGCGCCCGCGAACGCCGGTCCCCTCGTTCCGGAAGTCACGCCAGCCACCTGGCCGTTCGGCTAGGTCATCTCCCGGGTAGCACAATTCGCCGTTGAGCAGATGGAACAAGGGCTGGAACGACTTGATGACGCAGACCGCATGCGCGCTCTGCCGGCGCCCGGCCGGCCAGGCCAGGTCACCGGTACCCAGGTCGCCTGAACTGGTGAAGCGGAAGGCTGCCCGGCCAGCAGGCGCGGTGCGGAACCGGCAGGAGACGGGGGCGGCCGAGCCGTCGTTGTCGGCGGTCACCAGGTAGGAATACGTGGTGTCCGGGGCGAGCCACCTGAGCTCGGCGTGATACGCCCAGCCGTTCTGGCCCCTGATCTCGTCGGCATGACTGCGCTGCTCCGCCATGATCGTCCTGGTCCAGCCATCGCCCTTGGTAAGCAGTACCCGCGCGCCCGCCGCCTGACCTGGCGAGACCCAGGAGATGACCATCGAGGTCGCCGGGTCATCTCCCCAGGTCAGGTGAACCTGTCCAGGGGTGCCGTCCTCGTGTGCGGACGCAGGCTCAAGCGAGGACGACTTGGCGCGGATCGAAGCGGTGGCGGCCAGGAACCCGGCACCTCCGGCACCCTCGAGCATCTGACGGCAGATGGGTGAAGACAACTCAGCTTCAGAGGCGTCCATCGACCAAAGATCGCCGGCCGTCGTTAACCATGGATGACGGCCAGCGACTATCAATGTCAAATCACTGTTAATGGTTGTGCCTGGGGACGGCGCATCCGCTGGAGCCGATCAGGAAGTCCAGGTCAGCGCCCTGATCGGCTTGCAGTACATGCTCGGTGTACAGCCGGGCGTAGCCGCGGCCGGGTACGGAATGCGCTGGTTGCCACTCGGCTCTTCTGCGGCGCAACTCCTCGTCGGTCACCTCGAAGCTGAGACCGCGAGCCGGCACATCCAAGCTAACCCAGTCGCCAGTGCGGACCAGCGCGAGCGGTCCGCCCGCGGCCGCCTCCGGCGCTACGTGCAGTACCACGGTGCCGTAGCCCGTGCCGCTCATCCTGGCGTCGGAAATCCGCACCATGTCGGTGACCCCGCGTTTGAGCAGCTTGGTCGGCAGTACGAAGTTGCCGATCTCCGGCATGCCGGGGTACCCGCGCGGGCCTGCTCCGCGCACGATCAGCACGGTCGACTCATCCGCCTCCAGGTCAGGGCGCACGGCCGCTTCGTGGTATTCCTCGATCGAGTCGAACACCAGGGCCTGACCGCGGTGCTTGAGCAGGTGCGGCGACGCCGCCGACTGCTTGATCACGGCACCGTCAGGGCAGAGGTTGCCGCGCAGGACAGCCGTCCCAGTTCCCGCCGGCGCGAATGGCTCGGACAGTGACCTGATCACGTCCCGGTTCCAGCACTTCGCGTCCGCGATGTTCTCGGCGAGCGTCTTTCCTGTGACGGTGACGTGGTCGGTGTGCAGGAAGTCCCCGAGTTCGGCCATCACGGCAGGTACGCCTCCCGCGTAGCAGAAGTCCTCCATCAGGTACCGGCCAGAAGGCATCAGGTTCACCAGCGTGGGCACGTCCTTCGCCAGTTCGTCGAAGTCAGCCAGCCGCAGCGGCACGCCGGCCCGCCCGGCTATGGCGAGCAGGTGGATCACGGCGTTTGTCGACCCGCCGATAGCCGCATTGACCCTTATCGCGTTCTCGAACGCCTTCGGAGTCAAGATCGCCGAAGGCCGTACCTGGTCGCGGGCAAGTGCCACGATTCGCTGCCCGGCCTGCTGCGCAGTGAGCACCCGCCGCGAGTCTGCGGCCGGCCAGGCCGCCGAGCCAGGAAGCTGCATGCCGAGGGTCTCGGCCAGGCAGGCCATCGTCGACGCGGTGCCCATCGTCATGCAGTGCCCGCACGACCTGGCCATCCCGCTTTCCGCGAGCACGCACTCGGCCTGGGTCATCCGGTCGGCGGCAAGCTCCGCCTCGAATTTCCACACGTGCGTGCCTGAACCGACATCCTCGCCGCGGAATTTGCCGTTAAGCATGGGCCCGCCGGTGACCATGATCGCGGGCAGGTCCGCGCTCGCCGCCGCCATCAGCATCGCCGGGGTCGTCTTGTCGCACCCGGAGAGCAACACGACACCGTCGATCGGATTGGCCCGCAGCAGTTCTTCGACCTCCATCGACATGAGGTTCCTGAACAACATGGCGGTCGGCCGCATCAGCGTCTCGCCAAGAGACATCGTGGGGAACTCAAGCGGCCACCCGCCTGCCTGCCACACGCCGCGCTTGACCGCCTCGGCCAGGCCGCGCAAGTGTGCATTGCACGGCGTCAGCTCGGACCAGCTGTTGGCGATCCCGATGACAGGTCTGCCATCAAACACCTCAGGAGGGAAACCCTCGGCCCGCAGCCAGGACCGGTAGATCATCCCTGGCCGCCCCTGCGCGGCGAACCAGGAGGCGCTGCGCGAGGTGCCGTGCTGCTGTCCGGTCTGCGCTGCCAACGGATCTCCCTCGCCAAGGCGTAACCTACCTCGCCATCATCGTTTCAGACCTGGCCAGGTTTCAATCAGAAGCTCGTGCTCAGCATGCACCGATCTAGCGATACGGCGCCTCGTCTGCCCTATCTGGCAGGTCCCACTGGAGGCCGTAACCCAGGTACATGACAGGGTGATCGAAGCGGACATGGACCTCCCCGGCACCATCAGGCTCGAGGTTCTCCTTGCCTGGTTTCGGCGGGTCGAAGGTGCGAACCGTCTCGCCGCGAACCTCGCGTACCCAGGCCGGCGGGCTGTCGAGGTCGAAACGCACGGTCAGGTCGAACGCGTTGCACTGGTATTCCGGCGTAAATATGTAGTGCTGCCGCTTCAGGTCGCCTCTGGGCATCCGCAGGATCAGCGCGTACTCATGCTCGTCGCCCTGCTCGAGCGCGGTCGGCAGTTCGATGACGAACTCGAAGGCATTGCCCTTGCTGTCGAGCCGCTTTACCAGGCGCCCGCCATAAAGCACCTCGGCAGTCAATGCCGCCCGTGGCTCTCCCGCGTCCCTCGGCACGTCCCACCAGGCCCTGACCTGATCCAGGCCAGGGCGAGTCGCGACGATTCGGCGTCGTTCGTGAAACTCAGGGGTTGGCGTGTCCAGGCGAAGTACCGTGCGGAACTCGTCCAGGTACCAGCCCGTCGACCCGCTTACCGGGGAGCTACGCCGCCGCCGCAGCTCCCCGGCCACTTCCTCGGCCAGTAGTTGCTCGGCCGATCCGATCCGCCGCAGAATGGTGCGGTCGGTGCGCCCCGCTTGCTGCGCTAGCCAGCTCACCCGGTCGCCGAACCTGGTCATCTGCTTGGTCTCGGCAGCCTGTCCGATGCTGGCAAGCACCGCGAGGCGCAAGTCGTCGGGGAGTTTCACCGCCAGGGCGGCAAGTTCTTCCGCCAGCACCTGGCGAGGGCCGGCCGCGCCTCCTGCCGCTCCGCCGGTCAGTTCGCGCAGATAATCGCCAAGTCTGTGATCGAGGTCACTCGAGCGGATGCCGCGGCCCTTGCGCAGCGCCTTGATCTCCACGGCAATGAGCGCCGCTGGCACTCCATCTTCGTTCGATGTCATCTATTTGGCATCCCAGGCCACCATGGCGCCAGTATGACGCATTGTCGAAATGACGGCCAAGCGCTATCTCGGCCGGCACGTTATGGCTGAGGTGTCAGCTTTCTGGCAGCCTCATCGGGCGGTCGTAGAGGTCGCAGCGCGGCACGGTGCCCGTGCCGGCGCTGACTCTCCGGTCACACCGGTTCGCCGGGCAGAGGTACTCGGTTTCCTCCCCGGCCCAATCTTCTTCTTCTTCCTCGTCCCCGCCGTCCGGCCAGTGCCTGACCACTATGGTGTCGCCGAAGTCGTCAAGCTCGGCTATCCGCTCCTCGAGTAGCTCCCACTCGTCGAGCAGGCCAGGCGTGCCTGGCTCGATCCTCGCCAGCGTGTGCCAGTCGGCCGCGAGATCGTTGCGGAAGGCGCCGAGTTTGATCGCGATAAACCGCTCGCACAGTGAGCGCCACCGCGCCAGGGTCAGGCCGTCAATCGCGCGCTCAGGGACCATTCTCGCTGCCGACCCTCGCTATATCGTGCCAGTTGCCGCGATACTACTGTAGACCGTGGATTTGCTGCCGTTCCCCGAAGGAGGCATGAAGTGGCCAGTTTGCGCCGCAGCGGCCGTGGGCGTTAGATGGCCGCGCTCAATGTTCTCTTTAGCGAGTACCTTGACGAGGACGAGCAAGCGAGAATCAAAGCCGCGCTAAACCGCGTCGCGGTCGGCGACGGACCTGGCCGGTGGCAGGCACCTGACCGGATCGAGGTCAAGAGCAAGCTCACCGGCGGCCGCACCGGCGCGCTCGTGCTCAGGATCGAAGTAGTACGCGACAACTACCGCAGAACGCAGATCGCGAAGGTCGGGGTAAACGTCGCTACCGAATGGGCGGCATACCAGCGAATCATCAAGAACGCGCCGAGTGCGCTCTGCCCGCCGATCGAGGCGGTCAGCGCGGGGGTACTTGACCAGAATCTGCGACTCGGTGAAGACGAGGCCGTCGTCTACTCCGACGTGCAGGAGTTCGGCGGAGCCGAGCCCGTCGAACTAGAGCGGGTGATCCGCGCCGCGGTCGCTGGCGGCGAGACGCAGGTGCGAACGGCGCGCGAGCTAATCGGCGCCCTGCTTAAGCTCGCCAATCTGGTCTTCTACCGTGACAACCGGGTGGCCGACCTCGGTAGCTGGGAGGCGCTCAACCCGCTGCTCGGCGCTGACCTTGAGCTCACCGCGGCGCGGGCGACCAGGGACCGCGGCACGACCTCGGCGCGGCCAGGGTCCGATGACGTCAGGCAGTTGCTGCCTGACCAGGTGCTCCGGATGGCGCTCGCGCTCGAAGGCGCCGGTGAGCCTGGCGGCACCAGATCGCTCGCCCCTGGCACCGAGGTGATGCTGCGCGGCTTCTGGCCCGCGCGCGAGTTCGGCCCGCGGTTCGCCGGGCGGGACAATGTCACCGTCAAAGTCGAAGAGGCGATGCTGCCACCGGATCGGCCTGGCGGCCAGAGCTTCACCCTGCGCGGGAGGGTCGCGTCCTGGCGGTCGGCGCTCACCTGGCAGCGGGTAAGTCAGGCACTGCCCGAGCTGGCGGTGGCCGAAGGCGGCACGGAACTTGACGGCGTGCCGATCGCCCATCCGTTCGGCGTGCTGCGCCGCGCCCTGATGGACCAGCAGGCCGGCCTGGTCACGTCAAGCGTCCACGGCGACTTCAACCCGAGCAACGTGCTCGTGGCCGGCGACCGGCCGTTCCTGATCGACTATGCCAGTCCGAGAAAGGACCGGCCGATCCAGTCTGATCTCGCCTGGCTGGAACTCAATCTGCTGCGCCACCCATTTTCCGAGCTGCTCTCCGCCGCCGAGCTGGTCAGGCTGGAGCGGCTGCTCGCGCTCGGCGACAGGGTAGCGGCACTGCTCGGGCCTTTCGACCGCAGCCAGGTCGACGATGCGCTCCTGGCCGGCCTGGGCGACCGGAGCGGCGACCAGTACCGCAAGCTGGCCGGCCCGCTGAGCGTGCTCTCCGTCATTAGGGGCCATGCCAGGACCATCTACCCAGAAGAGAAGCCAGGCGTGCGCCCGTGGTGGCGCGAGTACCACACCCAGGTGCTGTTCGCCGCGCACCACGTCTTCAAGTGGAAAGACGAACTGCAGACCCAAGGCACCTGGCGGGCTCAGGTCGCCGCCGCGAGCGTCGCCACCGAGCAGCTTGCCGACGAGGACGGCCCTTGGCGCCTTTGGCAAGAGGCTGACCTGGACGCGCCCGCCGCCGCGGTCGCCCCGCTGATTCCCGCCACGCCGGCCGGCCTGGCGCTCTTGGCCAGCCTGGTCGGCGGCATCAACCTCACCACGGCGCCCTCGGCCCCGGTGCTTGGTGCTGAACTGCGCAGGATCACGGCCGGAGCGGTCAAGGCGATGGCGGCTGACCGGCCATGGCCTGGTGGCGTCCGCGACCTTTACATCGACCTGCCCGCAGTCGATCTCGGCCCGATCAGGGGAGCCGCGTCGGACGACGACGCGGCCGAGTTCCCGCTCGCAGCCGGCCGTCCTTCGCCGCTGGCCGAAAGTGCCGTCGAGCTTGCGCTTAGGGCCAGGAGGGTCATCGTGCTCGGCGGCACCGGGTCGGGCAAGACCAGCTTGCTCGAAGAACTTGAGCGCCGCTGGCTGCGGCCGTCCGGTTACCTGACCCGCTGGCCAGCAGAAACGGAGGTCCCGCACCTTCCTGTCCGGGTGCGGGCGGCTGAGCTGCAAAGGTCACTGCGGCACGGAGGCGACGCGGTCTGGGAGTTCTTGGACCAGACATTGCGCGGTGCGGGGCCGGTGCGCCCCCTGCTCGCCGTCGGCGTGATCCACCTGCTAGTCGACGATTTCGATCGGCTCGCCGCAGCCGACCTGCCGAGCGTGACCGGCTGGCTTACGCAGGTCAGGCAGCGGTTCCCGCGCGCTTTGCTGACTATCTGCTGTCGGGGTACACATGCGCCCGCCGAGCTAGCCGGCTGGCGCGCGATCGCGCTGCACGAGCCCGATCCGGCGTGCATCGGGCAGTACCTCGCCAGGCACCCGTCGCCTGGTGCGGCCGCCATCGCCGATCGCGTGCTCGGCCGCTCGCCCGACCAGGCGCTGGCCGAACTTGCTCGTAACCCGCTGCTGCTTTCCATGCTTGCCCAGGTTCAGGACGCCGGCCAGGCGCGGACGGCCGGAGACCTGCTCGACCGGTACGTGGCCGCTGTGCCGCCCGGTTCGTGGATCGACCACGCGGAGCGGCTGGCCGTGCGGCAGCTTAACGGTGACCACGGCGAGGAGCGAGCCGACGAAGGGCTTGCCTGCCTTGGCATCGTGGTGCGGGATGGCGGGGCCTGTCACTTCACGGTGCGGGTTTACCAGGACTACTTCGCCGCCAGGGTGCTGCGGGCGACGGCAGGCGCCGATCCGCGCGGGCTGGTTCTGCTGCTGCTCAGGTTCGCCTGGCGCGATGCATTCAAGATGTTCGCCTCGTTCAGTACGACCACCCCTGACCTGCTTGGCGACCTGGTGCGGACGGTGGCGGACGCCGACCCGCGCTACGCGGCGGCGTTGCTCCTGTCGGCGGACGGGCCGCCGGCCAGTCTGGCCGGCTGGTTCGTGCAGGCACAAGAACGCACGCTGAAGGACTCCCGCGCGAGCAGGCTCGCACGGGAGCGAGCCGCGCTGGCGCTAGCCGACCTCGGCACCTGCGCGGAGCTTGGCTACAGCGGCGGGCGGCGGCCCGCTTACGCTGGCCTGCTCGCGGTGATCGCCGACAGCGGCGCCGATCCTGTCTGGCGCGAGTTCTGCCTTACCGCACTGGCCGATGCCTGCCGTGCGGCCCGCCCCGGACAGCCGCGCAGCTTGCTGGCCGGCTCTTTGATCAGGCAGGCGGCCAGCCTGATTACCGGCAGCGGGGTTCCTGCCAGCGTGCGGGCGGCGGCCACGCGGATCATCGGCGACCTGAAGCTGCACGGAATCGTCGCGCTGATTGCCGAGCAGGTTGGCGGCGAGACGCCATGGCCGGTGCGCCATGAAGCCTGGCTGGCGCTCAGGAGCCTGGGCGAGCGGCTGCCAGGCAGGCTCGCCGGCGCCTACCGGCGGGCCGCCGCTGTGCGGCTGACCGAGGTCGAAGGCGAGTTGCCCGCCGCGATCTCGGCCGCGCAGGCGCGGCAGTTGCAAGAGGAACGTTACGAGCTGCTTCGCGGCCTGAGCGGTCCAGATCGGCTTAGCGAGCTGCTCAAGCGCCGGTTCGCGTTCGAGATCGGCGACGGTCCGGTTCGTGAGCTGATCGACGCCGCGGTCGCCGCGGAGCGCGGCCGCGACGAAGGCGGAGAAGCTGCCTGGCGTGCCATCTTGTTCGGCTCCGACCTGCCTGCCGAGCGCCTGCTCACCGTGATCGCCGGACCTGACCCGCTGGCCGCCGCCGCCGCCGCGCACCGGCTGCTTGGCGGCAGGCCAGATCTCGCTCCCGGTGCGTTCGCCGCAGCCGCGGCCTGGGCCGGGCAGCGCGCGGACCTGGTGCTGATCGCGGCGGCACTGGCCAGGCAGCGCAGCGTGGACCTTGCCGAGGTCACCAGATACTTCCGCGCCCTGCTGCCCGCTTTCGCCGGGCCGGGCCGGCCTGATCGGCCCGGCCTTGACTGCCTTGGTGCCCTGGTCGGCGCGATTTCCTCCCGTGATCTGGCCAGCGGTGTGCGGGAAGCCTGGCGGGCGCACCGTTTCCTGGCCGGTCACGACGTCGCGGAGCGCCTCCGCTGGCCGTGGCCGGTGGTGATGAGCCGGTTCGGCCAGCCACGCGGCGAGCTGGCGGCCATGCTGAAGTCAGCTGACGAGACCGACGTGCGCTGCGCGATCGACGCGCTTGCCTCGGCCGCCTTCTTGCTGACCGGCGACGCCGGACCCGGATACGAGGCCGGCGCCGAGGCCGGTGACCGGCTGCTTGCCCAGTATGCGGCAGGGCAGCAATGCGAGCTGCCCACGTTCCTCGCCGCCGCCGCCGCGCTGGCGCTGCCAGGGGCGCTGCGGGTGATCGCCGCCCGCCATGGCGGACTCGGCGCCGCGCTGGCCGGCCTTGAGGCAAGGACCGGGCTAATAGTGGCGTTGCCCGGTTACGGCCTGACCGAGATCGCGCCTGCCGCCGAGGCACTTGCGGCGATCGGCTACCTGGCCAGATTGCTTTCCCCTGGCGACGAGCTGGCCCGCGCGGCGCGCCGGCTGCTCGGCGAGACCGACCAGACAGGGGTGCACCCGAGCGTGCCGATCGGGCGGCTGACCGGGCTGGCCTACCTCGGCGACTGGCGGCCAGCGGCCGAAGCGCTCGGATCGGGCTCGGCTGATGCGCGGCTCGCGCGAGTGGCGAGGAACGCCACGATGCTGTGGGCGGCTGACGAAACGGAGCCAGCACGTACGGCGGCTCGCATCGCAGGCTGGCTGGCCGACCGGCTCGCCGAGCCTGACCTTAGCCTGGAGGTTATTTGCGAATATGAAGAACTTAAATACCTTGCCGAACAGCGGGCAGGTGCCTTGGTTCGCGGTTACCTAACTGGTGAGAATCCAGGCTCAGCCGGGAGATAGTGGCGCATTGCCGCCCGGATGAGCCATGCTCAGCTGGTGGCTTTCGCTGGGACCTTGCGGCAGCTTCGGCTGGCCGCCGGGTTGACGCAGGAGGAACTGGCTGACGCCTCTGGCGTGGCCGTCAGGTCCATCAGCGACCTGGAACGCGGGGTCAACCAGACCGCGCGCAAAGATACCGCGCAACTGCTTGCCGATGGCCTTGGCCTGCGCGGGTCAGCTCGCACGGCCTTCGAGGCCGCCGCGCGCGGCAAGCCTGCCGGGGCGGACGTGATGTCGCCTGGCGTTTTCTCCGGCCCTTTCTGGCCAGGCCCGCGGGCGCTGCCGCGTGACAACACCGCGTTCACCGGCAGGGACGCCGAGCTTGGGCAGGTAACCGACCTGCTGGCCAGGTCAGGAACGGAGATCTTGGT
Source organism: Actinomycetota bacterium (assembly GCA_027313705.1). Taxonomy (GTDB): domain Bacteria; phylum Actinomycetota; class Actinomycetes; order Streptosporangiales; family Streptosporangiaceae; genus Chersky-822. Next base: position 45,954 of record DAHVDE010000105.1, on the reverse strand, counting down.
CATCGGCGGCATGGCGGGCGTGGGCAAGACCACCTTCGCCATCCACGCGGCGCACCGGCTGGCCGGCGCGTTCCCTGACGGCCAGATCTTCATCAGGCTGCACGCGCATACACCCGGCCAGGATCCCGTCGAGCCTGGTGAGGCGCTGGCCAGCCTGCTTCAGGTAGCTGGGGTGGTCGCGGCGCGGATCCCGTCGAGCCTGGAAGCCAGCGCCCAGATGTGGCGTGGCTATCTCGCTGGCAAGCGGATGCTGCTCGTGCTTGACGACGCCGCCGGTCACGATCAGGTCCAGCCGCTGCTGCCGGGAAGCGGCGGCTGCCTGGTAATAGTCACCAGCCGCAGGCACCTGACCGCGCTCGACGATGCCGCGCTGATCAGCCTGGGCACCTTGCCGCCCGCCGAGGCGGGAGCGCTGCTCACCAGGCTGGCCGGCCGCCCTGGCCTGGAAGCCGGCGATACCGCCGTGGCGAAGATCACCAGGCTGTGTGGCTACCTGCCGCTCGCCATCGGCATGCTGGCCAGGCAACTGCATCACCACCCGACCTGGACGGCGGCTGGCCTGGCGGAAGATCTTGCGGCGGCCAGGGACCGGCTTGACCTGATGCGAGCTGAGGACGCCTCGGTCACGGCCGCCTTCGACCTGTCCTACCGCGACGTCAGCGCCGCCGAGCAACGGCTGTTCAGGCTCATCGGCGCTCACCCCGGCACCGATGTCGACGCTTACTCGGCGTCAGCACTGGCAGGTACCGGCTACGTGCCCGCCAGGGCGCAACTGCACAGCCTCTACGATCATTACCTGCTGATGGAACCGGCCGCTGGCCGATACCAGCTACATGACCTGCTCAGAGAACGCGCCAGGGCGCTGGCAGTGCAAGATCCGCCGGGCCAGCAAAGCGTCGCCATGGCCAGGCTGCTTAGCTATTACCTGTACCAGGCGCGCTCGGCCGACCGTTTCCTCGCCAGGCGCGCGTCGGCGCAGGCCTTCACCGCTGACTTGCTTCCGCCCGCGCAAGCGCGGGAGCTGGCCAGCCGCGAGGAGGCCGTGGCCTGGATGGAAGCCGAGCGGCACAATCTGGAGGCGGCAGTCGGTTACGCGGCCGTCGCCGGCCTGCCTGGCTACTCGGCCTCGATCGCCGCTGCCATGCATGGCTTCCTGCGTAACCAGGGTCACTGGACTTCGGCCCGGGTATTGCATAAGGCGGCACTCGAGGCGGCCAGGGCAGCGGGCGATGAACTCGCCGAGGCGGGCGCACTGACCGACCTGGGCACCTTGCAGCTCGACACCGGTGATGCCGCCGCCGCCGCTACCAGTCATGAGCGGGCACTTGAGGTGCACCGCAGGCTCGGCAACAAGGTCGGCGAGGCAAATGCGCTCAGCCACCTGGCCGACGCGTGCCGGCTCACTTACGACTATCAGGCAGCGCTTGCCAACTACCTCGGCGCGCTTGAACTGCACAGGGAACTGGACAATAAACTCGGCGAGGCGAACGCGCACCGCGGCCTGGGCGCGGTGGCCCAGGCAACCGGTGATCATCTGGCCGCGGCGCGTCACTATGACCGGGCACTGAAGTTGTTCCGCGAGCTCGGCAATACGGCCGGAGAAGCCAGGACCATTAATCACCTCGGGCACCTAGCTCGGGTGCGCGGCGACCTTATAGGGGCGCGTGCCTGGTTCGAGCGCTCGCTCGAGATTGCCACCGCGATCGGGTCGCTGCCGGAGAAAGCCCGCGCGGCGGAGGGTGTCGGTGAGTACTACCTGGACACCGGCGACGCCAGTCTCGGCCTTACCTACCTGCGCCAGGCACTCGAGATCTATCAGCGACTCGGCTCGGCAGGCGCCGATCGCGTTTCGCAGGCCATCGAGACCGCAGCGGCCGGCAGGTAGCATCCCGCCATTTACGTGGGTTTCCTGTGGGTTGTTACGTGGGCCGTTACGTATGGAGATCGATTAGGCCAGACGCGACCCTGAAATGGCACGAAGGAATCTCATCCGCGCCAACCAAGGGATCGCGAAGGAGGTGTACGTAATGGAACCCCACGGCATCGTGATCTTGCTGACCACCGTGCTTTCCCTGGTCGCCTGGCGTGTGTGGTAACACGGGAGCGGGGTCGGAAGCCAGCGACTCCCGTGCACCAGCACACCGCCAATTGGCAATAAGGACAGTCTAGATGCGAGACCGTGCGCCCGTCCCTAATCCGGACGGGCGCACTTTCATTGGCCGGCGAATTCGCCGCCCGCGAAGGCGAGCTGACCTGAGCTGTCGCGGTCAGTGAGATGGCGCAGGAAGAGCCTGGCGGTGGCCGTAGGCGCCGGGCCGGTAGTCGCGTGCCAGGGCCGGTCAAGCGGAGTGCCAGAAGCAGGCACCGGTGCGAGCTCGCCGCGGTCAAGCTGGGCAGCTACCGCATCGGCTGAGACCAGGGTGACGCCGAGACCGAGTGCCGCCGATGCTACGACCGCTCCGTGTGAGCCAAGAGCGAGGACCGGCGGATCGAGCTGGAGCGACTCGATCAGCGCGAGCGTGGTGTCCCTGGTGCCAGAACCTGGCTCACGCAACAGCCAGGTCGCGGTCGCCAGGTCGGGCCGCGGCCCGGCAGCGGCCACCACGATGAGGCGGTTGGCGCGGGTGGCGCGGCTCACCAGCCCGCGACCGGGCAGCGGTCTTCCGGCGATCACGACGTCGAGGCGGTGATCGGCGAGCAGCGCGAGCACCTTGTCCCTGACGCCGACATCGAGTGTCACCTCGACCAGCGGGTGGTGCCTTCTGAACGAGGCGAGCAGGCCGGGCACCAGGTACTCGCCCGCGGTCGCCACCGTCCCTAGCCTGATCAGGCCGCTCTCCGCGCTGACGCCGGCCCGCGCGGCCGCGACGCCTTCGTCGATCAGGCCGAGAATCCGCCTGGCATAGTCGGCGAACACCCGGCCCGCCTCAGTGAGCGCAAGACCGCGCCCGTGCCGTTCGAGCAGGAGCACGCCCACCTCGCGATGCAGCGCGGCCAGCGACGCCGACACCGCGGACTCGGTCACCGACAGCCGCTGAGCGGCGGCTCGCGCCGACCCGGCGTCGACGACGGCGAGGAAGGTCTCCAGCCTGCCAGGAGTCACAATTGAGAGTTTACTCAAGTGTTCTACAAAAACACTCGCTGGACACTTCAATAGTCGAGCGCACATCCTCGAGGGAAGGGAGAGCCGAATCCGACCTCAGGAGACCTCGTGTCAAACGACTACTGTGCCAACGGGGGCGCAGCCAGTGGTGTGGCCGCTGGCGGACTTGCCGCGCAGGACCGCTGGGACCCAGGCGTGCACAGCTATGCGAGCATGGGTTACTACGACGCGGATTACCAGCCGAAAGACACCGATGTGCTCGCCGTCTTCCGGGTCACACCGCAGGCAGGCGTGGACCCGATCGAGGCGGCAGCCGCCGTGGCCGGCGAGTCGTCGACGGCGACCTGGACTGTGGTGTGGACCGACCGGCTGACCGCCAACACGCATTACCAGGCCAAGTGCTACCAGGTGGTGCCCGCGCCAGGCCGCCAGAACGAGTACCTGGCGTACGTGGCCTATGACCTCGACCTGTTCGAGGAAGGCTCCATCGCGAACCTGACCTCGTCGATCATCGGCAACGTGTTCGGCTTCAAGCCGCTGGCAGCGCTCCGCCTCGAGGACATGCGGATCCCGGTCAGCTACGTGAAGACCTTCCAGGGTCCCGCGCACGGCATAGTGACCGAACGAGAGATACTCGGCAAGTACGGTCGCCCGCTGCTCGGCGCGACGATCAAGCCGAAGCTCGGGCTCTCGGCCCGCAACTACGGCCGGGTGGTGTACGAAGCCTGCCGCGGCGGGCTCGATTTCACCAAGGACGACGAAAACATCAACAGCCAGCCTTTCATGCGCTGGCGTGACCGCTTCCTCTACTGCATGGAGGGCGTCAACCGGGCGGTGGCCGAGACCGGCGAGCTCAAGGGTCACTACCTGAACATCACGGCCGCCACCGTCGAGGACATGTACGAGCGGGCAGCCTTCGCGAAGGAGCTCGGCAGTGTCATCATCATGGTCGATCTGACGATCGGCTATTCGGCGATGCAGTCGATCGCCAGGTGGGCCAGGGCCAACGGGATGCTGCTCCACCTGCACCGGGCCGGTCACTCCACCTACACAAGGCAGAAGACGCACGGCGTCAGTTTCCGTGTCATCGCCAAGTGGTGCCGCCTGATCGGAGTCGACCACCTGCATGCAGGCACCGTCGTCGGCAAACTGGAAGGTGATCCGGCGACCACTCGGGGCTTCTACGACACGCTCAGGCTTGACCACGTCCCGGTCAACCCCGCCAACGGCATCTACTTCACGCAGGACTGGGCGAGCATGCCTGGCGTCATGCCGGTCGCCTCAGGCGGCATCCATGCCGGCCAGATGCACCAGCTCATCGACCTGCTAGGCGAAGACGTGATCTTGCAGTTCGGCGGCGGCACGATCGGGCATCCGCTCGGGATAGCCGCGGGCGCCGAGGCCAACCGGGTGGCGCTCGAGGTAATGATCAAGGCGCGCAACGAGGGCCGCGACTTCCTGGCCGAAGGCCCCAGTATCTTGCGCGAGGCCGCCCGCAGGAACCGGCCGCTCGACGTCGCGCTGGCAACCTGGGGCGATGTCACGTTCGACTACTTGTCGACCGACGCGCCAGATGCGATTCCCACCCCGACCGCCTGACCGGAGCACTGAAATGATCCTGCGACACGGAGCCTTCTCTTTCCTGCCTGACCTGACCGACGATGAAATCGCGGCGCAGGTGCGCTATGCACTGCTCAATGGCTGGCCGGTCTCCGTCGAGTACACCGACGATCCGCATCCGCGCAATGTGTACTGGGAGATCTGGGGTTTGCCCATGTTCGACTTGCACCAGCCTGATGGCGTGCTTGCCGAGATCAACGCCTGCCGGGCCGCTTTCCCCGATCACTACGTGCGGGTGCTCGCCTACGACGCGAGCCTGCACAGGCAGACCGTGGCGCTCAGCTTCCTCGTGCAGCGGCCGCCGCACGAGCCGGGGTTCCAGCTTGACCGTGCCGAGCGCGGTGGCCGGGTCCAGCAATACAGCGTGCGGGCCTATGCGGCGCAGGCGCCAGCCGGGGAGCGCTATCGCAGCGATGCGGGTGAGCCATGATGACGGCTCAGTTCTCGATGGACCGGCCTGGTATCAGCAACGGCGCCAGGCCGGCTCACGGCACCGCGGCCGCAGAACCGCCCGCGCCGCAGGTGCTCGAACCAGGTGACCTTGTCGACTTGCACGCCGACGAGGCGACCGCACGGGTCAGGGCGGTGCTCGCCGCGCTTGACGCCGAACTCGTCGGACTGGCCGCGGTGAAGCTGCGGATCAAGGAGATCGCCGCGATGCTGACGGTGGACCGGGCACGAGCCAGGTTCGGCCTGTCGGCCAGCAAGCCGTCGCTGCACATGAGCTTCACTGGAAGCCCTGGCACGGGCAAGACCACGGTCGCCATGCGGATGGCTGAGATCTTGCACGCGCTTGGTTACCTGCGGGTGCCTCGGGTGCACGCGGTCACCCGCGAGGACCTGGTCGGTCAGTTCATCGGCCACACCGCGCCTAAGACCAAGGAAGCCCTGGCCAAGGCGGCGGGCGGAGTGCTCTTCATTGACGAGGCCTATTACCTCTACCGGCCCGAGAACGAGCGGGACTACGGGCAGGAAGCCATCGAAATCCTGCTTCAGGAGATGGAGTCTGCCCGCGCCTCGCTGGCGGTGATCTTCGCCGGCTATCCGGACCGGATGGAGACCTTCTTCGCCTCGAACCCGGGCCTCAGCTCACGAGTCGCGCATCACCTGCGGTTCGATGACTACACTAAGCCGGAACTATCGCAGATCGCTCAGATTATTCTTGAGCATGACAACTATCGCTTTTCCGAAACTGCGCGGGATGCTTTCTCCGAGTACCTGGACCGGAGAATGACGCAGCCAAGGTTCGCCAATGCCCGGAGCGTCCGCAATGCACTTGAGCGGGCCAGGCTGCGCCAGGCCGGCCGGCTGCTCGCGGTCCAGGGCACCGTCGGCCGTGATGACCTGATGCTGATCACTGCGGAAGACATCAGAGGCAGCCGCGTCTTTGCCGAGCCAGTCACGAATACCGGACCAAGGCAAGCACGATGAACCGGCCGGTGCGTACCGTTATTCACAGGTACGGGAGGTGGTGATCTCATGAGCCCGCACAAGGCGGTCAGGCTTGCGCGCACTGATCCTGTGCGCGCCTCGCGGCCGGTCATGCTCGCGATCGCGGGCGACAGCGCCGCCGGAAAGACGACCCTGACCAGGGGCATCGCAGCCGCGCTCGGTCAGGACCGCACGAGCGTCATCTGCGTGGACGACTACCACAGATACGACAGGGCTGAGCGGAAGCAAGTGCCCTACACCGTACTTAACCCGGCGTGCAACTACATCGAGGTGATGGAGCAGCACCTCCAGTTGCTCGCGCTTGGCAAGCCCGTGCTCAAGCCGGTCTATGACCACTCCACCGGCTTGCTCGCCCGGCCAGTGCTGATCGAGCCAGGAGAATTCGTGCTGGTCGAAGGCCTGCTCCCGTTGCACAGCAAGGTGTTGCGCGCCTGCTTTGACGTGACCGTCTACCTGGACCCGCCAGAGGAAATCAGGCACGGGTGGAAGCTGCGGCGCGACACCGCGGAACGCGGTTACACCGCCGAGCAGGTGCTGGCTGAGCTTGAGCGCAGGGAGCCCGAGTCCGCGGCCTTCATCAGGCCGCAGCGCCAGTGGGCGGACATCTGCGTGCGTTTCGCGCCCATTCCCGGCAAGGAGGTCGAGCCTGGCACGCCGCTGTCCGCCGAACTCCTGCTGAGGCCGACGATCTCGCACCCGGACCTGTCGACGACGCTGACCGACGACGACCGGCGTACCGTCCATCTCAAGCTGATCAGGGATGCGGACAGCAGGCCGGTCGACGCACTGCACGTGCACGGGTACGCGCCGCGCGAAGACGCACGGATGGTCGAGAAGGTGATCTGGGAGCAGTTGCCTTCCGGGCACGGCACGCCGATGCCTGAGACGCTCGGCAGGCTCGCAGACGGAACCAGGAGCGAACCCCTCGCGATCACCCAGCTCCTGCTCGTCTGGCACCTCCTCCAAGCCCGCCCCACCCCCTAACCCCCGCCCCGCCCACCCGCTCCGGCTCCCGCCCCCGCCCCCCGCAGGCCAGAGCCCACGTTGTGGCGGTGTGGGTGTTGGGGCCGCACGTTGTGGCGGTGTGGGTGTTGGGGTGCGCACGTTGTGGGTTCGTGGGGGTTACCAGTGCTCGCGGTGCACCACTTCTTCGAAGGGGCGGCGATCTGGGTTCTTGATGGTGGCCAGCGGCCGGCCGGCCGGATAGCCGAGTGAAAGCAGGAAGGCCCAGTCGCGGTCGTCAGGAAAGCCGAGCAGTTGGCGCGCCAGTTCTATGTCCTGCACGCCTGAATGGCAGCTCCCGATACCGAGATCGGCGGCGGCAATGGCCATGGCCATGACTGCCTGACCGAGGTCAAATTGCGCCCGCTGATATGTATTGTCGCTAGTAGGAGCGAGTACGACGATCGTCGCCGCTGATCCGGCCACATGACCGGCACCGCGCCAGACCTTCGCCAGTTCGCCAAGTTTGCCTGGTTCCGTGACCACGATGAAGGCCCATGGCTGCCAGTTCTGTGATGACGGCGCCCGTCGCCCGGCCTCGAGAATCTGATCGAGATCGGCGGTCGCGATCGGCTGGCCGCTATACGACCGGACGTTGCGTCGGGATGTGATGGCTTCCCAGGTCTGCATGATAAGAACGGTACCCTGCGGCCATAGCGCAGCCAGATGAACAGGGCGGCAGGGCGGCAGGAGGCTGCGGCGGCAAGGCCGTCGTAAGCCCTCACCATACGTACCTGCTAGTTGTACCCCTCCGGATAGCCTTGGTGGCGGCTCCACTCAGGGGCGAGGATCGACATCACGGTGGCGTCGATCCACCGGTCGTCCCAGCGGAGTGCGTGGCGCAGGACACCCTCCGCCACGAAGCCGGTCTTGTCGTACACGTGCCTGGCCCGAGGGTTGAAGGCGTACACCTCAAGCGAGATTCGGTGCAAGCGCAGTTGTTCAAAGCCATATCCGACGATCAGCCGTACCGACTCAGTGCCGAATCCGCGGTCACGTCCCATCGACCCGAGGAGGATGCGGAAGCTGCAACTGCTATTTCCGGCGTCCCAGTCGTTGAGTACCGCCTCCCCGACGCACTGGTTAGCGGTTCGGTCAACTACCGCGAGATCCAGCCGATCTCGCTGCTGGTTCCTGGACGAGATAGCTCTGCATTTCTCGGATGGCTCAGTAGACTTTGAGCCGCTGCGAGTCTCGGATTTCTGGGCGTCATCGGCGGCCTTCGGTGAGCAATTGGCGCTGACGTCACCGGTAATGCACTATCCGCACCATGTGCAGCAAGGCGTGCCGGGCAGAATCTGGCTAGTGCGCGTTCCCGCGGTGCGCATGGCCGAACTGGCCGGGCTCCGGCTGCCGCGCAATGTCGCCATTCACCTGTTCGCCGCGACGCTGTGCGAGAGGGTGCTTGCCACCACGGCCAGTGCCGCGACTGCGGGCGCGGTGACCGGATGAGCGCAGTGACCTTGGTTAACGCTGAACTGCGCCCCGTCCACATGTACCTCCGCAAGGGCGGCGAAGCCGCGGACACAGAGAACCGGACATGCCTGTGCAACGCGCTGCTGGCAAGCGCCGGCCTCGGCCAGACCCGCCGCGCCACCGGCTACACCGAGGACCCGCTGGTCACGCTCGGATCCAACCTCGACGGCGTGCGCGCAATGCTCCAGGACCATCCACAGGGCTGGTCAGCCGCCCAGGCCGTGACATGGCTGCTCGCCCCCGACCCCGACCCCGACCCCGGGCAGTCGGCCTGACGGCCACGGCGTCCTCTCCTTGATGTGATGACCGGGTGGATCCGCCCGCCTCATCCCAAGACTCCTCTTGCTTCGGCGCCTCCTCCGGCAGCGCACACGAGGAACGACCGCCGTAAACCGGCTTGGCGCCCCGCGCGTCGGTCAGGAGAAGGCTGATATATCCAAGCGCGGGAGGTGCCGGGTGGCGGGAAGCATTAGGCCGTGGATCCTGAGTGTCATTGCGGTGGCGGGGCTGCTGGCAGCTAGTGGCTTCGGTGCTGAAGGAGCGCATGCTGCCGCCGGTTCAGGCCGGACGGCCACCGGGTGGGGCGAGGCGGTGACGCTCGGCGGCCTGGCGAGAGCTGGCGGCAGTTCGATCTCGGCGATCTCCTGCACCGCGCCTGGCAACTGCGGCGCCGTCGGATCCTATGATGGCGGCCGGGTGTTCGTGGTGAGCGAGGTTCGCGGTCGCTGGGGTAAGCCGGCGGCGCTGCCTAGCCTGGCCCGCACCAGCCGGCCAGCATCTTCTGCTGCCGGGATCGCCTGCTACACCTTGGGCAATTGCATTATCGCGGGGACCTATACCGACGCGGCCGGGCATCATCAGGCTTTCATCGCCAATCAGGTACACGGGACCTGGATGAAGATCACCTGGGTGCGCGGGCTCGGAAGACTTGACCTCGGCCAGGACGCGTCGATCACCGACCTGAAGTGTCCCTCCGCCGGGAATTGCACCCTTGCCGGGTACTACACCGATGCCCGAGGAGCTAGCCATCCGTTCTTCGTGATCCAGATCGGCGGTCGCTGGGACGCCGCCTCGGCACTTCCGCTCCCGACCGGCCTGCCAGGTCAGACCCCTGGCACGACAGCCACATTCGGCACCCTCTCGTGCTCATCCGAGCGCAACTGCGCTTTCGCGGGCACCTACCAGGTCGGTACTCCAGGCAGCCAGAACGCCGGAAACCAGGCATACGTCCAGAACGAGGTGGACGGCAATTTCCGCAAGCCGTTGCCAGCGCCTGGCCTGGCTGCGCTCAACACCGGCCTGGAAGACTCGATCAGCGTCATGTCCTGCCCGTCGCGCGGCAACTGCGCGGCGGGTGGCAGTTACACCCAGGTCCAGGGAAACGCCGACTCGTTCGTGGTCGATGAGATCAACGGCAAGTGGGGCAAGGCGACCGAGGTGACGACGAGCATCCCCGGCTTCAACGGGCCGGACGGCGACTGGATCACCGCGATCACCTGCCCGTCGGCGGGAAACTGCGTGGCCGGCGGCATCGACAATGTCGAGCGCGACGCACTGGCCAGTTCGGTATTCCTCGTCACCGAGGTCGCCGGCATCTGGGGCAAGGCAATCCCCGTGCCAGGAACACCGAAGCTCAACCAGGGTGATCAAGCCGGGCTCAACCAGATCTCCTGCTCATCGCCTGGAAACTGCGGCGCCGCCGGATACCTGAGCGTCGCCTACGACTACGGTTTCGTCTACACTCAGCCGTTCGTCGTCAACGAGGTGAACGACACCTGGGGCAAGACCATCGAGGTACCGGGCATCAAGCCGCTCCCGCTTAGTGACGGCCAGAACTCGGCGACCGCCGCGATCTCCTGCACCGCTGCCGACCGGTGCAGCGCCGGCGGATACCGCGACTACGCCAATACGGGCCTCGGTGCCTATGCGTTCGTCGACAGTCAGCCCTGAAGCGGACCGGCGCGGACTCGCCATGCGGCCAGAGCTAGTGCCGCTGGCTGATCACTGTTAGTACTATGGCGCCTACGTCACGTCGGCAGGCGTGGGATCTATCCATCGGAGGTGCCAGATGACCGAACTCCCGCCGCCTCCGGACGGAATCGTGCTCGCCCACTTCATCGTCTCTGACGACGTCGAACGCTCCCGGCGCTTTTACACCGAAGTACTCGGCGGCAGGGTGGTCTTCTCCGGCGACTGACCTATGTCGCCCTAGCCAATAGCTGGATCATCATCAACGTCGGCGGGGGCCCGACCGACGACAAGCCCTCGGTCACCCTGGAGACGCCGCGGGATCCTGACCGGGTAAGCAGCTTCCTCAATATCCGGGTCAGGGACATCCATGCCGTGTATGCCGCGTGGAGTGCCAGGGGCGCTCAGTTTCTTACGCCGCCGAAACAGCACCAGTACGAGATCCCTAACCCGGCGCAGTAGCCTTCGAGCCCTCTTCGGCCCGGTTATCGACGATGGCTAGGCTCCCACAAGCGCACCGGGTCAAGGATGCCAAGGACGGGCAGGAGACGGAGCAGGTTCTCAGTCGATCCCGTGCTCATCCTCGAGCACCCCGGCGACCCGCCGCAAGAACGACCGCATGGTGGCGCGTGCGACGCGGGTCAGGATCGTCTCGTCCATGGCTAGGCCGGCCCGCCCAAGCGGCGGCCGGTAGTACCCGGTCAGGCTCAGCTCGGCGCGTTCGGAGTCGAGTCCGGCTAGGTGCAGCTCTCCCTCGAACCTGGGGAACAGTCCGGCCGGGCCGGTAGCTTCCCAGACCAGCGGTATCGTCAGGGTCTGGTCGTCGCCCTGCGCCTCACCTAGGTGTACGGCCACCGTCTTGCCCAGCCAGTCCGGGCCGCCTGGCCCGACCCTGACCTTGGCCTCGTCTTCGTCACACGCCTCGGCGTGGCGGGTCAGCCAGCCGTTGCCCGTCCGCAGCCGCCCGCCCACCGCCTCGGCGGGCATCTCGACTTGAACTGAGTCGGCCACTTTGGTCACCGGCTGGTGGGGGTGCGCGTCGGCGGGCACCGGGTAGGTACCCGCCTCGATCGCCAGGTCCCGCTCCGCCAGTTCGGCCAGCGTCGTGCCGGCCAGGGTCTGACGCAGCGACATCGTCGCATGCGTCATCGTCTCGTGCATCGGGCAGACCGCCTGCCAGCGGCATGGCCCGTCCCCGAGTGCGCACCTGGCCGAGACCAGCGGGCCTTCGGCCGCCTCGATCACGTCGGCCACGCTGATCTCCTCTGGCGGACGGGCCAGCTGATGCCCGCCGTCACGTCCGAACGAGGACACCGCGATCCCGGCGCGCACCAAGTCTCCGAGGATCTGGGAGACGAACGTGCGGGGGATGTCCATCTCGGCAGAAATCTCCCGCAGCTTCTTCGGCCGGCCGGTGCCGTAGGCGCGTGCCAGGCAGATAGCCGCGCGCGCCGCGTAGCCGCCGCGCTTCGACAGTGTCACGTTCATGTGGCAAGTGTAGTTGCGTACTTGACGAAGTGAATGTTAAGTGCCACGGTATTACTTGAGCGAGCAACTAAAGGTGTAGTTAGGAGCTATACATGACAGTCGCCAGCGACCGGGGCACGACCTCGGGCAACCCGGTCGACGTCGCCATCCGGCTACGCCCACCTGAACTCGGATCTGCCGCAGACCACTTCGCGGCGACCGATCCGCACCGCCGCGCGGACCTGACCAGCAACCCCCGGATCGCCCGGCTGGTCGGCAGCAGGAAGTTCCAGTTCCTGCTGATCCTGCCTAACCAGATCATCTTCTGGGCGGTCATCCTGATCGGCCTGTTCGGCACCGTCGTGCCTGGCCTGAATTTCGGTACCGCCATCACCTGGTATCTGTGGTTCTGCCTGGTCTTCGTGATGATGGTGGTCATAGGGCGCGGCTGGTGCGCGATGTGCCCGTTCGGCGGCTTCGCCGAGTGGGTGCAGCGGCTGGCCTTCTGGCGGCGGACGCAGCGGGCGCTCGGGCTTGGCTGGAAGCTTCCCGAATCCGTGGCCGGCTACGGCTTCCTGATATCGGTGGGCGCCTTCTTGCTGCTGACCTACATAGAGGAGTTCTTCAACATCGCGGGTCCTGGCAACCCGGCCGACACAGCGTGGATGGTGCTGGGAATCGTGACTTCCGCACTCGTCTTCTTCCTGCTGTTCGAGCGCCGCACCTTCTGCCGCTACGTGTGCCCGCTGTCCGCGCTGATCGGCACAGTAGGGGCGATGGGCAGCGTGGCCGGGTTCCGCACCAGGGACCGCCAGGTGTGCCTGACCTGCGCGACCAAGGACTGCATGCGCGGTGGTGAGAACGGATACGGCTGTCCCTGGTACACCTGGCCGGGCAGCGCGGACTCCAATCTCGCCTGCGGATTGTGCTCTGAGTGTTACAAGGCCTGCCCGTCGGGAAACGTCGGCCTTTACGTCCAGGCGCCGCTGACCTCCGTGATCGCTCCGTCCCGGCGTCGCGCCGACGTGGCTTGGGGGGTCATGCTGCTGTGGGGCCTTGTCCTTTACCAGCAGGTGAACGCGACCACCGCCTACGCCACCGTCGACAACTGGCTGAATTCAGTGGTCTCCTTCCCGCACTACCCGAACCCGGTCGACTACATCGGACTGATCGCCGTGTTCACGCTCGTGATGGCCGCCATCGCCTGGCTGATCGCGCGCGCCTTTGGCCGCGCCGACCTTACCTTCGACCGGCCGGGCAGCTTCCAGACCCGGGCATCGAGGTTCCGGGCGTTCTTCGCCCCGCTCGCCTACGGCCTGATCCCCGTGGTCGGCGCCGACTACTTCGCCCGCCAGCTACCGAAGTTCCTCGACTACTCGCCAAGGGTGCTTGTCTCGGTCGGCCACCTGGCAGGTGCCGGGAGTACCAGCTCGCCGCTGTACTCCACCAGCCTGCTATCTGGCCAGGCGATCGTGGCGGTACAAGTTGCGGTGATCACCGTCGGCGCGCTAGCCGCCGCATGGTCGAGCTGGCGGATCGCCGGGCGCGAACTCGTCCCGATCAGCCGCGGCGGTACCGCCATCCGTATCACCGCCAGCGGCCTGGCCCTTGGCCTTGGCGCTGTGGCAGCCATCTTGTACGTAATCATGCACGCGGCCACCTGAGGAGGCTCCCCGATGACCATGACAGGTTCAGTCGCCAGCGATACCCGCGAGATCGCCCCAGCGCAGTCCGACTGCCATGTCACTGTGCTGACGGACCGCTGCGCCGGCTGCCAGGAATGCCTGGTCCGCTGCCCGACCGGGGCGATCGCGCTTGATCAGGCCGGATGGGTGGTGACCGTGACCGACGCCGCCTGCGTGGGCTGCCGGCAGTGCGAGCGCACCTGCCCGTTCTCGGCCATCGTCGTCGCCGGGCCGGCTCTCGCCGGCGCGCGGGCCGGTACCATCACCCGGCACCCGGCGAACCTGGCCGGCGACACGGCGGAAACCAGGCAGGGACTGTCGGACTGGGATGAGGCGCTCGCCGAGGCGGCGCGCTGCCTGCAGTGCCCTGACCCGACCTGCGTGCGCGGCTGCCCCGCGCACAACGACATCCCCGGCTTCATCGCCGCCATCGCCGCCCGCGACCTGGCGGGCGCGCATGATGTGCTTGCCCGTACTTCCATGCTGCCCGATGTATGTTCGCGGGTATGTGACCAGTCGGTCCAGTGCGAGGGTGCCTGCAGCTGGGCGCTGGCGGGCGCGGCGCCGGTGGCGATCGGTGCCCTCGAGCGGTTCGTCTGTGACCAGGCGCCCGTGCCGTCGCCTGGCCGTGTCCCCGGCGAAGCCGGCCTCGCTGGGGAAGGCTTGTCTGTGGCGGTAGTCGGTGCAGGGCCGGCAGGCGCAGCGGCTGCCTGGGAGCTTGTCAGGGCCGGGGCGTTCGTGACAATTTATGACCGGGACGAGCGGCCCGGCGGTCTGATGAGCTGGGGTATTCCCGACTTCACGCTGCCAGACGCCATCGCTGCCCGCCCGTTCGCCCAGCTCGCCAACGCCGGGGCGGAGTTGCGCGCGGGGTCAGCGGTCCACGTGGCCGACCTGCCTGGCTTGCTGGCCGAATACGACGCGGTGCTGCTTGCGGTCGGCGCCGCCGAACCGCTGCGGCTGCCGGTTCCCGGTGCCGAGCTGGGCGGCGTCACCGACGCCACCTCGTTCCTGCAGCGCGCCAAGGCAGTGCTTGAGGGCGGTGACCGGGCGGAGGTCTTCCCTGAACTTGCCTCGACGGACCGGCGCAGCCCCGCCGTGCTCGTGATCGGCGGTGGAAACACCGCGATGGACGTGGCACGCTCGGCCCGTCGGATGGGCATGACGGCGACCTGTGTGGAGTGGCTGGATCCGCGCTTCGCCGCGGTGCGGGCCGACGAACTGGCGGAGGCGCGGGCGGAGGGCGTTGATGTGCGCTTCCTCACCACCCTGATCAGGCTGCAGGGAGAAGGCGGCCGGGTCAGGCGGGCGGTGCTCGCCCCGACCGGCCAGGACCGGCCGGACCGTCGCCCGGTGGTCTACGACGGGCGGCCCATGACCGTCCCCGCCGACCTTGTGGTGATGGCGATGGGCTACCGGGTGGCCAAGGAGTTCGCGGACACGCTGCCTGGAACTCCGGTGCGCCGAATGGCGGAAGGCGTGCCCGACCGCAGGTGGCAGGCGAGCGGCCTGCTGGCCGTCCCGGTCAGGCGTCGCGGGCACGGCACCTCCGCCGGTGCCCCGCAGCCCTCGGCCGGTGAGCTGGCACTGGGCCGGGAAGCATGCCTGATCGCCGCGGGGCTGCCGGTCGCCGAGCGACTCTACCTTTCCGGCGACGTGCTGACCGGGCCCGCCACCGTGGTGGAGGCAATGGCACAGGGCAAGCGGGCCGCCCAGGCCATACTCGCCAGCCACCCGAGCCGTTACGACCCGGCCCGAGACGCGGTCGGCGTGCCGGTGGAGGGCACGGCGGCCAGGTAGCGGTTTAAAAAAGGTCGCCGCGGTTGCGAACGCCTGTGACTGCGGCCCGCCCTTCAATCCTCGGGAGCCATGTCACCAGAGCCTGGACGGCGGTACAAGTCCTTCGGCGAACTCGGCGACGGCAATTCAGCAGGCTTAACCGAGCCCCTCGTACTTCACGGCGGCCGCGACAACAGCGGCGAAGTTCAGCCCCCAGAAGGCCGAGTACGACGGAGTGGGGCGGTATCCGCCCTCCTGGTATCCGCTGATTTCGCCGTAGATGATCCCGGTCCCTGCCGACCGGTCGTAGGAGGAGAACCATGGCCCGCCGCTGGTGCCATCGGTGAAGTGCGGCGTACTCGCCACGCGGTAGGTGGCACCGTCCTTCACCACAGTTCTTGCCGTCGTCTTGCTGATCAGCAGCCTGGGACGGGTCGAAGGGTAGCCGAAGATCCACGAGCCCGGCACGGTGCTTGGCGCGGTCACGCGCCACCCGTCAGCCGCTCCGATCGCCTCGGTCACGCTCACGCCTCTTCTTGGCCTGAGCACCAAGATAGCGAAGTCGCAGGTCGGATCTTGCCGGCAAGTTCGCCTGCCGTGGCAGGTGATCCAGGAAGAATCGACGAGAACTCGCTGCACGCTCCACTCGCCGTGGGGGAACTTGCCGTGTTCCCAGCCTGGCACGAACTCATCGTCATAGTCCGTGTACGCCACGCCGGCGACCGCGATCCGCACGCAGTGCCCGGCGGTGAGTACGAGCAGGCCACTGCTCTTGCCGCTCGTGCCGTTAAGCACCGTAGCCGTGCAGTTGCCGTTGCGTGCACTCCCGGTCGCACGGCTTCTGAAGAACAGCCTGCCGATCGTCGGATAGCCGGTGACCTGGACGGTCTTGATCCGCAGGGCAGGCACCATGGCCGGACTCGTACGGACGCAACTGCTGATCGTCTGAGGCCGCGATGGGCCACCTGACCCGAACGACCAGGTAGTAACTCCGAAACACAGCACGCCGCTGGCGGTGGCGCCAGTGGTGCGCGCGCTCGCGTTGCCTGTCCCCGCAATGATCGCGGTGCTGGCAGCAACGGCGAAGACAGCGGCGGCAACCACCATGACCCGTAACGTCATGACCTCCCCTATGAGCGTGGTGTCCGCTGCCCCTAGATCCGGCTATGGGCACCGGTACGGTCCTGCGATCGCTGGCTAGGACCATGGCCGGGTATCAGGGTAGCGGGCGGTCCAGGCAGCCGCCGATGCTGCCTTGTCCAGGCTAATAGGATTCGGGGTCCAGTTGGGCGTATTTGAGGCCTATTCAAGGTGTACGGCGGTGCGTCAAGCGGCCGGTGCCTGAACCTGGCCACCCGGACTGGCGTGAAGTCGAGCCGCTGATCCTCCGCGCATTTGCCTGGCACGGCATCTACGCTGCCAACCGCGAGCGCGCTGTCCTGCCGCAACGGCCGCGACCTGTCCGGCGGCTACGCCGGCGTACTCTCGCCGGACGGGAAGACTCTCTACTACGCCGAGGATAAGAACAGTGCGCGGGCCCAGGGCCTGGTGATCTTCCAGGTCAATGCGCCCAGCCGATTATTCACCCAGCTCACGGGCACGCACGACTGCGTGTCACCAGATGGCTCGAGCGAGGACGGCGCGGCCACGTGCCAGACCGGCCGAGCGATTGCGCGGGGCGTACCAGGTTGCGATCGCCTGCGGCGGAGGTGGCGTCTATGAGGTCTACGTGGCCAGCGAACGAGTCAAACGGCATCGATTTCCTCCGCGCTACGCCCTGACGACTCCGCCGTCAGCGTCGGGCGACAAAGTAAATTCGGGGGGACGGCGTCCGCGTCGGCCAGTGCGGTGCAGAGATCCTCCAGATGAGCCTGGAAGCCTGCCAGCCGAGGCCGTGGCGGCACTGCCTGACCGTGCCAGGCCAGGCCGGGCCGGCCCCGGACCTGGTGAACCGCGACTTCACCGCGGAGATACCGGGCGAGAAGATGGTCGGCGACATCACTTACATCCCGACCTGGGAAGGATGGCTGTACCTCGCCCTGGTGATTGACTGCGCGACCCGGATGATCATCGGCTGGGCGATGGACGACAATTACAAGACCCCGCTCATCACCGCCGCCATCGAAATGGCGGCCCGCAACGCCGGCCTTCCCGCCGGCGCTGTTTTTCATTCTGACCGCGGAAGCAATTATACCTCGGCCGAGTTCGCCTGGGTGCTGGAAAAACTTAATATCAGGCAGTCTGTCGGCCGTGCCGGCATCTGCTTTGACAATGCGCTCGCTGAATCGGTGAACGGCACGGTGAAAGTCGAGCTGGTGCACCGGACCGCTTATTATACACGGCAGAAGGCGCGTGATGATATTGCGCGGTGGATCGAGCTTCGCTATAATCGGACTCGTCTTCATTCAGCGCTCGGGTACCGGACACCGCAAGAAGCAATGGACGAGTACCTGAACGGGCAGGCAGCAGCGTGAATTAACCGCAAATTCCCTGTCCGGAAAACGCGAGGCAGCTCACTCGGGCCCGGAACGGGGGGTGGGTTCAGCGGTGGTCATGGTCGCCTCCCCTGCGGACGCGGGGCAGGGCGGCGTGGACAGCCTCGGCGACTACGGCCATTGGGCAGGCCGCCAGCGCGTCCTGGTCCGGTAGCGCAGCCAGCAGTACCCGGTCGCCGGCCCGCAGTCCGCAGCGGCGGCGGAGCACCGCACGGATCACGATGTACGGCCGGGCCGGAATGGTAACCATGCCGCAGGGGTCACCGGGTGTCCGACCAGGCCATGACCGGACAGCGCTCGAAGATCGGGAGGGATCACAGGTGAGCACGCTCATCACCATCCCGGCGCGGAACGAGTCTCGGCCCAGCGCGCATCTCGGGCTGTCAACCAGAGGGCCGCATCGGGCGTCTGTCAAGCAAAGGCATGGCGATGCCGTCGCGCGAAAGGTAATTCGGGGTATGTCTGGGCTTATTACAAAGCTATTGGGTGTGGTTAGGGCATGTTTATGGCCGGTGATGGCTGTGGCGATACTGATCGCGGTCATGGGTTCGGCCCCGACGGCTGAGTCGGCGACGGTGACCGGTCCGCAGGGCGGCAGTGCGCCCGGCGTGCGTGGCGAAGTCGATGCGATCTCGTGTACTTGGAGAGGTACCTGTTCCGCAGTCGGGGGCATGCGGAGTCCCAGCCGGAAGGTCCTGTTTACCGTCGGCGAGCAGAAGGGCAGCTGGGGCCCGGCTGTGGCAGTCCCTGGCCTGGCGGCCCTCCCGGGTTACAGCGGTACCACCGGCAGGTTCACTGACCTGTCGTGCTCGTCCGCGGGTAACTGTGGCGCGGGCGGTTCTTACGCCACGGCCAAGGGCAGCCGGGCGTTCCTAGTCAATGACGCACATGGCACTTGGCGCAAGGCCGAAGAGGTTCCCGGCCTGGCGCGTCTGGGCGCCCGCAGCTCCACTCTCGGGTCCGTGTCCTGTCCGTCGGCCGGCAACTGCGGTGCCACCGGTAACTACACCGGCACTCACGGCAACCTTGTGCCGTTCGTGGTCAGTGAGAAGCGCGGTGCCTGGGGCAACGCCGAGGATGTCCCTGGCCTGGCGAAGCTAAACACCGCTGGCTATGCCGACCTCTCCCGTGTCTCCTGCCCGTCAGCGGGCAACTGCGTTGCTGTCGGCTTCTACAGCGCCCAGCATGGCAAAGAGGAGGACACTGGGCCGGTCGCGGTCATCGAGAAAAACGGCAAGTGGGGAAAGGCTCGTGCGTTTCCCCGCATCATCGCTCATAGCCCTTATCATGATGCCTATTTTGCCGATGTCTGGTGCGATCCGATCACCTACTGCCTTGTCTCGGGTGGATCTCAGGTATCACCGAACGGAGATGCCGGGTTCTTTATCAACGAGGTGAACGGAGTCTGGGGGCCGATCCCGGCTTACGGTGCGCAGCCAGGGCCTGGCCTAAGCCCGACCCAGCACGGCGGCGTGGCGACGTTCGGCAATGCCGCGGAACACGGCAATACCGCCGCGAGCAGTGACGACACCATGTCGTGCTTTTCGCCCGGCAACTGCGTCGTTGGCGGTAACTACAACGATGGCGGTAACCCTGAGGACTCCCAACCGCTCGTCGTGACCGAGACGAACGGCAAGTGGGGCGGTGGCCAGACGCTGCCAGGCGTGGCCGCGCTCAGCGCCAACTCAGCGATCGCGTATCTCACTGGACTGCGCTGCCGGTCCGTGGGCAATTGCAGCGCGGTCGGCTGGGTGGCGGATGGGAGCTCAGAAGGCGACGTGGTCTTCCTGAGTACCGAGAAGAACGGCGTCTGGGGCGAGGCCATGGTGTTGGCCGGCCTACCGGCACCGCCGTCAGGCGAACGGTATACGGCCCTTTGGCCAGTGCTGTCCTGCGGCGCTCCCGGCGACTGCGGCCTCGGCGGCTGGTACTCCTTCGGCAAGTCGCCGTACTCACGCCGCTATGCCTACCTCGCCACCCAGAAGGACGGCATCTGGAGCAAAGCTCAGTTGGTCAACTGAAGAAGCTGACAAGGCCGGGCCATACCCCGGCCGGCATGCCCGGCCGGGGTGAGTCAGCTGCCTCCCCACGTGTTGATGTGCAATCCGGGACTGGGCGGCGGCACGAGCGTCGAAGGCGGGCACGGGTTCAAGATCAGCGGCGGCCGGGGTTTCTGGCCGAAGCTGAAGTCCTTGACCAGTAGCGGGGTGCTGCGAGAATGTGCCCAGGTCGCGCGGACTACGCCCGCGCGACATTAACGGGCGCGGCTTCCGCCCTGTCGAACGTTGTCGTTCGCTAGCTCTGCGAAGCGTAACGCTTCCGCGTGAACTCCACCATCGTGGCCTCTTGGATCGCGGCAGCTAGGCCAGCTACGCGAATTACGGCGTCGGGGTGCGCCGCTCGCGGTTGACCAGCCGCTGTCAACCGCCCTGTGCGCCAGAGGAGTGGGAACGGCGGAGAGGGGGGTGGCCGACGGCGTGCAGGAGGTGGCGGGAGGTCGTGCGGGGCGGCGTTGGCCGCGGCGGGCCCGCCGTGCTGGTCGCCCTGGCCAGCTACGCCAGCGGCCCCGAGACCGAGATCTCGCCCGTAACTGATCCGGCCGCAGCGCTCATGGCGCACGTCAGGACCGACTGGATGTTCGACCCGTGCCTCAACCAGCGCTATCTGCCGCGCCGCGAGCGCCAGCGCGCCGAATACGACGCGGACGCCCGCCGCCTGGTCGCGGCGCTGGCTGAGCGCGCCACCGTCATCGGCTGGCGCCATCACGGTGACCCGGCGCCGTTGCTCGGGCACCCGTGCCTGAAAGCGGGCAGCTCATGACGCCTCTGGTCAGCGTGATCATCGCGACGGTCGGCACGACGATCAGCGACTCGGCGGCCCTGGCGGGATTCGGCAACCTCGCCCAGCGCATCTGGGCCAGGTGGCCCGCCGCCCCCCGCGAGCACGCCGCTTCCGGCTCTACATCGCCGTCATGTACTGGCACGCGCTCGCGTTGCTCGCCGAAGGCCAGCAGCTCAACGACAATTACTTCCTGCGCTGCGTGGGCCAGATCGCCGCCGCCTGGCGCGGCGAGCAGCCCGAGGACAGCCTGCCCGAACGGATCATCGAGTCGATTAAGGACAGCTCTCATGCCGGCACTCCCCGCTGACCTGGCCGCGACCGCCAGCGTGGCCGGGCTGGCGGTCAGCGAGGTCCTGCACCGCACCAGCAAGACCATGCTCGCCGCCGGCACCCTCGGGCAGCGGCGGGTCGCCGTCAAGATCCTGCTCGGCCACGATCCGTTCTGGGCCGCGAAGTGGCAGCACGAACTGCGCGTGTACCAGGCGTTCGCCGCCAGCCCGCCGCCGCTGCGGGTACCCCGGCTCCTCTACACCGACAACGCGCGCCTGCTCGTCCTGGAATGGCTCGACGGGCAGCGACTCGACGACGACCGCTACCCGCAGCGGGCACTGACCGCCGCCGAGACCAGCACGGTCCTCGGCTGCGTGCGGACCCTCAACAGGTGGCCGGCGCCGGCGCCGCTCGGCACCGTGCTCGACTACCCGGACCGGTTCCGCCGCTACCACGACAAGGGATACCTCACCAGCGCTGACCACGACGCCCTGCGGCGGCTGCTGGCCCGCGCCGGGCAGCCGGGCCAGCTCAACCACGGCGATCCGCTGCCCGCCAACATCCTCATCGACACCACCCGGGGCGCCGCGCTGCTGGACTGGGAATTCACCGGCCTGTTCCTGCCCGGCTTCGACCTCGCGATGCTGCACACCCTGCTCGGGGCACGCACTCCCGCCATCAGGGAACGCATCGACGACGCCGTCGCCGCCGATGGCAGCGAAGTGCCTTTCACGATCAACCTGGCCGCGGTGCTGACCCGCGAGCTGCGGATCCATCACGAACTGCCCGCCGGGCCGCTGCGGGACTCCCGCCTGCCCCAGATCGAAGCCGCCTGGGAGCAGGCCCGAGACCGCCTGCACCGCCAGGCCGCCCGGCAGCCCTGAATGCACATCGCCATCGTCCACCGGGACCTGCATCAGCTGACCAGGGGCGGCATCTGCACCGTGTACCGGTCACTGGCCGCACAGATGGCCTCCCGCCGGCACGCCGTCACCATGGTCACGCAAGCCACCCACCGCCCGGTCGTCATCGACGGGGTGAACATCGCGGCGCTGCCCCGCACCGGCGACCTCACCGGGCACCGCGCCGCGGTCGCCGACCTGCTGACTACCATCCAGCCCGACATCGTCGAATGCTCGACCTGGGAAGCCGAAACCCTGGCCTACCTCAGCCAGCCGGCCGGGCGCCGGGCGCCAGTTCTAGTGCGCGGCGAATTCAGTGCCGCGACCCTGGGCGCCCGGGACCTCGCGGACGCCGAGCGTGACCTGGTCCGCCGCACGGACCAGGTCATCGCCGTCAGCGACTACACCGCGCGGGACCTCGCCGCCGCATACGGCATTCCCGTGGCCATCCGCGACGCCCTCGCCGGCGACCCCTGGATGCCGCCCGTTCCCGCCTCGCCATGACCCGCGCCGCAACAGTCACACCACCCCGGCACGCCAATCACAAGCCCCGGGGAGCTGAATGCTTACGGCGCCACGTACGTTGGTGACTTGGAGATATGAGGATCCCGGTTGTGCCGGGTTCTGCACGTCGAGTTCGAGAGCGTTGAGAGCGTCAGCGATCGCTTCCGCCGTGCTGTCGGTTACCTCTCCGTTTAGCGGACTTGTTCCGAGGGATTTGGTCACAGAAGTCATCGCACAGTCTTCTTTCGGAGCAATTTGAAGCTGAGTCGATCAGTCGGTTGCCTTGCCGTGTTGCCTATGGAGCTTGCGGATTAGGTCTGCCGACCTGTCTGCCGAAGCTGCGTGGTGGGTGAGTCTTTCGAAGATCTCGCGTAGCCGGTTCACGCTGTGGCTACCGTTGTCGAGGGTGAGTTGGTCGTTGTGTTCATTGCGGCAGGCAACATCGGTGTCCGCCGGCTCTGGGAAGCCGAGGATGGTGAAGCCGGGGACGATGATCTGCTGTGGGCCGGTCAGCCGGAGGATCTGGACTGTGGTGACCGGGTCGGCGATGGCGTGTGCGAGGTGGTCGAGTTGCGCGGCCATGACGGCGGGGGAGCCGAAGGCTCTGAGCAGTGCTGATTCGTCGATGATGGCGTGAAGGCTGCGCTGGCCGTGGGAGAACGACTGGCGGCGCAGTGTGAGCGTGACGAGCGCGTCGAGCTGGCCGTCGCCGAGGTCGGGACTGGTGGCCTGGATGACGGCGGCGGCGTAGTCGGCCGTCTGGAGGAGGCTGGGGATGGTCCGGATGGCCAGGGTGCGTATCTCGGTGGCCGCAGATTCCAGGCCGAGGTATTCACCGGTGCCTCGGGGGAGCAGGTCGTCGTGGTCGGCCCACCATCCCTTGCGCTGGCCTTCGCGTGCGAGGTCGACGAGATGCCGTCGCTGGTCGGCGTCTTCGACGCCGTAGAAATCGAGCATTAGGTAGATATAGCTGGTCCTGGCCGGGGCTTTGCCGGTTTCGATCCTGGACATGGTGCTCGGTGCGACGCCAAGCCATGCGGCTACGTCTTCGAGTCTGAGTGCCCGTGTTTCGCGGAGTCGTCGTAGTTCGGTGCCGAGACGGTGCCGCAGGATCGTGGGTCCGGCTTGCGTGCTGACGGTGTCGGTGCCGTTCATCGTCCCGGCTGACCGGGTCGTCATCGTGCCTCCGCTGGGCGCAGGACTCGCACGATGATGGCCGCTGCTGCCGAGGCCGTCTCTGCGATCGGTTCGGCCCAAGGCCACCAGTACAGCCATGTTCCGTCTGTTCGGGGCTGGGCGTAGATGCTCTCTGAGAGCGCTGTCGCTCCTGGTACCGGGTTGCGCGCGTACAGTCTCGGGGTTCGGCCGGGGGGCGTTTGTATGTTGGCGGTCCAGCCGTGGGAGTTCAGTTCGATCGCGAGCGTGTCCAGCCGGGCAATCGTGTCGGCTGAGCTGGCCCGCGGCCCAAGCGCGGTCAAGGTGCGAGTCCTCCTGTCGGTGCTAATGCCGATGCGGCGGCCGATCCGGCGCGAAGTCGTCAGCTAGAGGGGTTGGCAAGGCCCTGAGCGTCCTCGGCGGAGACGACAGGATGACGATGGCCGGTGCCTTGGCAGAACAGACATTTGACACGGGGGCGGCGGAGGGATGCCCGCTCACCGGCGTCGCCAGCTCGGGTGGAGGAGCGCCGCGTTGACAGGAACTTCCAGCCGTGCCCGCCGCATGATGTGCACGGATCGGTGTCTGTGTGCGTGGCCTGCGTCATGTTCTCGATGATTCGGCAGGTCGTTGTTTCTTCTCTACGCCGCGACTGTCGAGCGTTGAGCACGGGTGCCTCATGGATGTCTCACTTTTGTGTCGCGGCTCGGTTAGTCTTGGCTGGCGAGCATGCGCGATGGAACTGGAGTGGGCCATGAATGGGCAGCCGACTTTGCTGGCGGTTCTGTTAGAGGCCAGGGGCCTGCACCGGTACGGTGCTTTTTCTATTGCGTACGACAAGGCTGCCCGTTCGCTGGATGGCAGGCCGGGCACGGCACCGAGTCGCGCGCAGTTTCATCGCTGGCTCACCGGGGATTTGCGGGGATTGCCGTACACGGATCACTGTCGTGTGCTGGAGCACATGGTCGTCGGCTACACGGCGGTCCAGTTGTTCTCGCTGTGCCCGGACGGAAGGGTCCCGGACCCGGCTCGTCAGTCGAAGGAAGCTGGCCGGTCGGCTGCTGGCGTTGCGCTGGGCAGCGTCGGCGTGGCTGACGTCGCCGGGGTGTTCGTGAGCAGGCCAGAGTTTGCGGCGAGCGTGCAGCCAGCCGTTCTCTTCGAGGGGGCGCGCCGTATCCGTATGTCCGGGCTGTCCCTGAACTTGATCTGCCAGCAGGTGCCCGAGCGGTACGTACAGCAGCTGATCAACGATGGTGCCGAGCTTCACTGCCTGTTCCTTGAGCCTGGCGGTGATGCCATCGAGGCGCGCGAGCGGGAAGAGGCGTATACGCCCGGGCATCTGACCAATTTGACGCAGCTTAATATCGATACGATGGTCCGGCTGAGAGACCGTCTTACCCAGGATTCTCGTGACCGTATGCATATCGGCGTCTACGACGAGACGATCCGGTTCAATCTCATCTTGGTCGATGATCACACGTGCGTTGCGCAACCGTACATGCCGACCGCCCGCGGTATTGACTCGCCTACTTTTCTTATCCGCCGCAATGATGGGGTCTCGGGGCTGTATCCGGTATTCGAGCAGGTCTTTGAGGCCATAGCAGAACGGAGCAAGGCTGTATGACGCCAGATCCCGCGTCGTTGCTGCCCGTCGCGTTGCGCGCTGCCGAGGCGGCGGCCGAGATGATGCGGACTCGTCGGCCAGCCCGGCTGACTGAGAAACACGATCGCGACCTGGTTTCCGATGTGGATATCGCGATCGAGCGGCAGGTCCGCGCCATGCTGGAACGGGCCACGCCCGAGATCGGCTTCCTGGGTGAGGAGGAGGGCCTGACCGGCGACTCGCGCACGGGCTGGCTGTGGACGCTTGACCCTATCGACGGTACGTCCAACTTCGCTCACAGCATCCCGCTGTGCGCAACGTCCCTGGCTTTGCTGCATGACGGTCGTCCCGTGGTCGCTGTCATCGACGCGCCGTTCCTCGGGCAGCGATATCACGCCGTGCAGGGACGTGGCTCCTACACCGGAGATCAGCAGCTCGCGGCCAGCGCGGCACGCCATCTCCGCGATGCGATTGTCTCGATTGGCGACTACGCGACCGGTCCCGGCGCCGACCGGCAGAATGAGCTGCGCCTGGCTCTCACGGTCCAGCTTGCGCCCAGGGTGCACCGGCTGCGGATGATCGGAACGGCGGCGCTCGATCTGGCCTGGGTCGCTGAAGGAAGGCTCGACGCGAGTGTCACCTTGGGCAACAATCCCTGGGACATGGCGGCCGGGGTGCTGATCGCACGCGAAGCCGGCGCGAGCGTCGTTGACTCTGATGGCAGCCCGCACACCATCAGCTCTGCCGCGACGATAGCGGCCTCACCGGGTCTGGTCGATCAGCTCATTCTCCTGGTGCGCTCATCCGACTCGGAAGGCGCAGAAGACAACGGGGTTTCGGCTGGCCGGGCATCGCCTTATGCCGCTATCGATGAGTCACTTCGATCGAGCAAGGTTCTGCTATTCGACTTCGACGGCCCGATCTGTGAGTTCAGCGACGCTCTAGCGGCGGCGCAGACACTCGGAACTGACACCTCCCGGAAGCTTGATGCCGAGGTCACGAGCATCGAAGTGAGCGCGGCTGAGACCGCTGTGCCTTCCGCTTATGTCCATGAGGCTATTACGGCCTGCCGGGACTCTGGTCGCGTGCCCGCGATCATCAGCCGTCACTCGGTTGCTGCCGTGCGGGTCTGGCTGACGCGGTTCGGGCTAGACGATCAGATCCAGCACGTCTTCGCGGCGGACGCCTATCCACCCGGCCACCTCCGGTCAGCTCTCGACCACATCGACGACGCATTGCGCGCGCTTGATGTGGCCCCGCGCGATGCCGCCTACATTGCCGGGTCTGCTCCCGAGGTGACGACAGCACGACGGGCGGGGTTGCACAGCATTGGCTATGCTCGCACGGCGGCGGCTGGCGAGGGGCTATCCGAAGCTGGCGCCGAAAGCGTCGTGCTGAGTCTTGCCGATCTCACTCTCAGGCTCCGTGCCCGGCCTCTGACGCGCTGATTGTCGTTCACTACTGTGACATGAGCGTGACAGGTGGTCTTCTAGCTGGTAATGTAACCTGACAAGTCAACTAGCGAAGGATGACAGGACTTGGTCATGGAGTACGCGCCCCCCAGGTACGCGCAAGTGGTCGCCGAGATCAAGAAGCGGATCGAGCGCGGAACCTACCCGCGTGGGTCGCTGCTTCCGTCTGAGCATCAGCTCGTAAGCGAGTTCGGGGTGTCCCGGCCCACGATCGTCAAGTCGCTGTCAGTGCTGCGGGCCGATGGGTGGATCGACACCCAGCAAGGCAAGGGAAGCTTCGTCCGGGGGAAGCCGGCGCTTGAGGACGCCGAGCGGACCCGTCCGGCCAGGGATGTCATCGAGCTGGCCGAGACCGATGTGACCGGGCATCTCGTGCAGGCCGGGGTCAAGCTTGCGCCGCCGCATGTGGTTGCGCTGCTCGGGCTTGAGCCTGGTGCCAGGGGTTTCGTCCGCCAGCGGCTATTCACCGAAGACGATGAGCCGGTTGAGCTGGCCTCGGCGTGGCTGCCGCTGGATCTGGCTGCGGGCACTGATCTGGCGTCGCCGGACCTGCTAGCCGAGAGCATGCGTGCTCATCTCGCGTCCCGCAAGAAGATCCGCCTGGACCACGCCATTGAGCAGATCACGGCCCGCCAGCCCACGGGCGAGGAAGCCGAGCTGCTGTGCCTGTCGCCAGATAGCCCCGTGCTGAGCGTGATCGTCACTGCCTATGATGCGACCGGCAAGCCGATCGAGGTGAGCGACTTGGTCCTGCCAGGTCAGCGGCACGAGATCCGCGACGCCTACCCCTTCGCCTAAACCTCCTTCCTGACCTCTCAAATTTCACCGACTGTTCTGTCTTGACAAGTCATGTCAGGTTACCTAGATTCTCGAAACATGACAGTACAAGCTGAGCGAAAGAACCAGACAGGCTCTTGCAAGCTTCGGTCGGACGAGAAGGAGGTGGTCTCTGTGATCGTGATCGCGCTGGTAGTCGGCGGACTCTGCGCCGCAGGGTTCGTGATGGTGGTAGCCGGAATCCGCGGGACGGAACGGCGGATGGGCTTAGACGGTCCGCCGCGCGGTTGCGCCGACGCCATCGCACGGCGCGTCCTCGGTGCGCATAGGTGCCCGTCAGCAATCAACTCGCGCCGCAAGTGCCGGAACCGCGCGAGATGGCAGCGCCGGCGGAGCCCAGCCAACGGACGTCTCGGCCGCCATGGCGCCCAGTCCCGTCGCATCGAGAACAGCAAGGGAGGTGGTAATCGTGAGCATTTCGATTCCGCTGGTAGTCATCATCGGAGTCCTCGTGTGGGCCGCATGGCGGTTCATGGGCCTGCGGACCTGGCAGGTCGTGCTGTGCCTGCTCCTCGGATTCCTGCTCGCCGCGACCAGTGCGGCCCCGGAAATCAGCCGGATCTTGACCAGTATCACGGGCCTGCTGACAGGCCGCTAAGTCACTCAGACCGAAGGAGGTGAAGTCCTGATGCCATTCATTCCCGGCACGATCATCGACCCGAAGGAGGTCACCTACCGCGCCACAATCGCCGGACTGGTCATCGACGGATTCGCACGCGAGTTCCCGTCGCTGGCCAGCCGGTGGGCGTCGGTCAGCAAGTCGCTGGCCGACATCCCGACCCTCGTATCCGAACTCGGCGAGCTGTCCGGTTCGCTCACTACGCAAAGGCGGCAGCGGGCGAACCTGGCCGCCGCTGCGAAGGCCACCCTGACCGCCTGCGCGGATCGTGATGACGACCCGCTCGCCTCGCCAGCGCCGAGCGCGGCCCGCGCCGTACCCCGCGCCCGTACTCGCTGCGCGGCCTCCTGTACTGCGGCATCTGCGGCCGGCGCATGCAAGGCAACTGGAACAACGACGCCGCTTACTACCGGTGCGTGTTCCTGCGCGAGTACGCCGCCAAGAACAAGATCGACCACCCCCGCGCCGTCTACCTGCGCGAAGACCAGCTCATCCCGCACCTGGACCGCTGGCTAGCCAGCAAGTTCGGCCCCGCCCACCTGCCCGGCACCATTGCCGAACTCGACCAGGCACGAGACACCGGCCAGCACGACCAGACAGCCACACAAACCCGAGCTGACATCGCCGACTGTGACGCCAAACTCCGCCAGTACAGAGCCGCGCTCGAAGCAGGAACCGACCCTGCCCTCGTCACGACCTGGATAGCCGAAATACAAGCCCGGCGAACCCTCGCCGAAGCACGACTCCGCGACAATCCGCAACCCCGGCGCATGACCCGAGAGGAGATCACCAACATGGTCAACGCACTCAGAGACATCATGAACGTGCTCGCCCAGGCAGACCCAGCCGACAAGGCGGAGATATACGCCCAAATGGGCCTGACCCTGACCTACCAGCCAGAAGAAAAGAAAGTCATCGCGAAGGCACGTCCGCTGGATTCCATGTACGTAAGAACGTGTCCGAGGTCCGACTTGAACCAATTGCACATATGTTCGCCGTCACCACCGGGTTCGCTCTCGGAGTGCAGCGATGACCGGGCAAGTCGGCCGCAGCGCGCCAGTCGGTCCCTATGAGACGAGACGCCAAGCAGTCGATGACGTGGCCGAAGTCTACGCGCGATGCCGGATCTCGGTCCGACGTGGCGTGATGCGCGAGGCGAACCTCGCTCTCCTGGACGACGCCTGCAAGCAGGTCGGCGTGCATCTGGGCAGGTACGACAGCCAGATCCTGGCATGGCTTGCCGAATGGGAACCGGAGACCTGTGCGGTAATCGCAGGCATTATCTCTCGCGCCTATGCCGCTGGGCTGGCGGGGGCCGCGCCGATGCTTGATGAGGACTGCATTGCCGGGCGGCACGCCTGGTGCCCTGGCGGCCTCTGCCAGTGCCCAGAGTGCAGGCACGACCTGAGGCGGCCCCGGTGACCGGGGACCGCGCCATCGGCGCCGCGACAGCCAGTGTGGTGCTGGCGGTGACCGCGTTCGCGGCCGTCGTCTCGTATTCGCACATCTATGACCTGGGCTACGTACATGGCCAGTCCGGGACAGCCGCCCGGCTGCTACCACTGTCGGTCGACGGGCTGATCGTGGCGGCGTCGCTCGTGATGCTACAGGAAGCCCGCAGGGGTCGCCGGGCGCCCGCCCTAGCCCGGCTGATGCTGGGCCTGGGCGTCGCCGCCACGGTCAGCGCGAACGTCGCCTACGGTGCCGCCTTTGGCGTGACCGGCGCAGTCATCTCGGCCTGGCCAGCGGTAGCGTTCATCGGCTCCGCCGAGCTGCTGATGATCAGTATCCGCCGCACCCAGCCCGCACCCGGTCAGGCACCCGTTCCGGTGCCCGTATCCGCTGAAATACCTGGGCCGGACTCCCTCCAAGTACAGGCCGCAACCGTGTTCGCGGCCGAACTCGCGGCCGGTCGCACGCCATCCATCCGGGCTATCCGATCGCATCTGCATGTAGGCCAACCTCGCGCACAGCAGGTACGTGCGTACCTCGCAGCACTACAACAGCAGTAGCCATCAACAACTTCGGCGTGTCACGGCCCAGGAACCGAGCAGGCACCGCATCGTTAGTGATCCGCACGTACACTGCGCTATCTGCTGCACGCCGATATTGGCTAATCTGCACAAAGAACCACCATATGCTTGTTAGGTAGATGCAATGTCACTCTGTACGAGCGGATTAAAGCGCACCTTCTGGACGTCAAGAGCCACCAGCCCTTCCGCGCCAGGTCCTCGGAGCCAGTCTTCACGTCCAATCCAAATTGGCTCAAGGTCTTGCTTAATCTCAGGTGTCAGCAGTTCGCCGCCTACGCTTTGTACCAGCTCGGGCGACAGATCTCCAAGAGCCCGCAGCGCCCACAGGCGGCCCCGACCTCCGATCTGAACTGCGGTTAGGAGTGGTCGAACGGCCTCGTTACGCAACAGCACTTGGGCCGCAGCCGCCGCGTGCGTGTCGTCCTGTTCCAGCCAGTCAAGCAATCCTGGGACCAGGCTCTCTGGGAGAGACGGCAATCCCGCGATGGCATGCAGAGCGACGAACTCGTCAGTGTCAGCGGCATAGAGCAACGCGAGGTCCGGACGCGGATGCACACCTTGGGCCAGGCCCCAGACCGCTGCCGCCCGCAGTTCCTTAGGCTTCTCGCCGTCCCCCGCCGCGATCTCCGCGAGCGCCCCGGCCGCTTCATCGGTTGGGATTTCGCTCAGGGCGAAGACGGCCTCGATGCGCTGTTCATCGCTGTTAGCCGGATCTGTAGCCGTCTGGATGATCGGTCTGACCCAGCAGGCGTCGAGCCGGGCCAGGCTGGCCGTGGCCTCCAGGCGCAGCCGCCAGTCGGCCTCGCCTTGGGCAATGCGCCTGAGTTCCTCGGCCAGGTCTGAGCGGTTCAGGATTCCGGCGACCTTGGCGGCAGCGTAGCGCTCAGCAGGATCGGGATCTGACAGGGCAACCCGCAGATCCCAGGTACCGGGACAGGTGAAGTTTCCCGGCGGGGTCACGATGCCAGCCACCATGGTCTCGTTGGCCATGATCCGGTCGCCCGGCGCCAGGTAGAGCTGCCGCGACGGCCAATTTCGCCACTGCCAGTACGTGAAGCCACTGCCGTCGTCCCACTTGCAGATCAGCCGTCCCTGGCCGTCGGGGCTGGTAAAGACACCCGACTTGCCGGGCACCCAAGACGCCCAAGTCAGGGTCAGTTCGGAGCCTTCGGAGATTGCCTTGCGGTTGCTTTCCTTGGCCCATCTTTCGGCGGCCCGCAGATCCGACGTGCGGAAAAAGACCGGCTGGCTGGCGTGAGGCGGTGTGTCCGATAGATCAAGGCGGACGAACGCGTAGAGGTCGCTGTCGCGCATACCGCCGCCATCCCAGGATCGTCCCTCGGCGTCGGAGTGCGACAGCACGATCGCGAGCTGGCTCTTGCCGCGCGACTCGATGCGCAGGCCGCAGCGGGCACAGACAAGGTCCGGCAGCCTCAGGCGCTTGACCTTGGTCTGCCAGACCTTGTTCGCCATGGCGTACCGTTCAAGCTCGATGGCCTCGTGGCCGTACCGCTTGAGGTCAGTTCTGACGGCATCAGTGGCCACCGCGCCCATGGACACAAACCGCGCAAAGTCAGCATCCTCTTTGAACCCCATCTCGGCGGGCCGTTCAGACGCTCTCGAAGAGTTCAGCCGGCGGGACGCCAAGTGCGTGGGCGATAGCGTAGATGTTGTCCAGGCCGACGTTGCGCTCGCCGCGTTCGAGGCTGGAGAGATACGTGCGGTGGACGCCCGCCAGTTCTGCTAGACGCTCCTGGGACAGGCCCCGATCTTGTCGGAGGGTCCGGATACGCTCGCCGAAGACACGCCGCCCCGTATCGGGACCGGGTCGCCTGTGATCCGCCATGATGGGACTGGACCGTAGGCGATCTGACGACAATAAGGCTACAGACTATGAGTAACATGGGCCGGGTGCGCGAGGAACTGGTCGTCGGTCGCGGCGACCCGGTCTACATGGCGCACGGGTACCTGACCAAGGTGCCCGTGCCTGCCATCATGCCGTTCATCGAGGCCTACACAAGCCCCGGTGATGTGGTCGTTGACCCCTTTGCGGGCTCTGGCATGACCGGCGTGGCGGCGGCGGCACTCGGCCGCCGTGCCCGGCTGTTTGACATCAGCGTGCTCGGCCGTCACATCGGTCAGGGCTACGTCAACCTGGTCGACCGCGATCTGTTGGTCAAGCAGGCGGATGAGGTCGTTCGTTTGACGCGAGAGCGACTGGCCGACGCCTACGGCGTCACCTGCCAGGCCTGCGGCCGTACCGCCCATCTGGTTAAGACCATCTGGAGCTTCCAGGTCGCCTGTTCAGGTTGTGCCAGCCCGGTTAGTTACTACCGCGCCATGGAGGCCGCTGGCTGGTCTAAGCCGGCGATGAGGTGCCCTGGCTGCGGGACCGGCGTGGTCTCTCGAAACAGCCGCATCGGCGAAGTTGCTGAGGTGGATTGCATCAATTGTGCCTGCTCTTCCAAGCAGCGCGAGCAACCCGCCAGTCCGCCCCAGATAGCCGTAGACCTAGACGAGTTGCCGTATCCGCAGGTGGAGATCACGCCCGACCGGCAGATGTACAAGGCTCAGGCCCTCGGCCGCTCCGGCTTGACAACGGTGGCCTCCTACTACGCGCCGCGCAACCTGGCTGTCCTGACGGTGCTGCATGAGCAGATCAGGCGGGTGGAGGACCCGGTCCTCCGCCTTAAGCTGCTTTTCGCCTTCACATCCGTCCTGACCAGGGCATCGAAGCGCTACCAGTGGTCCCCGGTCCGGCCGCTCAACGCAGCCAACGCGAACTACTACGTGGCATCCGTCTTCTATGAGTGGAACGTCTTCGATCTGTTCGAGCGCAAGGTTGAAGCCATGATCCGCTCTGACGACTGGCTGCGCTCAATGCGATCGGACGACACCCTCTTCGGGCCGGGCCATCTCGACCTCGATGTCACCTACGAACTCGCGAGCGCCGAGGCCATCCCACTGCCAGACGCCAGCGTCGACTACGTCTTCACCGACCCGCCCTTCGGCTCCAACCTCTTTTACGCCGACATGGCCCTCTTCCAGGAGGCCTGGCTCGAAGGCTTCACCGATGTCACCAAGGAAGCAGTCGTTGACCGCGGGACCAAGAAGCAGCGCTCGGCCAGCCGCTACGAGCAGATGCTGACTCAAGCGCTCAGCGAGTGCCGCCGCATCCTAAAGCCCGGTGGCCGCATCAGCATGGTCTTCGGGAACTCCACCGGCAGCATGTGGTCGCTCGTGCAGCGGTCAATCCAGAATGCTGGCCTCGTGATCGAGCCGGACCAGCTCGTCGTCCTCAACAAGGGCCAGCGCTCTGTCAAGGGACTAGCCTCCGGCTTCGAGCACGTGGCCACTCTAGACCTAATCATGACAATGGTGCCGAACGGGGATGACCATCGTGCCTTCGTAGCGGCTCCTCAGGATGTCGTGGTGGAGGCGACCCGAGCTGCTGCGGCCGACGGCGGACTGATGACCAGCCCCAGCCATATATATCTTGAACTGCTGCGTCGTGGTATGCGGGAACGCTGGGATCTGTCCGAGCTGGATCTTCGAGTCGTCACCCAGACGCTCATTGCTGACGGCTGGGAGATCGACGAAGGCAGTAGCCGCCTTCGAAAGAGTCCCAGTCAAGCCGGGAGCCACGAACCTCAACAGCATGCCGTCGGCCTCGTCCCCTAGCGGCCGACATCACAGTGCCATCGCACAACCCCCAAGGAACATTGTCATGGCAAAGACCAAAGTGTTTGTGAGCTTCGACTTCGATAACGACAAGGTCCTTAGGGACTTCATAATCGGGCAAGCGAAGCTTCCTGACTCCCCTTTCCAAGTTTCTGATTACTCTCTCAAGGAAGCAGCTCCGCAGAAGGACTGGGAGCGCAAGGCAAACGCCGCCATTAGCCGGGCCGACAAGTTCATCGTCATGCTTGGCTCTAAGACACGTAGCGCTCCCGGGGTGAAGAAGGAAGTTGCAATGGCCAAGAAGCTCGGGAAGACCAGATTTCAGATCATCGGATACAAGAACGGCTCGCGTGACTGGGCGGTCCCGGACGCCGGGGTCACCTACATCTGGAACTGGGACAACCTGAAGAAGCTGCTTAAATAGAACAGCGGCCATCGTGGAAGCCAAGCTTAAACACCTTGAGTTCATCCAGGCCGCCATCAGTCGGATGGCGACGAACTCTTTCCTCTTTAAAGGCTGGGCTATAACGATCGCGGCGGCGCTCTCCGCATTCGCGGCTGTCGATACGAAAGCGGCTCTTCTGACCATTGCTCTTGTCACGTCGGCGATGTTCTGGGGCCTCGATGGCTACTATCTCTGGCTCGAGCGCGGTTTCGTGAAGCTCCACAACGAGGTTGTAACCAAGGATGAAGCTGACATCGACTTTTCGATGAGGATCGACAAGACCGACGCTGCACGGAAGTGGTTTAAGACGTGTTGGCGGTACCACCTAGTGTTCTTTTATGGCACGATCATCGCTATCGATGTAGTCGGCATTTTCGTGATCAAAGGGAGTAAATGATGGCGCGTCGAGTGTTCTTCAGCTTCAAATACAAGAAGGATGTCTCACGGGCGATGGTCGTCCGGAACAGCTGGGTCACACAGGGTAAGGAAGCCGCCGGGTTCATTGACGCCGCCGACTTCGAGAGCCTGAAGCGTCAGGGCGATCAGGCCATCAAGACGTGGATCGACGGACAGCTCAAGGGCACCTCGGTCACGGTCGTGCTGGTCGGCGCTGCGACCTGCGGCAGCAGGTGGGTCAAGTATGAGATCGATCAGAGCAAGGCGCTTGGACACGGCCTGCTAGGGATCGATATCAGCAAGATCAAGGACCTGGGTGGCGAGACCACGGAACGATGCGGAGAGATTCCCAAAGGCTACGACTTCTACCGCTGGAACAAAGACGATGGCTACAAAAACATGGGCGATTGGATCGAGAAGGCGGCCAAGGCGGCGGGCAAGTGATGGCACCTGCTCAAGACGTCGTAGTTGAGGATTGCGAGTTCTGCGCCATCGCGCAGGGTAAGGATCGCTCGGCAGAGGTTGTCTGTGCGGACAAACACTGGACTGCGTTCTTCCCGCTCAACCCTGCGACGCCAGGGCACACCCTGGTGATTCCGCGGACCCACGTCGCCGATCTTTGGCAGGTCGAGCCTCCCCTCAGCGCCGAACTCATTGCGGCCGTGATTCGCGTCGGTCGAGCGATCGATCAAGCGCTGAAGCCCGAGGGCATGAATCTGATCACGTCGGCTGGAGAGACAGCGGAACAGACGGTCTTTCATCTGCACTTGCATATCGTTCCGCGATGGCGTCTAGACGGCTTTGGCCGGATATGGCCGGTTGAGGGTAAGTACGACGATGCAAGTGTGGGAGACGTAGCGGCCCGCATTCGTGAGGCGTGCGCCGACTTCGCGGGCTAGTCGAGGGCCTATCTCGCATGCACGCCCGAGTGGTCTGTTTCGCGAGCGCGGAGTCGACTTGTCGCGTGGTACTTGAAATCCTGCCATGACGACAGTAATCGGTCGGTGGCTATGGGTGATGTTGTATTCGGTCTATCGGCTATCGCAGGGTAGCGGCGTCAGCGTAGATGAATTCGGAGGCGGGCCGCAGGTGTTACGTGGTCGGCAATGTGATGTCCGAGCATCGGGCAGGACCCGCCGCTGTGTGCTATTGAGGGAAGTTATGGCGGCTATATGGCGGATCGTGTCCAGATTCGCTCGAAACTGGACAGGTAGCTAGCTGTGATCTCGGCTGTCTGGTCTCCGCGAAGGTACAAGACGGGCGAGTCGTCGGCCGTGATCCCGTAGGCGTGCTGGTTGACGAGCAGTTCGTTGTCGCTGCGATAGATGGAGTTATGCAACTCTGTCTCATGCAGCCGGATCTCGGCGTTCGGAGATTCTTGAAGTGGCCGGTATAGGACCAGGGCCTTGCGGATCTTCGCTGCCATGGCCGAATCGACCTGCTGCTCGGTTCGCTCGGTAACCTGGCGGCGGTCAGGACGACGGAGCGCGACCCGCAGCCTGACGCCACTGTCGGCTTTGAAGCGCAGGAGTTGAACCAACCCGTCATCCTTGGCGATGAAGAGGCTGCTGTCGGCGAGGATCGCTATCTCTTGGCATGCCGAGTCGAAGAATCTGTACCAGAAGTCGCGGGGGATGGACGACCGGTGCGGGTAGACAGCCACAACCTCGGCAGGCTTCGCAGTTGCGGTTCGGGCTGCTAGTAGCTCGGGCCAGAGGTCGGTCTCGTCTACTTCGAGGAGAGCTGCCAGGTCCCAGCGGAGGCGGGGGTAGGGGAGTCTTCCGTCCACCCATCGCCGGACGGTCTTGGGGTCTACGCCCAGGCGGGCGGCAATGTCGTCCTCGCTGAGTCCAGCGCTGAAGATCGCTCTCCGCAGGGTCTCGTTCATTTCGTGCCCTTCGGGGTGTCCGGACAGTTCGACCGTAACACAGGACGTCCCTAGTCGTACCAAGCTTGGGTACACACGTCCCCGCTGCTCAGCGAGGCTCTACTCCCGTCGGTGTCACCGTTCCGCGACAAGAGGTGACGACCAATTCGAAGGGAGTTAGAGGGCGACATGACGACCCCCAAGCCGGTCGCCGTCAGTGAGCCAGTCGAGGGTGATGCAGTCTGGCCGTACTCAGACTGGTCGGTCGGATGCCCGTGAAGATCTCTGCCGAGACCTGGCATCCGGTGCTCAAGATCCTTACCGGCCGACTGGCTCATGGCGCGTACAAGTTGGGAGGGCGGGCACCGGGGGCGGCAACGGCAACCGTGCGCACCAAGTCCCGGATGTTCCCGGCCGCTCCGGAGCAGGCGAGCGAGGCGCGCCGCTACCTCCGCGAGGTTCTTGCCGATCGGGTGTCGGCCGACGATGCCGTGCTGTGCTTGTCTGAGTTGTTCTCCAATTCCCTGCTCCACAGCCGCTCGCGTGAAAGTAGCGGCACGATCACAGTGCGCGTCCGCGAGACCGGGGAGCGGATACGAGTCGAGGTCGACGATCAAGGAGGTACATGGCGGATCTGCCCTGAAGACGATGACGAGCACGGGCGCGGCCTGGGCATCGTCAAGGATCTCGCGGCGGCCTGGGGTACCGAAGACACCGCGACTGGTCGAACGGTCTGGTTCGAGATGATTTGCCCGCGCCAATCCGAGCCGGATATCGTTCCAAGCCGCGCTTGATCTTGTTGGCGCAGTCGGCCATGCACCCGGGTCGCCAGCCGAACCCGTCGCAGAGGACGGTGCACGCTCCGGCGTCGGCTGCAGCATCGTGTAT
Source organism: Actinomycetota bacterium (assembly GCA_027313705.1). Lineage (GTDB taxonomy): Bacteria > Actinomycetota > Actinomycetes > Streptosporangiales > Streptosporangiaceae > Chersky-822. The sequence goes on along the minus strand of DAHVDE010000105.1, from coordinate 8,394 downwards.
TCGCTAGACCGCATCAGGACGTCCCGGATAGGGTTGAGCCGTCCTTTGACGTCCCGCAACGCGGTTGGACTATGTCGAACGAACGGCTGCGCGCAGCACTCCTTGAGAGCGGGGTGTCGCCTGCCAGCCTGGCCGAGCACCTTTCGGTTGACCATAAGACCGTTGAGCGGTGGATAGCCGGCCGGACGCCGTACCGTCGGTATCGCTTCGCTATCGCTGTCAAGCTCGGCGTGGAAGAGGACTACCTGTGGCCGGGCGCGCTGTCCCGCGACCAGGTAACGATGGCGTCGGAGAGCGAGATCGTCGCCATCTACCCGCGCCGGTCGGACATGGCGCGCGATGTCTGGACCCGGCTCTTCGACTCTGCTGAGCGCGAGATCGGCATCTTGGTCTACGCGGGCCTCTTCCTGGCTGAGGATTCCGGGCTGCAGAAGCTGCTGGCCGACAAGGCCCGCGCTGGCGTCCGGGTCAGGGTCTTGTTCGGCGACCCCGATAGTCCGGAGGTCACCGAGCGCAGCTCTGACGAGGGCATTGGCGATGCGGCGATCGGCTTCAAGATCCGTAACGCCATCGCCCTGTACCGGACGGTGCTGTCGATCGAGGGAGTTGAGATGCGTCTTCATAAGACCGTCCTGTACAACTCGATCTACCGCGCTGATAACCAGTTGCTCGTCAACACCCACGTCTACGGGTTGCCGGCCGCCCAGGCTCCGCTTTGGCATCTGCGGAAGGTGGCCGGTGGCGAGATCGCGGCGACTTACCTGGAGAGCTTCGAGCGGGTCTGGGAGTCGGCCACTCCGCCGGCTGGCGGCTGACTTATGGCCGGTCGGATCGACTACTACGACGATCCTGACGCGCCCGCCGTCAACAGCATGGTTCCGTCGGTCAACGTTGTGGTGACCAATGACGATGGCGAGATTCTGCTGATCAGACGATCGGACAATGACAACTGGGCGCTGCCTGGCGGCGCGATCGACCTTGGGGAATCGGTGGTGCAGGCCGGGGTCCGGGAGACCCGCGAGGAGACCGGTATCGATTGTGAGATAACTGGCCTGGTCGGCATCTACACCGATCCCCGGCACGTCATCCTGTACACCAGCAACGGCGAGACCCGCCAGGAGTTCTCGATCGTCATGACCGGCCGCGTCATCGGCGGGCGGCCGACGCCCAGCAGTGAAAGCCTTGAAGTCCGGTGGATAAGCCCGGCCGGCGTTTCCGCCTGCCAGATGGACAGGTCGATGCGGCTGCGCATCGGTCACTTTCTGGAAGGCCGCGAGCGGCCATATCTCGCGTGATCAGCACCGGGCGGGGACCGCTAGCCCGCCTTTGAGCAGCGCGAGTTGCGCCTGAATGACTCGTACCGAGTCGGTCAGGACGGGCGCGGCCTCGCGCATCGTCAGGCCAACAGTGCTGCCTGGTTCGTACCGGCGGAAGATGTCGGCCAGCCGGTCGTCGACCGTGATCACGGCGCCTTGCGGGCCGCCGGTCATGTCGCAGTAGATAAGCGCGCGCTCAAGGTCATGGCGCGGTCTGGGGAACTCGGTCATCAGTTCTTCCGCGATGCCGCGGTGGCGGGCTTCAATCCTCGCGCACGAGTGGTGAGCCACGAGCCGGCATACTGCTGCGTCAGCACCTGCGACGTCGCGCAGATAGCGGGCGCCGTCGAGCGGATGGAAGCCGGTCTCGGTTACATCTGGTGAGTAGCCGATGTCGTGCAGCCAGGCGGCGGTCTCGATCAGGTCTGCGTCGGGTCCGAGGATCGGTGCCAGGCTGCGCGCCTGGGCGGCGACGCAATTGGAGTGCGCCCAGCGAATGGGCAGCTGCGTTTCGAGGAGCTGACGAGCGGTCTCGGCCGCCCAGGTTGCTTGTTTCATAGTTCGACGCTAGGCGCTCATCCCCGGACTTTCGCGGACGGACCGGGACGTCATAAGGACGTCTTCTGGTGGAGCCGTCCCAACGCTTTTTTCCGAGGTCACGCGCTCGCGGCAGCGGACGCGCCGGGACGACTCCTTGGGCTTAGACGTCTTTAAGTAATCCATTTACGCCGTGTTGGCGTCCGGCCCTTAAGCCTCAATCTCGGACCATGCGTACAACGATTCCACCCCGACCCGATCAGCGGTCGCAGCAGAAGCTGATCATCCCCGCGCTCGACTCGGAAACCCAGACTTGCAGGTGCGGGGCCAGGGCCGAGACGGGCACCTGGCGCTGCCGGAAGTGCCTGGCCCGCGCCATCTGGCGTCGCCGCCGCGCTCCGGCCCGCTCAGTCCGGACCGCGCCCCTGTTCGCGAAGCCCAGCCGGCCCGGGGTACGCCCGGTTGCCGGTCAGACCCCCCAGACCCCCAGGAGTTGATCTCGATGTCCACCGCCATTGTCTGGGTCGCGATCGTTATCGCGGCCGTTGCCCTGATCGCTTTCACTCTCATCTGCCTTGGCATAGTCCGCGACGATCGAGTCGACGGGCTTGGCCTCACCGCTGGCGGCCTTGGTTCCTGGCTCGCTCGCCGGGTGACGGGCCTGCGTGTCGAACTGCCGTCCGACATTGGCCGCCGGAACGACACGCAGCAGCGGACGGGGGTGAGCGCTTGACTGTTTCGATCTCGCTTGTGCTGCTCCTGGGCGTCGCCGTCTGGCTCATGCACAGGTACGCGGGCCTTCGCTTCGTACACGCGCTGGTCTGCTTCCTGTTCGGCTTCTTCGTTGCCGCGACAGGGGCCGCCCCGGTCGTCCACAACATCGTCCTGGCGATCATCTCCGCCATCACGGGGCGCCGGTGAACGCCATGAACCGAAGCCAGGACCGGGCGACGTCTAGCCCCACTGGGCTATGCGCGGACTTGCAGCGGATCTCGGCTGCCGAGATCCGCTGCAGGCACTCGGCGGCTGCTGCGGCTCTGCGCCGCAACCTGATCTGCCGGGCGTGGCTGCGCAGCCGTGCGGGCCGGGCCGTGGACTTCGCTCTACGCTGTCTGCCGGCCGCCAGTGCCGAGATCGAGCGTCACCAGGCCAGGAACGCCGTAGTTCAGAGTCGATGCCACAATCTGGCCGCGGCCGCTCGGGCGTCGGTGGCGGCTGCTGACGAGGGTGAGGTCGACCCTCTTTACTACGTGCGCGATGAACTGGCCGCGCAAGGTTACCTTCCGGCTGATCGCTCGGGACGGGCCATATGAGCGGGCCGCCATCGAAGCAGCGGCTCCGTCGGCACGCCCGCAAGCTCCGGCGAGCTGGTCTTGAGCCGATGACGTTCGTCAACCCCGGTGATCCGTTGCCGGAGGTCGCGGCAGTCGTGGTCGGGCGCTGGTTCTGGCGCTACCGGTCTGAACTCGTCCCGATCACTTCCGCACTGGCCCTCTGGCTGGCCGGGTGGCTTCTGAACCACTGGTACTCGGGGTGGTGGCCGCTGATCGTCATCCTGGCCATGACCGGAGCGGCCGTGTCGCTAGCCGCCGGCCGACGCCTGGGCATGGCGACCGGGCTGGAGCGCTGGTACACGGCAGCGGTCTCGGTCATCGGCGGAGGCTGGCTCGCTGCGGCGACCTACCTCGGACCCGAGTTCAAGCCGCTGCCGTTCGTACTGGTGGCGTCCAGCTTCGTGCTCGGGATTCCGTGGTGGGCGCATCGCAGGCGCCGCGCCAAGGTCCGGGTCGATCGCCAGCTCGCGGCCTGGCCTGAGATCGCCGGCACCGTCGGGCTGAGCGGGTCGAGGGTCATGTCTGCCGTGGTCGACGTCTGGGGCTGGCGCGCCCGGTTCGGCCTGGCGCGCGGGCAGACGATCGACGACGTCGCATCGCAACTCCCGGCGATCGAGTCTGCCCTCGGCACGCATCGCGGCGCGGTGCGCGTCTACCCGACGCCCGATGACCTGGCGAACAGGTTCGAGCTTCGGGTACTCAACTCCGACCCGCACGCCGACGCGGTCACCTGGCCCGGCCCGGCCGTCCAGTCGATCACCGAGCCATTCGACCTCGGCCCGTTCGAGGACGCCGCCCCTGCTAAAGTGCTGTTCCTCAGGCGTCACGTTCTGCTCGGCGGCGTTTCCGGCTCGGGCAAGAGCGGCGGCCTCAACGTGATCATGGGCAACCTCGCCGCCTGCCGCGACGTCGTGATCTGGGCCATCGACCTCAAGCGCGGCATGGAACTCGGCCCGTGGGCGCCATGCCTGGCCCGGCTTGCGGTCACCCCGGCCGAAGCCCGCGTCCTGCTGGCCGACGCGGTAGCCGTGCTGGAGGCGCGAGCCGATCAACTCGCCGAACGCGGCCTGCGGACCTGGGAGCCGACCCCGGACGAGCCAGCGCTCGTGATCATCGTTGACGAGTACGCCGAACTGGCCGAGAACGCGGCAGCGGCCGTCCCCGACGCCGACTCGATCGCCCGCCGGGGACGAGCGGTCGCGGTCAACCTGATCGCGGCCACGCAGCGGCCGACACAGCAGGCGATGGGCCGCGGGGCGCTGCGGTCGCAGATGGACGTGCGGATCTGCTTCCGGGTCCGGGAGCGCCGGGACGTCGACCTGATCCTCGGCCAGGGAATGCTCGCAGCCCACTGGAACGCGCACTCGCTCAACGCGCCGGGGAAGTTCCTGGTCTCCGCCCCCGAGCACGCCAGCCCGCGCCGCGCCCGCGCCTACCTCCTCACTGATGAGGCGGTCCAAGAAACGGTGACCACCAGCGCCGAGAGCAGGCCGGACCTCGACCAGGTATCGCGGCGCGCCATCGAGACAAGGCAGGCCAACCCCAGACCCGCCCCGGAAGGGGCGTACCGGGCTGGTCCCGGGCGGCACCAGGCGGCACAACCAACCTGGGCGGCACCAACACCCGATGCTGAGGATCCCGCCGACGCCCTGTGGCAGGTTCTCGCCGACGCATCGCCGGAAGGATCAACGGTCGCTGACCTGCTCAACGCCACCGGCATGAGCCGGCCGACCCTCTACCGGCACCTTGCCTGGCTCGCCCGGCAAGGTGACGTCGATCAGCCGCGCCGGGGCCGCTGGCGCGCCCGAGTTATCAACCCCGGCCGGCCAGATGCCGGCTAGCCGGTCAGTCGTCTCACGGATCGTCTCGTCTCACCTCGCGCGCGTGTCTGCACGTCCTGGGCTGAGACGAGCAACGCGAGACAAGCAAAAGAATCCCCGAGCCGTAACGGAGATAGGAAGGTGATCGCCACGAACTACCTGATCGATCCGAACATCATGCTGCACGTCGGCGACGCACGCGAGGTAATGGCCGCGATGCCAGCGGGCTCGGCCGACTGCATCGTCACCAGCCCGCCCTACTGGTCCAAGCGCGACTACGGCGTGACCGGCCAGTACGGCCTAGAACCAGACATCACCGGCTACGTCGAAACGCTGCGCTCCGTCTTCAGCGAAGCGCGCAGGGTCCTGGCCGACGACGGCACCTGCTGGCTCAACCTGGGCGACTCCTACTCGGCCGGCAACGGAACCGCCTCGGGACTCCACGGCTACGTCGGCGCGAGCCTGGTAGGCCGCAGGGCACGCACCATGCCGACCAAGAACCTCCTCGGCCTGCCCTGGCGCGTCGCCTTCGCGCTGCAGCAGGACGGCTGGATCATCCGCAACGCGATCGTCTGGCACAAGCCGAACGCGATGCCAGAGTCCGTCCGCGACCGGCTCAACTGCCGCCACGAGCTGATCTTCCTGCTCGTCAAGCAGACGTCCTACTGGTTCGACCTCGACCCGATCCGGGTGCCGCACTCGGCCGCTACCAAGGCCAGCGCCGACCGGAGACGCCGCACCCCGGCCTGCGACAATGCCACCGTGCGCCCGCCAGGCTCCCCGGCAGCCGCCAGGCACCCGGGCGGCAACCGGCCGCCCGGCGGCAGGCGACACAAGTACGGTCCCCACACGTCCCAGGTTATCGGCGCGCGCCGATACGGCACCGACCGCAACAACAGGGCGCACCCGAACGGGCGCAACCCAGGCGACGTCTGGGCGATCCCGACCCGCCCTTACCGCGGCCCGCACTTCGCCGCGTTCCCCATCGACCTTCCGACCCGGTGCATCAAGGCCGGCTGCAAACCGGACGGCATGGTCCTCGACCCGTTCTGCGGCACCGGCACGACCGGCCTGGCCGCGCTCGCCCTAAGCCGCCAGTTCACCGGAATCGAACTCAGCCCGAAGTTCGCCGCCATCGCCGCCGAGCGGCTGCGTCAGGCCGCCACCCCCGGCCACGGGGACAGCCGATGACCGATCCAGCAAGGGCACCGGCAAGCCGTGCCCAGAATCGGCCGGCCAAAGGCGCGGCTCGTCCTCCCGGTACCGCCAAGCCAAATAGGCCCTGCTCACACCCTCCCAAATCGCGCCCCGCAGCGTACCGTGACAGGCCCGCAGCGGGACCGGCCCGGACCCGTCGGCGCAAGCCAGATGCCGACGGTATCCGCCTGATCCGGCCACCGGGACCGCCACCGCTCACCCCAGGAGCCGCGCGCGTGCTGCTGCGCATCGTGGTCAAAGCTCACGCCCGGCTCCTCGAAGACGGCAACGAGAAAGGAGCCGCCACATGATCCCATTCGCGTTCTGGGGCCGGTGCTCGACAGAGGACCGGCAGGACCCCGAGGCATCCCGAGCCTGGCAAATCAGGCGGGCCAAGGCACTTATCGAACCGCGCGGCGGCGTGATCGTCGCCGAGTATTTCGATGTAGACAAGTCCCGGTCGATCCCGCCGCAGCGCAGGCCCGAGGCGAATCTCCTGCTCGCCGCATTGGCCAGCCCGGACCGCGACTTCGACGCGGTAGTCGTGGGTGAGCCGCAGCGCGCGTTCTACGGCAACCAGTTCGGCAACACGTTCCCGGTATTCGAGCACTACTCGATGCCGCTCTGGGTGCCCGAAGTCGGCGGCCCGATCGATCCGGCCAACGAGGCCCATGAACTGATCATGTCCATGTTCGCCGGCATCAGCAAAGGCGAGCGGAACCGGATCAAGATCAGGGTCCGGACCACGATGGCCGCCCTCGCCCAGATCGAAGGAAGGTTCCTGGGCGGCCGCCCGCCCTACGGATACCTGCTCGCTGACGCCGGCCCGCACCCCAACCCGGCCAAGGCCGCCGACGGAAAGCGCCTGTCCCGGCTGGAGATCGACCCCGAGACCGGCGAAGTGGTCAGATCCATGTTCGCCTGGTTCATCAACGACGACCTGGGCATCTACGCCATCGCCGAGCGACTGACCCGCGCCGGGATACCCTGCCCGTCCGCCCACGACCCGGACCGCAACAAGCACCGCAGCGGGGTCGCCTGGTCCAAGGGCGCCGTACGCGCGATCCTCACCAACCCGCGCTACACCGGCTATCAGGTCTGGAACCGCCAGCGCACCGACGAGGTGCTCCTCGACGTCGAGAACGTCGCCCTCGGCAACACCGCCAAGATGCGCTGGAACCCCGCCGATCAGTGGATCTTCTCAGACAAGATTGTCCACCCGCCGATCATCAGCAAGGAGACCTTCGACCAGGCACAGGCCATCCTCGCCGGGCGCGGCAGCCGCACTCCGCACAAGCAGCACGCCCGGGCCCGGTCCTACACGCTGCGCGGCATCCTGCTGTGCGGCCTGTGCGACCGCCGCATGACCGGCAACTGGAACAACGGCGAGGCGTACTACCGCTGCCGCTACCCGGCCGAGTACGCCCTAGCCAACGACGTATCCCACCCCAAGACCGTGTACCTGCGCGAAGCCGAGCTGACCTGCCAGCTAGACGACTGGCTAGCCGAGAGCTTCGAGCCGGCCGCCGTGCGCGCCACCCTGGCCCAGATGGCCGCCCAGAGCGGCGACGACCCCGCCATAACCGCGATCACCGAAGCTACCCGGGCCAAGATCGCCGGCTTCGACCGGCAGCTATCTCAGTACCGGGCCACTCTCGATGCCGGGGGAGACCCGGAAGTCGTCGGCCCGTGGATCGCGGAGGTACAGGCCAAGCGAGTAGCAGCCCAAGCCCAGATCCGCACCGCCACCGGCCGCCGCACCATGACCGCAGAGGAGATCAACGCTATGGTTACCGCGCTCGGAGACCTGGTACAGGTCCTCACCCACGCAGACCCCGAAGACAAGGCCGACGCCTACGCCCAGCTTGGCGTGAGCCTGATCTACCGTCCGCAGCGCCGTCTCGTTGAAGCGACGGCCAAACCGGGACACAATATGTGCAAAGGGTCGGTGTCCGAGGGGGGACTTGAACCCCCATGCCCTTAACGGGCACTAGCACCTCAAGCTAGCGCGTCTGCCTATTCCGCCACCCGGACTTCGCTGGCCGAACTGTGGCCGTCCCAGCCGGATCACGATAGCAAATCTTGGGACCACTGTGCGACGTGCGGTCAACTCGGACTCTCAGGAACTCGCTCAAGCCGCCGCTGCGCCGGGCTAGCCCGGCTGCTTCGCGCCGCCGCGCCAGATCACTA